>SXXW01000034.1 GCA_005791165.1 Cytophagaceae bacterium
GCGTCCACCAAACAATCAGCCGCTTTTTCAATCGCATCCAATTTGCTTGGATCAGATAAAAATTGCGCTAAAACATCTTGTGATTCGCGAAGAGATTGTTGGATGATATCTTTCAAAATATTTTTATTTTCAACAAAGATACAGATTATTTAAAAATCGCCACCTGCGCCGCCCCCGCCAAAGTCTCCCCCACCAAATCCACCAAAATCAAAACCGCCTCCTCCAGATCCACCAGAACCACCACCATAATTTCCGCCTCCTAGAAATATAGGTGGAAAAAACATGCCTCCTCCCCCATTTGAACCAGGTCCTGATCCCCCATTTCTGTTTCGATTTCGATAGGCATTAATTAAAGTCATAAGAACAAAACCAATGATGATGATCGCAAACAATGGAATTCCTTGGGGATCCTCAGATGCATCCGCCTTAAATTCACCGCTGGCACGCTGCATCATTTCAGTGGTTGCCATATCTAAACCTCCATAAAAATCTCCCCGCTTTAAATATGGCTTGATTATCCGATTAATGATTCGTTTACAAATGGCATCGGTTAATACATCCTCGATTCCTCGACCTGTGACGATTCGAATCTTGCGCTCATCCATGGAAACTAAAATGACCACTCCGTTATTCTTTCCTTTTTGTCCTATGCCCCAACTTTTCCCTATTTCCATCGCATAATCATAGGCGTCTCGGCCTCCAGTCGATGGAACTAATACTACTGCAAACTGAGTCGATGTGCTGTCCGCGTAACCTCGCAATTTTTGCTCAAGTAAATTACGTTCCTCAGGCTTTAATGCAGAAATAGCATCCAATACATAGCCATTAGGTTTCGCAGGTATGTCTCCCTGACCAGCAGCCAGTAAGGTATTTGCCGTAAAGAGTAGGAAAAATAAGAATTTGATTTTTTTCATCATTTGACTAAGCTCCAAAAGATATTTCATTCGACAGCTCATTCTGATCATCTTTTTGATATGGAAAAAACGTGGCAAGCACTTCGCCAACGCGCATAATACCGTGTGAAAGGGCTATGCCAAATTCATTTTTTACTAAGGTAGGGCGCATTTCATCCCGGATCGTTTCCCAAAATTCCAAAGGAACTTTCGCGTCAATTCCTTTATCTCCTACGATTGAGAATTTACGATCTTTGTGGGCCAAATAGATGAGAACTCCATTTTGCAAATCAGTTTGATGCATGCCTAATTCAAAAAAGAGCACCTTCGCTCTTTCGACCGGGTGCCCTTCACAATGACTTTCTATGTGCACGCGTACCTCTCCAGAAGTCTTTAGTTCGGCCTCCTGGATGGCTTGCAAAATTTGTTTTTGTTGGTCCTCAGATAAATGCATCCTACTTTTTCTCGTCGAAATTCACCTCGGGTGCCTTATCAGACCCAGCTTCCGCTTGGAAAAAACCCTTCTCTACAAATCCAGAAAAGGAAGCAATTAAATTACCTGGAAAAGTAACAATCAAAGAATTATAGTTCTTTACCGATTCATTGAAACGATCGCGCTCTTCCTTAATTCTATTTTCAGTTCCTTCTAATTGTGATTGTAATTCAGAAAAGTTCTCCGTCGCTTTTAATTGAGGATAATTTTCAGCTACAACCATTAATCGAGATAATGCACCTCCTAAAGAAGATTGAGCTGCTTGATATTTTTGCAAGTTTTCAGGACTTAAGTCCTTTGAATCTAACTTCATTTGTGTCGCACTTGCACGTGCTTGAATCACAGCTGTCAACGTAGACTTTTCGAAATTTGCTACACCTTGTACTGTTTTAACCAAGTTGGGAATTAAATCCGCACGTCTTTGGTAAGCACTTTGAACATTCGCCCATGAAGCCTTTACTTCCTGGTCACTGGTCGCCATTCCGTTTCTAGAACCTACACCCCAGAAAACTAAGGCAACAACTACTGCTAAAGCAATCCAAATTTTCTTATTCATCTTAAAAATTTTTATGGTTTTTTTGTTTGGCAAAGGTAGACAATAAATAAAAATCTCCTTTACATTTTCGTACCAAAATACTTTTTACAGGATAAAAGTTCAATTTTGAGGAAGAATAAATAAATATTTTTGAAAAACTATTTTTGAGCCAATACAAAACGGTCATTTCCATGAAAGTCTTGATGCAATTCCGTGGTCGAAAATCCAATCTGCCTAAACAGCTTTTCCGTCTCAAGTCCATAAGCTCGGTTAATTTCAACGGCCAACCAGCCTCCCGGGTTCAAACGGCACCAAGCAAAATCACCCAAGGTTTGATAAAATTTTAAAGGTTCGTGATCAGGCACAAAAAGAGCTACATGAGGTTCAAAATCAAGTACATTGGGACTCATTTCGTTTTTTTCTTGGTCCAACACATAAGGTGGATTTGAAACGATAAAATCCCAAGTACCCGCAGTTTGCTCCCATCCAAATACATCTTGATGCAGAAAGCTAACTTGAGCGCCCAAAAGTCTCGCATTATTTTTTGCAATATCTAATGCATCCTCCGAAATGTCCCAAGCAAAAATGGATGCATCTGTTTCAATGCCTAAACTTACCGCAATGCAACCCGACCCAGTACCCACATCTAGGACTCGATGCTGTTTTTCAATCAAAGGAAAAATCTTCGTAATTAATTCCTCTGTCTCAGGCCTCGGGATTAACGTAGCAGGACTAACCATCAATTTACGATCCCTAAAAAACTCAAAACCCATGACATACTGAAAAGGTTCTCCGGTTTGCAGTCGGCCTAATTTCGCATTCCACTCGACCGATATTTCCACTGGCTTTTCCATTAAAATATCGGTGGAACTACAATCCCATCCCAAATCCAAACATCGATATGCCATAGCTTTCGCCTCTTTTTCATTATACAAATGAAGTAGAGATGTCATTATTTGGCCAACAAGTTCCTTTGAAGATATACGCGACATGTTTGAAATTTAAAACAAATGTAGGGATAAAAAAAATTAGCAAAATGCCCATACACGCCCATTCTTTTTTTATTTTAATTCCCTATATTTGAAAACTTTAAGAATTAAAATACTTATTTACCTATGAATATAAATAGAAGAGAGGCGGTTCAACGCATCGCTGCATTAATGGGAGGCATTATTTCCGCTCCCGCCATGGCTGGAATTATGGGCCAAAAAACCAATAATGGAACTTTTGTAAGTTTTACAGCGGATCAAACAGCCTTGATAGCTTCCATTGCGGATGTAATTATCCCGACCACTAAAACACCTGGGGCTAAGGCTGCTGGTGCGGAAAAGTTCATTATTAATGTGGTTCAAGACTGTTATACAAAAGCAGATCAAGAAACATTTTATGCAGGCTTGACCAAATTAGACGCTGACTGTAAAACTAAGACAGGCAAAGGTTTCGTAGATGCGAATGACATACAGAAAAAAGAAGTTTTGACGGCTTGCATGCTGGAAGGCGATGCGGCTAGAAAAGCAAAAAAGGGAACGGTTCCTTTCTTTTTTATGATCAAAGAATTAGCTACCACAGGATATTTTACAAGTAAAATAGGTGCTACTGAAGCCTTAGAATATCTTCCAATCCCAGGTAAATTTGATGGATGTATGCCATTAGGGCCTAATCAAAAAACGTGGACTTTATAATTTTGACCTGAACTAATTTAACAATGAATTTAAATATAGACGCAATAAAATCAATCACCTATGACGCCATTGTCGTAGGATCTGGAGTTTCAGGGGGATATGCCGCCAAGGAATTAACAGAAAAAGGAATGAGAACTTTGGTGTTAGACCGAGGAAAGCAAATGGAGCATATCACAGGATATGAGCCTAGCTATAAAGATCCTTGGGATTTCAAATACAATGGTTTATTGACCCAGGAGCAAAAGGCTTCCCATCCAAAATTATCTCGTGATTATCCATATAACGAGATGACTGAAAAATATTGGATGAATGATTCGGATTCTTTATATAAAGAAGAAAAAAGATTTGACTGGTATAGGCCCAATATTGTTGGAGGTAAATCCATCATGTGGGGCCGTCAAACGTACCGCTTAAGTGATATTGATTTTGAGGCCAATATAAAAGAAGGCATTGCAGTTGACTGGCCAATTCGATACAATGAAATTGCTCCTTGGTATTCCTATGTAGAGAAACATGTAGGTATTTCTGGTGAGGCTCTGGGATTACCTCAATTGCCTGATTCAGAGTTTTTAAAGCCTATGGACATGTATTGCGTGGAGAAAGAAGTTCGGAAGCGCATCGAGAAAAATTTTCCTGGTCGTATCATGACGATAGGGCGAGTGGCTAACTTATCTGAAGCGAAACAAGCCCAATTAGGCGTAGGCCGTTCAGCCTGCCAATACCGCAATAAATGTAGATTAGGTTGCCCATATGGCGCATATTTTAGTTCACAATCTTGTACACTTCCACCGGCAGCTAAGACTGGGTTGTTGACCTTAAGGCCTGACTCCTTAGTTTCTGAAATCATTTACGATGCGACTAAGCAACGTGCGAAAGGGGTCCGCGTAATTGATACGGTAACGCATGAAGTAAAAGAATATTTTGCCAAAGTGATTTTTGTGTGTGGTTCGACAGTAAGTACAACGGCATTATTATTGAATTCAAAATCAAATCGTTTTCAAAATGGATTTGGCAATGACTCAGGAGAATTAGGACATAATTTGATGGATCATCACTTTAAAATTGGCGCTACGGGCACATGGGAAGGTGATGAAGATAAATATTACATCGGTCGTAGGCCAAACGGTATTTATATTCCACGGTATAGAAACATTGGAAATGACAAGCGCGATTATGTACGTGGATTTGGATACCAAGGAAGTGGATCACGTTCGGGTTGGAATAGAGGAATCGGTGATTTGAGCTTCGGCGCAGATTATAAAGAATCATTGACACATCCAGGACCATGGGGTATGGCTTTAAGTGGATTTGGCGAAACATTGCCTTACCATGAAAATAAAATGTATTTAGATGCTACGACGAAGGACAAGTGGGGAATGCCCGTGGTAGTATTTGACGCGGAATTCAAAGAGAATGAGCGGAAAATGCGTAAAGACATCATGAACGATGCGGGCGAAATGTTAGAAGCCGCAGGTTTGAAAAATGTAAAAGCATTTGACAACGGATCATATCCAGGTATGGCCATCCATGAAATGGGAACAGCTCGCATGGGCCGTGATCCAAAAACATCTGTATTAAACGGAAACAACCAAGTGCATGCGTGTAAAAACGTTTTTGTCACGGATGGTGCTTGTATGACTTCTACTTCTTGCGTAAATCCGTCGCTGACCTACATGGCTTTAACCGCCAGAGCAGCCGATTTTGCCGTGAAGGAAATCAAAAAGAAACATTTATAAAATTTACAAATGCGGGCTAAGTGTCCGCATTTTTTTTCTTTTTTTATGAAAAAAATAATTTTAATAACCAGCTTGCTGGTAGGTTTTTTAGGAAATATGGCAACAGCTCAGCAATCTAGCTTTCCGACCATCGGTAAAATTCACCGTTTAGATCCAGCTTTAGATCATTTAATAGACACAACGTCAAAAATAGAAATTTTGGGCACCGGATATACTTGGTCCGAAGGTCCTGTCTGGGTAAAAAAAGGAGGGTATTTACTCTTCTCCGACGTGCCCGAAAATGTGATTCACAAATGGTCTCCGGCCAAAGGCATTGAAGAATTCTTAAGACCTTCAGGATATACGGGCACTGGCACTTATTCAGAGGAGCCAGGTTCTAATGGATTAATTATTAATAAAAAAGGCAATTTGGTTTCTTGTGAACATGGCGATCGTAGAATTGCAGAAATGCCATTAAATAAGCCTGATCAGAAAAAGACTTTAGCTCATTTATTTGAAGGTAAAAAACTAAATAGCCCAAATGATTTAGTTCAAAAAAGTTCTGGCGACTATTATTTCACGGATCCTCCGTATGGATTACCGGGACGAGGTAAAGTTGAACCTGCTAAAGAATTAGCTTTTCAAGGAGTTTATCGGATCGATACGAAGGGTAAATTAACGCTGCAATCAACCGACTTAATTCGTCCGAATGGCTTGGCTTTTAGCCCTGATGAGAAAATTTTATATGTAGGACAGTCCGACATGAAAGGATTAATATGGATGGCTTATCCCGTAAACCCAGATGGGAATTTAGGTACAGGAAAAGTATTTTACGATGCTGGCCCATTAGCCAAAAAAGGCTGGAAAGGCGCTCCTGATGGATTCAAAGTAGATAAAGAAGGTAATTTATGGGCGACTGGCCCTGGTGGAGTTTTAATCATCAGTCCCGAAGGAAAATTATTAGGGAGGATTGAGGCGGGGTCGGCGACGGCCAACTGTGCCTTCGGAGAAGACGGGAAGACCTTGTTTATCACCGCCGATATGAATTTACTTCGCGTGAAAACAAAAACCACCGGATTAGGTTTCTAAAACTTAATTTTACTAGAATTTTAAAAAATCCACCTCTCAGCCTTGAGTGGTGGATTTTTTATTTGCGTACTTGTTTTCGATTTGACGATTATGTTTATAAAAATTTCTATAAAATTTATGAGTTTTTTTTTATAAAAATATTCGATTATACGTTCTCTCTTTTTAACAAATACCGCTAAATAACCAAATAAAGGAGCGATTTATTGTATTATGATGATACAATATTGAACTATCCTTATGAGGAGTAAGGATAGTTCTACCACCTTCAAAACATATATTTAGCCTCTATTTAAATAATTTACTTAAAATCATTTCTATGAAAAAAATTCAATTAACATTATTCATGATGCTATTGATTTTCCAAGGATTTGCACAAAGTCTGCAAGTGAAAGGAAAAGTTAGCTCATCTGACGGGACAGGAATTCCTGGCGTTTCCGTAACGGAAAGAGGGACCAGCAATGGTAGCGTTACAAGTGCTGATGGTAATTATACCATCAAAGTAAGTTCAGGGGCAAATTCAGTCCTTGTTTTTTCATCTGTAGGGATGACTAGTAAATCTGAAACAGTTAGAAACCGTTCAATCATTGACGTAACTTTAGAAGATAACCTAAAAGAGCTATCTGAAGTAGTTGTCGTGGGTTATGGTTCTCAAAGAAAGCAGGATATCACCTCAGCCATTTCAGTGATTGGAATGAAAGATATAGGAGAGCAGCCAGCAAATAACTTAAACCAAATGCTTCAAGGTCGTGCAGCGGGTGTTACCGTAAAGCAAAAGAGTGGAACACCTGGTGGATTATTTGAGGTTCGTGTACGTGGAATCGGTTCCTTGGGAGCTGGTAGCGATCCATTATATGTAATCGACGGGTTTGTCGTGGGTACCTCAGTAGGTCAAAACTTTAATCCAAATGATATTGAAACTATTTCCATCTTAAAAGATGCGGCTTCTACAGCGATTTACGGTGCTAGAGGATCGAATGGTGTAGTTTTAATTAACACAAAAAATGCGAAAGAAGGTAAGGTAAACATCAATTTTACCTTAGATCATGGGATTCAAAATATTCCTATGTCTCGTAGAACACCCGTATTAAATGGGGTTGAATTTGCGCAATTCAAAAAAGAGATATTTGAAGATAACTTCAGATATTTTAAGCAAAAAGAACCAACACTAGAAGATGTGCCATTAGGCTATCGTTATCCTGAGCAAACTAAATTTTCAACAGATTGGTTTGGTGCGATATTAAATAATAATGCTCCGTATACAGATGCCAACTTAACTATTTCATCTGGTAAAGGAACAATGAAGTCGATGTTTTCTGTAGGGTACTACAAAGAAGCAGGATCTATTGTCAATACCAATTATGAGCGTGTATCTATCCGTAGTAACATAGGAGGTCAAGTTAATAAGTTCTTAAATGTAGGATTAAACGTAAACGGAAGTATCACGAAGCAAAACATTGCCAATACGGACGGGCGTAGTGCCTTAGTGGGAGGAGCCCTTTTAATGGATCCACGTGAACCTATCTATAACGCTGACGGATCTATGAGACCTTATATCGGTGGAGTGGACGGAGCTTTTGGTTTTCCAAATCCCTTGTTTTTACTTCAAAATGTTACTCGTAGGAGAAATATTGCCGACGTGTTAGCGAATGCTTTTGCTGAGTTCACTATTTTGCCTTCTTTGAAGTTTAAGTCTTCTGCCAATACAAAATTGAACTACAATGCGTTTAAGGAATATGTACCTTCGACCATTGGAACCTCAGTGGCATCAGGACAGGCAGGTGCTCCTCCAAGAATTGCAACGGCTAGAGATATCACAGACCGATTGTTCAACTATTCATTTGACCAATTATTGACTTACAATCCTAAAATAGGAGAAGATCAAAAAGTGGATGCAATGCTTGGTTTTACTGCTCAAGAAGAAAATGTATATGGAATTGATGCATCAGGAAATACATTCCCTGATGATTTAGTTCGTTACATTGGTGCGGCCTCAATTAGATCAGCCAACTCGTATGAGAATGGATGGACTTTGATGGCTTATTTTGCGCGTGCCAACTACTCATATAAAGACAAATATTTATTGTCAGCATCGTTCAGAAGAGAGGGTAGTTCACGTTTTGGTGAATTCAATAAGTTTGGAGACTTCCCTGCAGCATCCATTGGATGGAGAGTTTCTGAGGAATCGTTTATGAAAGATTTAACTTTTATCAATGACATGAAATTGCGTGCGAGCTGGGGTGTGACGGGTAACAACAACATCGGTAACTACCCAAGCTTAGCGTTCGTAGGATTAAATAACTATATCTTAAACAATTCATTTGCACCTGGTAAAGTAATTAGTTCATTTGCCAACTCGTCATTGAAATGGGAAAAATCAGATCAATTGGATTTAGGTTTGGATTTAGCTACGTTTAATAACAAATTGACTTTCACGTTTGAATACTATAGAAAGTTGACGAACGACATGTTACTTCCAGTTTCGATCCCAGCAGTTTCTGGTTTTACAACTAGTTTGGATAATATTGGCCAAGTAGAAAATAAAGGTATTGAGTTAAGTGTTGATTATAGATCAAATCTTGGACCTGTAAACTTCAGAACTAATTTGAACATTTCTGCGAACAGAAGTAAAATCTTAGCGATTAAAGGAGCTAATGATATGTTATGGTACGGTAGTTTCTACGGAGGTTATAACGTAATGAAAGTAGGCCGACCAATCGGTATGATTTATGGTTACAAGAAATTGGGTATTTTCAATACACAAGCAGAAATCGACGGTTGGGCTAAGCAAGATGGTGTTATCCCTGGGGGTATGAAATTTGCTGATACCAATGGTGACGGTGTTGTATCTTATGATACGCAAGACATGGTTGAAATTGGTAATCCAAATCCTGACTTCACTTGGGGTTGGACCGTTGCAGCAGACTACCGCAATTTTGACTTAAATGTTTTATTTGTTGGAGCTCAAAATTTCGATATCTACCGTAACATCGAAGCATCAACAATGAATATGGATGGTGTATTTAACGTGTTAACAAAGGCAAAAGATCGCTGGCGTTCAGCTGCAAATCCTGGATCTAATCCAAATGCGAAAAACTCTCAAGGAGGTACCAACTACTTTAAGTGGTCACGTGAAAGTAGCGAGCGTTATGTATATGATGGTAGCCATATTTGGTTGAAAGCGATTACATTAGGTTACACATTACCTAAGTTGAAATCAGTTTTCAGTGATGCGCGTATCTTCTTTACGGCTAATAACCTATTCTTGTTTACGAACTATCCTGGAAACAATCCAGATGCGGGAGTAAGAGGTGGTACCGAATTGAACAATGACGATGAGTCATATCCAGTTCCACGTACATTAGCAATAGGTATCAAATTAAACTTATAATGAATCGAAACATGAAAAAAATATCATTTTATATCATCTTGTCCCTTTGCTTGACACAGATATCGTGTCAAGAGGACTTTCTAAAAACCACCGATCCTACGAGAATTGGTCGAGATTTGTTTTATCAAACTCAGACTCAATTTGAACAGGCTTTGAATGGTGTGTATGGTCAATTGCAAACCATTACCAACTCTGCTTATATCCAACAAGAAATGATGTCGGATAATACCACATTTGATTTTAACCCCTTAGATCGTGGAGGTGCAGCTGGTTGGGAAGCTTTTGAATATTCTACTGTAAACCAAGGAAATGGTGAAATTTCATCCCTTTGGAATAACCATTACTCAACGATGTACAATATTAATTATGCATTGGAAAAACTAGCAGCTAGTAAAATTGACGCTACAGCTAAAGGAGTTTTGGAAGGAGAATTTAAATTCATTCGAGCATACCACTATTTCAATTTGGTGCGCTATTTTGGAGATGTAGTTTTGGCAACCAAAACCTTAACAAATCCAAATGAGGCCTTTGATTTAGTTAGATCTCCGCAAGCAGATGTATACAAGCAAATCTTAGCTGATTTAGCTGATGCATCAAAAATGCTTCCAGCGAAGGCTACTTTAAAAGGTCGTGCTACGCAAGGTGCTGCCCTAAGTTTATTAGGAAAAGTATACTTAACGCAGAAAAATTACGCTGCGGCTAGTTCTACGCTAAAGCAAGTGACTTCGTTAGGATATGCCTTGAACGCAAACTACAAGGATAACTTTGATCCGGCTAAAAAGAATGGGGTAGAATCTATTTTTGAAGTGCAATACCAAGGAGGAAATGATTTGGGAGAGCAAAGTAACTTCATGTATGTTTTTTCACCAAGACTTTCAGGTGCTGCAGTTACAGGTTTTGCAAATACTGCTTCTCTGGGTAGAAATATTCCAACAAACGACATGATGAATGCTTATGAAGCTGGGGATGTAAGAAAAGCAATTTCTGTTCAACCAGGATATACCTTAAACGGAAAATTTGTAGGCATCCCATTTGTAAGCAAGTATCAATACACGCACACCATTACGGGTCGTACAGATAACAACTGGCCTGTTTTGAGATATGCGGATGTGTTATTAATGCTAGCTGAATCCATCAATGAAGCTTCGGGTCCAAATGCTGAGGCGTATGATTACTTAAACCAAGTAAGAAAAAGAGCTGGCTTAGCTGCTTTAGATGGTTTATCAAAAGATGCTTTCAGAACAGCTGTATTAAAAGAAAGACGCGTTGAATTAGCTTTCGAAAATCACCGTTGGTTTGATCTTCAAAGAACGCTTACGCCGACTCAATTGACAGCTTTCATGAATGCACATGGAGCACAAGAAAAAGCAAGTCCTACTGTGGCTAGAGGTGGAATTGCTTTCAATGCTTTAGATTATGTGTATTCAGATTTTGAATACTTCTTGCCAATTCCAGCTCCTCAAATTTTGATTAATAAAAAATTAACTCAAAATCAAGGGTATCTATAATTTGTCAATTCATTATATTTATAGTTGAATTTTACTTGCGATGTAAATCTGAAAAGGTTTACATCGCAAGTTTTTAAAAGCCTAATTAAACAATTACGTAGCAGTGCAAAATAATTTACTCAACGAGCTTTGGCAAATTTCAGGCCGACTACATCCATTAGTCGTTCATTTTCCCATCAGTTTGCTTTGGGTAGGTCTATTACTTGAATGCATTGCATGGAGAAAAAAATCAGACCAATTTCAATCTGCCATTGGTGTGATTTTGTGGGTGGGTACCATCACCGCAGCTCTGGCCGTTGGCCTAGGTTTTATTTTAATCAATCAAGACGAATACACAGGAAATACCATCACCATACACCAATGGTCTGGCATTGTAACTGCTATTTTATCGGGATTAACGCTATATGCATTCATCTCTAAAGAAACAAAAAGCTACCGATTACTCTTATTTCTAACTGTTTTAGGGGTAAGTTTTGCGGGGCATTATGGGGCTATGTTGACCCACGGAGAAGACTATTTAGATCTAAGCAAAGAAGAAAAAACTCAAAAAATTGCCTTAAATCCCACACTCCATGTGGAGAAATTACAAGGTAAAATAGACCCAAATCAAAAACAAGATTTAGGTATTGAGGCTAGAAATATCATAGCAAATCACTGCTACGATTGCCACAGCATCAAAAAATCAAAAGGGAAATTACGCTTAGATGCATTAGAATATGTGCTAAAAGGTGGAAAGGAAGGTCCTGCCTTGGTCGTTGGCCATCCTGAAAAAAGTGAAATGATTCGCCGGATTAAACTTCCTGCGAGCGATGATGACGCCATGCCCACCAAAGGCAAAAGGTTAACTAAAAAAGAAATTGAAATATTAGAAGTGTGGGTGAAGCAAGGGGCTCCTTGGCCTGGTGTAGCTTTGAAATCTGCTCCGTCAACAGCCGCTATAGATCAAGAAGAAGAGATTGAAGAAAACAGTAGTGTGGTTAAAAAATCAGGTTCTTCCGAGGATCGAATCATGAATACATCTGAAATGCCAGTTAAGGCGCCGGAGGTTTTAAATGCAAACCAATTACAAGAATTAAATATAAACGTAAGAACGATATTGGCCCACAACTGTTATAGTTGCCACAATGCGACTAAAACCAAAGGGGGATTGCGCCTAGACAAGAAAGAGTTTATTTTTAAAGGTGGGGAAAATGGACCGATTTTAGTTGCTGGGAATTCTGAAAAAAGTGATATGATCCGCCGCGTTAAACTTCCTTTTGGCCATGATGATGCGATGCCTACCAAAGGCAAACGTCTTAGTAAAGAGGATGTAGCTATGTTGGAATATTGGATCCAACAAGGCGCTCCTTGGCCTTCAGGTCCTGAAAAAAGTTTATATCGGGTGGCTGCTTTGGAGCCGCGGATGCCAACTCTTCCCAAAGCAACGGCAGGATTAAATCAACCAATTGATTTATTTGTCAATGAATATTTCAAGAAAAATAAAATTTCTTGGCAAAAGTCGGTGGATGATAAAACGTATATTCGACGGGTTTATTTAGATGTTACCGGTTTAAACCCAAGCCCAGAAAGCATCAGCGCTTTTGTAAAAGATACCAAATCGAATAAAAGAGAAGTGTTAGTTGACAAGCTTTTAGCCAACAATGAAGGGTATGCCCAACATTGGTTGACGTTCTGGAATGATGCCCTTCGTAATGATTATTCTGGAACGGGATACATTACGAATGGACGATTTGGAATTACCAAATGGCTTTATGGTTCATTAAAAACCAATAAGCCCTACGATAAATTTGTCAAAGAACTAATCAGTCCGACCAAAGAATCAGAGGGTTTTATCCGTGGAATCCAATGGAGAGGAACCATAAATTCTAGCCAAAGCACTGAAATGCAAGCGGCACAAAACGTATCCCAAGTACTCTTAGGACTTAACTTAAAATGTACCTCATGCCATGATAGTTTTATCAGCGATTGGAAGTTGGACGACGCCTATGCATTCGCCAACGTATTCTCAAGCAAAACCTTAGAAATACATCGCTGTGATTTGCCAACAGGCCGTATGGCTGGGTATGGGGTTTTGTATAATTCACTAGGAAAAATTAAAGAGACCAACATTACCGCGGAGCGATTGGTGTCATTGGCTGATATTTTAGTTCAAAAGAAAAATGGACGTTTATACAGAACGTTGGTTAACCGCGTGTGGGCCCAATTAATGGGAAGAGGAATTGTGGAGCCAGTTGACATGATGGACAACGAACCATGGAGCCAAGATTTATTAGATTGGCTAGCCTCTGACTTTACGGCCAATGGTTATGACATGAAGCGATTAATGAGACAAATTTTGATCTCTAAAACTTATCAAACTCCGGCCATGGGTCTTAAAGAATCACAAATGTTGACCGCATCAAACTTTGTATTTAAAGGCATCATGAAACGCAGAATTACAGCAGAACAATTTGCGGATGCGGTAAGTCAATCCTTTTTTCCACTTTATTCGGATTCAGCTCTGGTTAAAAAAATGTTGCCTGCCGATATTAAAAATGATATTCCATTTGTCCGAGCTTCTTTGGTCAAAAATGATCCTTTTTTAACTGCCTTAGGAAGACCCAATAGAGAAAATGTTTCCACTAGCCGTATTTCTCAGGCCAATTTACTTCAGGCGCTGGAATTGACCAATGGCAACAAATTCAATTTATCCTTGCGAAAGGGAGCAGAGATTTGGGCACAAAAATATCAAACAGGAGAATCTCTAGTTAAAGCCTTATATTTGAAGGCTTTAGGAAGAGAACCTAGCTTCAAAGAAATTACCTTAGCCGTTAAATATATAGGGAAAAAGCCAAGTGTGGAAGGTATACAAGATTTAGTTTGGGCGGTTACCTTACTCCCTGAATTTCAATTAATTATTTAATTTTTATTGCGATGAAAAATCAATGGAATAGAAGAGAGTTTTTACAAAATACCAGCACTGCTACCATAGCGGCTTTGGGTTTGGGCTCTCCTATTGCGAGTTTAATGGCGGACCCAACGAGTCCATTAGCCAAAAAAGCGGCCACAGCAGATACCGTTATTTTGCTGTGGATGGCAGGTGGAATGGCACATACGGAGACGTTTGACCCGAAAAGATATACTCCTTATGAAAAAGGAATGGAGGGGAATCGTGTGTTAAGTACGTTCAAATCTATGCCAACAGCCATAGATGGGGTTAATTTTTCAGAAGGTCTTCAGTCGGTAGGAAGTGTAATGGATAAAGGAACGGTGATTCGCTCTTACGTGGCTGCAGATTTAGGCCACATCCTTCACTCACGTCATCAATACCACTGGCATACCAGTTACGAACCCCCACAATCCGTAGCCGCACCTCACATTGGGGCTTGGATTTCAAAAGAATTGGGACCTAAAAATCCGGTAATTCCTTCCTTCATCGACATAGGCCAGCGCTTTACCGTAGGCGAAGCCGAGGAATTAAAAGCATTTCATACCGCAGGATTTTTGGGCAATGAGCACGGGCCATTCTTGATTCCAGATCCAAGTCAAGGCTTAGAAAGTGTGCGACCACCGGTGGGAATGGACATGAAACGATTTGAAAGTCGAAATCAATTATACAATAATTTAATCTCGCAAAGCGCGCATGGAGAATTTGGAAGTGATTACCAAAAAGAATCCTTACGTCGCTCCATGGAACAGGCCTATATTTTATTGAATTCGCCAGAGTCAAAGGCCTTCAATTTAAGTACTGAGCCAAAAGAAATTTATGATATTTATAACACAGGTCGTTTTGGTTTGGGTTGTTTATTAGCGCGTAGATTGACTGAAAAAGGAGCCAGATTCATTAGCGTTACGACGGAATATGAGCCGTTTTTTGGTTGGGATACCCATGAAAATGGCCACACCAGATTAGAAGGAATGAAGCGGATGATTGATGGACCGATCGCCCAATTGATCAAAGACTTAGATAAAACGGGTCATTTAGATCGCACATTGGTGATTTTAGCCAGTGAATTTAGTCGGGACATGATGGTGGAAGGCCGACCAGACCTAAAAGTTCAGGAACAAGTAAAACAACCTGAAATCCTAAATGACATTAAGTTTTACGGCATGCATCGTCACTTTACGGATGGATGCTCGATTTTAATGTGGGGTGGCGGTATTAAGAAAGGTCATGTGTATGGCAAAACAGCGGATGAACGTCCATGTAAAACAATTACAAATCCAGTCAAAATTGACGGCATTCATCAGACTATTTACCATGCCCTAGGTATCAAACCGGATACACAATATGAAATTGAAAAACGACCTTTCTATACCACACCGGATGGAAAAGGAAAAGCAGTACAAGATCTTTTGGCCTAATGAAACATAAAAAATTACTCTTATTTTCAGTTGCTTTAATCTCCATCGTTTGGACATTTAATGCATGCAATCGAAATTCGGGTGTGCAGGAATCCGAAGAGGAAATGCCGAACGAGATTAGCTATAATTTTGATGTACGTCCCATTTTATCGGACAAATGCTTTGCCTGTCATGGACCTGATGCCAAAAAACGCCAAGCAGGTTTACGTTTAGATGACCCAGCATTAGCATTCCAAGCATTAAAAGAACACCCAGGAGCACATGCATGGGTGGCAGGAGAACCCAACGAATCCGAGGCATTCCTACGAATGACCACCAAGGACTCGACTAAGTTAATGCCGCCAGCGACGTCCAACCTGAAATTAAATGGGTATGAGATTTCTGTCATCAAAAAATGGATTAAACAAGGGGCAAAATATGAGAAGCATTGGTCCTTTGTCGCTCCTAAAAAACCTGCATTACCCGAAATAGACAATGAGTCTTGGGCCAGAAATGAAATCGATTATTTCATCGCAGAAAAACAAGAACAAAAGGGATTAAAGCCAAACGAGGAAGCCGATAAAGAACGCTTATTAAAACGACTAAGCATCGACTTAACCGGCTTGCCTCCCACCCTTTCCATGATGGACCGATTCATGGCCGATAAGAGCCCAAATGCCTACGATAAAATGGTGGACGAGCTATTAAAAAATCCAGCATACGGAGAAAAAATGGCTATATACTGGCTTGATTTAGCGCGATATGCAGATTCACACGGCTACCAAGATGATGGTTATCGCACGCAATGGCCTTGGAGAGATTGGGTCATTTATGCCTTAAATAAAAACATGCCTTATGACCAGTTTGTCACTTGGCAACTAGCCGGCGACTTTTTGATCAATCCCGCAAGACCTAATCAAACGAAAGAATTATTGCTCGCTACGGGTTTCAACCGAAACCATAAGATCACAGAAGAGGGAGGAGTAATCCAAGAAGAATATCGCTTAAGCTACGTAACGGATCGAAATGATTTATTTGGCAAAGCATTTTTGGGCATGACCCTAGAATGTGCACATTGCCATGACCATAAATATGATCCATTTTCGCAGAAAGATTACTACAAAATGTTTGCCTTTTTTAACAACATCAAAGAGGTTGGCATCGAATCGGTGATCGGTGGACCAGAGACCTATGCAAAAAAACCATTGATGGAAATCAGCAATGATGATGTAAAAAACATCTTGAAATTCATTAATAAACAAGACACAAATCGATTGATTGTATCCGTCATGACCGACATGGACACGGCAAGAAAAACATTCATTTTAAAACGGGGTGCCTATGATGCACCGGGTGACGAAGTGAGTCCTGGAACTCCTAATTCCATTTTACCGTTTAATAAAAATTATCCGAAAAATAGACTGGGATTATCTAAGTGGTTATTTGACAGAAAAAATCCGTTGACGGCCAGAGTGTTTGTCAATCAAATTTGGCAAGAGTTTTTTGGTAAAGGCATCGTGAAAACGACCGGGGATTTTGGTATGCAAGGTGAATTACCAACAAATCCTAAATTACTGGATTGGCTAGCCGTTGATTTTATGGAACATGGCTGGAATGTCAAGCGCCTAGTAAAGCAAATGGTTGCTTCTGCAACTTATCGGCAATCAGCCATTACCACCCCTGAAAAATTAGCCAAAGATCCCGAGAATATCTATTTATCCAGGTCATCACGTTACCATATAAATGCTGAAAACATCAGAGATATCGTGCTTGCAAGCAGTGGACTTTTGGTTCCTAAAATCGGAGGGCCGAGCGTTAAACCTTATCAGCCACCCGGATTATGGGAAGGGGCAACTTCAGGTCGGGGATTATTATCGATTTATGTGCAAGATCACGGGGAAAGTCTTTATCGAAGAGGTATATATACGTTAATCAAGCGGACTGTTCCACCGCCGACGATGAGTATTTTTGATGCCAGCAATCGAGATTTATGTGAAGTGAAAAGGCTGAAAACAAATACGCCATTACAGGCGCTGATGATGCTGAATGACCCAACGGTTTTGGAGGCATCCCGAGTGTTAGCTGCCAAATTATTAACGGAAAAAAGTAACCCTTCGGATAAAATCAAAAAGGCTTTCCGAATGATTGTGTGTCGAAATCCATCTGAAAAAGAGTTGGGGGTATTAAATACCTACTTTTTGAGTCAAAGAGCCAAAATTACTCCAGGGCAAGCAAGCAAAATTTTAGCGGTGGGGGAATATCCAATCGCGGCCAACGTAGATAAAAAACTTTTAGCCGCCATGATGCGCGTCGTTAATACCATTTATAATTTAGAGGAAACCATTACTAAATCTTAAGCTATGGAAAAGGAAATATTAGAACATGGTTTGAATTTTAATCGGCGACGATTCCTTTCCACGATGAGTTTAGGCTTGGGAAGTGTGGCCTTGGGTTCCTTGATGATTCCTGGTTTGCTCAATGGAGGAGATCGCGAAGAGTCGGGACTTACGCCAGGCATTCCTCATTTTGCTCCTAAAGCAAAACGTGTAATTTATTTGTTTCAAAATGGAGCACCCTCTCAGTTAGAGACCTTTGATTATAAGCCTAAATTATGTGAAATGTATGGGATGGATTTACCTCCTTCCGTACGTGGAGAGCAGCGATTGACGGGAATGACAGCGAATCAAGCCACTTTTCCGCTAGCCGCTTCCTTCGCAAATTTCAAGCAATATGGTAAGTCTGGGACTTGGATCAGTGATATCATGCCCTATACTTCCAAAATTGTGGATGATATATGCGTGGTTCGGTCGATGTACACTGAAGCCATCAACCACGATCCGGCCCTGACATTTTTACAAACGGGGTCCCAACAAGGAAACCGACCTAGCATGGGTGCTTGGTTGAGCTATGGATTAGGAAATGAAAACAAAAATTTACCAGATTTCACGGTTTTATTATCGAGGGGAATTGGGAATGGGCAAGGAGTTTATTCCAAACTTTGGTCGAACGGATTTTTAGATTCCATCCACCAAGGCGTCCAATTTTCTAAAGGAGAAGATCCCGTTTTATACATCAAAGATCCTGCGGGAATGGCCAGGGGCGAACGTAGGGAAATGTTGGACCAACTGGCCCAATTAAATCAAATGTCTTACGAGGAATTTGGGGATCCAGAGATTACAGCCAAAGTAAAGCAATATGAAATGGCCTACAGGATGCAAACGGCAGTTCCTGAAGTAATGGATTTGTCGAAAGAATCCGATGATATCGTTAAACTTTATGGACCCGATTGTTTGGTTCCGGGCACCTTTGCGGCCAATTGCTTATTGGCCCGTAAATTATCCGAAAATGGTGTACGATTTGTTCAATTATATCATCAGGGTTGGGACCAACATGGAAACCTTCCTTTTGAAATTAAAAGTCAAGCCAAAGATGTAGATCAAGCCTCCGCCGCATTAGTAACCGATCTAAAACAAAGAGGTTTATTAGATGAAACCTTGGTGATTTGGGGTGGGGAATTTGGGCGTACAAGTTATAGCCAAGGGAAATTGACCCCTGAAAATTATGGCCGTGATCACCATCCAAGATGTTTCAGTATCTGGATGGCAGGTGGTGGAATCAAACCGGGTATGGTCTATGGTGAAACCGATGAGTTAGGATATAATATCATTAAAAACCCTGTCCATGTCCATGATTTCCAAGCAACGGTCTTGCACACCTTAGGTTTAAATCATGAAAAATTAATCTTCAAACATTTGGGAAGGCGATATCGATTAACGGATATTTCAGGAAAAGTGGTTCGAGATATCTTAAGCTAGGTTGAGTATGAATAAAAAATGGAGGGGTATTGTTGAACAATGTGTACTCATATCTGCGGTATTTCTAGTGTTTTTATTGGCCTTTGAGGATCAAATCGTTGTTCCTGTTTGGCTTCAATCCTTTGGTAGATTACACCCACTAGTTCTACATTTCCCAATCGTTTTGTTGGTTTTGTTAATGGCCTGGGAGTTTTTCAGATTTAACCGAGAAGCTTCCCCATGGATTGATACCGCGGAGCAATGGGTTTCTGATGCTTGGATTGTAGGTGCGACGCTCACTGGAATGACGACAATTTTTGGGTTATTTCTTTCAAAAGAGTCTGGTTATTCTGGAGATACCTTATTCTGGCATAAGTGGACTGCTGTTTCCTTGTTTATCGTCTTTAGTGGCACATATTGGCTTAGAAATTTATCCTTTTATCATAAGCTGAACTCCCGATTATTGATTGGTTTAATTTCCGTTTTACTTATCTCAACTGGCCATTTTGGATCAGAACTTACGCATGGGGATGGTTTTGTTTTGGAGCCTTTCCAACAAGGAAAACAAATCTACCTAGAGGACGCATTGGTTTTTGAACACATGATCAACCCCATTTTACAGAATAAATGTGTCAGTTGCCATAACCCCGAAAAGAAAAAAGGGGAGCTTGATTTGTCTAGCAAAGAAGGCATTTTAAAAGGGGGGAAATCAGGCAAATTATTTGTCACCGGAAAACCTGAAATAAGCCTCTTATTAGAGAGAATTCACCTTCCTTTAGAAGACAAAAAACACATGCCTATCTCGGGCCAACCACAATTGACCGATGAGGAGAAAATGATTTTAGCTCTTTGGATCAAAGGAAACGCAACATTTACTAAAAAAGTGTTGGAATTACCCGTAACAGATTCACTCCGAATCATAGGGAACACCTTATTCAATTCTGTTCTGGACGAAGCTACAAATTATGACTTTTCTGAAGCAAGTCAGGAAACAATAGACGAATTGACAAACGAGTACCGAACGATTGCTAAGCTGGCTAAAAACTCACCGGCTTTACGTGTTCATATCTTCAATAAAAATGAATTTAATTCTAAAAAGCTGGAGGAATTAGTTGCGATAAAAAAACAAATCGTTTTTCTAAGTGTGGCTAAAATGCCTGTGAAAGATTCCGATTTGTTGACCATCGCCCAATTTGAAAACTTAGAACGATTGGAATTAAACTTTAGCAATATTACGGCTAAAGGTCTTTTGGCACTAAAAACATTAACCCATTTAAAAAGTATTTCGCTTTCGGGAACGCAAATGAATTACCTAGATTTACAAGTTGCCATGCAAGGATTGAAAAAGCTTCAGGCCATTTATCTTTGGGATACTCCACTTACTGCAGATGACCTCAAAGCATTATCGGCTAAATTTAAAACGGTCCAAATTATAGGCGGATTTAAAGATGACGGCAAAAATCCATTAAAACTAAATCCACCCGAGTTAAGAAATACATCGACTATTTTTGATACCGAAGCGCCATTGACCTTATTCCATACGATTAAGGGCGTTGAGATACGTTATACAATGGATGGCACACCTATTGATAGTGTAAAATCAGCCATTTTTGATGGAAAAGTGAAAATTAATTCCAACACGAGAATTCGAGCAAGAGCCTTTAAGGCCGGTTGGATCGGGAGTGATGAAGCGGTTTTTGAATATTACAAATGTGCGATTACACCTGATAGTGTAACGGTCGTGCTGCCGTTAAATCGGGTGCATAAAGCCAATGGGCCAAAATCATTTTTCGACCGAGACCTAGGAACCTTTAGTGCCAATGCTCCTGCTTGGGCTAATTTTTGGACCGGTGTACGAAATAATGACATGGAGTTAAATTTAAATTTCAAAACTCCAAAAACAATTTCCATTGTTTCTTTGCGTATTATGGAAGAGTTGACCACAGGAATTTTTCCACCTCAATCCATCGAGATATGGGGGAAAACAAGTGCGAATGGTCCATTTAAGCGAATACATATAATGAAAGTTCCCGTTCCTAAGGAAACGAGATTCCACGAGTTATATGCCATCGATGTGAAATTCAAGCCAACGCTGTTTAGCGAAATGAAAATCATCGCAAAACCACTTGAAAAAATCCCACAATGGCACGGAGCGAAAGATAAAAGGGCCCTGCTTCTTGTTGATGAAATCTTTTTAAATTAATGATCATGAAATTCCGATACTTAATTTTTACTTTTCTTTTGTTTGCTGTGTGCCAATTGCATGGACAAGAAATTGCTTCCAAGGCCAATTACCTGGAAAAAATCAAAGCAGAAATGGTGGTGGAATGGCCTAAAAACAGGACCATCAACCTAGTATTCCACGGTCATTCTGTTCCGGCTGGATACTTTAAAACTCCCACGGTCAATACACTCGCATCTTATCCCTATTTGGTTTTAAAAGACATAAAATCAGCTTATCCGTTGACCGTAGTCAATGTGATCAATACGTCGATTGGCGGAGAAAACTCAGAAAGTGGCCTTAAAAGATTTGAGACTGACGTGCTCACACACAAGCCTGATGTATTGTTTATTGATTATGCACTGAATGATCGGGGTATGGGTTTGGAGCGTGCAAAAGCGGCATGGGAAAAAATGATCCGATTGGCGTTAGAAAAAAATATTAAGGTTATTTTATTGACCCCAAGTCCAGATCAAAGAGTGGACATCAAGGACGATCTTTCGATTTTAGACCAACATGCGAACCAAATCAAAGAACTAGCGAAGAGCTTCCAAATCGGTTTGATCGATACCTATGCCTTGTATAAAAATAAAGTGAAAAGCGGAAGTAATTTAGTAGACTATATGTCCCAAGTAAATCACCCGAATGAAAAGGGACACCAAATGATTACAGACGAAATCATGGGTTATTTTAAATAAAAAAATCCGCTCGAACTGAGCGGATTTTTTTATCGCACATTCTCAAAACTACAATTTCTTAATCTTAATATTTCTAAACCAAACTGGATTTCCGTGATCTTGTAGTGCTATACGGCCTTTCATATTTAAACCAAAAGCAGGCATGGTCTTAAACTTGGAACCAGCAATCATCGTTTTCCAATTCGCATCGTCATAACGTGTTTCTACTACCTTCACTCCGTTCAAATATTGTTGTAGCAAACCGCGATTACATACAATACGCGCTGTGTTCCATTCGCCAACAGGCTTCACTGGCTCAGAAGATGATTTAATTAAATCATATAAATCCCCAGAACGGTGATTAAATATTTTTCCATCAGGATGACCATCATTATCAAGAACCTGCATTTCAGGACCTGTATTATACGTACTGTGATATTTTAGGTCTTCCGTTACATTGAAGATAATTCCTGAATTTCCATTTTTTGAAATTCTCCACTCCACTGAAAAATCATAATTTTCAAACTCTGCATCCGTCACTAAATCACCTCTTTCTTTTTTAGTCATATCAAAAGAAATGACACCATCCTCAACGGTCCAGCAATTCCCAATCATTCCTGGTTTATTATAGGTATGCCAACCAGCCAATGTCTTTCCGTCAAATAATAATTGGAACCCAGCCTTTTTTTCCTTAGCAGTCAATGAATTTAAGCTTTGAGCAAATGCCATCAAGCCAAAAGTCATTAGCGCACATGTTAATATCAGTTTTTTCATTGTAAATAAGTTTTTTGAATTGCAATACTACTAAAAGAAATGAATTTTTTTATACTTCCATCAAAATTTTGAATAAAAAAGAGGAGGCAAAACTCCCATAATTCTTCGTAAATTGCACACTAATTTGAATTGAATGAAAACAAAAGTAAAACCAAAATCTTCCATCAACATCGTAACCTTAGGTTGTTCGAAAAACCTCGTTGACTCGGAAGTACTTTATACCCAACTAAAAGGCAATGGCCTAGAAGTGACGCATGAAGCTAAAAAGGACACTGCATCCATTGTTGTGGTCAACACTTGTGGTTTTATTGACAATGCAAAACAAGAATCCATCGACACGATCTTACGATACGTGGATGCAAAGGAAGCTGGGAAAATAGATAAATTATATGTCACGGGTTGTTTATCGCATCGATACAAGGACGATTTAGAAAAAGAAATACCCTTGGTTGACGCTTTCTTTGGGACCAATGAATTACCTAGGTTACTTAAGGCCTTAAAGGCAGATTATAAGCATGAATTAGTGGGCGAAAGATTTCTTACCACACCCGCTCATTTTGCCTATTTGAAGATTGCTGAAGGCTGCGATCGACCCTGTAGTTTTTGTGCAATCCCCATCATGCGAGGAAAACACGTTTCTAGAAATATGAATGAATTGGTATTAGAGGCCAATTCATTAGCCAAAAAAGGAACCAAAGAATTAATCTTAATTGCCCAGGATTTAACCTTTTACGGATTAGATTTAAAAGGAGGGCAAACAGGCGGGCGCAAGTTAAAAGAATTACTAGAACGACTTTCAAACGTCAATGGAATCGAATGGATTCGCTTGCAATATGCCTATCCGGCAGGCTTCCCTCTGGAAATTCTAGACACAATGGCTGAGCGTGAAAATATTTGTCGCTACTTAGATATGCCCTTACAAAGTGGTTCAGATGCGATGCTGAAGCACATGCGCCGAGGAATCACCCGCGAAAAAACAGAAGCACTGATCGAAACGATACGTGAAAAAGTTCCAGGAATTGCCTTGAGAACTACCTTGATTTCTGGCTATCCAGGGGAAACTGAAGCAGATTTTGAAGAGACCTATTCGTTTGTTGAACGAATGCGATTTGACCGTTTGGGAATCTTTAATTATAGCCACGAAGAAAATACACATGCGTATTTGGCGGAGGATGATGTACCAGAGGACGTAAAACAAGAGAGGTCGGATGAAATCATGGCACTCCAACAAACCATTTCGGAAGAGTTGAATCAAGCAAAAGTAGGCCAAACGGTGAAAGTTTTGGTCGACCGAAAAGAGAGTGGATATTTTGTTGGCCGAACCGAATTTGATAGCCCAGAAGTTGACAACGAAGTCCTAATCTCAGCCGAACAATATGCAAGGCTTGGTGATTTTGTTCATGTTAAAATCAATAAGGCAGAGGAGTTTGATCTATATGGAGATATTGTTAATATCTAGGAATACTTGGGTCAATTTTTAAAGACCATGCATCTATTCCTCCCATCACATTATAAAGGTTAGTAAAACCCTTTTCTTGTTGTAAAAATCGGATCACGTGGGCTGATCTCATCCCATGATGGCACATAACAAGGCACTTTTTATGGACCGGCAAGTTCGCTGTATTATGGGGAACCTTGTGCATCGGTATTTGTAATGTATCAGGAATAGAAGCGATGGCAAATTCGTCCATTTCCCTAACATCTAAAATATAAGCTGCGTTTTGTTGCAATAAGGCTTGTGCTTCGTCGACTTGAATTTCCCGCACTACATCTAAATTCGTTTTAGGAAAAATGCTTTCGGCTGCATTAGCTTCTCTGTCCACTTTAAAGTGCTTCATCGACATGTCGCGAGCATCCCACCGAAGAAGAGCACCCTGTGCTGGAGATGAAAAACCGGCCAAATAAAAGATCGCCTCCTTTGCTTGTAAAAGGCCCATTATCCCTGGTATGAATCCCAGAACACCCACCTCATCGCAATTTGGAATCTCCGACATATTAGGCGACTCTGGGAATAAACACCTGTAAGTTGCCGTGCGCGTTCCATTAGCCAATAGCGCATTACAAACACTTAATAAACCTTCCCAAGCGTGAATGGCCGCATATACAAATGGCTTATCCAAGGAAACGCAATAGTCATTAATTAAATAACGGGAAGTGAAATTATCTGTACAATCCAGCACCAAATCTACTTTTTGAATAAATTCAACCGCATTTTCATGCGTTAATTTAACTTGAAAACTTTGAACGCTGATATCTGGATTTAAGTCCTTTAAATATTTTTGGGCTAATTTGGATTTAGACTGCCCCACCTCAGAAGAGCTATAGATGACTTGTCGGCCTAAATTGGATAAATCGACCGCATCGGGATCCACGATACTGATCTGACCTATGCCGGCAGCCGCCAAATAAGGAAGTGCGCCTACACCCAAGCCTCCCGCGCCCACAACTAAAACATGAGAAGCCTTTAATGCAAGCTGTTTCTCTATGCCCCATTCAGGAAGTTTCAACTGCTTCTGGTATCGACTAAGTTCAGATGGTGTCAACATATTAAATAAAAAAAGCCTCCTTGAAATTCAAGGAGGCTAATTTCGTTAATTTTTATTAAAAACTATACGCTCAATGTACCTTTACGTGCAGATTGAATTAAAGTTTTCTCAAAACCATTCTTATTGATGGTACGAATTGCCTTCGCAGAAACTTTCATACGAACCCAAACCCCTTCAGATTCTAAGAAAAATTTCTTCGTTTGCAAGTTTGGAAAAAACTTACGTTTTGTCTTATTATTAGCGTGAGAAACGTGGTTTCCTACTCTTGTTCTTTTTCCTGTTAATTGACAAACCTTTGCCATAATGATCTATTTTAATTTTTGCTTATGCCTTTAAATACTATTGTAGTTAAAAGGGATTGCAAAAGTAGAAATATTTTTTGAAAAACACAATCCTCTTCGTAAAAATTATAAAATGTAATTCCCTTTCCGAGTCAATGCGTATATTTGAACATGAGAAAGCCGAGTTCTCCAAAATCAAGTCAAAAATCTTTCCTAAAAAAGTTCATTTCTTCGCTTATTTGGCTCGGAACTTTGCCCCTTTGTCTGTATACAATTCTTACGTATCTACTAAGTTACTCCCTCATGATTGACCATTGGCTTGCCGGGTTTATCATGATGACGATGCCATATGCCCAAGTATTATGTTTTATTTCTTTATTGTTTTGGTTATTCCAAAGGGCAAAAAGAGCGCTATTGCCTCTGACCGTTTTATTGTTAGGCTATAGTTTTATTCAAAGAAGTTTCGTTTTAAATAGCCCAAATGCCTTAGTTAAAAATTCAGTAAAGGTCTTGAGCTATAATGTATACGGCATGTATTCCAATAATTATGAAGCAAAAAAGGAATCTTTAGTCAAGCTAAAAGCATTTATGTTAGATTATTCAGCGGATATAAAATGCTTTCAGGAATTTTATTCCAATACGGATCGAAAATCCTACAGAAGCATCGCCATGATGTCAGAGCAATACCCCAATTATGCCTTTTTCCCTTTAAGAGAAGATCTTTTTGATGAAAATGAGAAGATGGGATTAGCCATTTTCACTAAATATCCCATCATCCACAAGGAAGGAAAACAATTTGCTAATTCCGCAAATGGGTATTTGTTGGCCGACCTAGTCATCAACCAAGATACCGTTAGAATTATCAACCTCCAATTGTGGTCCATGGGTATCCGAGTAGGAAAAGTGACTGGAAAGATTAGAGATCAAGATTACGAAGATGCCAAAAAAGAAGGTAGGGGAATTATTGCCTCACTCCGAAAAGGTTTTATTCATCACCGAGATGAAATGAATCAGATTAATCGATTAATCCAACAAAGCCAATTTCCGGTTATTGTCGTGGGTGATTTAAATGAAACCCCCTACGGCTGGGCTTATGGTACCATTCGAGAACGCTTAAAAAATTCATTTGAAGAAGCTGGTCGCGGCTTTGGCTTTACTTTGAACAGAAGTCCTTATGTCGTTCGGATCGACAACCAATTTTTCTCCGACGATTGGAAGATCGTCCAATTTAGAACTCTCCGAAATATCCATTATTCAGACCATTTTCCTTTGATTGGCGATTACATATTGAAGAAAAATGAAAGCGGGAACTAAACAATTATGGAAAGTTTTAGGTACTACTTTTGGGGTAGCAGTTACCCTAGGGGGAACGATTGGAACCGGAATTTTACGTAAACCAGGCCCCATCGCGGCATCTCTTCATGACCCACTATTAATTATTTCTCTTTGGGTTTTAGTAGCCGTTTATGCCCTTTTGGGTGTTAGTTGTGTATTGGAATTAAGTTTATCCATTCCCAAAGCAGGTGCTTGGTATGGCTACGCTGAACGCGCCTTCGGTCGATACATTGGATTTTTAGTGGGGATTTCTAGTTGGCTCGGCACCGTAACAGCCCTCGGTTTTGGTGCTTACACTTTCTCAGAATACCTGGCCATTCTTTTCCCTTTTTTATCAAGTTATCTAGTTTATTGCAGTTTAGGAATTTTAATTTCGCTCTGGCTTTTTCATCAATTAGGTGTGGTATTAGCTGGAAAATCACAGGAATGGCTCAGTGGAATTAAAGCTGTTGCCCTATTGCTTTTTATTGGCATATGCGCATTCATGGGAAATGGCGGTGTCATCTCCGAAAGGCCATCCGCTCCCATCGGTCTCCCTTTGTGGTCTGGTATTATGACAGCATTGCTATCCATTTTCTACGCGTTTGACGGTTGGCACACCGCCGCCTACTTCACCGAAGAAAACAAAAACCCAGAAAAAAGTATGCCTAAATCGATGTTTATAGGAGTGATCGTGGTAGCCTTCATTTACATCATGATTAATATCGCCATTTTATACAGCCTTCCTTTTTCTATTTTAAGTCAAAGCAAATTAGCCGCCGCCGATACCATGACCTATATTTTTGGTGCCAATATGGGCAGATGGATCACATTATTCTTGATGGTCAGTATATTAGGAATATTAAATACGCAAGTCATGTTTGCACCAAGAGTCATTTTTTCGATGAGTCGGGATGGCCTATTTTTTAAAAAAGCCAGTGAAATAAATGCCGTCGGCAGCCCAAGTTTCGCCACCCATATCACGCTAGTACTCGCGTGCCTATTTTTATTAGCTGGGAAGGAAATAAATGAAAGGCTTTCAGATATTGCCACGTTCTTTTTTGTCGCAAGTTATCTGTCGGGATTTGCGGCGTTAGTCCAACTAAGAATAAAGGAACCCCAATTGGCCAGACCGTATCGAGTTTGGGCATATCCCTATTTGCCCATCTTACTGGTGTTTTTGTCCTCCCTGTTTTTATTAGGTACTTTATTGACGAACCAACAAAGCATCCTGTACGTCTTGATTTTTATTGGACTCAGTTATGGAATTTATCATCAATTCCTAAAAAAGAATTAATCTAAATTTTTAAGAAAATCGATTACATCACGCTTGCTTTGCGAGACAGAATGATTGGCCAAATTAGTCATAATGGAAAAGACGTAGGTTTTTCCTTTTGAATTTTGGAAAAAGCCTGAGAGGTCATACGTATTACTAAAAGAACCTGATTTAGCCCAAATAATTTGATCATCCGATTTCAGTTTAATGCTTTTCAAAGTTCCTGTTTTACCTGTTTGCGGCAACAGAAATTTTAGCTTATCCATCCCAAATTGTTGGTGCAAGGCCCTCATTATCTCAACAAAGTCCACAGGTCTAAATAAATTATAACGCGATAAACCTGATCCATCAACCCAATGAACTGCTTTCAAAAATTCATAATTAGATTCCTTTTTCAATTTGGCAATAATGTCTTGTGCCCCACCCGTCCATTGGTTCTTGGCCCCAATTAACAACAATAATTGCTCTGCAATCATATTATCGCTATTATGAAGCATAGGGACATACAAAGAATCCAATAAACCGAAATACTGAATTTTGGCTAATGGATTTATCGATTTTCGTTGAACCACAACGTCTTTTTTGAGTGTGTCTGCCAATAATTTTGCTGTCAAAGAAGCAGAAGTCACAAAAGGAACTTTTTGGGCCTTCATTTCTAACCTCGAAACCGGCAAGGTAAACTCATTTTTTAAACGATCCCTAAATACATAATTATCGGTATTATTTCCCGAAATCGCTGATTTAAAATAACGAGGCGAAAACTCCCATTGCTGATTTTTAAATGTAAAAGTGGCAAGATTTCCATATAAAGGTAATGAGGAAATTTCTGCTGAATAACTATCGTTGTAGTCATCCCAGGACCAACCCGAGCCCAAAGGGGGAATTTCCTTTTGAGGCGCACAGTATACGAGCACCTTCGTCGACTTACTTAAATAATCGATAAGCGATGTGTTTTTATATGATGGATTTAATTGGGTCGGATCTCCTGTACCCCAAAAAAATAAAGAATCCTTTGCTTCATAGTGAGCAAAGGATGGGATAGAATCTCCTAAAAAAGAATGGGCCATTAAAAAAGTTGCCAATTTAACATTGGAAGCAGGCATAAAAAACTGATCTGCTTGATGAGAAAAAACAACCTTACCAGAGTTTAGCTCTTGAATGACAAGGCCACTTGATTGCTTGGAAAGAGGTGATTTTTGAAAAGTTTTAGACCAATGAACTTGGGTACAAGAAAATAAATTAGTCAGTATGGCAACAACACAGATCCCCCGGACAAATTGATTTAGCATATATTAATATTCAATGTTAGGTAAAGGTAAAAGGTTCTCCTAAAAATCGATAATTTTGGTTTAAATTTTAGACAATTATGTTGGTTGGCTTCGTCATTTTTTATCTCCAATTAAACCTAATTGTTGGTTGGTGGGCGAGTAAAAAAGTTCATTCCACACAGGATTTTATATTGGCAGGCCGATCGCTTCCCTTCGCTTTAGCCACCATGGTGACTTTTGCCACATGGTTTGGATCCGAAACAATGCTAGGAGCCCCGCGTGAATTTGTTCATGGAGGAGTATTGGCCATTATAGAAGAACCGTTTGGAGCTGCCTTAGGCTTACTCATCGTGGGCTCGATTTACGCAAAAAAACTGTATCCGCTTCCCGTATTAACATTTAGCGATTATTTCAGAATACGATTTGGGCCTCTATCTGAAAAACTATCGGCTATCGTGATGATACCTTCCTATTTTGGTTGGATTTCAGCCCAATTAGTCGCATTGGGCTTGACTTTACATTTGCTTTTGCCCATTACGACCGAAATGGGAATTGTGATTGGCGCCGTTTTAGTCATGACCTACACGCTTTTAGGTGGCATGTGGTCAATCACCATCACCGATTTTTTACACAATATAATTTTGATTATTGGCCTCCTATTTTTAGCCTATTTATTATTGGACAAAATTCCTGATTGGGGCATATTTATTAACCAACAACCTCCCGGATTTTTCAGGTTTATTCCCAAAGAAAACACCTGGGTGGATTGGTTGACCTATAGCGCGGCGTGGATGACGATCGGTTTAGGTTCTATACCCCAACAAGATATTTTCCAAAGGGTCATGTCGGCAAAAAGTGCTAAAATTGCCTCAAAAGCTAGTTTGGCTGCGGGAATGATGTATTTAACCATCGCAATGCTTCCATTAATTATTGCTTTAGTTGCCGTAAGACTTTACCCCAGTTTACTAGCAGAAGATGATTTATTAATACCAAATCTTGTAATGAAATTTACCCCCTATGGAGTTCAAATATTATTTTTAGGCGCCTTACTTTCCGCCTTATTAAGTACGACTAGTGGCGCTATACTAGCACCTGCAAGTGTATTGGGAGAAAATTTATTAAAACCAATGCTTAAAAAGCCTGATGACAAAAAGGTTTTATTATACATTAGAATTTCCGTTGTCCTAGTCACTGGAGCGTGCATTTGGATGGCGATTAGCAGGCAAAATATTTTTGAACTTGTCAGTGAGGCATCAGCTTTTAGCCTTGTGTCATTATTTATCCCGCTAAATGCAGGATTATGGTGGAAAAAAGCCAGCGCGATGGGCTCGCACCTAAGTATGATGGCAGGGCTATTGGTCTGGATTTATTTTAATTTCATCCATCCGAATGACATTCCATCCGTATGGTATGGTTTAGTAGCCAGTGTGATTGGATTACTAGTAGGTACAGCTTTTTATCCGGCAAATCTCGTTAAACCCAATGCTGATCTATAGCGCCAATATACTTCCCAGGTTTTTGAAGGAAAAGCATGTCTTGTAACTCTACCGACACATTTGGGTACATGTTTAATTTGGTTATCTCTGAAATGGAAACCCAAACTAATTCAATGGCACTTGTTTGATCCGCTTGAAGTATCGGAATACCTGCAATAATTTTACCTTCAAATAACAAATGAACAGAAGCATCTCGTTTATCAGAGGCTAAAATTTCTCCAACCATCAAGATATTTCCTACCTCCACTTCGATCGCTAATTCCTCTTGGCACTCACGAATTATCGTTTCAGGGAAAGTTTCACCTGGATCTGGATTGCCTCCTGGTAAATTGTAAACAAATTCTGTACCATATTGGTACTTCATCAATAAAATGTGATTTCGTTCTACTAGAACAAGTGCAGGTCTGCAACGCATAAAATATGGGGATTCACTAAGAATTATTTAAATATACGATTAATTTCGCCAACAATTAAAGAATTTTACCTTTGCAGCAGATAAACAAATAATGTATGATAGTTCAAGATGTTTGTGTAGCCATGGAAAAGTGGGCACCCATTGCGTGGCAAGAGTCGTATGACAATTCGGGATTGCTCGTTGGCCATAAAGACACACAAGTCACAGGCATCCTCATCAGTTTAGACTGTACAGAAGAAGTCGTAGACGAGGCCATCAAAAGAGGTTGCAATATGATTGTTTCGCATCATCCCATTATTTTCAAAGGTTTAAAGACATTAACTGGGGCTAATTACGTAGAAAAAACCATCATAAAAGCCATCCAAAATTCCATTGCACTCTACGCGTCACATACCAATTTAGATCATGCTCCTTTGGGCGTGAGTTATCATTTAGCCAAAAAAATAGGCTTACAAGGGAAAGTGTTAATGCCGTTTTCAAACGCCTTAAAAAACCTAAGTTATTTTGTACCGGAAGCTTTTGAAAAGATAGTAAGAGAGAAATTACATGAAGCCGGTGCTGGAAACATAGGTGAATATAGTTCATGTAGTTTTTCGAGCGAGGGGACGGGCCGATTTACACCTTCGGAAAATTCAAACCCATTTCAAGGAGAAAAAAATGCCCCGTCGACCGAAAAAGAATTGAAAGTGGAAATGATTTTTCCTTCCCACCTAGAAAATGAAATCCTTCAAGTACTGAATGGAGCACATCCTTATGAAGAGGTGGCCTATTTTATTACGAGTTTAAGCAATCGCTGGCAGGATGTGGGTTCGGGATTTATAGGCCAATTAGAAAAACCGATGAGCTCTGCGGAATTTTTGGAGCATTTAAAAAAACACCTGGACTTAGGTCAAATAAGACATACCGCCCCTCTAAAAAAGAAAATTCAGACGGTTGCCGTCTGCGGAGGAGCGGGTAGTTTTTTATTAGGCGAAGCAAAAAAACAAAAAGCAGATGCCTATGTATCAGCAGATTTTAAATATCACGAGTTCTTTGATGCGGAAAATAGCTGCTTAATATGTGATATAGGACATTATGAATCGGAAGTAATGATAAAGGATGCAATCCTTGATTATTTATCAAATATTTTTAGTACTTTTGCCGTTCTGAAAAGTGATATTTGCACTAATCCAGTGTTATATACTTAAAAATTAAGAGAGGTTTAATACTTTCAAACGTAACAATAATAATGGCTACAGTAACCGAAACAACGATTGCCCAAAAGTTAGAAGCATTGTTAAAGCTTCAGACAATAGATTCAGCCTTAGACAATATCAAGAAAGTAAGGGGTGATTTACCTGAAGAGGTGCGCGACTTAGAAGATGAGATTATAGGGATGGAAACGCGTCTATCTAAATTCCAACAAGAAATTGCAACTTTGGATGAGCAAATTTCTAGCTACAAAAATGCGAAGAAAGAATCTGAAAAGTTAATTATCAAGTACAAGGAGCAACAAATGAATGTTCGCAATAACCGTGAATTTGAAGCTATTTCGAAAGAAGTAGAGCTTCAAGGAATCGAAATGGAGATTGCAGACAAGCGAATCAAGGAAATTGATTTCAAAGTTTTGAACAAAAACGATGAAGTGGCCGGAGTTGAATCTGCTTTATTTGAACGCAAAAAAGATTTAGAAATTAAGCAAAAAGAGTTAGAATTGATCATTGCAGAAAGCGAAGAAGATGAGCAAAAATCTTTAAAGGATCGCGAAAAAGCATTGAAAATAGTGGATGCTCGTTTGTTGAAATCATATGAAAAACTACGTGGTAATGCTAGAAATGGACTTGCTGTCGTTATGGTTAAACGTGGCGCTTGCGGAGGATGTTTTAGTTCTGTGCCACCACAAAGACAAACCGATATCAAGGACAAGAAGAAAATTATTGTTTGTGAGCATTGTGGTCGTGTTTTTGCGGGAGTTGAGGACGTAATTCCTGCACCAGAAAAAGAAAAGAAAACAAGAGGTAAAGTTACTGCAGCAGCAGCAGCTGTTACAGCAGAGTAACATTACTGCATTTAAATTTAAAAGCCCTTTGCATAATTTGCAAAGGGCTTTTTTTATAGTCAATAAAAGAAATCATGTTGGGTTTTTAATAAGCCCAAATTAGGAATATTTATTTGAGCATCGTAAGCAATGCGCTCAATTTATCTTTAAGGTCCTTACGGTCCACAATAAAATCTAAAAATCCATGGTCCAAGACAAAGTCTGAACTTTGAAAACCTTTAGGCAAATCCTTGCCAATCGTTTCACGAATAACGCGTGGGCCTGCAAAGCCAATTAAAGCGCCAGGTTCTGCAATATTAAAATCTCCTAACATGGCATAAGAAGCGGTAACTCCTCCCGTTGTAGGGTCAGTCAATAAAGAAATATAGGGAATTTTTGCCTCGGCCAATAAGGCCAATCGGGCAGAGGTTTTAGCCATTTGCATTAAAGAAAATCCGGCCTCCATCATGCGTGCCCCACCAGATCTTGAGATCATTAAAAAAGGACTACCTGTTTTTAAGGAATGATCAATCGCACGAGATATCTTCTCTCCTACCACCGAGCCCATCGAACCTCCGATGAAACTAAAATCCATGGCAGCAATGGTAATAGGATTTCCATTCATTTCACCATAGGCAGAACGAACCGCGTCTTTCAATCCACTTTTTAATTCTGTGGAAGCCACTCGGTCTGTATATTTTTTAGTGTCAACAAAGGAAAGTGGGTCACCCGATCCCATATGGGCGTCCAATTCGGTGTATTTAGTCATGTCAAACAACAATTCAAAATACTCCTGGGAACCTATCTTTTCATGATAATTGCAATTAGAACACGTATAAGCAAACAAACGATGTTCTCTCGTATGTATCGCCTTTTTACAAGACGGACATTGATACCACAACCCATCGGGTGCTTCGCGCTTAAATTCAGTGGGAGTTTGAATCCCTTTATCTTTTCTTGAAAACCAAGACATAAAAAATTATTTAATGGACCGATCCGTATAAATCGGAATGCAATTTAATAAAAACCCATTATTTAATGAGTACAATTTTTCGACTAATTAATTTATCCCCGGTTTGAACCTGCAATAAATACGTCCCTTGCGCTAAAGCAGACAATTCCAATTCTTCCTTGAACAAGTCTCCAGTAACTTGATATTTTTTAGATAAAATCAGTTTACCCATCATATCTGAAAACGCAATATTTACTTCTTTCCCTTCATCCCCAAACAATGGCATTTGGATTAACAAGCGACCGGTCGTTGGGTTAGGGGAAACCTGTAAATCCCTGATTTTAGTACCAGGCTCGATAGCCAAAATCGGGTTGCTAATAGTACTGGCCCCTTGAATGTTTAAGTTGTCAATCCACCAACCCCAACCGTGAGCCCCTACATCTGCATGTAGTCTAAATCGGATAATGACTTGATCTCCCGGCTTAAATTTACCTGAGGCCAACATATCTATTTCGCGTTTTTTCAACAAAGATGGACTGCCAGTAGCGGTCGAATTACCATCTTTATCTGTCTTAGATTCCCAAGCCTTTTGCCAAATTGAATGGGCATTAGCATCCCAGCCATCGGTAAAATTAGACCATGTTTTACCCAAATCATTAGATCCTTGAACAATTACATAGTCGAAAAAATTTCGATTCACCGAACCGTCCACATTAAAAAAAGCTTCCCCTAGTTCTCCAGGTTCTATTAAAGCTACTTCGTCAAAATAAATTTTGGCTGTATCAGACCTAATGATAATGGGTTTCAACAATATGGCATCGTTGTTAGTGAATTTATCAGTTCCTCCACCTCCATCATACGATTCCTCGACACCATCTGTATAAGGATGGTCCGAATTTAAACTAGGTGAGATAAAGCCAGCGGGCTGACTAAATGTAAATCCTTTTAAATAAAATTCAGAAAAAGGTTGTTGGTCAAAATTATTTACATAGGATTTGGTTGATGCCAAAATATTGATAACCTTAAATTCATAAAATCCATTGATGGGTAAATTAACCACATTGGTGATTTTGGCCTTATCCTTAACCACAATTCTATATTTGATGACGTCGCCAGATTTTAAAGTACCCGCTAAAAAACTAAATGCAGTGGAATAGGAATAGGAATCGCCGACAAGCTTTTTAAATCCTTGCCCCTTTAATGCAGCGCCATTGATCGCATATTCCATGTAAATGGTATCTATTCCTATATTATCTTGGGCCAATAAAGTAGGCAAAGGAATAGTGGACTGAGAAGTAAATATATATTTAAGCGGATTTGAATACACGACGATTGGCTTAACCGTATCTACCCCTATGACAAATTCGTTGTAACTCCCAAATTTTGTACCTGCAATGACCGGGGCTTCGGCTGGTGAGGTGAATTTTTTGCCAGACAATTCGTTCGCAGTCCAATAATAGGACACTTTTCGATTGGCCGTCGACTTAGGTAAACTGAGCAAATAAGAATAGGTATTTGCACCCGTCTTTGTAAAACTAGTCACTGGAGTCGCTGACAATATACTTTTGTCAACAGAGTACATAAGCTTTAATGATTTCTCATCCCAAAGCGTATCCGAATAAACCTTCGCAGAAAAAAGCACTTGGTTTTCTTCCGTATCCCTAAGTTCAGGATCGATGATATTCGACGAATACCAACCCAAATCGTTAAATATACCCTTGACAATAGGGCCTAATTCGGCCGTGATTTCACCCCTCGCAATTTGAGGAGTCATCAATGCATTTAAATTTCCTGGAGGGTATGTGTTTTGATCCACATGATAGACACTGGAACCTTCAATATATCCCATAGGATTTGATGGATTTCTTTGAGTAGGTTTGGGGGCATAGAGCCGCGCCGATTCATTAGAATTATTCCTCAAAACAGCGTTTGATGTAAAAAATAAACTATCCGATATGATTTGCTTAAACAACTTATTGGAATTCTTTTTATAGGTTAGCGTGTCGACAAGCTGCTTATTTTTACTATCAAAAATGAATTGATCAAATATACCTGGATACCCATAAGAGGCAGTAGCGAGACTTGTAGAATTAGATGTTACATCCGCTTGAATTTGTCCAATAAACCCAAGTCCGTGGCCCATCTCATGCAAAACCACTGAATATAAGTCAATCTGATTGTTTGTCGGCACCCCATTGGTCCCTATAAACCAATCAGGGAAGTCGGAATTAAAAGTGGCAACAATATCTGAATCCGTTCCATTTAAATTAGTGTGTGCCATTTTTTCAGCCAATGCGATGGGATACCAAGTGTTTAGTTTATTTGCCCCTACAAAATTTCTTACACTCGAATATGCCCCTGCGCTCCCTAATATGCCTGTAGCCAATGGACGCCATTTTACATAAATTCGAATAGGAACATCAGACTTTAAAAAATTAGCCCACGTAGTAGCTGCCTGCTCAAAAACCGACTTTACATTTGCCGGTGGCGGTACTTCATAGGTAATAATAACCTCACTCGTGCTGACAGTAGGTATATTAGTAGCCAACGATTTCTTACTCGCATTTTCAAGGATTTGGGCTAAGGTTTTGTCGTAATAACCGTCTGGAAGTTTTCGGATAATTCCCGATTTTTCAGGCGTATACTCCTCGATCATTTCGCCCGGCTTCATCTCCATTTTTAATTTCTGCGCATTTAAGCCATTAATTAGACTAAAGACCAATAAAAAACCCAATAAAAAAACGCGCATTATCTATAATTTAATTTGTTAAAAATAAAAAATCTTAAAACATTTTTTGAAATAAGTCAATAAAATTTGGACTCGTTATATGGGTGTGGGATAATTCCTGCGAAGAATGTGAAGTGGTCATGCCCACCACCTTCATCCCACCAGATAAGCCTGCTTCAATTCCTTGAAGTGAATCCTCAATGACCCAACAATCTTCTGGACTTACATGCACTAATCCTGCAGCACGTACATAAATTTCTGGATCTGGCTTTCCCTTTGTCACTTCCGCCCCGCCAATCACCGCATCAAACTCAGCTCTTATACCTAAGCCATCTAAAATAAAGTCAATATTTCCGGGTCCAGCTGAAGTACCCAAAGCCGTCTTTATTCCATTCGCTTTAAGTAACGCCAAAAAATCCATCAAACCTGGAGCCGGGCTTAAAAAAGGCTTATAAAAACCTCTGTAAATTTCTTCCTTTTCCTCTTCCATTTCGATGATCTCTTCTCTAGTGATTTCACGTTTTAGAAGCCATTCAAATGTGTCTTTGGAATTTAATCCATTGAGATCCTTATAAAAAATTTCTCGAGTTAAGTGAATGCCATGGCGATCACAATATAATAACCATGCATCTACATGATAAGGCAAATTGTCTATCACCACCCCATCCATGTCAAACAATACAGCTCTTTGCCCCATCGAATTAGATTGTAATTTTAAAACCATCTTGAGCTAAAAAAACATGATCGGGGAGCTCAGCTTGTACCTCGGCATGTAAACCCATCATGTGACTCAAATGGGTTATATAGGCCTTTTCAGGCTTAATTTTTTCAATCACATCCAACGCTTCCGATAAAGTAAAATGCGAAACGTGCGTTGTTTTTCGCAAAGCGTTAATCACTAAAATTTTTGAACCTTTTACTTTTTCTAATTCCTCGTCAGATATATAATTAGCATCTGTGATGTAGGTAAAGTCTCCAAAACGAAAACCCAGAATATCGATAAAATAGTGGCGCACTTTAATGGGAATAATGGAAACGCCTTCTATTTCAAAGGGTTTGTTTTCAATGTAATGCACCTCGATTTCTGGAACACCCGGATATTTATTCTCATCAAAAGCGTAGGCAAATTCGCGTTTTAATTGGTCTATCACATTTTTCTGCCCATACAAAGGAATTGACGATTTTTGTGCATAATTAAACCCGCGAATGTCATCCATACCCGCGGTGTGATCCTTGTGCTCATGGGTATAAATCACCGCATCCACGTGCTTTATTTCTTCTCTAAGTATTTGTTGGCGAAAATCAGGACCTGTGTCAATGATAAAACTTTTGCCTTGGGTTTCTACATGAATGGAAACTCTTAATCGTTTATCACGAGGGTCGTGTGACCTGCAGACTTCACAATCACAGGCTATCATCGGAATCCCCTGAGAAGTTCCCGTTCCTAAAAACGTCACTTGTATCGGGGACATACAATTATTCCGTTAAGGCTTTCACTTGGGAAACTAATGCATCAAAATTTAAAGGCTTTGCAAGAAAATCGTTGAAGCCTGCCTCTTTAAATTCTGCCATTGAATAATTTCTTGCATTCCCAGTAATGGCAATCATCGGAATTTTTGATTTGTTTGCATCACCTAAAGCACGTACTGCCTTTGCGCATTCCATTCCATCCATCACGGGCATGTTGATATCTAATAAAATGATATCAAAATCAGCTTTGGCTAATTCGTCTAAAACTTGTTGGCCATTTTTCACAGCATGAATCTCAAAATTCTGAAATTCCAAAATCTTTTTAGCCAAATTTTGAATCACTGAACTATCTTCTGCAATCAATACTTTTTTCATAGAAACCAAATTTAAACGTGATATAAGCTTATTAGGGTAAAAATAGCCAATGAAACCTGCATTTCAAACCAAAAAAGCATAAAAAAAGCGATTCCATGGGAACCGCCTTTCTTTTATTTTCAAAACCCTTATTTCACGTAAAATGAAACAGAAGTCTTGTCCCAATCTAAGGTAACTTGGCCTGTCGCCGAAACCCCAATGGTAAATCTTTCCGTCATTTTATGCTCACTTGGCTTAGCCTGAACACGCAATACATCCTTTTCAGCTTTATAGGTATAAGCACCCCACATTTTAGCTTCCTTATTGAAAATGATTGTCCAATCCGTTTCTCCCGGAATCGTAAATAAGGAATAAACACCTTTGGCTAATTTCTTACCTTGAACGGTCACATCGTTTGAGAATTCAATGGTGGTGGACTCATTGGCCCCAGTTCTCCAAACTTCGCCATAAGGAACCAAAGCTTTCTGCGCTTTTGTTCCAAAAACTAACCTGCCCTTCACTGCAGGTTGTGCATATTTGATCATTACCTCAGTACTACCCACTTTTTGAATAACAACGGCTGGAGGAGAGGGAACTTGACTTTGTGCAAAAGCACCAAAGCTTACTAGACAAGTTAAAATTGCAAATAATTTTTTCATGATTTCTGTTTAATATTTATTTTACAAATTAAGCCAATAATTTAATTTTAACACCAATGCGCGATTACGAATTTGAAAAATTTCTGGAAAATAATTATCCGTATACACTAAGAATAAATCTGAAGCCGGCTTATATCGCCATTGTAAACGGGCATTTAGGTTGACGTTCTTTGTTTGTTGGTTCAACTGAAAAAAGGTCGCAAAAAATAATTTATTGGAAAAGGTGATATCAATTTTGGGACGAACAATCCAAAATTGGGACGAAACATTTTTAGCCGCCATCGTGGCCGTACCCGGGACGTAAACATCCTGGATGTCATTATAATCTATGGCCACCGATACGCTACCATAAGGCTGAAAACGATACCCAATATCCGTTGTAATTCCTGTACGCCAACCGTTTCCAAAGTACCCCCCAAATCTAGCAGTCGTCGAATAGGTCAATAATTTTATAGGAGAAGATTTATAAGAAAAATTAATGGCGTTCCATGCATGATCCGTTCCTTTTTTCAAAGCAGTATTCCCCATTCGAGTAGCATCAAAATCATATAAAAGTTTGACGTAATCATACGATAGAAAAGTACCGAAACTTGATTGGTCTTTAAGCTTTCCCTCAATTGCCACGTAGGTTGTATTATCCGTTTTGACTCCTTGGTTATTCCAGTAATTCATGGACGTAGCCCTCAAAGTCATATAGAATAATTTAGATGATTTATTCTTAGGGTAAAATATTTTACCAAACTCAGGATTGATGTACGTATAATTCACGCGGGGCACATATCCCACTTCTGGATTATAATTTGACCCTACCCATTGGTGTTTCCAACTAACAATCCAGTTATTATCTTGGTAGGCTAAAGAAGCGGCATGTGAAAAATTTTCGTCTTTATTTTGAGGTGTCAAGGAACCATAATAAAATATTTTACCGGTCCAGAAATTATTTGCAGACGCTAAATTATATTCCACTCCAATGTTGCGATTGTATTCCAAAAAGCCATTTTGTCTTTGTAAATCTGTGTCAATAAACGATTGCTTATTGATCATAAAAACTCCCATGTTGGATCGTGCAAATAATTTACGCTGAAATGCCACCATCGAATAATTTTGAGTAGGAACTCCTTTGGCTTCTATTCGCTCGGATTGCACATTCAAAACTCCGATGCGCCAGTCGTTTGTCAACTTACCACTCAATCGGGCCCCGTAAGTAATAGGGGTTTGTTCATAAATACCTGTTTTGGGATTCAATGCTAGGCCTATTCTCCTCGAAAAAAATGGACGAATATTTTCCGTTCCAAAGCCATCAAACAAATCCGAATTCTCAATAAAAAACTGCCTTTTTTCAGGATAAAATAATTCAAAACGATCCAAGTTTGTTTGTTGGCGATCCACATCCACCTGTGAAAAATCAGGATTTAACGTCATGTCTAAATTCATACTTGAACTTATGGAAACCTTAATGTCGCCCCCTATTTGATTTCTAAAAATCGCCGGATTCTTTGTCTCATAATTGGCCGATACTCCCGATAAAACATAAGGGATAACGGATATATTTTGCTTGGGCGTTGGCGGTGGCGTATCCCAAACCAATACCCCTGCATAGGCCAAAGAGGCCGTTGGGAATTGTCGGGGCACCGGAGCCCAGGCTGATTTTTCCTTGGCCTTTAAATCTAAACGCGAGAAATTTATCCCCCAGCGAGTCGAATTTCCTCGATAGCGAATGGATTTAAATGGTATGGCCGCTTCGAAGATCCATGACTTATTATTATACGTTGTGGCTGATTCCCACTTATTATCCCAATTCAAATTCATCTTGGCCCCCTCCGACATTTGGCCATCCCACTGAGCTCCAGCGGCATTAGCTCCAAAAGAAAAACCTGTCGTTTTATCCTCAAACGTATCGATGAAAACTAAAAAGTTGTCATTGCTACCAAATGAAAAATCTCGCTTTAATGACTCGACGACATAATTGGACTCCGATTGCAAAAAGCATTCTGCAGAAATATACAAATACTTATCATCGTAGGTCATTCGTACATCCGTCCTTAACTTAGAACATAAAGTATCAAAGGGATTAACCATCATAAAATCACTTACCGCAGCGGCAGAAAGCCATGCGGGCTCATCTAATTTTCCGTCAACCTTTAAATTTCCCTCTGACTGCTTGATGTGCATTTTATAATTTTCATTTCGCTTTTGGCTAAAAGCGAAAAGGGGAATGCCTACTAAAAGCAATAAGTAAATATATTTTTGCATAGCTTATTGTATCCTTATCATACAAAGGTAATCTAATAATTGATAGGCTTTTCCTGAGTTATGGGGAGAAACAAAATAAAAAGAACATTTTTAAAAGAATGTAAAGAAAATCCTTTTGCTTGTTTTATTTTTGCAATTCGAAATATATTAAACTATGGGAAGAGCATTCGAGTTTAGAAAAGCAAGAAAATTTAAGCGTTGGGGACAAATGGCCAAAACCTTTACCAAAATTGGTAAAGATATTGTGATCGCAGTTAAAGCAGGTGGACCTGATCCGACAGCCAACTCTCGCTTACGTGCCATCATTCAAAATGCGAAGGCTGTCAACATGCCTAAAGATAATGTAGAGCGAGCGATTAAGCGTGCCATTTCAAAAGACCAAGAAGATTATAAAGAAATCGTATATGAAGGATATGCCTTACACGGCATCGCCATTTTAGTAGAAACAACCACAGACAACATCAACCGAACGGTGGCTAATATACGTTCTTCGTTCACTAAATGTGGAGGAAGCTTAGGAACACAGGGGATGTTGGATTTCATCTTTACTAGAAAATCAGTATTCAAAATTGCCGCTAAACCTGACATTGATTTAGAAGAATTAGAATTCGACCTGATTGACTTAGGCGGCGATGAAGTTTTTTTAGATGAAGAAACGAATCAAATCAATATCTACGGCGAATTTACCGCCTTTGGTGCCATTCAAAAGTTCTTAGAAGAGAAAGGTTTTGAATTGATGGGAGCGGACTTTGAGCGTATTCCGAACGAAACCAAAGACCTAAGTGAAGACCAAATCGCAGATGTGGAAAAGTTAATTGAACGATTAGAAGAGGATGATGATATACAAAATGTATATCATAACATGACCTAATTTACTGCAGATTGCCTTTTAGTCGATACAAATAAGGCGCCTTGTGTGCTCCACCCGAATATTTTTTCTCAATTCTTTCCAAGATATCCAAACTCAATATCTTACGCTGAAAGTTTGTTCGAACGATCGAAGTTCCTAAAATAGTTTCATACACCTGCTGAATTTCAGACATGGTAAAGGTTTCAGGCAGTAGGCTAAAAGCTATTAATTTGGTATCCAGGCATTCCCTTAATTTGACCAAGGCCTTATCTACAATTTCATTGTGATCTAAAAATAACTTCTTAAAGTCAGTCACATCCTGCCACAAAAATTGATCAGAAATATCTCCTGGCGATACATTCACCTTGCTATAATCAACAATGGCTAAATATCCCAAGGTAATAAATCGACTTGAAATCCAATCCAAATCATCCGTAGTTCTAAGGATATCACTTTTGATTTTCTCAAATTCTAGTCTTGCATTTACGTTTCTTCCAAACTCTCCAAAACAGTAAAACTGCTCTAAAAAAATACCCGATAAGCCCGTTCGTTCATTCAAAACCCTTTTTGCGGCATCATTTATACCTTCTTTAATCCCTACAACCCCGCCTGGCAGAGACCATACATCTTAATTCAAAAACTTTAAAGTCAAGTACTTAAGTTGGTTTTCATGAAAACAAAACAAAACACAATCCACCGAAATTCCGGGTAACCAATCTTTTGATGAGAACACAATATTATTCATAAATTAACGCAATTTTTCTAAAATAAACTTCCTGATTTTTGCAGAGAAAATCAGATATCCCTTCTCATTTAAGTGCAATCGGTCTGCGATAAAAATATCAGGCATCACCGTGCCATCAGGTAAATAAAAAGGGGAATGCATATCTAAAAAGAACCTTCCTTTTTGAGATTTGCAGTATTTTTCTAACCAACCATTAAACTGCTTTTGCTTGTCGACAATCGCAATCCGAGATAAACTAGGTCGCACGGCCAAATAAACTAATTTGGTTTTAGGCAATGCCTTCTTCAATCGGTTTGAAAATTCCTCGTATTCCTTGGCCAATTCTTCTATGCTTTTACCCTTATTCAAATCATTATCTCCTTCATAAACCACTACGGTACTCGGCGCATATTTCACAACCATGCGATCAAAATAATACAAAGCATCCGTCATCGTTGACCCGCCAAATCCCCGATTAATCGCTGAAATCCCAGCCAAATCACTCGCAAATGTTTTCCAAATCCGAAAGCTTGAGCTTCCTATAAATAAGATTTGCCCCTTCGAAGGCATCGAAATAGAATCTTGCTTTTCGTAACTCCTTATCTCATTTTCAAAAGCATGCTGAGCCCATAATGGACTACTTATCAGGCATAAAAGAAAAATTATTTTTTTCATGAACTTATTCATTCGGGTATTTCAATCCAATCTCAGCCCTAATTTGATCCAGTAAGCCCATCAACTCTTGGCTAAATTGGTGCGTCATTAAACCATTTTCCGTTCTACCTGCTCGTAAATCATTTTGTACGGCATCCGCTTCATAACTATATCCCCAACCTAATCGCTCAGGCTCAAACAACGTATCCACTTGGGATTCCCCCTCATACACTGACATAGTAATTCCCTTCGTCTCATGGAATCGTCCATGCATAAAGATCTTACCTAAAGTTCCATAAATGGTACAAGTCGTATCTGTCTGAGCCGCAAAGGTTGAAAAAAGAGTAGCCGTAGCGCCCGACTTATATTTAGTCACTATCGAGCAATTCATATCCACTCCCGTGCCTGCCATCACTCCCGAAGCCTTCAATTCAAGCGGTTGGCCCAAAATTAATTTCGAAATAAATAAAGGGTAAATTCCTATATCCATTAAAGATCCACCCGTTAAATAGGGATTAAACCAACGGGCCTCCTCCACATAAGGTAATTTGATTCCAAAATCAGCTTCCAAATGCAATATGTCTCCAATAACGCCCGAAGCTAATATCTCTTGAACTTTAGCCACAGACGGATGAAAACGGGTCCATAAAGCTTCCATCAAAAAGATGTTTTTCTCACGTGCCTTAGCGATCATTTTCGATACTTGGCCTGAATTAATCGCGAATGCTTTTTCACACAATACAGGCAAACCAGCCTCCAAACATAACATGGTATGCTCATAATGTAAACCATGCGGCGAAGCAATGTAAACCACATCGATTTCCCCGCTGGCCAACATAGACTCGTAGGATCCAAAAGTCTTTACATCTTTTGAATAATGGGATGCAAATTCCTGTGCCCTTGAAATATCACGTGAAGCAACTGCCGCTAAATAACCATCCGTCACATAGGCCAAATCATCCGCAAATTTACGAGCAATACCTCCACAAGCTAGAATACCCCAACGAATGGGTTGTGTCGTTTTCATATAGGTTTAATTTAAAATTTATTTCTTCAAATTGTCAATCAAGGTTTGTACTTGATTCACGTCAACCGCAGGGAAATTAGCAATACGGATTTGGGTTTCTTTCATTTTTCCATACCCCGCACCTACGACCATCCCCGTTTGGTTTTTCAATCGATCGATCAATTCACCCGCTAAATCTTTGCAATTTAATACCACTACCGTGGCAGAACGATGCGATTCGTTTTCAACAAAAATATCAAACTGATCCGATTTTTTTGCAAAATCATATAACATGCTAGCCTTCTTATCTGTATCCTTTCGTATATTTTCAATCCCTATTTTATTTAGATCCTCGGCTACTTTTCCTAAGACATAAATGGCCATCACATTCGGTGTTTCCGGAGTTTCATAACTTAGATAATTTTCCCACAAACTAGGCAATGAATGATAGGTGCCAACAATCCCTTCATTTTTTTTAATCTGTTCTGACTTCGCCAACATCGCTTCATTGGCAATCCAAACCCCCAAACCTGCCGGCATTCCAAAAGCCTTTTGGACTGAAAACATAGCCGAATCAACCAAGCTATAATCCAAATTTGTATAGGGCGCCGACGAAACCATGTCCACGATAACAAACTTATTTTTATTTGCTTTCTTCAACTTATGAATTTCAGTCGCGCGCATTTGAACGCCAGAACTCGTCTCATTCGCCGTGCAACAAATTAATTCGGCATATTCAGGAACTGTAATTTCACTCGCATCAAAGCCCTCACCAAAAGGTTTTTGAAAAGCATTCGCAAACTTGTGCAGCTCCTTTGAAAACTCAAAAAACTTTTTTGAAAATGAGCCATTGACCAAATGAAAACTCTCATGCTCCACGGTGTTCATTAATACTCGCTCCCAAATCTCCGTGGCAGAACCCGTAAATAAAATCGCATGGCTCGTAGGTAAATTTAAAAGCTCCCTTAACTGCTCAACGGTATGCTGATAAATCTTACGAAAAGTACTTGAACGATGAGAAATCGATCCCAAATTTTGTCGAAAAGCCTCTAGGTAATGATCCTCCACTGTAGGAAATAATGCGGCGGGACCCGGAGTAAAAAATATGGAATTGTGTTGACTCATCGCTAATATAACATTCTAAATTTAATCGTATCCTGTATCAATTTTAACTCATTCACTATCTCCTCTGAATATTCTTTGGCCACATCCGTAATGACATACCCTGTTTTCTCCGTTGTTTTCAAATATTGACCAATGATATTGACCTTGTATTTTGCAAACACATTATTGATCTGAGCTAAAATACCCGGTACATTATGGTGTATGTGCAACAAGCGATGCGCATCCTCTAGAGGTGGCAATTGCAATTCTGGGAAATTAACCGAGCCATAGGTACTTCCATTATTGATAAATTGAAGCAATTTAGTCGGCACAAATTCACCAATATTCGCCTGCGCCTCCTCCGTACTACCTCCAATATGTGGCGTCAAAATCACATTAGGCAAACCTCTTAATTCATTCACAAACGCCTCATCATTTGTCTTAGGTTCATAAGGAAATACGTCGATCGCAGTACCCCAAACCTTTCCAGATTTTATGGCTTGCACTAAAGCCGGAATGTCCACCACATGACCCCTGGACAAATTCAAAAAGATCACATGATCTTTCATCCATGAAAATTCCTGCGCACCTATGATATTGGTATTCGACTTTCTTCCGTCGACATGCAAACTTATAAAATCAGCAAGGCCAAAAAGTTCCTTCAACGACTTGCATTTTTTTGCATTACCTAAAGCAAGCTTATCAACGATATCATAAAAATAAACTTCTAAACCCAAAGCCTCCGCAATGACAGAAATTTGAGTTCCGATATTTCCATACCCAACTAAGCCTATTTTCTTGCCTCTAATTTCGTAGGAATTTTTGGCCGACTTATCCCAAATACCGGCATGCATTTTGGTCGACTTTTCGAAAATATCACGAGTCAACATCACCATTAAGCCAATAGATAGCTCAACGACACTTCTTGTATTTGAATAGGGCGCATTAAAAACAGCTATGCCCCGAGTTTCACATTCGGCTAAATCAATCTGATTTGTCCCTATGCAAAATGCCCCCACACACATGAGTCGGGATGCATTCGGATGATCCAATACTTTTTTTGTTAAGCTCGTTTTAGATCTCAAACCTAAAATAGATACGTCTTTGATCTTTTCAATCAATTCATTTTCATCCAAGGCCCCCTTCAAAAGCTCCACTTGAAAACCTTCCTTTTTGAAAGCGCTAACAGCCGACGGGTGCACATTTTCAAGCAACAAAACCTTAATCCGAGACTTTGGATAAGACTGCGCCCGGCTCAAACCATTGATATATAAAAACTCGTCCAATGACGGCACCACATAATCTGCTTTATCAGTCACTGCTTTTCGAGAAACATTTTCCGTGAAAGCAAAAAACGTATTGGCCAAGCCAGACTCCCGTAATTCATAATCCGTAATGCCATCGCCAATCACACAAACCTCCCCCTCCAAAGCTAAAGACTGCAATAATTTAACCTTCCCCTTGTCTTGAGAAAGTAAATTAGTCTGATCATATCCTGTAATATTCCCTTCCGCATCATAGGTAAATGTATTGGCATGCACATGGTCCGCCGCAATGCCCATTTCCTCCACCACCGGAACGATGAAGTCCTTAAACCCACTAGAAATAATTAAAATCCGATCCGCATACTCCTCCAAAAAATCTTTATTTCGCTGAAAAGAATCCGATATTTTACCTTTTAAAAATGTGATCAATTGGTCTACGTGAGAACGATTAGCAGGCAATAAAGCCACGCGATCGCGCAAAGAATCTGAAAACAAATATTCCCCCACCATGCCCTTATCCGTAATCTCGCGAATTTTCGAGACAATTTCTTGCTGCTTAGGATTGCCCTGAAGCGAAATTCTAGCTAATTCATCCAAGCCTTCCACTTTGGTAAAAGTGCTATCAAAATCAATGACAATGGTCAATGGGTCCGTAGGTATATTAGACATCATATTTTTATATTCATCAAATTCTAAACCATTCCGCCGCACGCTTCTCAGACCAAGTAACTCCTTGGTAATTTTTTGGATAAAAACCACAATGACCTCCCGCTTTTGGAGCTTCCAAATAGACAAAATCCGAGGATTCAGCTAATTGATATGGAATACACTCCTCCGTTAAAAATGGATCATTTTGTGCATTCACAACCAAAACCGGAATGCGTATTTTTTCCAAAAAATAAAGCGAACTATTCTGTTCATAATAATCCTCCGCATCTTTAAAACCATGCAGTGGACCCGTAATTACATGATCAAAATCTTTCAAACTCTTAATGTTTGCCAACATACCAGCCGTAATATCGTGTGGATACAATGCCGACTTTTCAGTGACTTTTTTTATGAGAGTTTGTAAAAATCGATGTGTGTAGATGCGGTTTTCCCGGCGAGCCAACTTCCGGCTACTGCTAGAAAGGTGTAAAGGTACAGAAAATGCTACAGCTTTTCGAATGAATTGAGGAGGATTTTCTCCTTGCTCGCCCAACCATTTTAGTGTTAAGTTTCCACCCAGCGAGAATCCAGCCAGGGAAATTTGATTTGCTCCCCTTTGGTTTGCCTGTCTTATAATGAAATCCAAATCATCCGTAGCGCCACTATGGTAAAAACGCAACACTCGGTTTATTTCCCCGGAGCAACTTCTATAATTCCAAGCCAGAATATTATACCCTTCACTTTGCATCATGTGAATAAGTCCTTTCACATAGTGCCTGTCACTACTTCCTTCCAAACCATGTGAAATAATTAGAAGAGGTGTTTTGTCAATATCTCCCTGATTTAAATACCAATCCACATCTAAAAAATCACCATCATCCGTATTCAAGCGCTCTCGGATCGGCTGATGTGGTAAGACCACATGTCGAAAAAGCGCAGGATAGATGCTTTGGGTATGACCCTCAGGCAACCAAAAAGGCGATTTAATCGGATTTTTAATGGGTATTACTGGCACAGAATTAGATAAAAAAGTCAGGAATTAATTGGTCTTCTCTCGTCGCAGGATTTACTCGGTATGCGTCAAAATTCACGATCCCCTCTTCCCTCAATACTTCCTCGTCGATATAAAAATGACCACTGACCGATTTAGCATCCCGATTTAAAATAACTGCCGCCGCATCCGCCATGATGCTCGCCTTCCTACCTAACTGCATCATATCAGCATTTCCAATCGCAAATTCGATCGCTGCCGTGGCAATAATTGTTTTTGGCCAAAGCGCATTAAAGGCCACTTTCCCTTTAAACTCGGCAGCCATTCCTAACGTACACAAAGACATCCCAAATTTGGCCATGGAATAAGCCACATGGTTTTCAAACCAGCGCGCCTCCACATTTAAAGGAGGCGAAAGCGTTAACACATGCGGATTTTCTGATTTCAATAAATAAGGTAAGCATGCCTGCGCGCACAAAAATGTTCCCCGGGCATTTACTTGATGCATTAAATCATACTTTTTCATCTCGGTGCGGAGCGTTCCCGTCAACTGTATCGCCGAGGCGTTATTGATTAAAATGTCAATCCCCCCGAACGTTTCCACCGCTTTTTGGACCGCCGATAAAACCTGATTTTCGTCACGAATGTCGACCATGCAAGGCAAAGCCTTACCTCCCAATGCTTCAATTTCTGAGGCAGCGCTATAAATGGTCCCCGCTAATTTAGGATGCGGCTCAGCCGTTTTTGCGGCAATTACTATATTAGCGCCCTCTGAAGCTAGTTTTTTGGCTATCTCTAACCCGATTCCTCTGGAAGCGCCTGTGATGAAAACAGTTTTATTTTTAAACATCTTACCTGATTTTTTATTTATCAATAAAATTACGATTTTCTTCTAAAGAAGGATACAAATTAAATATTTGCATTGTACTTTTGTGAATTAAATTTACGATTCCATCAGAATGATTATACCATTTAAGTCAGTTAGTATTTCTCATCGTACCGCACCACTCACAATCCGTGAAATGGTCGCTTTGAATGAGGAAGAAAGCAAGGCGTTTGCGATCAAGTGCAAAGACCTTTTTGGCCTAAATGAATTATTAATTGTCTCCACCTGTAATCGTACTGAGTTATATTATACTACGCAGGCAAACATCTCGGAGGATTTAGTCAAAGCCCTTTTAATTGAAAAAGCAATAGAGATAACCTCGGAATTCCTAAACTACTTCAAGCATCTGAATGAAACGGAGGATTCTTTAAGGCACCTTTTTGAAGTGGCAACAGGTTTGCAATCCAAAGTAGTGGGTGATTTACAAATCCCAAATCAGATTAAAAAAGCATATCAATTAGCAGCTGATTTAAATTTAGCAGGACCTTACTTGCATCGCTTGATGCATACTATATTTTATTCCAATAAGCGAGTAGCCCAAGAAACTTCCTTTCGAGATGGTGCAGCTTCTGTTTCTTATGCGACAGTAGCCCTAGCAGAAGAGCTTTCGCAAGCAATTCCACAGCCTAAGGTTTTGATATTAGGTTTAGGTGAAATCGGCTTAGATGTTTGCAAGAACATGGAAGAAAAGGATTTTGCTGAATTCACGATCATGAATCGTACGCAAGAAAAAGCAGAGAAAATAGCTCAAGGAATGCCTTTCCGAGTAGCACCTTTTGCTGATTTATGGGAAGAAATTTCAAAAGCAGACATCATCATTTCATCGGTTCGAACGGAAAGCCCAATCATTACCCTAGATGAAATAAAAAAACTTCAAGTACTTTCCTTTAAATACTTTATCGACTTATCGGTGCCCAGAAGTATAGAAGATGGAATTGAAAAGAATCCAGGAATCTTACTTTATAATATTGACTCCTTAAAAGAAAGGGCGGATGAAGCATTAGCGGCCAGAATGGCCTCTGTACCAGATGTTCGCGTGATCATTGAGGAAAGCATCGTTAGTTTTAATGATTGGTCCAAGGAAATGGAAGTTTCTCCTACCATACATAAATTAAAAAGTGCGCTTGAAAATATCAGAAAAGAAGAGATCAACCGACATATTAAAGGGTTGAATAAGGACGAAATCGAAAAGCTGGAGAAAATCACCGCTAATTTGGTCCAAAAAATCATGAAGCAACCCATCCTTCACTTAAAAGCGGCTTGCAAAAGAGGTGAATCTGAGAAAATGGTTGATATTTTGAACGAACTGTTCAATTTAGAGCATATAGAAGAATTCGAATCCTAATTTTTCCCAGGCATGGACAGCAAGGTTTTAAACCAATTGGCCCGTTACTGCGCCTATCAAGAACGCTGCATCTCCGAAATCAAACAAAAAATGAAGGACTTGCTGGTGGACGAGTCAGACTACGCCAACTACCTAACTTGGCTTTCCGAAAATAATTATTTGAATGAAGCTCGGTTTGTCGAGCTGTATGTTCGATCAAAATTCAATCAAAAACATTGGGGTCGAAATAAAATAATGTTTGAGTTAAAAAAAAGGGGGATTCCTGATTCCATGCTTAATAATGCGTGGAATGATCTAAATGAAGCTGATTACATTGTTCAATTGACAAAAATATTGCACAAGAAAAAAGCGGAATTGAAAACGGGGACGAGCCAACAAAAATACCAAAAGTGTTATGCGTTTGCCCTTTCAAAAGGATATGAGTCAAGTCTAATTGTAGCTCACCTAAAAGGCCTTTTTTGATTTAATTTGCTAAAAAACATTTTTTTTATACCTTTGGGGCATGCATTTTGAAAACAAAACTTATTACATCGGATATTATTACGCAGGGTATTTCCATTGCGCATAGCCGGTTACATAGGTTTTAAATATAACTTACTAACAACCGGCCCTTCGTCGGTTTTTTTGTTTTATGAGCTTACATATATCCACAGCATCTAGGTTAAATTCGGTTGAAGAATATTATTTTTCAACCAAATTAAAGCAGATAGCCCAATTTAAAGCAGAGGGAATTCCAGTCATTAACATTGGCATTGGTAGCCCCGATTTGGCCCCTTCGCAAAAAACGATTGATGCCCTAACGGCTGCTGCAGCAAATCCGAATAACCATGCCTACCAAGGATATCAAGGAATACCGGCATTAAGAAAGGCATTTGCTGATTTTTATGCCACACATTATCAGGTAACATTAAATTCCGATTCTGAGGTTCTTCCCTTGATTGGATCCAAGGAAGGAATTATGCACATTGCCATGGCCTATTTAGAAGCTGGGGACGAAACGCTAATTCCAAATCCTGGATATCCTACTTACCAAGCAGCTTGCTCATTAGCCGGGGCAAAGGTTTTAACCTACGAATTGTCTGAAAAAACAGGCTGGCTTCCAGATTTGAAAGCGCTTGAATTAAAGGATTTATCGAAGGTGAAAATCATGTGGGTAAACTATCCGCATATGCCAACTGGAGCAAACGCGGATGATGCATTTTTTGAAGAATTGAGAAAATTCGCGTTAAAGCATTCCATTTTAATTGTGAATGACAACCCTTATAGCTTTATTTTAAATGATAAACCCATATCGATGTTATCCATTCCTGGGATGATGGAGGTGGGCATTGAACTAAATTCCTTGTCAAAATCCCATAATATGGCGGGCTGGAGAATAGGTGCCCTGTTAGGCAAATCGGCGTTTTTAAATCCTGTTTTAAAGTTTAAATCGAACATGGATTCAGGGATGTTTTTGCCTTTACAATTAGCGGCCGTTGAAGCTCTTTCGGCAGATATCAAGTGGTTTGAACAACAAAATGAAATATATAAGTCGCGCCAAAAACGGGTGTTTGAACTACTAGATTTATTAGCCTGCACCTACGACAAAGCGCAATCAGGGATGTTTGTATGGGCAAAAACGCCTGACAATTTTAGCTCAGGCTATGAATTATCGGATCAAATATTAATCGAAAATGCGGTTTTCATCACACCTGGAGGGATATTTGGATCACAAGGAAATAAGTATATCCGCATATCGTTATGTGCAAAAGAAGAAGTGTTTAAGGAAGTTATTCAGCGCATTAAATCTAAATCAAATGGAATCTAAACAAAAGGTAGGGGTTATCGGCATCGGGTTAATTGGCGGTTCCATCGCCTTAGGACTTCGTGAAAGCGGTTGGGCTTCTGAAATAATCGGCATCGATTCCAATCCTGAACACCAATCAAAGGCCTTATCGCTCCGATTAGTTGACCGCGTAATGACGTGGGAAAACGCATTACAAGAAGTAGATATTTTTGTTACATCCACCCCAGTTGATGTATTAGTCAGCATCATTCCTGAAATATTAGATCATTTAAAACCTCATCAATTGATCATCGAGGTAGGTTCTACAAAAAGTCCCGTATTTGAAGCACTAAAAAATCACCCAAAACGCGCCCAATTCGTTTCAACACACCCAATGGCCGGCACCGAATTTTCGGGTCCTGAAGCGGCTGTTCTTGGACTTTTTAAAAACAAAACCTGTGTCATTTGCGACAAAGAATTAAGCTCAGCTTCAGCCATACAAATCATTGAAGACCTATATGCAAATGGTCTACACATGCAATTGATTTACATGGATTCCATTGGTCACGATGTTCATACGGCCTATATTTCACATATTTCACATATCTGTTCCTTTGCCTTAGCGAACACCGTTTTGGAAAAAGAAAAGGATGAAAAAAGGATTTTTGAATTGGCTTCCACGGGTTTTGAATCGACGGTTCGTTTAGCCAAATCCTCCCCAGAAACCTGGAGCCAGATTTTCCACCAGAACCAAGAAAATTTATTAGACGTCTTAGACGAATACATCAATACGCTGCTGAAATACAAAGGCTTAATGCTCGCCGGAAGCTATGACAAACTCAAAGATGAGTTAAGCAAAGCCAATGACATAGGCAGAATTCTAAACAATAAAAAAGGCCTTTAGGTGAGTTCCTAAAAGCCTTTTTCAAAATTTTTATTTCAGCTATTTACGCTTCTTTTTAAACGTGCAATCGCTCGGTTTTGATTTAATAAAATAGGATTTATAATTTAAGGCTAATGGATCCATGCAGCCTTCCAAATTTAGAATTTCAATATTTTTAAACTCAACAGGATGGCTTTCACTTTGAAGTGAGATATAGCCATCGGTCAACAACTGTCCCTTCGTTCCAAAAACAACTTCTTGGCCACTGACATTACCACCACCAATTTGAGGCTTTTGGTAGGACAGAACGATTTGTTCATTAATTAAATGTTGGACCAAAGAATCTCCCAACACATAAACTTCCGCTTTTACCCATTGATCACCATGATAGGTTTCTGAAGTAGAATTGATGCAATGTGGAGTAAATAATTTCCCATTCATTTCCACATTTGTGCCTGGCGTACATAAATTACACGTGGTGCGTTTGTCCTTTCCATTGCCGCCCAACAATTGAACTTCGATCGAAACAGGAAAATCCTGGTTTTTTCCCATCGTTTGAGGAGCTTGGCCATGAATCATAATTCCACTATTTCGCGTGGCCCAACCAGGACCATTAATGGCTTGATCACCCACAAATCGGTAGTTCAAACGTATGCGGTAATAACTGAACTTGTCTTTATAAAAAATATGACCAAATCGTTCATTAAATGAATCATAAGCATCATACCTTACGACTAATTTTCCATCTTCCACACGAAAGGTATTTCCAAAATTTTCGCCAGAAGCATAATTTCGAATCTTAGGAGTCCATCCCGTTAAATCCTTCCCGTTAAACATGGAGATCCATTCCTCTTTAGAAGCTTTTTGCCCCATTAAACTGGTGGAGACAAACAATAAAAGCAGTCCTAATTTTTTCATAATAAGTTTAGTTTTTTAAGTATATGATTTCCTAGTTTTTTACCTTGTGATTGACCCGAAGTGATACCATCCATAAAATGAATACCCCCATATAAACGTGATATACTCGCTTCCTCAGCCGCTTGATTAAATGACTTAAAAGGTCTAGCCTCGATACCATATCGCGTTTCCACCGTATCCACATAAGAAAAATTCTCTCCTATGAAATGTGTTAATATCACAGCGGCAGTAGATGAAACCGTTGAATGGCCACTCGGATACTCCGGAAATGGAGGTGTCTGTAAAAAAGGTTTCCAACTAGGATCGATTAATTTTCTAACAGCTGTTTCTGGCCGAATGCGATTGCTGTGGTATTTCTCACGCCAACAAACCCAAAAGGCGTCTTGCATGCTCACAGATAATACGGTGCGGACCAATAAACTATGCCCGAAATCTAATTTTTTCTTTGCACAGGCTATGGCTGAAATACCCATCCAATGTGCGCCAGGAGAAATCTTTTTCATGGCAATAAGTAAATGACCATTGGAGGACAGTGCAAAAGGATTACAGTCCCAAAAAGCGGCAATTTTCTGCTCTTCCTGTTTTTTACCCACCAAATAAACCTGGTTTGCTAACGTATAAAACTCAGAACGCTGATCGCTTGAATATGCTTTTGGGGGGTCAATTTCAAATTCCGAAACTTCAGATTCAGACAATGAATAATTTCTGATTTTAGCAAAATAGGGCTCAACAGCCGGAAAGTAGCCCGGGGGAGTTGGATACCAATATCCTTCTTTTTTATCAGGGGTATATCGTGGAAAGTTAGACAGTGTATTGTACCGGTCAGCTTTTGCATATCCCAATATATTCTTGGCCACTAATGCGCCAATAGCCTTAGAATTTTCTATAACCTCTGAAGGTAAGCCAATCGATTTGCATGAATCCAAGTAATTTTTTTCCCAAAGTTCCATCCGCTTACCAGAGGGCTGGATTTTTTGGGAGACTTCCATCATCGCAATAATAGCCGCTAAATTAGGATCCGAAGTCGTAAAATCGATTTTCTCAATAGTTGGATATCCATTCAAATGTTCCAAAATACGAGGTAGCGTAGAATCATGCGATGCCATTACCTGATATCCTGCTAAGCAAGTATAGGAGAAAAACCGCATGGCTAATGGCGGATTTGTGACATCGTGTACCATCAATTCCGTCATTTCACCCAACACCTTATCAATCTCCCGACCCGTAAATTCTACTTTTTTATTCTCTGTTTTGCAAGAAAAAAAAGCACTCAAACATATCGTGACTAGTAAAATAATTCTCATCATTTCAGCATTTTATAGGATTCCACACCCACTGAATTAATACCAAAATACCAATGATCCTCCACTTTCAACATGGACCTTACATCACCTTTCAGCCAAAAACCAGTCTTTTTTTGCGGCACCAACTTAAAATTCAATTGGCCATCCCCCAGCAACAAAAGTCCATAATTGGAATCCATTTTCCCTATTCGCAATTTTGCATGATTGATATTGCCCGCCATGACTAAATCTAAATGTCCATCTGCATTCACATCTGCCATTTGAAAAGCAAAAATGGGCGAAGACTGTACGATAGAAGGCAAAGGTTTTGATTCGTATTTACCTCCAGCATTTAGACTAAATAAAGATGTTTTTAATTCAGTGGCTTGGTAAATTTTAGCGTCTTTTAATTCATCCTCGGTAAAAATGTCTGAGAGCTTGGCCTCGGCAAAACTTTGATAATCTGTAAATCGAGGACGCATCATAGAGATCTGTTCCAATAATTCATCTCTTGTTAAAAATGGCACTTTAATGCCTTTCACATACGTAGTTAAAATCGGCTCAACAGATCCATTGGAATCAAAATCTTTCACATATAACTCCATAGGTTCTGCAATAGAAGCCTTATATTGAGAGTTTAATCCTTGGTTACCCACTAATAATTCAAACTTCCCATCTTTATTTAAATCCTCAATCATTAGCGTATTCCATAAGCCTGAAGGGGATTCATCAAAAAATGTCATCGTAACATTTATCGATTTACCTTTATCAAAATTGAAAATTTGCAAAGGCATAAACTCACCAATAATGATCAATTCAGATTTCTGGTCTCCATTCAAATCTTTAAATTCAGCATCTGTGACCATGCCTATCGATTGAATCTCCGGATAATTTATACTTACATCCAAAAATTTACCATTCCCTTGATTTAACAATAATTGGCTCTTGGGAACTTGAGGATATTGGCCTGGAATGACCCGAGCACCCACAAATAAATCAGGTAATTTATCCGCATTTAAATCAATCCTAGTGACGCACGAATGAGAACCATTTGGATTAGGTAATTTGTTTTTAGATAAAGAGAAATTGCCCTTTCCATCATTCAAATAAATCCGATCTTGCAAATAAGTAGAAGTAGGTTCCAAATTAGCATAACCGCCACTAGCCACATATAAATCAACATCTCCGTCAGCATCCACATCCATGAACAAAGCATCTGAATCTTCAAAACCCTCAGAACCAGACAAGCCAACAGATTTAAATTGCCCCCCTTTTTGCTGGAGAAATAAATGAGCAGGTTTTCCTTGTGAAGCGCCTACAAAAATATCGGAAAGACCGTCTTGATTAACATCGGTAGATTTTAAAACGGGGCCCACAAAAGACAAGGGATTGACCAATTGCGTTTGTCGCTTAAAATCACTCACCGGATTAGCTCCAGGGTTTTGAATTAAGGGTTCAGCGCGAACGAAATACGATTTGTTTTCAAGCTCTTTCGTTTGAATGACCTTGGCATCTTTCTCAAAAAAAGAAATGTTTTTAATTTCTTTAATGCCCTTAAGCGTTTGAGATTTACCTGAATTCCAAAGCACTTTGACTGAATCAATCTTAGGCGTATTCCCTAATCCTACGTGCAGGCGAGGGCTCATACTGGATTGATATCCTCGATACATATTGGCATAAACAACTTGGGCTTGGCCATTTTGAAAGACGCTTACGCTTGCGCCGGCACCTTTCGTATTTTCGCCTAACCCATGTAAATCAATTGAAATAGACTTGTTTTCTTTATAAACTTCGTTGCTTTTATTCTCATAAATAGAAGCCGGTTTATTGATGTTATTGACTATTAGCTCCAGATCACCGTCCCCATCTAAATCTGCATAAGCGGCCCCATTGCTATTGGTCGGCATTTCCAAACCCCAATCGGCCGTTACATTTTTAAAAGTCGCATCCTTTTTATTTTTAAAAATATAATTGGACACATTGGACGCAGGCATTTTTTGTACAAGCTCTAGGACATTCTCCCTTTGAATCGAATTTTGATTATTTTGAACATAGTCGCCCATGTACTTCAGAAAATCTAAATTGGTATAATCTCTTAAATATCCGTTAGACACAAAAAGATCTTTCCATCCATCATTATCATAGTCGGCAAACAAGGCACTCCAGCTCCAGTCCGTATTGGATATTCCGGCCAATTGACCCACTTCTGAAAACATCGTGTTACCTGATGCATTTTTACCCAAATTCAACTGGAGCATATTGCGCATGATTTGATGTCCAAAACCAACCTTTAAATTGAAATCATACTTTTCATAATTATCGGGGGACATCAAAAGCTTTTGCCTTAGATTATCTTCGGGCAACATGTCAAGTGTAAAAATATCGGGCATTAAATCGTTATTGACATCGGCAATATCGTTCCCCATAGAAAAATGGGACATGTGGCCGATGCTTGAATTAATGGTATTGGCAAATGATTTACCCGCCTGATTGATATAGAGAAAATCGGGTATGGTGTAATCGTTGGAGACATAAAAATCGGGCCAACCGTCTTGATTGACATCTGAAATCCCTACGGCTAAGCCATAGGAAAGTGTGGAACTTTGTATTCCTAACGCTTTTGTTTGATTGATGAATTTTCCTCGTTTGCCAGGATTGACAAAAAACTGTATACCTGAATTTTCATCAGGTTTATTTAATAAATCGGCGGTACTAGATTCATCCAAAACTGGCAATGATTTTGGATTGTGGTTGACTAATATCATGTCAAGATCTTGGTCTCGATCATAGTCAAAAAATACAGCATGCGTACTATTAGATGGACTATCTAAACCATAGCTTTCAGCCTCATCTTTAAATGTGGGAATGCCCGAATCATCATTCCCTTGATTGATAAACAATTGATTTCTTTTTTTATCAGGTGGCAAATTCCCTGAATAACATAGGTAAATGTCTAATTTATGATCTCCATTTATATCCACAAAGCTAACGCCAGTCTTCCAGGGACCTGGTCGGCCAGTCACGCCAGCCTGTTGGGCCACCTCCTTGAATTTCAAATTACCTTCATTGATATACAGATGATTATCCTCCATGTTACTAGAAAAGTACATGTCTTCTTTTCCGTCTCCATTGAGGTCACCTGTAGCAACCCCGCCCCCATTGTAAAAATATTCATACATGAGGACATTGGTATTTAACCCTTCTTGAATGTTATTTTGAAAATTAACTTGGGTTTGTTCTGGACTTAATAATGAAAACAATTGAGGTTCGGAGACCTCTACAGATTCTTTGGATTTTTGGCATCCCAAAAGAAACAATAAAGAAAATAACAGGTAGTATTTTGGCACGAAATATTTTTATGCTAAAAATAAAAAAAGGAAATGGGAAAGTCCTTAAACTTCCCCATTTCCTTTAAAATTAATTTGGATTAATATCCAGGATTCTGAACCAAATTTTTGTTACGGTTCATTTCATCGCGGTGGATAGGTAAGAAATACATCTTATCTGCCCAAGCACGGTTTTCTTTACCTGGATCCATCAAAGCTACTTTGTATTGATAGTCGTAGCTAGTAGGATCATAACGATAAAGCGTAACCGTTTTTCCTGGCTTCAAAGTACCAATCACGTTAATGACTTGAACTTTATTACCTAAGGTAGTAGGGGCAATCATCCAACGACGGGCGTCATGATATCTTTGCTCTTCGAAAGCCATTTCAATGCGACGTTCATTGCGATATTTTTGACGTAAAGCATTTCCACTTTCAGTGACCGCTGGCATACCCGAACGGAAACGAACTTTGTTCAACCAAGCACGAGCTTCAGCATCTTCACCTAACTCAATACAAGCCTCCACATAATTCAAAACTGCTTCTGTATAGCGGAAGAAAGGCCAAGGAATTTGTTGCCATGTATTTTGGTCAACAATCGCTGGATTAGGATCCGTAAATTTACGGAAATAGTATCCCGTATAACTTCCATTCCAGTCTTCGATTGAACTTTTACGCGTGTCTAAACCAAAATAAGCTACCTTATTAGACCCTGACATAATCTCATACTGTCCAGTTTGTATTTGATTAAATGGATCTTTTGGTGCTGCACTCGCTGAACGAGGCTTCCAAGCAGAACCATCATACATTAAAGTCGCATAGAAACGCGGATCACGATTTACATAGGGAGCAGCTGAATGTTCAGGCTTAGACCATGAAAACTTAGTACCATCCATCATTTCATAATCATCTACGAAATTTTGAATAGGTGCATTTCCAGCCCAGTTATTATATCCATTAGGTCCGTTAAACAAACCGATACGTCCACCATTCTCAGCTTTGGCATTGATGAAATAACGAGCGAAAATTAATTCTCTCTCTCCTCCATTTCTGGATAAAGAGTTGTTCATATAATTCGTTGTTCCATCATCTTTAGATGCGGGCTCAGATAAATTCAATTTATTACCGAAACCTGGCAAATCTAATACAGCTTTAGCTGCATTTTTAGCTTTAGTCCAGCGCTCAGTACGAGAACCGTCCACAAAAGCAACAAATTCAGGATTTGTGTAAGCTGCCATTGCTGCAGATTTAGACTTAGCTGTACTGGCATCATATAGATCACTGGCTGCATAGATTAAAATACGAGATTTTAAGGCTAATGCAGCTCCTCTAGAAGCACGACCCGCAGCCATAGTTCCCGTCAATAAAGCAGCAGACTCATCACATTCCTTCTCAATAAAAGCGATACACTCTTTCATCGTGTTTCTTTTTGACAAGAATTCAGTATCTGCTAATGAGAAGGACTTATCCACGATGGGAACACCTCCAAAATAGCGAACTAATTGGTGATAATAATAGGCTCTCATGAATTTAGCTTCTCCATTCAAACGATCAACAGTAGCTTTAGGAAAAGTAGTCGCCTTTTTTAAATTTTCTAAAGCCACGTTACAAGCACGTATGCGAGTGTACATATTTTGCCAACTTAAGGTTCCGTTGATCCAACCTGGATCGGCAGGATTTGAACGTGATTCAGTGATCGTCGTTATATTTCGACCTGGGTGAGTGAAGGATGCTTCATCTGTTAAGGATGCCAACATCTGCTCATCAAATCCTCCATTACCTAAACCTCCGTAGAGTTCAGTTACAAAGGCCTCCGCTAAGCTTGGATCTGTCCATACGACAGACTCCGAAAGTTGATCTAAGGGTTTTGTGTTGACAAAACTGTCATTACAGCTCGTGAAGACAGTGCCAAAAACCGATAGCGCAATGATTACATATCTTTTTTTCATTGTTTTGTCTAGTTAATAATTAAAACGTTGCTGTTAATCCTAAATTGATAATCTTAGATTGTGGGTAATACTGGCCAGTAGAGCTCACAGTTTCAGGGTCAAAGATTTTTAATTTATCCCATGTAAACATATTTAGCCCGTTGGTATACAATCTACCGTTCTTTAAACCAATTTTACTCAATAATGTTTCAGGAAGATTATATCCGATTTCAAAGTTTTTCAAACGAATGTAATCTGAACTTCTCAACCAATATGTGTTATTAGCTGAAAAATATTGATCATTACGGTTAGCAATACGAGGATGTACGCTGCTAGGGTTTTCTACCGTCCAACGATTCTCATAAATGTCAGAGATGTAATTACCTATATTCCCCATTTCACCAGCACTGATGAATTGCATGGCTCCGGCTGCTCCTTGAAATAAGATCGTTAAATCAAAATTCTTGTAAGTAGCGCCGATATTTAATCCTCCTTGGAACAATGGCAATTGAGTGAAATCATTACGAACCATATCGTTCGGGTCGATTTTACCATCTCCATTCCAATCCTTGTATTTCATATCTCCTGGGCGCAAAGTATTCACAAGAGCTTTATAGCTTATCGTTGTTGCATCGATATCCGCTTGATCCTTAAATACTCCATCGTATTGATAAACCATGAAAGTATTCATAGGTCTTCCCGTAGTACGTTGCCACTCAGGCGCACCTGGTGCCTCATCCCAGAATAAAACCTTATTCTTAGCATAACCACCATTTATACCCACATTGTATTTGAAATCACCGATTTGATTGCGATATCCAATGGTAAAATCAAATCCTTTGTTTTCAACTTCTCCAATATTTTGAGCTGGCAATGTTAAACCTGTTGATTGAGGAACAGATGCATTTTTTTGCCAAAGAATATCGGTACGCTTGTTGTAGAAATAATCTAACTCAAAAGTTACCTTATCGTTAAACAATGAACCTTCTAAACCGATATCCGAGTTAGTAGCCACCTCCCATGTAATATCAGTATTAGGAATTTTGGTCTCAAATAAAGTTTTAGTTTCTACGTTATTAATGATGTAACTTCTAAATCCATAAGTCGACAAATATTGATAAGAATCAATTTGGTCATTACCCATTTGTCCCCAAGAACCTCTTAATTTCAAGAAATTAATGGCAGGCAATTGGTCCTTAATGAAACTTTCTTCCGACATCACCCAACCTAACATACCGCCTGGGAAAAATCCATAACGAGTAGCTTCAGGGAAAATATCAGATCCGTCATAACGCCACAAGAATTCAGCTAAATACTTTTCTTTGAAGTTATAAGCCACACGACCAAAATAGTTCAAACGTGCACGCTCATAAGCACCACCACCATTATTTTTCTCTAAATCTCCACCAGCAAACATTTGATCTAAAGCCGGTGAAATGAAGAAACGACGATATGCATTAAAGTTATCTCCAACGATAGTTTCTCTGTTCGTTCCAGCCAATACCGTAATTCCATGGTCATTAAATTTACGCTCATAAGTGGCAATAGCTCCTAGCAATATATTCAGTTGAGATTCATCACCTAATGTCAAGCGAGGCTCAGCAGGTCCACGTCTAGATGGTACCAATGTTGGAGTTTTTCCATCTGCCTCAAAAGTACTTCCTTTTTGATAAAGAGTCCAAGGGGTCTCCCAACGCTTCGTTGCACGGAAACGCTTATCTATCGCGGCAGTTCCTGTAAATTTCAAACCTTGAACCCAAGGAATTTTAACATCTAACTGGCCATTGGTTTGAAAATAACTTTGTTGATCACGGTCATACCCAGTTTGGTTAGTTGTAATAACCACTGGATTTTGTCCATTTTCAATATCAGGACCCGGTAAGCCGTTTGGCCAAAATGCTTGCTCTTGAGGTTTACCTCTCATTTGCATCCTAAAAATAGCTCCTGCTGACTGGGTTGGAAATCTACGATTTTCTTCACGTCCCAAAACACCAATAGACAAATTTATGTTTTCATTAATTTTAGCATCCAAATTTAAACGTAAATCATATTGCTGAAATCCTGTGGCTGAATTTTTATAAAAGGCATCTTGATTTTGATAGCCTAATGAAGCCAAATACCTGATATTTTCACTTCCTCCACTCATTTGCACATTATGGCGCGACTGAGGTGACCATGATTTTAACGTGGATTTGTACCAATCTGTATTTGGGTAAAGCCATGGATCAGAACCATCTGCATATTTTTGAATGTCAGTTGGACTAAAAGGAGCTTTTCTACCATTGTAAACCCCTGTGGATTTATAAGCAGCAGTTGCCGCGCTCCACTGATTTGTTGGCAATTGATAGATATCCAAATCATTCAACATACCCACATATTGGGATGCATTAGTCAATCTAGGAATTACTGTAGGATCAGCAAAACCTTGATTGAATGAGTAAGACAACTCTGGCTTTCCTGATTTTCCTTTTTTCGTTGTAATCAAAATAACTCCGTTCGCTGCACGCGCACCATAGATCGCTGCAGATGCATCTTTCAAGACCGAAATAGTCTCAATGTCTGCTGGATTGATACGATCTAAACCACCTGCACGATTTGGAATACCGTCTATTACGATAAGCGCAGCATTAGTTCGATCACCCCCTAAAGTGTTGGCTCCACGAATACGAATGGTTGAACCATCATAACCTGGCTCTCCAGAACGGTTAACCGCAACTACCCCAGCCATACGACCAGCAAGTGAATTACTTAAGTTAACACTCGGCGATTTCTGTAAGTCTGATCCTTTAACGGATACAACTGATCCAGAAACTGTCGCCTTTTTCTGAACACCGTAACCTACGACAACTACCTCAGAAAGGCTTTTTGCATCAGGAGTAAGGGAAACATTGATAATGCTTTGATTCCCTACGGTCACTTCTTTACTTTCATAACTCACAAAAGTAAAAATGATTTTACTAGAACTACCAGGTACAGAAAGACTATACTTTCCATCTGCATTCGTCGAGGTTCCTTTATTGGTCTCCTTAACGATAATGTTTACTCCGATCAAGGCCTCGCCTTTTTCATCGGTCACTTTACCTGTAATAGTTTGATTTTGGCCAAATGCCACCCAAGAACTGGAGAGCAGAAAGGCCAGCAAGTACAGTAACTTGCTGCGGTAAAAGTTTGATTTCATAAAATGGTGTTTAAAATGTTTAATCGACGTAATGGTTAAATTCATCGACTTTGAAAGGGGTGAAGTTATGTAGACTTTTTTGAAAAAAAACATTTGTTTGCGAAAAAAATGCTTCAAAACTATTTAAAGGCACTTTTTTGAAGAGGATAGTGGGCCATTTATATTTTAATAGTCATAAAAAAAGTGACTTAAATGGTAATAAAACTTTAAATAATACTATAAAATTTCTTTTGAAAAAAGATTAAAAAAAAACCGACCTAGCTCATAAAAATATGGCTAGGTCGGTATTGAATTTTGGATTTGACCCCAAAACCGAAAAAATTACGGTTGGCTAATTTCCTCTAGGTGCTCTAAAAACCGTAGGCCTCCAAATATCATTTTTACTATTGATATCTGGGAACACATGATCTGGATCAATTGTCACTGACTTGATCGGGATGGTCGTTGACGTTCTAAAGGTCCAAGAACTACCTCTTTGCCATATTTCAACTGGAAAAGTAAAACGTTCTTTCGCCCCACTAACTAATTCCACATCCACCACAGCTGGCATAGCCATCTTTTCCATATTTTCAATGGTTATCAAAGCACCTTTTGCTGGATCTTGTTCGATGTAATCCACATCCTTAACCGATTGATCTAGACGCCACAATTCGTAAAACCAAGATTTCCAGAACCAACCCAAGTCCTCGCCCGCTCCATCTTCCATCGCCTTAAAAAAGTCGAGTGGCGTAGGATGTTTAAAGGCCCAATGTTTGATATAGTTCTTAAACGCATAATCAAAACGATCCGCACCTAAGATATTTTCACGTAAAATCTTTAAGCCTATGCCTGGTTTATTATAGGCTTCCCAACCTAAATTCATGGGCTGAATGACATCAGGAATCGAAATGATGGGATCCGCATATTCCCTAAACATTCTAGGGGCAATTTGATGCATATCCATTTTCTGACTTTTAAACTCTCCTTTATTAAAGGCGTCCATGGAATAAAAGTTAATGAATGTATTGAAACCTTCGTCCATCCAAGGAAACTTACGCTCATTAGAACCCACAATCATTGGAAACCAGTTGTGCCCAAACTCATGATCTGTAACTCCCATCAGGGCGCGCGTTTGATCGCGGTACCCACAAAAAATAATCCCAGGATATTCCATACCCGAAACGATACCCGCCACATTCGTCGCTACCGGATAGGTATATTCGTAAAGCCAATTAGAGTAATATTCAATCGACGCTTTCACATATTCCGTCGAACGTCCCCAAGCATTTTGCCCGTTGGACTCCACCGGATAAACCGAAACAGCCATGGACTTTTTACCACTGGGTAAATTGATTCTTGACGCATCCAAAATAAATGATTTTGAAGTGGCAAAAGCGACATCACGGGCATTTAAACATTTAAATTTCCAAGTCAATCGGTCTTTTGCAGGTCTTGAAGCTGGATTTAACACCTCCTCAGCAGAACGAATCACAACTGTCGTTTCAGACTGTGCCGCCAAAGCCCATTTTTTCACTTGGTCCGATGTATAAACCTCCGTAGGATTAACGAGTTCTCCAGATCCTACTACGATATGTGAGGCTGGTACATTGATTGAATACTCAAAATTTCCATATTCCAAATAAAATTCACCTGCACCTAAATAAGGCAAGACGTTCCAGCCTTCTATATCGTCATATACACACATCCTTGGAAACCATTGGGCCACTGTGAAAATTGCGCCATTTTTAGTTTCTTGGATACCCATTCGGTCATGGCCGTTCGCCGGAGACTTAAACGAATAAACGATTTTAATTTTGGCTACACCCACTTTCTCAGCCATAGGTTGGGCTAAACGAATTTGCATCCGCGTATCTTCCACCACATAATTTGCTGGTTTCCCATCCACCATTACACTCTCAATTTGATACCCTCCTTCAAAACCTATATTTCCAAATCTACCTCCTGAAACGGGAGTGCTTTTGCCTCCACGCGATTTAGTCGAGAATGAATTTTGGTCTAATTGCAACCATAAAAAAGGCAATTTATCCGGTGAGTTATTTTTATAAGTCATCTCCACTTCCCCCGAAATTTTACGAGCTTCTTCATCTAAAGATGCGGATATTTTATAGTCGACCGAGTTTTGCCAATACGTAGGCCCCGGAATACCAGAACCCGAACGAGCCGAAGAAGCTGGACCATAATTCCAAAGTGGATGAAATAATTCATAGGCATTATATGTCGACTTGCTTTGTCCCAAAGCTGAAAATGCCACAAAAAATAAAATGACTAATGTATTTTTAAACATGATCGATTTTTTTAGAAAATAAATTAAAAAATAGTTAATATTTCATCGTCCATTAAACGTTTACTTAAACCTAAAGCTTTAGGAACCTCATAATGGAAGAAAAATTTCATCGTATGAATTTTATCTTGGTAAAAAGCTAGCTCATCTGCACTTAAGCCACCTGCTTTTATGGCAGCCGCAGCTACATTTCCTTGTTTTAGCCATTGCCATGCCACCGTAACTATACCAAACAATTCCATATACAACGTGGAATCAGCCAAATAAATATCAAATTTTCCTTGCATCGCAATGCCTAATTTGTGCATGGTCACCTTGGTTAAATTGGCCACTTCCGCTTCTAAAATATCCGCATATTTAGCCACCAAATCAGAAGATTTACCTGATTCAATATCTTTTGCGATCCATTTCCCTAAGATTTGAAGCGCCTGACCATTGTTTGAAGGGATGCCTCTGCCCAACAAAGTAAGGCCGTGAATTCCGGTGGTTCCTTCATATATAGACATAATCCGAACGTCTCTCGCCATTTGTTCCAAAGGAAAATCTTCTGTATACCCATAACCTCCTAATACTTGAAGTCCTTGGTTAACCGCTAATGTTCCCATTTCAGCTGGATACGTTTTAGCGACGGTCGTCATTAGATCTAACAACAATTGGGCCTCCGCCTGCTCCTCACCTTCCGCGCACTTAGTTAAATCATCCCAAAGTAGACATTGGAAAAGCAATCCCATGGATCCTTCGATAATGGCTTTTTGGAAATACAACATTCGCTGTACATCTGGGTGATTTTTAATTAAAGTCGGCGGAGTATTGGGATCTTTATTGGTCAATAAACGACCCTGAGATCTTTCGTTTGCATATTGCTTAGAGAAATGATAGGCGGCTGAAGCAATATAGGCACCACCCATACCCACTCCGATTCGCGCCTCATTCATCATCTGAAACATGTATTTTAGGCCTTTGTTGGGCTCGCCAACTAAATAACCTATAGAGGCTGCTTTATCTCCAAAGGATAAATGAAGTGCCGGTGTAGCTTTTTGGCCCATTTTATGGTAGACCCCTAAAGAAACCACCTCATTTTGAACCAATTGGCCATTTTCCATGCGTTTTTTAGGCACGACAAGAAGGGAAATTCCTTTTGTACCCGCAGGAGCACCCTCCAATCTAGCTAAAACTAAGTGGATGATATTTTCAGAAAAGTGATTGTCTCCTCCTGAAATAAATATTTTTTGACCTTTGATGGAATAGGTTCCATCTCCTAAATCTTTGGCAGATGTAGTAACGTCGTTCAACGAGCTTCCTGCTTGAGGTTCAGTTAAACACATCGTACCAGCCCATTTGCCAGAAAGCATGTTAGGGACAAATTTATCTGCTAATTCTTTTGAACCAAAAGACGCAATTAAATGTGCCGCACCATGCGAAAGACCGGTAAACATGACAATCGAATTATGCGCCGCACCCCGAATGAATTCATGTGCACCGCCTATTAATGATGGCAATTGCTGACCCCCATGCTCAAGATCAAATGTGACACCAATCATCCCCGACTCGCCCATCTCCTTCATGTAAGGCTCAACTCCTGGATGCACTTGTACCACACCATCCACTAATTCCGCTGCCTTCCGGTCTGAATCGACATAAATGGGACGCAAGTATTTCTCGGCAATTAAATCAGCTGAATCCAATAACATGTCAAACATGTCAGGTGTGTAATCTGCAAAGCGAGGATATTTACAAAGGGAAGCACTATCAAAAACCTCCTTTAAAAGGAAGTCGAGATTCCGACGGTCGTATTCTTTAGCCATAATTTTTTAAGTATTTGAAACAAATTTGCAGAGAAAAAATATATTATGCAAGCATACTATATTTTTGTTGATTGTTATCATAATTTAAATTCGACAGACAGTGATTTGTCTCATTTGATCATTTAATTTTTTTTATTAAAATGAGATTGCTTATGGTAATGGATCATAGCCACTGCCTCCCCAGGGATGGCAACTGGATATACGCCGAATGGCCATTCTAAATCCCTTGAAAAATCCGTATTTCAATAATGCTTGTTTTGAATATTCGGAGCAAGTCGGTTGGTACCGACACGAATTAGGCAAAAATGGAGATATCATTCCTTGGTACATGCGAATTAAACCCAAAAAGATAAATTTCAATATCGTGCCCAATTTTTTCCCTGGAATTATTTTGCTTTCGTTTATTTGTTAATTAAAAGAAGCGAAGATTTGATATAAACGCTAATTTAAATAAATTGCCTTAAATATTTTCCAACCAATATGCCGAAAATTGCTAAGAGTTCTAAACTAATACTCATATTATCGACCTTTATGTTAATCGGTCTATTAGCAAGTTCTCATCAAACTAGGAGTTTCTTTCATTCAAAAACAAAAATAGAGTTAAAAAACGACAGTATTAGTTTACTTTTTGACCCAAAAATAGCGGAACAAAAATCCATCAAATTGGATACTTTTTTCAAAAAACTCCAACAAAACACCGGATTCAACGGGGCTGTTTTAATTTCTCAATACGGAAAAGTAATTTATAATAAATCATTTGGCTACGCCAACTATTTCACAAAAACACCCATCAATAGCCACACCCATTTCCAGTTGGCCTCCGTGTCCAAGCAATTTACCGCTGTGGCCATCATGCAGTTGAAGGAAAAAAACTTATTAGGCTACGACGATCCTATTTATAAACACATTCAAGGTTTCCCATACGATTCTAGCTTAACCATTCGGAGTTTATTGACCCATCGTTCCGGCCTTTCTGATTATGCCTACAACATGGATAAAATGTATGATAAGAAAGTTCCACTGACCAATCAAAAAGTTGTGGAAATGATGATTCGTTTAAAACCCCATATTGATTATCGGCCTAACGCACGTTTCAACTACAATAACACAAACTATATGTTATTGGCTTATATCGTGGAAAAATTAAGTGGCGAGAATTTTAGAACCTACGTCAAGAAAAATATTTTCGAACCAGCAGGCATGAAGGAAACATTTATCTACGATCCATTGCATCCAGAAATGCTGAAAACTGCAGCCACGGGATATGTGCCAAGGCGTGGAGGGCCTGCCGTTTCTGACTTTAATCACTTAGATGGAGTGACGGGCGATAAAGGGATTTACTCCACCGTTGAAGATCTGCATCTATGGGACAGCGCTTTAAATGAAGAAAAATTAGTAAAATCAAGCACTTTGGAGGAAGCCTTCACTCCTCAACACACCATACCTACTACCCTACCGAAAAACTATGGATTTGGTTGGCGCCTGACGCAACTCGATAATGGTGAGTGGCTTACCTATCACACAGGATGGTGGCATGGGTTTAAAAATTACTATCTTCACAATCCAAAAGATAATTCATCCATCATAATTTTGGGTAATATGGCTGGACATTCTTTGGGAAGAGTTAACGTTGTTCAATCCATTTTGTACCCAGAAAAAGCAAATTTATTTATGAAAGGGGAGGCACTTCCATTAGAATTCACCTCTGGCAACTAATTCAATACCTTATGAAAAATTTCATCTTATTTACAATCGCATGGTCTTGCTTAAGTATTTCAAGCTTTGCCCAAACAGATGATGACGCGATCAAATCGACCATCAATACCTATTTCGACGGATTCACCAAAGGCGATTCGGCAAGTTTAAATAAAGCATTCTACTCGGGTGCCTTATTAAGAAACCTAAATACATCCACTGGAAGAGTTCAGGACTCTCCCGTAAAAATCTTTATAAGTAAAATGCCAGCAGGTGGAGTTAAGGCCACTGGAAAATTAATTTCCTATTCGTATGCAGGAACCTCGGGAATTGCGACTGTTGAGTTACAATTTGCCGATTTCAAATACATTGATTTATTAAGTTTATTGAAGATTAATGATCAATGGAAAATTGTTTGTAGGGTCTACAGCCGAGTAGAATCGGATGTCCAATTAAAAGGATCTGCTGCTACAGATGCAGTTGCTGCTCCGGCCAAAAAGAATTCCGCGAATGCGAAACCAAAAAAGAATGATGGTTGGTAAAACCCAAATTAAAATCCTACTCCTATAAAACACCAAAGGGAGGTCTTCATCTGAAGACCTCCCTTTTATTTTTGATCGTTTAAAATCCTTACCAGTAGATAGGACCTTTGCCTAAATACTTTTCAGCAATGGGCATATAATAAGACTTTAATTCTTCGAAATTAGGGACTTCAGGAGATTTCGTATATAAATCATATTGGTTGAAATCCTTAATCCACTCTAGATATTGAGCATCCTTTTCATTCAATAATGCTTGGTAACTTCCACCGGTATGCCATGGGTAAAATGAATGAAAACGAATCATCGCCATTCCAGCCTCAGGAATTGTATTCGTAGGATGATTTTTCAATACTTGGTATAAATATTCATCGTGACCCCACGCTAATTCTAAATTATCTAAACCACAACCCGGATTATAAATACCTAATTCTGAGTTGTAACGGTCGACTAACATATCCGGGTTTTCCTGATTGAACTCTGGGTACACACATGTATCAGGCAATTTACAACCTACGACAAATACATCGCCAACTAATCCCCATTGCTCAGCTTGGCTCGTTCCATCCTCATCTGAACCAAATAAATACATGGCTTTTCCTAAATCATGGATTAATCCAACCAATTGCATCCAATCTGGACGACCATCTTGGCGAATTCCTTCAGCAGATTGCAATAAGTGAATAATATTAGGGAGATTTAAATCCGGATCGCTCACGTCAATTAATGCGTTTAAGCGATCCATCATATCCCATAAATCCATCGGACGCTCAAAAGTCAAATACTTCTTTTTCATCCTTTGAACGTAATCATAAGTCTGGCGCGTACGCATCTTGTAATAATGATCCTTTACGGCTGCAGTAATATCGCCTTGCTCGTAATTACGAAATTCGGATTTTTCTTTAAATATAGTTTCCATGCGAAATGATTTGAGGAACCAAATTACAAAAATGATTTTAAAAACAAAAAATCAATGTGTCATTAAAGACAAGGCAATCGAACTTAAAAGCATCAAGAAACCAAGAACAAAAAATATGGTAGGATTTAATACCGGGACAGAATTGTCGCTCAAAGATGCTTCATAGGGATTTTCAGAAAGATATCGAACCGGTATTTCCTGACCAATCTCGCAATTTTTTGCAATTCCCTGCTCAGCTTCTCTTCGAAATTCTAACCCATTTACATAGTAGGCAACAATTGGAAAATATATAGGAAAACGACCCGAATGATCGCCACGAGCATATCGCTTTGAAATCTCAACGATCTTACCATACGTTATTTTGGAATGAGATACCCATTTTGATCTCTTTTTGTACAAGAAAATCCCAACCACAATTAAGGCCACTGAAATCAACAGAAATAGACTCAAAAATAAAGTCATCGAACCCTGAAAAGCTCCTGTTGGCCGACCTGAAATTAACAAAACTCCTTGTAACAACATATTCAATTTTAATGCATTCAGCTATAAATTCCCTGAATTTTGGTCAAAGCAACAACAAAAAAAAATCAAAATCAAATTTTGTAAATTCTCTATAAAAAAGCTTCAGGATCATAATCAAAGCACTTTTTACTCATTTTTGTCAGACATTAAAAAACAGGATTGAAATTTGATAAATTTTTATAAAAAATTGTACAATTCAGTCATTTTAGGTTTTAAATTCCATTGAGTTTCACCAAAAAAATATTTTTATAAAATTTTTAATTTCATGCAAATTTGTATTTTTGACTTCCAACTAATCTGTAGTTATGAAAAATACGATAAAATTCCAGCTCATTGCGATGATGTTTTTGATGTTCTTCTCTTGGGGAGCATGGTATGGCCAAATGAGTAAATATCTACTAACAACTTTGGGTGCAACAGGGGACCAAGTGGGGAATGCCTACACGACGTTTTCCATTGCAGCAATCTTTGCTCCCTTTTTTGTCGGCCTAATTGCAGATCGTTTTTTCTCAGCGCAAAAGGTGATGGGATTTCTTAATATTTTAGGAGGTGTGATTTTATATTTCTTGAGTCAAACCAAGGACCCTGAAATTTTCTTTTGGTACATTTTAGCATACACACTTTGTTTTGCTCCTAATTTGGCCTTGTCGAACTCGATTGCCATGAATCAAATGCAAAATCCTGAAAAGGAGTTTCCTGCGATTCGAGTTACGGGAACCATTGCATGGATTGTTGTGACGAATATCATTGGGTTTTTAGCTTTAGGTGACAACGTAGCTATCTTTCAAATTGCCATGTACAGTTCATTTGCCTTAGGAATTTATGCCTTCTTTCTTCCAGATACCCCACCAAAAGCAGATAAAAATGCGTCCATTGGGCAGATCATTGGATTAGATGCACTCAAATTATTTAAGGATCGTTCATTCCTGATTTTCTTTATCTCATCTATCTTAATCTGTATTCCTCTTTCATTTTATTATGCGATGGCAAACCCGTCTTTGACAGATTCACACATGACCAATGTTGAAAACAAAATGTCATTAGGACAGGCCTCAGAAGTAATTTTTATGCTTTTGATTCCACTGGCTTTCATCCGCTTAGGAGTTAAGAAAATGTTAATCGTAGGACTAGTCGCTTGGATTATTCGCTTCTTATGCTTTGGCTACGGCGACGGAATTCAAAGTGAATGGATTTTATATATTGGAATTGTTTTACACGGAGTATGCTTTGATTTCTTCTTTGTCACAGGACAAATCTATACGGATCAAAAAGCGGGCGAAAAGATTAAAAGCTCAGCCCAAGGATTAATTACTTTAGCCACTTACGGCGTGGGAATGGGCATCGGATCTAAATTATCAGGAATCGTTTTAGACATGTATACTAGCGGAGGTGTTCATGATTGGAAATCAGTTTGGATGGTACCAGCCGCTATAGCAGCTTTAGTACTTATTTTATTTGTACTTTTCTTTAGTGAAAAGAAAGAAACCGCTTAGGTATTTTTAATTTTCCGAATCATCCAAAACAAGAGTCCCGGGAAAAAACGTTTGACAAATAGGCCCAAAGCCTCAAGCTTTCCGCCAATAAAAAACTCGTTTTTACCGGTATTTATAGCCTTCAAAATAGCTTCCGCTGTGACGGTCACATCTAATCCCTTCGCTTGATTTGGATCCATTTTACCATATTTTTCTCCGTCTTCATTGAGTGCATGAATGGAAATATTGGTCTTAATATATCCGGGTAAAATAGTGGTTACTCGAATTCCATCCTCATATACTTCGGCCCTTAAAGAATCGAAAAAGCCAATTAAGGCATGTTTTGTAGCTCCATATGCGGCTCTTCTTGGCGTACTTATCCGACCTGCCACAGAAGCAATAGGTATAAATCTTCCAGATTTTTGACTTTTAAATATGGGTAAAATGGCTTGAGTTAAAGAAACGATGGAGAAGAAATTAACCTCAAATAATTGTCGGTAAACGTCAAACTTCGTGTTTTCAATAAAGGACCTTTGACTTACCCCTGCATTTAAAATAACGAAGTCGATCTTCCCATAGGTACTTATTACTTCATTGACTTTCTCTTCGTGGACCGATAAGTCGATCACGTCAAAAGGCATCACATGCGCCATTGAATCATACGAGCGACAAGCGTCTGCGACTCGATTTAATTCGGATTCTCGTCGGGCCGATAAAACAAGTTTCGCCCCTTGGCGAGCAAAGGCATAAGCTAAGGCTTCTCCTATTCCGGAAGAAGCTCCTGTGATCCAGACTATTTTATCTTTAAAATCCATAGGTTAATGATACATATAGAATCAATTCACATTTTCAAGCTCTTTAAAAAAGTCGGCCATTGGATTAACTTCTAATCGGAGTAATTTTTGCCAAAGGCGAACCGCTTTGGTCATCAAACCACTTTCAATCAAAAAGCCATCATGGCCATACAAAGAATCAATCACTTGAAAGGAAGCATCTGGAATATGCTTGGCTAAAAATTCTTGTTCAACGATGGGGAATAACGCATCAGATTTAATGCCAATCACTAAGGTTTTGGATTTTATAGATTTTAAGGCAGCTACCACCCCACCGCGATTTCTCCCAACGTCTTGAGAATCCATCATCGTAGATAATCGATAATAGGAAAAAGCATTGAAGCGTTTGGCTAATTTATCGCCTTGGTATCTTTGATAAGATACAGCTCTTAAGTTTCCTCCCACGGAATTTTCTTGACGCGCTTGCGTAATTTGATACGTTTCATAATTTCGATAGGAAATTAATGCCGTAGCCCGAGCAGCCTTCATGCCGTTAATTCCAGCTTGCGAGTGCGATTCGGTCCAAGTCGGATCGACTTCGATCGACATTCTTTGCGATTCGTTGAAAGCAATTCCCCAAGAGGAATGTACCGCATTAGTCGCAACTAAAATCAAATTATCGATCAACTCTGGCTTCATAATTGCCCATTCTAGGGCTTGTTGGCCCCCCATCGATCCTCCAATACACGTCTTAATCTTCCTGATTTTCAAATGCTTCCTCAGTAATTCGAATGAATTGACCACATCTCGAATCGTTACATCAGGAAATGTATGATAATACGGTTGGCCCGTCAGGGGATTCACCGACAAAGGACCAGTGGACCCATAATGAGACCCCGGGATATTGACACAAATAATCAGGTTATTTTCAGGATTAAATAATTTTCCAAGTCCCACCAAGCCTTGCCACCACTCAGCCACATCGTGGCTACCCGTAAATGCATGACAAATCCAGATGATGTTATCCTGTGCGGCATTTGCTTTTCCCCACGTTTGATACACTAAATCAAAACTGGGAAATTGGAACCCATTTTCTAAAATGAAGGTGTCGGTCGAATGATAATGATGAATTTCTGCTTGCATACAACATAACATTATATTTCCCTAAACAGGCAACCGCCTGGGGTAGGAATTAGCACCGGGGTCAATTACTTGACGGGTTGCCAGAAGTTCACAGAGCCTAGTCTCTCCCTTCTTCTTTATAATTCAATGGCAATCAGCTACTGAATGAGGATGTAAATTAACGGCGGGATTAAGGAAATTCCAAAAATTGAATGCTAAAATTTATTTTAAAGCCACAATTATCAGATATTTGCCCCATGATAAAAATATTTATTTTTTATTTCCTGATAGGCTTAGGGGTATGGGGCATTAGTCAAAGTTCCTTAGCTCATTTCCTACACCCAGACTTAAAATTCATCTTTGTATTTCTGTTGTTTCAATCGTATTTGACACTCCAATTAGCCCAATTTGGACAAAAAAATGAGGGCGAGAAGTTTGTACAATTCCAAACTGCATCCTTTGGCATTCGATTTATTTTAAGCATTCTCTTTATCGCATTCTTCGCCTATACCCACACCCCACAAATTTATTTGTTTGTAGGCAACTTTTTTGTACTCTATTTATGTAGTTCAAATTTTGAAATATTTGGTTTGCTTCGTAACTTGCGACGTTTTTAGAAATCCCGAAGGAAATTTTTGGAATTTTAATGGACAAGATTCAGTTAATCAACGAATTAGCAAAAATTGCAATAGAAATTATTTTTAAGAGCGAATGAAGATGCCGATGTTTACTTATTTCAAAAAAATGTATTTTTCAAATATAATCTTAGGATTTTTATTTTGCTTGACGAGCCTAACTGTTTGGGCAAATGAGAATGAAGTGGCGCAAAAACCTACTCCAACGGAAGCGACAAGTACCGCAGCAGCTCCGGAAGAAAGTAAATCAGAAAAATTTGATCCAGGTAAATTAATCATGCATCACATTGCTGATGAACATGAGTGGCATTTCATGACCATTGGTCATACGCATATCACATTGCCATTGCCATGTATTGTATATTCAGAATCAAAAGGCTTATCGGTTTTTTCATCGGCTAATTTTAAAAATGAACACCACGAGGAAGTTTCTTACCAAGGACTAATACTTGAACATGGTAAAATTCATGCGGAGAATGGAGAACATGTGTATGATTTTTCAATCACTAAAAATGTAGCTTCCCTTTTAATTTCAGCTATTTTATTGCTCACTATCTTCATAGGAATTGGTAAGAGATACCAAGAAAATCCACACAGAGCACCCAAAGGAATGCAATCCCTATTTGAGCCTGTCATTATTTTTGTTCGTGATGAAATTGCCAAAACTAATATTGGCGAGAAGCATTATCGTCGATTTATGCCGTATTTATTGACCGTATTCTTTTTCATTTGGTTTAATAATATGTTGGGTTTAATTCCAGGAGGAGCCAATGTGACTGGAAATATTGCTGTAACTCTTGTATTGGCCATTATTGCCTTCGTGATTACTAATTTGAATGGCAAGAAAAATTATTGGTTACATATTTTTGCCATGCCGGGTGTTCCGAAATGGATGCTAGTAATTTTAACCCCTGTTGAAATTGTGGGTATATTCATGAAGCCATTTTCGTTAATGGTTCGACTATTTGCCAACATTACTGCAGGACACATCATTTTATTAAGTTTAGTTTCTTTGATCTTTATTTTTGAAAATGCAGCTTTAGGACTCGCCGTAGTTCCATTCTCACTTTTCATGAATGTCATTGAAATGATTGTTGCCGTGATTCAAGCCTACATTTTCACCATGTTAGTTTCTACTTACATTGGTGCTGCTGTAGAGGAGCATCACCATTAATTTGTAAATTATTTTTTTTATATAAACCCAAATCGTATGTCTATTTTGTCGATTTTATTAGAAGTTTCTGTAGGTCTTGGCCTTGCAGGTATTGGTGCTGGATTAGCAGCTATTGGTGCTGGTGTTGGTATCGGTAACATTGGTGGTTCAGCAATGGAAGCCATTGCGCGCCAACCAGAAGCCTCTGGAAAAATTCAAGGAGCGATGTTGATCGTAGCGGCTTTCGTGGAAGCTGTTGCCCTTTTCGCTGCTGTAATTTGTTTGTTGGTTACGTTAAAGTAATCAACCCAAAGAATCCTCTGAGGGATAGCCTCAGATTCAGGATTTGAAAAATTTTAAGCGCAATTTGAGACTCGTTTGGAGCCAAATTGCGCTTATTAAAATGATACTAATTTTTAAATTATATAAGATATGGAGTTAATTACCCCAGACTTTGGATTAATATTTTGGCAGCTACTTGTCTTTGGAATTTTATTCTTTTTGCTAGCTAAATTTGCTTGGAAGCCCATCATCAATTCATTGGATGAACGTGAGCAATCCATAGACGAAGCCATCAAACTTTCGGAAACTACCCGTAGAGAAATGGCTGAATTAAAAGCAGGAAATGAGCAGTTAATCGCCAGCGCGCGTGCAGATCGTGACGCAGTGATCAAGCAAGCCAAAGAAGCAGCAGATGCCATGATTTCCCAAGCAAAATTGGATGCTCAAACAGCAGCAGCCCAAGAAATAGACAAAGCAAGAGTTGCTTTTGAGCAAGAGAAAGTAGCCGCTGTTAGCGCTATTCGTAAAGAAGCAGCAAATCTATCCTTAGAACTAGCTGAAAAAGTGCTTAAAAATCAATTGAAAGATAAAGCAGCCCAAGAAAAATTAGTCTCTGACTGGATTTCGGAAGTAAAATTATAATTGAAACATCGTTAAAATAAGTAAAAATGTCTGAATTAATTGTTGCCCATCGATACGCTAAATCACTGCTCGACTTCGCCATTGAAAAAAATGTAGTGGACGCAGTTTATACAGACATGGTTGGTTTTAAAGAGACTTGCGAGGGAAGTAAAGACCTTGTATTGGCACTTAAAAGCCCTATCATCAAGCATTATACCAAATTAGCTATTTTAAATACGCTTTTTAAATCCATATTTAATCCGGTTACTTACTCGATCTTTGTGATTATTACCAACAAAAATAGGGAAAGCATTTTGCCTGCGATAGCGAAACAATTCATCAATCTATATACTGAGCATAAGGGCATTCAGAAAGCAGAAATTACAAGTGCCAGTCCTTTAACAGATGATCAAAAGAAATCAGTGACCAAAATTGTAAAAGACTATACGGGTAAAGAAGTTCAGTTAACGGAACATATTGATGAGTCATTAATTGGCGGTTTCATTTTACGTGTTGGGGACCAACAAATTGACGATTCCATCCGAAGAAAATTGAATGACTTGAAAGTCACAATGGCATCTTAAAACATAAAGCCTTTTCTTGAAAGGCTTTTTTTATACCCGCTAAAATGAAAAATCTAGCGTTATTTTCAGGTTCGATTTTTGCCGCAATGTCCGTTGGCATAGGCGCCTTCGGAGCACATGCATGGAAACCGTACCTAATGCAGGTAAATCGGTTGGATACTTTTGAGACAGCCGCTCAGTACCAAATGTATGGAGGATTAGCCCTCATTTTATTGGGAATTTTACAAATCATTAGACCCAGTAAAATGCTAAAAATAGCCAGTTATTTTCATATCACGGGCTCGATTGTATTTCCTGGATCTTTGTATTTGATTTGCATAAGCCAACAATTATTTTGGGGAGCCATTGCGCCGATTGGAGGATTAGCGTTTATCCTAGGATTTGCATTGATGGCTTTTGATGCCGTTAAAAAAGACTAGTGCCTCATCACTAATTCCAAACTGTGCCAGACGATTTCCCCCATGGTTTGGCAGGCTAAAAAACGATCATCATTATAATGCTTGGCCAATTCGGATTTTAGTTGGTCTACATTTTCCGCAGGAGCTATCTCATCTTTCGACATCACATTCATTAAATCATACACGCGCTGGCTCTCCGATTTTAATCGACTAGCGATCATCGAGCGTTCCTCAATTTGATATTGCCAAACAGATTCGGGAGTCATATACTTCATCCCAAGTTCAATCAAAGGATTATTTTGTTTAAAGTATTGCGGCAGGTATACCGACTTTTTACCCTCGTAACATTGTTGGTCAAAATCGATCGGCCGAATGCGGTAATAAATTTCCTCAAAATCAGGCGTTGTAATGACGACATAATTAGCACTATGCATATCGCCCAATAATTGCACTAAACACCGTTCATTGAATTTAACAAATTCCTTAGCCAAGCGTATGGGCGCCTCCAAATCAGTCTCTAATTCTTGCTGAAGAAATATATCGCCAGGAACCCCAGCAATATGCTCTTCCACCAAAGTATTTTCGTGGGTGACATAATTGATCCGATTGGGAGATAAAATATGTTCCAATTCTAAGCCATACACACGCGACGCATCGGCTATTTTAATGTAGAAATAATCAAAGTTATCATTGACCCGATTAACAATCCGAATCCGAAAAGGATGCGTATTTCCATAGGTGCAAAAATCCACTCGGTCGATCACCAAATGCTTAATAACCTCCTCGTTCCCATCCGTTTTTAAGTCGGCATAAATCTGCTTCAACGATTCATAAACACCTTCTTGATCGCCAGGTGAATAAAACACAGATTCCCAAAGCGTGTCAACCCCATTTTTGTCATACAAAACAATCGCGTTATCATAACGCAATAAGTCCGCATAACTAATGTTCATCGTATACTCGCGATTGTATTTTTTTAAATATCTACGGAGTTGATGATTAATTCGATAAAGGATTTTTTTCTTGGATATTAAAGCCATTATTCTACGTAATCAAGTGATTCACCAAAAGTCTCCTTCAAATGGGTGACGGCCCAAAAAGCCATTCCAAAACAGACGAAACCTACGATCGCAGCGGCATTAATTAGTCCAAAATTGGGGATTAATGCTTTGAATAACAAGGTAATAGGAATCAAAGCTCCACGCACAAAATTAGGCACCGTTGTGGTCACTGTCATACGTAAATTAGTCCCAAATTGCTCTGAGGAACTGGTTAAAAATACCGCCCAATATCCGCCAAAAAATCCTAAAGCGGTGATGATTACATGACCAAACGAAACGCTAATATTGGACAAGAAATACAGGAAATAGATGACCAAAAATGAAACCAGCGTGAGGTAAATCAAAACCGCTTGCTTTCTACTTTTCAAAACTTGGCTCAAAGCTCCACTGGCGAAATCCCCAAATGTCAATCCTAAATAACAATACATGATGGCATCTCCCCCATTTATTTGACCACTAATTCCGAAGGATTGCGTGATTTCTGGAGAAGCAAAAACAAGGATACCAATGATGTACCAAATAGGTAATCCCATCATAATGCAATACATGTATTTGGTGAACGTAGCCCGACTAGAAAACAATTGGAAGAAATTGCCCTTCTTAACCCCATGGCCTAAATCTTGATACATGGAAGATTCAAAAGTTCCTAACCTTAAAAGTAAAAGTGCAAGACCCATTCCTCCGCCAATAAAATAGCAGGTTCTCCACCACTCCGGATCCGCACTTAAATTAGAAATGATGGGGGCGACAATAGCTCCTGAAGCTCCGACCCCGGCTATAATCAATGTACCAATCCCGCGTTTTGAAGCTGGTAATGTTTCGTTGACCAGGGTAATTCCAGCCCCTAATTCCCCCGCTAAACCGATGCCGGCAATAAACCTTAAAATAGCGTAGGTATTCATGTCTGTGACAAATCCATTTAATGCATTTGCGATGGAATACATTAAAATGGAACCAAATAGCACAGATTTTCGGCCCTTTTTATCTCCGTAAACACCCCATAAAATTCCACCTAAAAGCATCCCCCCCATTTGGATATTCATCAGATTAAGTCCTTGGTCTAATAATTCAGATCCCGTTAATCCTAAAGATTTTAAGCTAGGATTCCGAACCACTGAAAAAAGAATTAAATCGTATACGTCGACAAAATAACCCAGAGCGGCAACGGCAATGAGCATTTTTGCTTTGGAGCTTAATGGTTGATTTTCCATAGAAATATATTATCTAGATAGCATGTCGGAACGATGCGCATCAAGTTTTAAAAATATAAATAATAAAATAGTGAATGACCAAAGAGAAGAGCCTCCATAACTAAAAAATGGCAGAGGAATTCCCATAATTGGCATCAATCCGATAGTCATTCCAATGTTAACTAAAAAATGAAAAAATAAGATTCCTACGACCCCAAATCCATACGCACGGGCAAACCGAGATCGTTGTTGGTCCGCGAGATACAACAACCGCCATAAAAAAAATAAAAACAACACAATAACCGCCATTACCCCTACAAACCCAAATTCCTCTCCGATCGTACAGAAAATAAAGTCAGTACTTTGCTCAGGTACAAAATCAAATTTTGTCTGGGTCCCACCTAAATATCCTTTGCCCCAAAATCCCCCGGAACCAATCGCAATTTTAGATTGAGTCACTTGATATCCTAAGCCCCTAGTATCAAAAGAAGGATCCAAATAAACCTTGATTCGATTGCGTTGATGTTCTTTTAATACATGATTAACGACCCAATCGACAACCGTTGATAGTGCCATAATAATCGCAATAGCACCTGCAATCCTAACATAGGTTTGAGGCAAACGTCTTTGGTAAATCGGCAAAATAATGACGAAAAGAATTGCCATAACTAAAAGACAAATAAAAATAGTCAAAGGGCTGAGCAAAAGAGAGCTAACAAAAAGGGCGATTAAGGCAATCAATAATCCAGGATATTCTCCGGGCAATCCTTCTCTGTATAAAAGAATAATAAATGAGGCAAAAACCAAGGCTGAACCTGTTTCATTAGAGCCGATTATCAGTAACATAGGCAAAGCAATGATGAGTGCGGATCTCCATTGGTTCATCCACTTGGTTAGATTCACTTGGGGATCGTTCAAGTATTTAGCCAGTAAAAGTGCCGTGGCCGTTTTGGCAAACTCGGCCGGTTGAATGGTAACTCCGCCCAGCTTAAACCAAGAATGTGATCCATTAATCGTCACACCTAAGAACGGAACGGCGATTAATGCTAGCATAAATGCCGCGTAAATAAACACAGCAAAGGATTCAAAAAACCTGAAATCTAGGGCAAATATCAACATGATTAGTACGAGCGATGTGCCAATCCAAATCAGTTGGCGCCCCGCATTACTCGTATAAAATGCTTCATCAAAAATCCACAAAGGAGCCTCTGGATTATACACGGCTGAGTAAATACTCATCCAACCTAATAACACAAAAAGTGCGTATAGGCCGACTGATATCCAATCTAATTTCCCGATTTGGTTTGATTCTTGGCTCATCGTTTTAATGAATCCTTTTTAACTATTTTACGATTATATGTTACATTCGCCAAATAGCTCATGTTCATAAATTTAGTCTCAATATCTTTTCTGTCCACTCGACCTTTCAAATATTTTTCAATAATCAATGAGGCAATGGGCGCAGCCGCAAAACCTCCAAACCCAGCATTTTCTACAAAAACGGCAATGGCTATTTTGGGATTATCTTTAGGGGCAAAAGCGATAAAAACAGAATGGTCTTTTCCCTTTTGGTTTTGAGAGGTACCTGTCTTTCCACACATGACAATGTCCGAAATTTTTCCTTCCCTTCCCACAGTTCCCTGTAAAACCGCATCACGCATGCCCTCATGAACTACATTAAAATGTTTGGCATCGATGCCAACCGACACCGGTGTTTTGTAAAAATCGTCAATGATCTTTTTATCCCCAACGCCTTTAACTAAATGTGGTGGGATGTACCAACCCTTATTGGCGATAATCGCGGCGAAATTGGCCATCTTCAATGGACTAACCACTAACTCTCCTTCACCGATACTCAAAGAATATATATTGGAAAATTTCCACGTATTTTCACCCTTATAAACCTTATTATAATACTCGACATTAGGAAGATTTCCCTTCTTTTCATTTCCCAAATCAACACCCAATTTCCGCCCAAAACCAAAATTGGCAACTAATTCGGACCACCGTTGGAGTCCCTGCGCAGACCTTTCAAACGTATCTCCTTGCGTATTATCATATAAAATTTTACGAAATGCATGGTAAAAATAGGGATTGCAAGACCATTGAATCGCATTGTGTAAATCGTTATGCGAGGTATTATGCACGTGACATTTAACAGGCGCACCTGCATGGGTAAAAACGGATCCCGGTGTCAAAATACCCAACTGCAAACCGACAAGTGCCTGAACAATTTTGAAGGTAGAACCAGGCCGATAATAAGCCGAGGGCGGGCGATTGATTAATGGTTTTAATGGGTCTAAAGCTAATATTTGATAATACTTAGAAAAATTTCTTCCGGCTAATAAACTAGGATCATAGGAAGGAGCCGAAACCATGCTCAATATCTCGCCGGTGGATGGTTCGATAGCCACCACACTCCCTACCTTATGCATCATTAAACTATCTGCATATTCTTGTAGTCGGATATCAACACTGGTAAATAAATTTTGTCCAGCAATCGAATTGACATCCAATTCGCCATGTCGATACTCCCCCTTTTCCACTCCATTGCTATTCACCATGCGATATTTAACCCCTCTTTGGCCCCGAAGTGCCTCTTCATAAAAAGCCTCTAAACCCGAAATGCCCACATAATCACCTTGCCGGTAATAATCATCCTTTTGATCCGATAATGAATTTGTATTTATTTCAGCCACATAGCCAAGCGCATTGGAAAGTGCCTTAGATTGATAGGTTCGAAAGGCGGTTGTCGAAATAGAAAAACCTGGATAATCGACCAAAGCATCTTGAATTTTGGCGAAGTCCTCCTTCGACAAATGCTTTAAAAATAGGGACGGTTTGACGCGAGAATAAGCCCAGGCTTCTCTGGTCAAGGTATCAAAACGGCCTTTGGTGATACCAAATAAAGCGCAAAAACGATTCGTATCAGTTACAACAGCTTTTCTGGGTGTGATGTATAAATCATATACGGGAGTATTATAAACGATCAACTTCCCAAACCGATCATACACTTCCCCCCTAAATGGCACTTGGATGATCTTACGAATAGCATTATTATCGGCCGCTTTTTCATAGGTTGAATCAAACATCTGTAGATAAAACATTTTACCTATGAATATAATCCCAATCAAAAGGAAAAATAAAAAAATAATAATTCGGCGACCTTCTGGCACGTAAAAATTAGTTAATGTTACGGTAAAGCAATTTACAGAAATATTGCGATTTATTTGGGCAAGCTTTTGATCAAGGCATATAAAGAAATGGCAATGGATCCCAATGATAGACCTATCGTACACCAAGGCTGATGCAAACCGAAATAACCGTCCAAATATTGCCCTAACCAAACACCTAATAAAATGGTCACCAACATCTGAAAGGCAGCTCCAATAAATCGCTGATAAGGTTGCATATCAATGGAATTAAAATGTAAAGTTCAATATATTAAAATTTTGAAAATTTGTCCGTGATTCCCATATAATTTGTGCCTTTTCATATATATAATTGTAAATTTGAAAGTTGTTAAAATGGTTCCAATGCCAAGAATATTCTTCTTAGTTTTTTTTATCATGGCTATGTGGGCTTGTTCCCAACAAAGCACGCGTCCAGCAGCTAAGGCATTTCATAATATCAATGCAAAATACAATGCCATTTGGCAAGCAGATCGTCTATATAAAGAACTTTACACAAAATCATGGGAAGAACGAAATGAGAATTATTCCCTCCCATTGCGCATATTTCCGGCGATAGATTCAAGTTTTGGCCAAGCTCATAGCAATGAAATTGGGAACCTGATTAGAAAAGCTTCTTTAGTAATAGACCGACATCAAAACTCCAAATTTATCGATGACGCCTACCTGATCATCGGCAAAGGCCGATTAATAAAGGGAGATATTAAAAATGCGACCGAAACCTTCAAATATATTAACTCGATCGAACATGATGAAATCACTCAAGCAAGTGCATTAATTTATTTATACCAAATATACATCGACCAAAAAGATTTCGAGTCGGCCGTAAACGTAGAGAATTTCATCAAAGAAGTACCTTTAAATGCTTCCCAAAAAACTGATTTTATTTTAAATAAAGCCTATTATCACCAGGTAAAAAATGAGATTCCTATCGCAATTGCACTATTGAATGAGGAGATACCTCACATCAAATCAAAGATTCAAAAAGCCCGTTTACATTTTGTATTAGGCCAATTATTTCAATCTCAAGGGAAAAATAGCTTAGCCCAAGAAAACTTTAACCAAGTAAAAAATAATAAGCCCACCTACGAGCTTTTGTTAAACGCACAAATTGCGAGTAAAAAATTGACGGGCGAAGTCGGTGATCTAGAGAAGATGCTGAAAGAACCCAAAAACCTCGACAAGCAATCTGAGATATACTTGGCTTTGGGTCAAATAAGCTATGCCAATAAAGACTTTGAAAAAGCACGAGAATATTGGTCAAAGGCCATTAATAACAACCCTAACAAAGGAGAATTGTATTTAAAATTAGGCCAATTATTTATAAGTCCACTGAAAAGATATCCAGAAGCTGCCTTATACTTTGATAGCGCAGCTACCTATTTGCCCTCAAATCACCTTGAATTTAATTCCGCGCAAAAATTAAGGAAAAATTGGGCCACTTTTAATCAATTAAATAACGCCATCTTAGTGGAGGATTCTTTACAAATCTTAGGTAAAAAATCCACTGAGGAGCTAAGTCAAATCTATCAAAAATACGTACAGACTAGATTAAAAAAATCCGATTCTTTACAGAAAAAAACGGAGGTTAAATCCAATATTGCGGCCACCTATACCCGAAGGCCAACAAGCCCTGAACAACAAAGTTTTTATTTTTATAACGACATGGCAAGGATTCAAGGTTCCCAAGAATTCAATTTTAAGTGGGGGAATAGGACATTAGAGGATTTTTGGAATCGAAAAAACAAGAATGCAAGTACCGGATCTGAAATTATTTCTCCGTCGATTGCCGTCGCAAAAAAAACAAACACTTCCGATTCAAACTCAGCGGTATCTGAGGATTCTTTGCAAAAATGGATTGCAACCATTCCAAGAAGTCCCCTTCAAATCATAAATTCCAATAAAAAAATTGAGCAATCGCTGTTTAAAATAGGCAAGTTTACCCAATTAGAGATAGGGCTAGACGAATTAGCAAAAACTAAATTATTGGTTTTATTGGATCGATTCCCAAATACTGAATTTGAAGCAGAAAGCTTGTACTTATTATATTTATCCAGCTCCGTTGAAAAAAAGCTTTACCGAGAAAAATTAGCTCAGCGGTATCCTGATTCCTATTTTCGGCAATTAATTTTAAAATTAGAAACGGGAAATCTGAGTTTAAACAAGGAAGAAGAGGCACAAAAAGCATACGAAAAAGCCTATTATTTATATGTGGCCAGAGATTTTGACACCTGCTATTCGTCTTGTCAAAACATTCAAAATAAATATCCAAATAGTAAATTGGAAGATAAAATTGTATTTTTAATGGCGCTTTGTAAAGGTGGAATTAAGGATATTAGCGAATATTCAATGCAATTGAAAAAATTCATTCAAATTTATCCGCTAAGTCCTTTAAAACCTGAGGCAGACGCGCTTTTAAAAGCATTAAACCAAAATATCCGTTAACAATGCTAGAAACAGATCAAGGAAAATACAGTAAAATCATCCGATTCCTTTATAAGTTTTTTATGATAGGAACCGTTTCGGGAGTCTTTTTTTTGCTTGCTGTCAACTTTAATTTCCTTTGGTTATTTGGTGGAATGCCTAGTTTACAGGAATTAGAAAACCCGAAAAGCCAAGCAGCTTCTTTGATTATATCGGAAGATGGCCAAGAAATAGGGAAATATTTTCGGGAGAATCGAAACCCGTTGGAATTCGAACAATTGCCCTTAAACATTGTAAATACATTAATTTCTACTGAAGATGCACGATTTACTTCGCATTCAGGGATAGATTTAAGGTCTATGTTTCGTGTGGTATTTTCTCTGGGAACAGCTGGCGGGGGAAGTACGATAACCCAACAATTAGCTAAAAATTTATTTAATACCCGGACGATGGAATTTGGGGAAGATGATCCGGTGTACATAGGCTTGTTGATGAAAGTAGATGGTTTAAGAACGGTCATTGCCAAAGTCAAAGAATGGATATTGGCCATACGGCTCGAAAGAAGGTATACCAAACAAGAAATTATGGCCATGTATCTAAATGAGGTAAGTTTTGGGAATAATGCGTACGGAATCCAAGTGGCTTGTCGGACTTATTTTCAAAAAGATTTAAAGGACGTGACTCTGCCTGAGGCGGCAACATTGATTGGCCTACTCCAAAATCCTTCCTTATATGATCCCCGGGTAAGACCTGAGAAGACCATCGAAAGAAGAAATACAGTCTTGGGGCAGTTGGCAAAATATGAATTTCTGACCGAAGAGGATCTACCAAAAATGCGCGAGACTCCTTTGAATCTTCATTATAAAGTAGAAAATCAAAATACAGGAGCTGCTCCTTATTTTAGAGAGGCGATTAGAATACAAGTTTTAGCTGCTTTAAAAGAGATTAATAAAGATAGGCCAGAAGATCAACAATTGAATTTATACACGAGCGGATTACGTATATATACGAGCATTGATTCTAGGATGCAGAAATATGCAGAGGAGTCTGTCAGGGAACATATGCAGGCAGAACAAAAATTATTTTATTCGCATTGGCAAGGTAGAAATCCGTGGGTAAATGAAGAAATGAAGGAAATTAAAGGCTTTTTAAAAGAGGCGATGAAGCGCACGCAACGGTATCGGGACTTAATGACAGCCTATGAAAATGACGAATTTAAAGTGTGGGAGGAATTGAACAAACCGATTAAAATGACCGTTTTTTCTTACCAAGGAGATATTGATACTACATTCAGTTCCATGGATTCCCTGCGTTATTATAAAAAGATTTTAAACTGTGGTTTTATGGCCATGGATCCTACTAATGGCCACGTAAAAGCATGGATCGGTGGAATAAATTATAAGTATTTTAAGTTTGATCATATTTCACAAAGTAGGCGCCAGCCGGGTTCAACGTTCAAGCCATTCGTTTACGGAGCGGCCATTGAAAATGAAATCATCAATCCATGTGATGAGCTAGTGGATGAGCCTGTAACCTTTGGGGAAGAAGATGGCTTAACCGGAAGTACTTGGACCCCACAAAATTCAGATGGTAAATTCTCCTATGAAAGTTTAAAGATGCGCCGTGCCATGGGATTGTCGATCAACTCCATTTCGGCTAAGCTAATGAAACAATTGGGACCCGCTAAAATTGCGGAATTTGCCCATAAATGTGGGATAACTAGTCCTTTGAATGAAGTGCCATCTTTATGTTTAGGTGCCTCTGAAGTATCATTATTAGACCAAGTAACGGGGTATAGCACGATGGCAAATGGGGGAGAAAAAACAGATCCTATATTAGTATTAAAAATTACAGATAAAGTAGGTACGGTTTTAAGAGAATTTTCGCAGATAGAAAAAGCAGCTATAAAACCTGAAACGGCCTATTTGATGACTTACATGCTTCAAGGTGCGGTACATGAACCTGGTGGAACAGCGGAAGGATTAAAGAGAACTTCGATTGTAGCCGGGAATGAAATTGGTGCTAAAACAGGAACTACTTCTAATTATTCAGATGGATGGTTCATGGGAGTTACTCAAAAAATTGTTGCTGGAGTTTGGGTCGGGGGTGATGATCGAAGTATCCACTTTCGAAGTTTGGCCCTAGGTCAAGGAGCTAAAATGGCTATGCCTGTCTATGCAAAATTCATGGAACGTGTATATTCAGACGCGACATTAGCCATAGAAGGATACCGAAAAATGCCATTCCTTAAGCCTGATAATTTCACATTCGACTTTACTTGCAGCGGCAA
>SXXW01000006.1 GCA_005791165.1 Cytophagaceae bacterium
ACCACATCGCCAAAACGGTTAGCAAAATTACCAATAATTTACTTACTTGCCAACAATTCGAAATACTCAAAATTATTATTAAAATGGCTTTAGAACTAAGCGGAAAATTAATCAAAAAATTACCTGAGGTCACAGGAACAGGTAAAAATGGTACAAATTGGATCAAACAAGAATTTGTACTTGAAACTCAAGATCAATACCCTAAAAAAGTATGCATGTCGGTTTGGGGAGATAAAACACAAGATTTAACTCCCGTACAAGAGGGTGAAATTGTTAAAGTTCAATTTAATGTAGAATCCAGAGAATATAATGATCGCTGGTATACGGAAATTAGAGCTTATAAATTAGATCGTACTGGATCAAGTCCAAGCGTTCCCCCGAATGTTGAACCAAGTCCAGCAGGTGGATATCAATTTCCTCCATTAGCCACGGAAAGTGGAGATGATTTGCCTTTTTAAAATTACAATACCTTATTTAAATCAATCATACATTGAGTTTACATCAACTTAATGTATGATTGTTTAGGTATTTATTGATTTCTCCATGGCTTGATGTACGATATCAGCCTCAATAAATGTATTTCCATACGATATAAAGCCTAATTTTTCATACAGCGGCTTAACACTTACTTGTGCGTGTAAATAAAAACAATTAGCTTCCGTATAAGTGGTCTGCGCAACTTCCATTAAATGATGTAAGAGCTCGGTCGCATAGCCTTTACCACGGTATTGACTGAGTGTTGCAATACGCTCTATTTTAATTCCTTTATCTGTTTTACGGAAACGCCCTGTGGCAACGGCCAATTCATTTTCAAAAAGCAAGTAATGCTGGGCAACAGCATCTAATTCGTCAAATTCCTCGGAGGGTAAACATTTTTGTTCGTGAACGAAAACCTTAGTTCGAATGGCAAAAACTTGGTCAATTAAGGCTGGATTATCCGCTTGAATTATTTCTATAATGGACATCTTTATTTCGATTGCTTTCCGTAAGCTTCAATAATCTCGCGAACTAATCGATGACGCACTACATCAGAACCATCCAATTCCACAAAGGCAATTCCTTCTATCCCGGCAAGAATCCGCTCCGCATCTCCTAAACCAGACGTTTGATTTTTGGGTAGGTCGACCTGTGATTTATCACCCGTTATAATGGTTTTTGATTGAATACCCATTCTGGTTAGAAACATTTTCATTTGCATCGAAGTCGTATTTTGCGCTTCGTCCAATAATATAAAGGCCTTATTTAAAGTTCTACCCCGCATATAGGCTAAAGGCGCGATTTCGATGGTCCTATTTTCCAAATAAAATTTAAGCTTTTCTTGAGGAATCATATCATCCAATGCATCATAGATTGGGCGTAAATAAGGGTCAATTTTTTCCTTCAAATCACCAGGTAAGAAACCTAAATTTTCACCGGCTTCCACGGCAGGTCGGGTGATGATTATTTTCTTTACTTCTTTATTTTTCAAGGCTTTGACCGCTAAAGCTACCGCCGTATAGGTCTTACCGGTACCAGCTGGTCCGATGGCAAAAACAATATCATTTTTGGAAGCTGATTCTACTAATTTCCTTTGATTCGGTGTTTTTACCTTGATCACAATCCCTTTATTTCCAAAAAGCAATACATCCTTATCATCCACCCAAGGCAAAACCTTTTCTTCCCCTGTTGGATTTAAAACACCGTCGATAAATAAAGTCATGTGCTTAACACTCAAGGAACTATGAGATTCTAAATGTGCAATACATTGATTGACAATGGCTTCTACTAAAGAAATTTGGTCATCAGAACCTCGAATTGTGAGTTGTTCACCTCTTGCTATAATTTTAGTTTGAGGAAAAGCATTCATTAATGCTTGAAGATTTGCGTTTGATACCCCCAAAAAATCAATTAAGGAGATGTCGGCTAAAGAAATAATTTTTTCTAACAAGAAGAATTAATTTAATGATGAATGAAAACACTAAAATATAAAATAATTGAAATTTTAATAGAAAGAGAAGGTGATATTTTTGATAAATTATCGTAAAATTGTACCTATGGAATCCAACACACCATCCTCCATTTTTAAAAAGGGAAATCAGCAAGCAAATACGGCTAATCGTACGAATATGCCCCAAAGGCTTAGTGATATGGGTTTGGGGAAATTACCTCCGCAAGCCTTAGATTTAGAGGAAGCACTTTTGGGGGCACTCATGCTGGAGAAAGAACCTTTGGCGAATGTGATTGAGTTGTTAAAACCAGATACTTTTTACAAAGAAGCGCATCAAAAAATATTTGGGGCGATCCAAGCTTTATTTCAAGCCTCACAGCCCGTTGATTTGCTGACGGTCAACAATCAGTTAAAATCAAATGGGGAATTAGAAAAAGCAGGGGGGACTAGTTATTTAGCCCAACTGACTTCCAGGGTAAGTTCGACATCCAATGTTGAATTCCATGCGCGTATTATTATCGAGCAATACATCAAAAGGCAGTTGATTCATATTTCATCTGAAATCCAAAGGCAATCGTATGAAGACACGTCCGATGTTTTTATGATTTTGGACCGAATGGAGCAGGAATTATTCACGATAGCTGAGTCCAATATTCGTAAAAATTACGAAAGTATGTCGGACATTTTGAAGAAGGCCGTAGAAGAATTAGAAAAGAAACAATTGCAAAAAAGTGGTTTAACAGGTATTCCTTCAGGTTTTACTGATTTAGACCGATTGACATCCGGCTGGCAAAAGCAAGAATTAATCATTATTGCCGCAAGACCCGGTATGGGAAAAACGGCCTTTGTCGTATCAGCCTGTCGAAACGCAGCTGTAGATTTCGGACATTCAGTAGCCTTATTTTCGCTTGAAATGTCGGCAGTCCAATTGGTCAACAGGATTATCTCGGCAGAAGCGGAAATTGAAGCAGAAAAAATTAGAAAAGGGAAATTAGAAGCCCATGAATGGCAACAATTACACTCAAAAATAAAGACATTATTTGACGCCAAAATATTTATTGACGATACCCCAGCTTTATCCATTTTAGAGTTAAGAGCGAAATGCAGACGTCTAAAAGCGCAAAAAAATATTGAATTAATTGTCATTGACTATTTACAATTAATGACAGGAGACTCATCCGGAAAAGGACCTTCAGGTAACAGAGAGCAAGAAATTGCTCAAATTTCAAGAGCCTTAAAGCAATTAGCCAAAGAATTAGATGTCCCTGTAATTGCCTTATCACAATTAAATCGTTCAACAGAGACCAGGGGAGGGAATAAGAAACCTCAACTATCTGACCTTCGTGAATCTGGTGCCATTGAGCAAGATGCGGATCAGGTAATGTTTATTTACCGACCGGAATATTACCAAATTACCCAAGATGATCAGGGTAATTCTTTAGTTGGCATGGGGGAGATCATCATGGCTAAAAACCGTTCCGGTTCTTTAGAAAATGTATGGTTGAAGTTTATTGGAAAATTCACCAAATATTGTGATTTGGATTTCCAACCTTTTGGCAATCAAGATGGATCTCAAAATCATGTACTTAGTGCCTTAGGAGATCAGACGTCTAGTTTTGAGCAACAAAAAAATGAATCGTCTGTCTTCAAATCAAGTAAAATGAATTTACCTCCAGAAGATTATGATCCATAAAATACACCTTTCTAAATAAAACATTATAATCAAAAAAGACGTGCTACTCACACGTCTTTTTTATTTTTATAAAATCTCACATCTTCATAATTTCAATCGCAACCTGACAATATTTTCTACGTGATGCGTTTGAGGAAACATATCCACGGGATGAACGATGTCCACGGCATAGGCCACATCTAATAAAGCTAAATCTCTAGCTTGAGTGGCTGGGTTGCAACTTACGTAAACAATTGTTTTGGGTAATACCTTTAGTATCTGAACGATAACCTCATCATCCATTCCAGCCCGAGGAGGATCTGTAATAATCACATCAGGCTTTCCGTGCATGGAAATAAATTCCTCCGTTAAAACCCGTTTCATATCACCAGCAAAGAATGAAGCATGCTCGATATTATTTAATTTGCCATTAATATGGGCATCAGCCACCGCCATTTCGACATATTCCAAACCTACTATTTTGGAGGCTTGATTAGCCAAAAACAAACCTATTGTACCCGTACCTGAATATAAATCATAGACAATTTCAGATCCTGTTAGGCCTGCATATTCGCGAACCAATTGGTACAGGCGGATAGCTTGTTTTGAATTGGTTTGAAAAAATGATTTTGGGCCAATTTGGAAGACTAAATCTTCCATTTTTTCCTCTATGAAGGGTTTTCCATGGTAACAAACTACTTCTAAATCATGAAAGGTATCGTTTCCTTTTTGATTAATTACGTAATTTAATGAGGTAATTATTGGGAATTCGGCTTTCAAAAAAGCCATGACAGATTCTATTTCTTTTGGGTCTGCATAGGCAAACTGAACCGTAACCATCCACTGTCCTATACTTGTATTCCGAATGATCAAATTTCGTAAAGCACCTTCCTTTTGAAATTTCAATTCGTAAAATGAAATATTGTTTTTTTCTGCAAATTCGAAAACACTATTTCGAATGGCATTGGAAGGATCGGGTTGAAGATAGCAATGATCTACGGCTAATATTTTATCAAATCGGCCAGGAACGTGAAATCCCAAGGCATGCAAAGAACCCAAATCCTCTGAACCTATTTCATCATTAGTAAGCCAGCGAGCTGAAGAAAAGGTGAATTCAAGTTTGTTCCGATAGTAATACGCTTCATCAGAACCTAAAATAGGCATAAATTCAGGGAGTGAAACTTTAGCGATTCTTGTTAAATTATCTGAAACCTGGCGAGATTTAAAAGCTAATTGAGATTCATAGGATACGTGTTGCCATTTACACCCCCCGCATACCCCAAAATGAGAACAAGGAGCTTCGACTCTATGAGCAGAAAGAGCTTGAATATTGACTGCTTGGGCTTGTTTAAACTTCTTTTTGGACTTCAATATCCGTAAATCGGCTATATCACCTGGAGCCACTGGACCTTGAACGAAAATAATTTCATCGTTAACTTTAGATATGCATTTAGCTTCTGCAGCAAAGTCTAAAATGGGTATTTGTTCTAAAACAACTGGAATTCTCTCTTTCTTTTTACTCATTTACATTAAAATATTGACGAAAATACGGCTTTATATGTGCAAGCCAATCAAAACTAGTAACTTCGTTCTAAATTTTTTCACATGAATAACAAGGTTATTATCATTACAGGGGGTTCCTTAGGAATAGGAAAAGCTTTAGCCTTAGAATATGGACGATTAGGCGCCCACGTCGTTATCACGGGTAGAAACCAGCAGAAACTACAAGCAACCACAGAGGAATTAAAAAAAATGGGGATTTCGATCATTGGCCTTCCTTGTGATAGCAGTTCAGAAAAGGAAACCCAATCAATGATACAAAAAGTGGTTGACCAATTTGGACATATTGACTTATTGGTCAACAATGCAGGAATTTCGATGAGGTCAATGTTTGAAGACGTTAGCGTAGACGTATTAAAAACGGTCATGGATATCAATTTCTGGGGGACTGTTTATGCAACCCAAGCTGCTTTACCCTATTTAAAAGAATCAAAAGGAGGAATCATCGGGATTTCATCCATTGCGGGGTATCGTGGATTACCTGTTCGAAGTGGTTATTCGGCTTCCAAATTTGCGATGAATGGTTTTTTAGAAGCATTGAGAACTGAATTACTACATTCCGGAGTACATGTGTTGATCGCCTGTCCAGGGTTTACTGCCTCTAATATTAGGAACTCATCGCTTAACGCTGAAGGAAATATTACGGGGGAATCCATGAGAGAAGAAGAAAAAATGATGTCGGCAGAAGAAGTAGCTAATAAAATTATTCGCGCATACCAACAAAAGAAAAAGACCTTGATAATGACTTTTCAGGGCAAATTGACCGTTTTTTTAAATAAGTGGATGAATGGCTTGATGGATACATTGGTCTATAATTCATTAAAAAAAGAACGTAACAGCCCATTAAAATAAAGCCCTGCTAGATATAATCTAACAGGGTCTTATACTCCTTAACTTACCACTCTATGAACTTAAAATATTAAAATCTTCTTTTTTCTGAAGAAAATAAGGCGTTGCCGCTTCAAATTCATTCATTAACATCAAAAAATACTTCCTTTCAAAAACTAGGAACTTACAATCTACCAACGTTTTCATACTGCAGCTATAACTTTTACCATCCATAGCTTCTTCAATTCCAATGAAACAAGGCAAATTAATAACCTTTGATCTTGTTTTATCTAAAGGCCAATCAAACAGTAAACTACCTTCCTTTAAAAAAAAAACGAATTCTGCTTTTTGTCCTTTTCTAAATATATATTCTTCAGACAAATACCTCATCTCAATCCCACTAGCCAAAATTTTATTCTCTATATATCTCATTTGAATCAATCAACCATATTAGGTTAATTAGTTGACGAAAATAAGGGGCTTTCATGGATTAAAACCTAACATGCATCAGTTTTGCAAGTGCTATTTGTCACTAAAATACCGATGGCCGCTTCGTTAAAAATGGCCTCAAATTGAAATGAACTAGGAAGTTGCTTGGTAACCATAAAACCTTAAATATGTTTTTAAATTACAAAAAAATAATCAGAAATCAGTATAAAATAATAAAGCTAGGCCTACAAATTATCAAACAAGATCAATTCTCTTCTTAATTGTCTAAAATAGTTTTTGACATTTATGTATTCAGTACAAATAATCTATCAACTTTTTCGACCAAAGCCTTAAATCCTGCCACATAAACCTATATGTAAGTATAAATAATATGAATTAGTCTTTTTAAGTTTGTAGCTTCATTTAAATCGATCCAATTTGAGAAAGTCTATACTTTATTTGTTTGCCTTGTGCACACTTACATTTAATTCAGTCCAAGGACAAACAGGGGCAAAAGGTAAAATAACGGGTAAAACGATTGATGAAACCACTCAAGAAATCATCCCTTTCTCTAGTATTAGGTTAATGAGTGGAAACCCTCAAAAAGCAATCGCTGGAGCGATAGGAAACGAAAAAGGAGATTTTGTGGTAGAAGCACCTTATGGAACGTATGATCTAATCATTGAAAGTGTTGGATTTGAACCCATCACATTAAAAGATCAAATACTTTCTAAAGAAAAATTAAGCGTTAATTTAGGAACAATCAAAATTAAATCGAGTACCAAAACCTTAGCAGAAGTGACTGTAAAGGGTCAGAAAGCTAGTATGGAGCTTGCTTTAGATAAACGGATATTTAATGTAGGTACCGATTTAGCCAATAAAGGAGCTACAGCAGCTGAAATTCTAGGCAATTTGCCCTCGGTCCAAGTAGATGGAGAAGGCGGAATAAGACTTAGAGGAAGTGAGAATGTACGAATTTTAGTGGATGGAAAACCATCTACGATGGTGGGAATGAGTGGCGGCGGATTAGCTGGCTTACAAGGGAATCTGATCGACAAGGTTGAAATCATCACCAATCCATCCGCTCGATATGAAGCAGAAGGTATGGCTGGAATTATCAACATCGTATTAAAGAAAAATACCACCCAGGGATTTAATGCCGCATTTGAAACAACTTCAGGTTATCCAGAAAATTTTGGAGCTACGGCAATTTTAAATTACAGAAAAGATAAATTGAATTTTTTCATCAATTATGGCTTGCTATATAGACGAACACCAGGTAGAAGCAATATATACCAAGAAATTTATATCCCTGGACAAACCAATTACACCCGACAAAATAATAAAAATAATGTCACGGGAACGGTTAACAATATACGTGGAGGGGCCGATTACTTCTTCAACGAAAAAACAATATTAACGGGTTCCTATATTTTCAGAAGAATGGATACGGAGCGTATATCGGACTTTCATTATGACGATTATCAAAAATCGCTCAGTAATTTGTACGCTGTAACCGATCGCCAGCAAGTTGAAACAGAAGCCGAACCCAATTCAGAATATGCGTTAACGTTTAAAAAATCATTCGCAAAAAAAGGAAAAGACTTTACAGCAGATCTTCGTTATTTAAATTATTGGGAAAAATCGGATCAGACCTACACCCAAATAAGTAAAAAAGCGGATGGAAAAGCATGGCCAGAAAATTCAAAAATCCAACGTGCTGTCAATGATGAATTTGAAAATCAATGGATCCTAACAGCCGACTATGTGAACCCAGTGGGCAAAAATGCCAAAGTAGAAACAGGTCTAAGAACAAGCTTCCGAGATATGATTAATGATTATATTGTCACTGAAAAACAAGCCAATGGATTATTTGCCGTCATGCCGGGTTTCTTAAACAAATTCATATACAATGAGAATATTACAGCAGCCTATGCGATTTTTGGAAATAAAATGAATAAGTTCTCGTACCAGTTAGGCCTACGAGGAGAGGTGACCGATATACAAACCGAATTAGAAAGAACGGCAGAAAAGAATCCACGGAATTATGCGAATTTATTTCCAAGCATGCATTTTACTTATACTGTATCGCCAGAAAAATCATTCCAATTGGGGTACTCCCGACGTGTAAGACGTCCAACCTACAATGAATTAAGTCCCTTTGTGACGTATTCAGACAATCGAAATTACTTTTCAGGAAACCCAGATTTAAATCCGGAATTCACTGATTCTTATGACTTGGGTGGTTTAAGGTATTTGGAAAGCGGAACTTTAAGTGCTTCCTTATATTATCGAAATACCAACGGAAAAATTGAGCAAATTAGAAGCGTTGATGCTGAAGGATATTCCAAAAGACTTCCATTAAACTTCTCTAACATGCAATCCATGGGTGCTGAGTTTACGAGCTCAAATAATTTGACTAAAGCATGGAAAGCAGATGTAAGCCTTAACTTATTTAGAGCTATTACAGATGCACGTAATTTAGATGCTAGCTTTTACAGTGACACATACTCTTGGTTTGTCCGACATACTTCTCGGGTTAAATTAGGAGCGGGTGTTGATGCTCAGATCAGGGCCAATTACGAAGCACCGCAGCAAACGCCACAAGGATCTAGAGGCTATATTTCCTGGATGGATTTTTCTGCAAGCAAAGATATCATGGACGGAAACGGAACCATAACATTTAACGTATTAGATGTGTTTAGTTCTCGCATCATGCGATCAGAGATCAAAGGTGTCGGCTTTTTTACAGAAGCTGAAATGCAAGGACGCTTAACCCAATTTAATTTTACCTTTAATTACCGATTTAAAACCACCAAACAAGCAGCCAAACAACGCCGCAGTATGATGGACGAAGATAACTAAAACCATGAAAAAACATTTATTATTATTAGCCTGCGCTGGACCCATTTTCCTGTATTCATGCATGAATAAATTGGAAAAAGATACATACCAAGTGATCGTTGAGGACCAAGATAATTTAGCTGAAAAAGCGCAAGCAGCTCGAGACAAAACACCGATCAAAATTGCCCCAGGGTTTAAAATAACTCGTTGGGCTTCTGATTCCTTAGCCATCGACCCAGTTTCCATGGACATCGATGATCAAGGCGCAGTATTTTTGACAAGAACAAACCGACAAAAAAATTCAGAGTTTGACATACGTGGTCACCGCGATTGGATGACCGAATCGATAGGTCTGCAGACGGTGGAAGATCGCAGAGCATTTCTAAGAAAGACTTTTGCTCCTGAAAAAAGTGCACAGAACGAGTGGCTTAAAGATTTAAATGGAGATGGATCGCATGATTGGAAAGATTTGGCAGTTGAGAAAGAAGAAATTTGGAAACTAGAAGATAAGGATGGAGATGGTTTCGCAGATCTTTCCTCCCGAGTTTTCAATGGTTTTAACGAAGAAATCACGGATGTATCAGGAGGAATCTTAGTTCGTAAAAAAGATGCGTTTATTGCCGTTGGACCCGATTTGTGGCGTTTAGAAAACACCAATAAAAAAGGTTTATGGACGAATCCAGTTTCTATTTCTCATGGATATGGAGTTCACATTGGTTTTGGTGGCCATGGAATGTCAGGAGTAGTAGAAGGACCCGATGGAAAAATTTACTGGCAAATAGGTGATATTGGCGCCAATATCACTGCCGTGGATGGCAAGCAATATAAATATCCAAACTCAGGAGTTATTGTACGTTCTAATCCTGATGGAAGCAATTTTGAAGTATACGCTTCAGGTTTAAGAAATACACATGAATTTGTTTTTGATACCTATGGAAACTTAATCAGTTCTGATAACGATGGAGACCATCCGGGTGAGAGCGAGCGTTTAGTGCATGTGGTGGAAGGTTCGGATGCGGGCTGGCGTTCCAATTGGCAATATGGAAAATATACGGACCCTACCAACAATCTATATAAAGTGTGGATGGACGAAAAATTATTTAAACCTCGTTGGGATGGTCAAGCCGCCTACATCATTCCACCGATTCGTAATTTCCACAATGGCCCTACCGGAATGGTATTCAATCCAGGAACGGCTTTAGGCAAGCAATGGCAAAATCATTTTTTCTTAGTGGAATTCGTAGGTAACGCGACCAATTCACACATTTGGTCTTTCGATTTAAAGCCAAAAGGTGCCAGTTTTGATTTCAAATCAGAAGTGGATGTGGTGAGTGGAATTTTGCCCACAGGCATACGCTTTGGTCCTGAAGGTGCACTTTATGCGGCGGATTGGGTGTTTGGTTGGGATACAAAAAACTACGGACGAGTTTGGAAATTGGATGTAGATGATAAAAATAGAGACCTAACGGAAGAAAGAGCGCAGACAAAAACGTATATCCAACAAGATTACTCTCTTCAAACTTTGGATCAATTATCCAATCTTTTAGCCTATGGAGATCAAAGGGTTCGTTTAAAAGCCCAATTTGAATTGGTTAATAGAGCGGCGGCTGACCGTTTATTGAACGCCATCAATCAAAAATCAAACCAATTAGCTCGCGTACATGGTGTGTGGGGAATGGGCCAATTGATTGAAAAAAATAGAAGTTTAGGTGATAATCTAATTCCTTTATTAAAAGATGAGGATGTTGAATTAAGAGCTCAAGCAGCAAAGGTTTTAGGAGATGCTTTTTATGTACCGGCTGAAGATGCATTAATTACGTTATTAGGGACAGAAGCCCCAAGAAGTCAGTTTTTTGCGGCACAGGCATTGGGTAGAATCAAATCAACTAAATCCATTCCAGGGTTAATAACCTTGCTAGAACGTAACCAAGATGTAGATCAATACATCCGCCATGCAGCCGTTTTAGCCTTAGCTCGAATAGGGAAGGAGGAAGCGATTGTCGCGATGCAAAACTCTGGAAACAAATCACTTAGACTTGCATCTGTCTTGATATTGCGTCGCATGGCAAGTCCCAAAGTGGCGAAATCGCTTCAAGATTCGGATGAATACATTGCTACAGAAGCGGCAAGAGCTATTAATGATGATGAGTCCATTGTGGATGCATTGCCTGCTTTGGCCGCTAGTTTAACAAATCCTGCTTGGAAAGGCGAACCGCTTTTAAGAAGAGCCATCAATGCGTGTCTTCGCGTAGGAACGGCCAAAGAAATCGACTTGTTAATTCAGTTTGCGGAAAGAAGTGATATATCGGATGTCATCCGAGCGGAAGCCATTGCTACTTTAGGTTCTTGGGCTAATCCATCAGTGATGGATCGAGTGGATGGACGTCACCGTGGTCCATTAAAAAGAAATCCAGCCGATGTAGTCGCTAAAATAAAAAGTAAAATGCCTGAGTTTTTACGCAGCAAAAACCCAGAAGTATTAATCGCCAGCGCACGTTTATTGGCAGAACTTAATATAACTGATTTGCGTTCAGAGCAAACCCAAATTTTTGCCAACCATCCAAATGCTAAAGTTCGTACGTCTCAGTTATCGTCATTAGCCACGCTAAATGATCCTAATTTGGCATTAATTATCCAAAGAGGAATGGATGATTCGGATAGAGGAGTTCGTGGGGTTGCATTAAGTAATTTGAACAAAATTGAAATTTCGAAAAACCAGTTGCCATCCATCGTGAATACGATATTCGAAAAAGGCAGCATGCCAGAGCAGCAACAATTGTTGCAAAGCATGGGGAAAATGAAATCTGACAACACGAATGATATTTTTGAAGATTTGATTCAGAAAATGATCGGAGGTAAATTAGAAAATGGAATCAAGTTAGATTTAATGGAGGCCGTTGAAGCAAGTAAATCGGATAAATTGGTCGCTAAACTAGATGCACTTAAAACAAAAGGAACCTTAACCGATGAGTTTAAGGAGGCACTATTTGGAGGTAATTTACAAGTGGGAAATGGTATCTTTAATCGTAACCAAACGGTTCAATGTGTGCGTTGCCATAATTTAAATGGTGAAGCAGGAAATGTAGGACCTTCATTAAAAGGTGTTGGAAGTAGATTAACTCGCGAACAAATACTTCAATCGTTAATTGAACCTAGTGCTCGCATTGCACCAGGTTTTGGTAATGTAACCGTTCTGCTTACTGACGGCCAAGAAGTATCTGGATTATTAGTTGTGGAAAATGAGAAAGAAATCCAATTAAAAACCAATGAAGCGGAACCTTTAAAAATTGCCCTATCACGGATAAAGTCGCGTGTGAATGCTCCGTCAAGCATGCCGCCGATGGGCAGCTTACTTTCAAAAAGAGAAATTAGAGATTTAGTCGAATTCCTAAGTTCATTGAAAGCTAGATAAAATAAAATCCTAGTTCTGATGTATAAAAAAAGCCCTTTTGGGCTTTTTTTATACATTTTTAAACGAAATCTGCTCGTACACCTTTTTATGGGGTTCCCAGATAGACTTTGAACCCATAAATAATTTAGCTGAAAAAAAATTACAAGCCTTTCATTTAAATTATTTTTAAAATATTATCAAAATCATTACCTTAGTTTCTTGTAAAAATGACAAGCAATTTCTAAACCTATTCAAAATATGAAATCATTTAACATTAATCGTAGGCAATTTGTCAAGGGCGCTACCGCATCCTTAGCCTTATCACAGTTTGGAGCCTATGGATTAGATTTAATCAATCCAGACAAACCTTTAAAAGTGGGCTTAATAGGTACCGGTTGGTACGGGAAAAGTGACCTTTTCCGCCTCATGCAAGTAGCTCCCGTAGAAGTTTTAGCCCTATGTGATCCAGACCGAAATCAATTGAATCAAGCAGGGAAAATGGTCTCTGAGCGTCAAAAATCAGGCAAAACTCCTAAGTTATACAATGATTATCGCCAATTGTTAAAAGAAAATGAATTGGACATCGCCATCGTGGGAAGTCCAGATCATTGGCACCCCTTACAAATGATTGACGCTGTGAAAGCAGGAGCCAATGTATACGTACAAAAGCCTATTTCGGTCGATGTATTAGAAGGTGAGGCCATGGTAGCCGCAGCTAGAAAATATAATAAAACGGTCCAAGTAGGAACTCAGCGCAAAAGTACTCCTCATTTAATTCAAGCAAAGCGAGATATTGTAGATAAGGGTTTATTGGGCAAAGTAGGGCATGTCGAAATGTGTTGCTATTTTAGTATGCGAAATAATGGGAACCCTCCGGTTCAACCAGTCCCTGAGTTTTTTGATTATGAAATGTGGACAGGACCCGCACCTATGCGTCCTTATGATGGATTACCACACACAAGATGGTGGAGAACTTTCAATGAGTACGGAAACGGAATTATGGGCGATATGTGCATTCACATGTTTGACACGGCTCGCTGGATGTTGGATTTAGGTTGGCCTAACCGCATCAGCTCTGAAGGCGGTATCTATGTACAAAAAGGAGGTAAATCAAACATTCCAGATACTCAAACCGCTGTTTTTGAATACAATGATTTAAATTGTGTTTGGCAACATCGTTCTTGGGGCACTCCTCCAGATCCTGATTATCCATGGGCTTTAATACTTTATGGTGAAAAAGGTACCTTGAGAATGAGTACTATGCGCTATGACTTTACTCCCGTAGATCCGAAAGCTTCTAAAATACACCAAGATGTTATTTTTGAAAAAGAAAAATATCCAGAAGATTTAAAAGAAGAGCGTATTGAATTAAATGCTGCTCCTGCTACACGTGGCCATATGTTGGACTTCTTAGCGGCCATCGACAAGAAATCTAGACCTATTGCCGACATAGAAGCTGGACACATTTCCACAGCTAGTTGCATCATTGCAAATTTAGCCATGCGTTTAGGTCGACCACTTTCCTATGACCCCGTTAAAAAAATCATCATCAATGATCCTGAAGCGACAGCCTTATTAGCTCGTCCTTATCGTGGGCCTTGGAATAGAAATATGTTAAAATAAACCAAAAAAAACACATGAAAAAATTATTAATATTTTTGCTATTCTTCGCCTTTCGCCTACAAGCGGATGTTCAATTGCCAGCTGTTATTGGAGATCACATGGTACTCCAACAAAAATCCAAGGTGACTCTTTGGGGCTGGACCACAAATCCAGGGGAGGAAGTTAAGGTCACTGTAGATTGGGACACGACCCAATATAAAGCCAAGTCAATCTTTGGACATTTTTCTTTGCAGGTTAATACCCCTAAAGCAGGTGGTAATCACAGCATTACCTTCAAAACAAATGGAAATAGCATCACTGTTTCCGACGTGGTTTTTGGGGAAGTGTGGGTATTTTCAGGCCAAAGTAATATGGAATGGAGCGGCTCACAAAATCTGAAAGAGTCCATCGACGAAATGCCGAACGCAACCAATGACCAAATTCGTTTCTTTTATATTCCAAAAGCAACAGCAAAGTATCCGCAAGAAGATGTCAGAGCAAAATGGGTCGTTTGTAACCCCACAGATATGAAAGCATTTTCAGCCATAGGGTATTTCTTTGGCAAAAAACTTCAAGCTCAATTGAAAGTTCCCATGGGATTAATTAGTTCCAATTGGGGAGGTACACGAGCAGAAGTTTGGATTGCCAGAGACTCAGTGATGAAAAAACCACACTTAGTTCAGGCGATTAAAAATAATCAAAATACCATCGGCATGAATTACAATGCCATGATTGCACCCATTATCAATTATAATATTGCTGGAGCTTTGTGGTATCAGGGAGAAAGTAATGTGGGCCAATATGGCACTTATACTGAATTAATGAATGACCTAATTGTTTCATGGCGTACGGCTTTCAATAAAAATTTTCCCTTCTATTTTGCCCAAATAGCTCCTTATGATAAATATGGGGACAACGTGAATGGGGCTAAACTGAGAGAAGCTCAGACAAATAATTTGAAATTGGAAAATACAGCGATGGTCGTACTTTCGGATTTGGTACCTGATGTGACCAATATCCATCCAACCATTAAAGTAGAGGTGGCGAATCGATTTGCCAATTTAGCTTTAGTCAAGCACTATGGACAAGAAGCAGGTCCTATATTCTATCCTAAATACGATCGAATGAAAGTAGAAAAAGGAAAGATCAGAATTTATTTCCGTGAGTTAAATGGGAAATTGGTTGCCAAAGACGGCGATCCTAGCCATTTAATGATTGCAGGCGAGGATAAGAAATTTTATCCAGCGACAGGAAAAATAGATGGCTCATCGTTGGTGGTTTCAAGCCCCGATGTACCTAATCCAGTGGCGGTTCGTTACGCCTTTAAAAATGCCGATATGCCTAATTTATTTAGTCGGGAAGGCTTACCAGTCAACCTTTTCAGAACGGATGATTGGGATAATTAAAATATGTTGTGACAGCGCTTTATGCGCTGTCATTTTTAAAAATGTTCTAAAAAATTACCCGATTCCATTTTTTCTCATTCGAAATTAAGTTTCGAAATGCATTAATTAATTTCCACTTAAATGAAAAAACTACTTTTCCTTGCACTCATCGCAGTTCAGTTTGGAATACAAGCCCAACAAAAAACATCGGCTCAATTATACGAAGATTTAAAAGGATTAAAAGTCTTAGGATCCGTATTGCATATCGCAGCACACCCGGATGATGAAAGCACGCATATGTTGACATGGTTTGCGCAAGAGCAACAATGGGAAACCAGTTATTTTGCATGTAATCGAGGAGAAGGAGGACAAAATTTAATAGGAGATGAACAAGGAGTAGCCTTAGGATTAATCCGAACGCAAGAATTATTGGCCGCCAGAAGAATTGACGGAGCAAATCAATATTTCTCTAGAGCCTTTGATTTTGGCTTTTCAAAATCAACAGACGAGGCTTTAGGTTTTTGGGGGAAAGAATTAATTCTATCCGATATGGTTTGGGTGATCCGTAAATTACGCCCAGATATCATTTTTACTCGTTTCCCACCTGATGCGAGAGCAGGACATGGGCATCATTCCGCTTCAGCCGTTTTAGCTATAGAAGCATTTAAAGCCGCTGCAGACCCAAATCGCTTTCCTGAGCAATTAAAATTAGGAGTAGACGTATGGCAAGCAAAACGTTTACTTTGGAATACGTTCCGTTTTCCAGGTTCTCCTAATTCAACTATCAGCGAAGACCAATTTAAATTTGAAATTGGAAATTATTTGCCATCCATCGGCCAAAGTACGGGTGAAATGGCCGCTTTTAGTAGGAGCCAACATAAAAGCCAGGGATTTGGATTTTCAGCAGACCGGGGAAAAAGCATGGAATATTTCGTGACTTTAGCCGGAACGACGCCTATAAATAAATTATGGGATGGAGTGGATGTTTCTTGGGCTAGAATTCCAGGAGCTGCTGGGATAGAAAATACCATCAATCAAATCATTCAAAATTATAAGATCAGCCAACCGCATTTAAGTATCCCTAGCTTAATTGCTTTGAAAAAATCAATCTCGGCCTTGCCTAAATCAACGCTTAGAGATAAAAAATTAAAACAAATTAATGAATGGGTCATCAAAGCTGCGGGCATTAATTTAAACGCTTATTCAAATGCTGGAATCGTTTCGAGGGGAGATTCCATTAAAGTTAAAGCTGAATTCATCGTACGTACACCAGTAGAATTAGGCCAATTAAAAATTACCGTAGGGGATCAAGATTCGACTTGGTCTGGTAAATTAGGCGTTTCAAAAAAGCAAATCCTATCAAGAACTTTAATAGCAGGTAATGAAATAACACAGCCATATTGGATCAAAAAGCCCAAAGAAATTGGTCGATTTAATGTAGATGATCCTTTGAAAATAGGCCAACCTAACCCAGATCCAGCTATAATGGCTTCCGCCACTTTTTTAATTGATGGCGAGGAATTTCAAATAGAAAAGCCTATCCAAGAAATGATCGTGGACCCTGTGAAGGGTGAAATATACCAACCCATTAGCATCAGTCCAAAATCTGTCTTTTCATTAAATTCCAATGTACTCTTACTAACTAAGGGCTCAAAGTCGAAGAAAATGGTCGAACTAACCATTTTTGCTTTAGGGAAAATAGCCCCAGGAACCGTGAAAATTCAGACCAATGGCCAAAACACTTTAAGTGCTATTTCTTTGCCTAAAGGGTTAAAAAAAGGTGAAAAGTTGGCCTATAACGTCCCATTCGACGAAACTAAATTCTCTGAATCAGGGAAAATAAAGCAAAAACTATCGCTTGCTTATGAAACCCAACAAGGAAACTGGGTTGATTCTTTAGAATTACAAACTATAGAATACCCGCATATTCCAACTCAAAGGTATTTTTCTCCTGTTAATTTAGACATCTTGCACATCGACATTAAGAAGCAAGGAACTCGCATTGGATACATAAAAGGAGCAGGCGATAAGGTTCCTGAAGCCATTAAACAATTAGGATATCAAATTGATTTTTTGAGTGACAACGATTTGAACTTGGCCAACTTAAAAAAATATGATGCAGTGGTTACAGGTGTAAGAGCCCACAATACCCTTGATTATATGGTCAATGCCTATCCTGAACTTATGAAATACGTAGAAAATGGAGGAAATTATGTCGTTCAATACAATACAGCAAGTTTCTTAGGTCCAATTAAATCATCTATTGCGCCGTATCCAATGGCTGTAGGTAGAGGTAGAATTACTCGAGAAGACGCAAAACCCGATTTTTTACTTCCGACCCATGCCTTATTAAACGTACCAAATAAAATTTCAGAGACCGATTTCGAAAATTGGGTCCAAGAAAGATCCATTTATACCGGTGAATCAGATGATGCTCACTATGAATTTCCGTTAGGATTTACAGATCCAGGTGAAAAATTAAATAAGGGAAATATCACCGTTTGTAAATATGGAAAAGGCCAATTCATCTACACAGGATTAGTTTTCTTCCGGGAATTACCAGCCGCTGTACCTGGTGCTTGGAGATTATTTGCCAATTTAATATCGAATCCCAATCTGAAATAATTCATTCATTGATTGAGACATAAAACATATTCCTAGTTCTTAGGTTCATGTTTTATGTCTTAATTTTTTTAATCCTACTCAACCATAGCTTACCAAAAAACATATGAAACTCTTTTATAGCCTATTATTTTCAATTGCTTCACTAAGCCTTTTAGCACAAAACACGAATTTCCCTGACATTCATGTGGATAAAATCACCATCGCTAGAGATACGTATGGCGTGCCCCATATTTTTGCCCCCACAGATCCAGAAGTGGCTTATGGCCTTGCATGGGCACATGCAGAGGATGATTTCAAAACAATCCAAACACTTATTTTAACAGGAAAGGGGAAATTATCTACTTATATGGGCAAGGAAGGTGCGCCTGTCGACTTTGTTTTTGGGCTATTAAATACGAGAGCGACAGTAGACCAACAAATTAAATCGATGGATCCTAAATTCATCCAATTACTGCAAGGCTATTTAATGGGTCTGCAAGCCTATGGAAAAGCGCATCCAAAAGAAATATTGAATAAGCATGTATTCCCGATCAACGTAGAAGATTACATCGCAACGACCATGTTTTCCGTCGCGGTATTTTGTGGAGTCGATAAAACATTGCCTAAAATACTCAACGGCTCTATCGCAAATTTACCCGGTTTTACTGGCGAAGGAAGTAATGCATTTGCCATCAGCAGTAAAAAATCGGCCACTGGAGAACCTATGCTGGTTATTAACGCCCACCAACCGATTGAAGGAGCCACTGCTTTTTATGAAGCCCATTTACAAAGTGAGGAAGGTTGGAACATGTTAGGTGGCCTCTTTCCGGGTGCACCGCTCATTTTTCATGGAGCTAGCCCAAATTTAGCGTGGGCCCATACGGTAAACATGCAAGACAAAGTGGATGTATTCCAATTGCAAACCGACAAAAAGCATCCAGGGCAATATCTAGTGGATGGAGAATGGTTGACTTTAGAGAAAAGAAAAGTCAAATTGCACATCAAAGGAATCCCAATAACTATTTCAAAAATGGCTTATAAATCCATTTATGGACCAACAGTCGCCAATCCAAAAGGGGAATTTTTCTCCATGCGCTTACCTTCTTTGATGGATGCCATGGCGCTCCAACAATGGTATTTCATGAATAAGGCGAAAAATTGGGCTGAATTTAAAACTGCTTTGGAGACCAACCATTTAGCCATGTTTAATATTATATATGCAGATAAGCAGGATAATATTTTCTATGTGTCCAATGGAAAAATGCCTTATCGTAATCCAGATCCTAAATATCACTGGAATTCAACTTTGCCTGGAAATACACGGGCAACTTTATGGGATAAATTCAAGCCTTTCAACGAGCTACCTCAGCATTTAAATCCACAAAGTGGTTACTTGTTTAATACCAATCATTCTCCATTTATGGCAACGGCAGAAAATGAGAATTTAAATCCGGCCAACTATGACAAAAATGATGGCTATGAAACGTATCACAATAATCGGAGCCGAAGAGCCAAAGACCTAATCGATTCTTATTCAAAAATCAGTTTTGAGGATTTGAAGAAAATTAAATTTGATCGCCAACTACCTAAACAAATTTTATATCCTTATGGCTATTCGTCAGATTCACTATTTATGGTGGACGAGTCCCAATATCCTCAATTAGCTCCTTTAATTACATCATTGAAAAATTGGGATCATGTGACTAATCCTGATAGTAAAGGGGCTCTTGTGTACAATTTAGCTTATTATCAGATTTCAAAAACGATGAAAGGTAACGCCCAAAGTACATTAACGCTAGAACAAGGGGTCGAAGTATATCAACATATCTATGATTATTTAATGAAGAATTTTGGTACGATTGACCTCGTTTTAGGCGATGTACAGAAATTAGTTCGTGGGAAAGATGAATGGCCACAAGGAGGTATGCCCGATGTATTATCGGCGGTGATGTCGAAGAATCATGACAATGGAAAGAAAAGAATGGTTAGCGGTGATGCCTACATTGGTTTTGTGAAATTCCCTAAAGATGGAAGTCTGCCAATCATCGAAACGGTCAATACGTTTGGGGCGAGTTCAAATCCAGATAGCCCACATTTTGCGGATCAAAGAGCTTTATACCAAGCTCAAAAAACAAAAACAATGTCTTTAGATAAAGCTCAAGTTTTAAAAACAGCAGAAAAAATATACAATCCGAAATAACTTAATTTAAAAAATCAGGGTCTCGATAAGCAGGATGAGGATATTTGTAAAATCCTTCTCCTGTTTTTTCCCCTAATTTACCTGCGTCTATGTAGGTTTTGACTAAAGCGGCAAAAGCCTGAGAACCCGGATCCTCCAATTTATGAGTCACATGCCAAGCTGTGTCTAAGCCTATCGAATCTAAAATTCCGAATGGTCCCATGGGCATATGAAAATTGACCATCCAAGATTTGTCAATATCTTCAATACTAGCCACTTCCTTCGTCCTTAATTTACCTGCAGAACCGATTAAAGCCATCAACATCGAGTTGAATATATAGCCATGATTTTCTTTTCGAACCACCACAGGTACTTGGTTTAATGCCCGACCAAAATCCTCCAAAATAGAAATCAAATGTTCTGATGTTCCCGGATGCGGCATAATGTCCACTACGGTAGAATAAAATACGTCGTGAAAATGGAAAGCACAAAATAGGGAAGGCCTACCCGTAAAGTCAGCGATCTGAGAAGGCAACAAATAGCTTGTATTAGTCGTAAAGATTGTTTTTTCAGGAGCTATGGCACCAAATTGGGCCCAGACTTTTTGCTTTAAAGCCAAATCTTCCGTCACACTTTCTGAAATAATATCCGCATCTAAAACGGCTTCCGCTGGATCCGTGGTAAATAATATCGAATCAATGATCGCCGCATCCATTTTGATTTGCTTCAAAACCTTAGCCATCATTATGCGAGAAGCTTCAAAAGCGCTTTCCTTGATGTCATACACACGAACTTCAAATCCTGAAATAGCAGATTGCAAAGCAATTCTAGAACCTAGGGTGCCCGCACCTAAAATACATACTTTATTGATTTTCATATTTTATTCGATTTAATACTCTCCATGGCTTTAATTCCTGCTGCCTTAACTACTTGATTTAACACTGAAAATCGCTCATCGGAAGAAAATCCTAAGGCATATCGCTTATAAATTTGTTGGGCAATCACCGCCACTTTACACAAACCAAAAACATAATAAAAAAGGATTTTGGAAACATCTAACTTACTTTTTGATGCATAATATTCAACAAGCTCGGCGCGTGAAAAATTACCTTCTACATAGCTTAAATTAAACATTTTTAAAATATCGGGATCATCTTCCTCGGCCCAATACGCCAAAGTAGTTCCTAAATCCATCAATGGATCACCCACAGTGGCCATCTCCCAATCTAAAACGGCAGCCACTGAAGCATCGTCTCGGATGACCATATTGTCAAATTTGAAATCATTGTGAATAAATGCCACTGAAAAATGCTCGGGTTGATTGCGCGCTAACCAGTCAAAAGCATTCTTGAGTTCAGGAATATCATCCGTTTGTGCTTGCAAATACCTTTCGGACCAACCAGCTACTTGGCGCGCCACGTAACCCTCCGGTTTTCCCAAATTGATTAAGCCCGAATTAGTTAATTCTAAGGCGTGCAATTCCAACAAAACATCAATGGACAATTTGGAAAGTCTTTTAAAAAAATCAGTGGATACATGCTCAGGTCTTTTATTTCGAATGATTAAACCATCCACTTTTTCCATGATAAAAAAGGGGGCACCTAGGATGCTTTCGTCTTCGCAACATAAAATGGCTTTAGGAATTTTATCGTAAGCCGCTTTTCCTAGGGCTTCTAAGATCTTGAATTCTCGAACCATATCATGCGCTTTGGAGATTTTATTTCCGAAGGGTGGCCGACGTAACACATAGGAAAATGACTCAGACTCGATTAAATAAGTCAAGTTAGAAAATCCTCCTTTAAATGCCTTTATATGAATTTCAGGAATTGGAATGGACCATTGAGCCGATAAATATGCGGGTAATTTCTCAAATCCCTCCATTCAATGCTCTTGATTTTAAAATGCTTTTTGCTAATACCGATTTGTGTACTTCATCAGGTCCATCATAAATCCGGGCCCCTCGTTCATGGCGATACCAAAAAGAAAGTAAGGTATCATCCGTAATTCCTAAGGCTCCGTGCACCTGGATAGCGCGATCCAAAACCTTCATTAAAACATCTGATACAAAGAATTTAATGGTCGATATATCTTCTTTAGCGGCTTTTGCTCCTTCCTTTTCAATTTTTTCTGCTGTATGCAAAACCAATAAACGTGAGGCTTTTATCTCCGCCGCACTCTCCGCGATCCAATTTTGAATGGTTTGTTGGCCCGACAAAAACTTCCCTGGATTCAGCTCCCTGGACATAGCCCGATCACACATAAGACCTAAAGCACGCTCACAAATACCGATCCAACGCATGCAGTGGTGAATTCTACCAGGTCCCAGGCGCACTTGGGCTAGGGTAAAACCTTGTCCTTCTTCACCGATCAAATGGGATTTGGGTACACGGCAATTGGTAAATTCAACTTCCCCGTGAGATAAATAATCCTCTCCTTCATCTCCCATGATGGATATGTTACGAACTAAACGATATCCCGGATTATCCAAGGGAACTAAAATCATGCTGGCTCTTTGGTAAACATTATCCGCTTCAGGATTTGTAATTGCCATCACGATGGTAAATTGGGCTCCATCAGCAGCAGTAGTAAACCATTTATGTCCATTGATCACATATTCATCTCCTTCTAAAACAGCCTTGGTAGACATATGGATGGGATTACTTCCCGCATGTTCAGGTTCGGTCATCGAAAAACAAGAACGTATTTCACCTCTTTGCAATGGTTTCAAGTAGGTTTCCTTCAAAAATGGAGAGGCAAAAGCATGCATCAGTTCCATATTTCCAATGTCGGGTGCATTGCAATTAAAAATATAATGTCCCAAGGGGCTTGTGCCTAATACCTCAGAAATGCGGGCAAATTCAGGTAAAGATAGTCCCAAGCCACCTTCATCTACGGAAAGATGCGGTGTAAATAAGCCTTTTGATTTAGCCAATGCACGTAAATCGCGCAATTTGGGTAAATGCGATTTAAATGAACCGTATATAATTACTTTTTCAATCGGATAAATAAATTCCTTTAAAAAGGCTTGGTAGCGAGAAACTAAATCAAGCAAAGTGGCGGATGTATGCATCATTCAATATTAAATAGTTAGACCACCATCTGCCGTAATCACAGAACCAGTGGTGTATAAAGCTCCTGGAGAGGCTAAATAAAGCGCGGCGGCCGCAATTTCTTCAGGTGTTCCGATTCGTTTGATGGGCAAAGCCTTCAATGTATGTTTTAAAATCTGCTCATTGCTCCATAAAGCTTCTGAAAACTTCGTTTTGATGAGACCGGGACAAATGGCATTGACACGGATATTGAATTCTCCCCATTCTTTGGCAAAAGCTTTGGTCATTGAAATCAAAGCCGCTTTACTGACACTATAAATACCTAAACCTGCTTCGGGTGAGATTCCACCTACCGAGCTGATGTTGATGACGGAAGGATTTTCTGATAATTTTAAATAGGGAAGACACAGGCGCATGAGTTGGAACGGCGCTTTTAAATTCACATTCATAATCTTGTCAAAGGCATCCAAAGTCGTATCATGAATAGGCCCAAAAACTGGATTAGTGGCAGCATTGTTGACTAGTATATCGATTTGCCCATAATGATCAATGGTCTTTTGAACCAAAACTTCTAAAGCATCCATTTTCCCTACGTGGCAAGCAATGCCAATGACATCGTAACCTTTTTTTTGTAGCTCTGCGGCCAAAAGATCTAAGGTAGGTTGGTCTCTGCTGCTAATAACGACTTTGGCACCAGCGGCGGCAAAGTACTCTGCGATGCTAAAACCGATGCCTTTGCTCGCACCTGTAATGAGGGCTACTTGGTTTGTTAATAAAAATGGATGCATGTTTAAAATTTTTAAACAATTTAAATATTAAATATGGTAATTTGCCTCGTAATTCAACAAAAAATATAGATGAAACAAGTTATTTTTAAGGAGACCGGTCTTCCAGAAAGCGTATTGATAGTAGAGGAAGTGGATATTCCCGTTCCTAGAGCGCATGAAACATTAGTCCGTGTCACGGCAAGAAATATAAATCCATCCGACATCATGTTCATCCAGGGTCGCTATGGAATTACGCCAAAATTACCTAGTAGTGCTGGATTTGAGGCAGCAGGAGAGGTCGAAAAATCGGAGCAATATCCGAAAGGAACTCGCGTCATATTCACAGCCATAGGCACTTGGAAAGAATACGTTTGTGTACCTACGGCCCAATTAATACCGACACCGTCGGGGATGCCGGATGAAGTGGCCTGCCAGGCCTTTGTTAATCCAGTGACCGCTTATGGGATGTTGGAAACCAGTGGTTTACAAAAAGGCCAATGGCTTTTAATTACTGCAGGGGCTTCAGCATGGGGAAAATTAGTCATTCAAATGGCTAAAATGCGAGGAATTAACGTGATTTGTACGGTACGAAGAGCAGATCAAAAACAAGCTTTATTGGATTTAGGTGCCACCATTGTAGTCGATGTGCAAACGGAAAACCTGGGTAAAATAGTACGTGCCGCGGTAGAAACAGGCGTTGATGCTATTTTTGATGCCGTCGGCGGAGAACAAGGAGCAAAAGCACTAGCCTGCTTAAAAATAGGAGGAAGGATGTTGGTCTTCGGATTATTAAGTTTAGAACCCATCCCTTTAAATTCGGGTTTATTAATTTTCAAAAACTTGACAGTTGAAGGTTGGTGGTTGACCTCCTGGTGGGAAAACTTAGGCCAAGAAGGAATAAAGAAAGCCTTGAAAGAAGTTTTCACCTATTTGATGACGCAAGAGGTCCATGTAGATGTTCAGGAGAAATTTGGGTTATCTGAATTCAAAGAAGCCGTGATTGCGTATCAAAAAGAGGGTAGAACGGGAAAAATATTAATTTGTTAATGGAGGATAAAAACCTATTGCTATGAAAAATCAATTTATTGTCAGTATTTCATTCATTATATGTCTTGGAAGCACACAGATTATGAAAGGACAAACGAATCAAAATGCAATATCGACGGATTTATGCCGGGGAAAATATTTCACGGAAGTTCAAGGCGCGGAATTTTTAAATACGCACGTTCCAGAGTCAAAGAAAGCATGGGAAAATCGATCGAAATTGATTGTAAACCAAATCAAAGAGGGGATGGGCTTACAAAAATTCCCGGCTAAATTAAATTCAAAAGCCGTCATTCATAGTAAAAAAGAGTTTGATGGGTATACGATTGAAAGTGTTTATTTTGAGAGCTTGCCTGGGTTTTATGTGACGGGAAGTTTATACAGACCTACGAAAAAATACGCCACATATGCGGGTATTTTATGCCCTCATGGACATGATAATCAATTACGTGGACGTACCCGAGATCAAACTCAAATCCGTTGCGCTACTTTAGCTCGCATGGGAGCCGTCGTATTTGCTTGGGATATGGTTGGTTATGACGACAGCAAACAATGTACACACAATATTGCGTCCTCATTAAAATTACAAACAATTAATAGTGGTAGGGCTTTAGATTTCTTATTGGATTTGCCTTTGATTGACAAAAATCGGATTGGTATTACAGGTGAATCGGGTGGGGGAACGCAAACTTTTTTATTAACGGCGCTAGATTCTCGCATTAAAGTGTCTGCGCCTACGGTCATGATTTCGTCTCATTTCTTTGGGGGATGCAATTGTGAAAGTGGCATGCCGATTCACAAAAAAGGGGATTATCAGACCAATAATGTAGAAATAGCAGGTTTAACGGCTCCAAGACCTATGTTGATGATTTCAGATGGGGCCGATTGGACACAAAATACGCCTAAGGTTGAATTTCCTTTCATGCAAAAGATTTATGCATTATACCAAAAAGAAAACCTGGTGGAGAATGTGCACTTAGCCAAAGATGTACATGATTATGGTCCAAATAAGCGCATGGGCATGTATCCGTTTATGGCCAAATATTTATCCCTAGATCTGCCTAACGTCATGGATGCGGGTGGGAATATCGATGAAGGACCTTCCCAAATACTTAGCTCCTCAGAATTAAGTGTATTTAACGAGGCCTATCCATTGCCAAAAAATGCGGTAAAAGGGGATGCAGAGGTGATGAAATTGCTCCAATAAGTCAGATAGAAATAGCTAATTAACGTTAAACCTAGATAAATACATTCAGATGAAAAGACACATTATTTTGTTAACAATGTGTATGATATCGATTGAATTGGTGGCCCAACAACCTATCCCTCAAAAACCCAGAGTGCTAATTAGTACCGATATCGGTGGGACGGATCCAGATGATAATCAATCGATGGCGCATTTGCTGATGTATGGCGATCGATTCCATTTGGAGGGATTAGTTTCCTCCCCATCATATGGAAAGGGGAGTAAAGCTGAAATTTTAAGGATGATTGATTTGTATGAAAAAGATTTGCCTAAAATCTTAAAACATTCACCAGGACATCCCACGCCTACATATTTGCGTTCGATCACCAAGCAAGGCAGGAGAGGAAATGCCCCTTATAAAGGCTATTTGAACGCCACGGAAGGTTCTAATTGGATTATAAAATCTGCCAATAAGAAAAGTGCGCAACCCTTGTGGGTGTTGGTTTGGGGCGGTTTAGATGATGTGGCACAGGCTTTGCATGATGCACCAGAAATTCAGGATAAAATTAGGGTATATTGGATTGGAGGACCGAATAAAAAGTGGGGGGCCAACAGCTATTCTTATATAGCTTCTCATTTCCCAAAGCTTCATTTTATTGAGGTCAATTCGAGTTATTATGGATTCTTCTCAAAATCGGAAAATTTGGATGAGATTAACCCGTCCAAGTATTATGAAAAGCATATTCAGGGAGCTGGGAACTTGGGCAAAGATTTTAAAAATTATTACCAGGGAGAAATCAAGATGGGAGATACTCCATCACTCCTTTACTTGATGGACGGAAATCCTGAAAATCCCACAAAGGCTAGTTGGGGTGGCCAATTCACCCCCATATCACACAGCCCTCGAGTCCTATATAATCGAAGCACAACACTCGCCGATACAGTAGCATTTTGCACTTTGATTGAGTTTCATTTCAAAGGACCTGAAATTACGATATCGAAAGATTCTGCCTGTTTTTGGATGGAAACTGTGTATAAAGAAAATGTTCAAAAATGGCCTGGCTATTATTTAGGCAACGGAAATTACGGCTTAAAATATGTCCCAAAGCAGGCAGAAATAATCTCGTATCGATTTAGTAGTACCGTCAACGGTTTAAATTTGGCCCCGGGCCAGCTCGTTGTCACCAATGCGTGGCCAGGAAAAAAAAGACCAACAGATTATCTTTTAGGAAAGCATTGGTATACAGATAAGCCTGATTTGAATTTATATGAGGGAAAGATTCAAGGAGGAAAAACGGTGCATCGTTGGCGAGAAAATGTATTAAACGACTGGTCTAAACGCTGGGAGTGGTTGCAGTGAGGATATTTCGAAAGAAATAATTATTAGTTTGAGCCTTGAACTATATATGCAAAAAAAACGTCCGTAAACAATTGATTTACAGACATTAGATTAAATTTGAAGTGATCCCGCTGGGATTCGAACCCAGGACCCATACATTAAAAGTGTATTGCTCTACCAACTGAGCTACGGAATCATCAAGCTTGCGCCTGTATATAAATTGGTTCACTCTGGAACCGAAAGGAAGTCCAACCAACGGTTGGCCTTCGTTTGCAAAAAAGTAAATAAATACCTTTATTGCGGTGCAAAACTATCATAGTTTTTCGAATTATGCAAGCAAGCCATCTAAATAAAATTATATTTTCCTGCATTTTATATCTAGGTATTTGGCAAAACGCTAATTGCCAAATAGATACAAAGCAAATCAGCAAAGCAGATTCCCTGTTTAAAACGAACCAACTTTTAGAAGCGGAAAAAATTTACCTACAATTTTATAATCCTCGTTATAAAGAAATTGAAAATATTAAATTTAAACTTGCTTTCATTGCCAAAGAAAAAAACGACTGGGCCAACGAGATCTTTTATCTATCCAGCATTCAAGCTAAAAACGCAAGCCCACTGATCAGCCAACGATTAAATCAAATCAGCCAAAAGAACCAAATAGGAGGATATGAAATAGACTTTATAGACCAATTAATATGGATTTACTTTGCATTTTTTCCTTATATCATTGGATTCCTCATTGGGATAGCTATATATGCAGCAGCCATCCTGATTTACAAAAAACAAAAAAACAGAAAATACCCGAATGCCTACATCTATTCGTTAACGCTATACCTCATATTTATTTATATGATGGCTAATTTCCCATCCTTTTTGAACTTTGGAATCATCCATAAAAATAAAGCCTATCTACGTGAATTCTCATCTTCAGCGGCACCGGTGTCAAAAACCCTAAACCAAGGAAATCGAATTACACACTGGTACACAAAAGATATTTGGACGCTATGTTATTACGAAGGAAATCTAGGATACATTAAAACAGAAGACTATCTGCCCATCAATTAAAGATGTAAAATCTCAAAGCTCAAATCCAAAATGATCTCTCGATCCGTGATTTGCTGGCCTATTACACCCTTCATCTTTAAATCCGCATTTTTAATGGCCTCTATGACCCTGACTACCTTTCCCAAAGGATAATTGCGTTTCGCTGTTAAATAATCTCGGACAAAATAAGGATTGATCCCCAGTACTTTTGCCATCTCCGCATCCGAAACAGCACCCATATCATGCGTCTGAAGTACTTTGGCAAAAAAGTTGAAGAGCATGATCAACATCGGAGCTATTGGATTCTGCTTACTATTTTCAGCAAAATAAAACGCAATTTTCTGCGCCTTTTCCACATTTCGTTGCATCAAAGCCTTTTGGAATTCAAAATAATTATACTCCCGACTAATCCCCACATATTTTTCCACCTCCTCGATTCCCACTTCAGAACCTGCCGGCACATTAATAATCAGCTTATCGGCTTCATGCGCCATTCTTTGCAAGTCAGCACCCACATTGGTCACCATTAGTTCCAAAGAAACTGCCTGAATTTGTAAATTACGCTGAGCTAAATAATCCTTCAACCATTGCCCAACCTTGTCATCCGATATTTTTTTTGAGGTTACAATGACCCCGTGGGAAGCCAATGGAGCAAATAATTTAGATTTATCGGTCAGTAAGTTTTTAATCGTAAAGACCAAAAGCGTAGAAGGAGTGGGGTTTTTACAATAATCTTCAAACGCCTTCCAGTCTTCATTTCCCTTGTCTTTGGGATTTCCTTCTGATTTGGAGTCTGTTTTCCCTTTGGCCAACGCTTCCAAAAATATTGCCTCCTTGACGATAATTACTTGCTTTTCAGCCATCATAGGGAATCTTCGCGCGTAGGAAACAACGGAAGCCATCGTCTGATCCTTGCCGTACAAAACAAATTGATTAAAACTTTTTTGATCCTCCGAAAGTATGCCCGCCTCAAACGCGTCTGTTAATTGGTCTATAAAAAAATGCTCATCTCCATGCAAAAGATAAATCGGGGATAAGCTATTCTTATGAATATCTTTTAATACTTCAGTTGTCGTTTTTTGCATACAATTTTTCAGGGTAATCAGGCTTGCAAATCTAATGAAAAGCACTCATTGGCAAAAATTATATTTGAAAAGGATTCATTGTCAAATTATTCCCGTAGGTTTGCCAAAAATATTTCAAAACTCATGCAAATTAAACCGAATTCAGTCGTTTTTATATCATATCAATTAGCTTTTCCGGGTGAAAATGGAGAAGCCGAGGTCGTTGAAATCGTGGATGAAAAAGAACCCATGGTCTTTATTCATGGCCTTAGTGGACTTCCAGAGGCGTTTGAGGCAAACCTGCTCAACTTAAAAGTGAATGACACTTTTGACTTTACTATCTCCGCAGAAAATGCCTATGGTAACGTTGATCCCAATGCCATTATATCCCTTCCTAAAAATATTTTTCAAGTAGATGGACAAAATCCAGACGATATACTCCAAGTAGGTAATTTCATACCTATGACGGATGACCAAGGAAATAGAATGCAAGGAATGGTTGTTTCTGTAGGTCCTGAAAATGTCATGATGGACTTTAACCATCCGTTGGCCGAAAAGGATTTGATGTTCAATGGAACCGTTTTAAAAATCAGAGAAGCTACAGCAGATGAACTAGCTCATGGCCACGTACATGGCGATGGAGGAGTGGAGCATTGAAAATAAGTATTAGGTAAAAGGTAAGAGGTATTAAGTAATATTTAATGAGTAAATCTTTTTTTTCTATTACCTAATACTTATTACCTATTACCTAATTTTATTACCTAATACTTATTACCTAATTTTGTCAGTGCCTGAAATAGATTGACCGTTTTTTAAAGATAATAACAATTTAAAAAACGAAAAAATGGCAAAAATTACAAAATCCTTTAGCTTGAGTGTCCCACAGCGTCAACGTCGAATTTTTAGTGAATCATTTAAACGA
>SXXW01000035.1 GCA_005791165.1 Cytophagaceae bacterium
TCCATTCTTTAATAAATATCGTCCACAATTCTATTTCCGTACAACAGACGTAACAGGAGAAATCATGTTACCTGCGGGAGTTGAGATGTGTATGCCTGGTGATAACTTAACGATTGATGTTACGTTATTAAATCCAGTAGCTATGGATAAAGGTCTTCGTTTCGCGATTCGTGAAGGAGGTCGTACTGTAGGTGCAGGTCAGGTAACTGAAATCTTAGACTAATTTTTTTAGTCGATGTAAAAAAGAGCGGTCACTGGCCGCTCTTTTTTTTTCCTATTATTTAAAAAATTACCAATGAAAAAAGTATTATTCTTTTTGTTGTTCATTTCCTATGCGAGTATGGCACAGGAATTTTATGAAATCAGAACTTACCAAATGAAGTTCGGAGGGAAAGTGGGGGTTTTGGAAAATTATTTATCCAAGGCATTGATTCCTGCCTTAAATAAATACGGCGTTTCAAAAGTGGGTGTGTTCAAGGATTATGGAAAGCCGGAGCCGGCGATCGTAGTTGTAGCAATTCCATTTGCATCGCTGTCCGCTTATGCTGGATATAAGGATGCATTGGAGAAAGATGCAGAATACCAACAAGCTGCTACTGCATATTTCCAGCATGTAGGATTAGATAAACCAATGTTTGAGAAAATTTCTATTTATTTAGCTAAGTCATTTGCGGGACATCCTACCTTAACTTTACCTATCAAGCAAGCGGGCAGAATTTATGAATGGAGGACTTATGAGGCCTATAATGAAGATGCTCTAAAACGTAAAATTGCCATGTTTAATGATGCGGAATTGGCTGTTTTCGATAAAGTAGGTTTGCATAACGTATTTTTTGGTGAGGTTTTAGCTGGAGAAAATACGCCATGTTTAAGTTACATGGTTTCCTTTGAAAACATGGCTGAGCGGGATGCCAATTGGGCTAAATTTGGAGCTGATCCGGATTGGAAAAGAATTTCGGGAGATGCGAAATATGCCAATAGCCATTCGCGTACGGTACGTAAATTCTTGGAACCTACGAGCTATTCGCAATGGTAGATACGCTTTAATTAAATAAGGAGGTTTGTTAATTATGATTTTTTACCTAAATTTGCAATCCTTTCTACGGGCATAGTATAATGGTAGTATGCAGGTCTCCAAAACCTTTGGTCAGGGTTCGAATCCTTGTGCCCGTGCAATGTAATAATTTAAAAACCGGAAATCCGGTGATAATATGAGCAGTATAACATCTTTGATTAAGGAATCTTGGGTAGAAGTAACGGAGCATGTTACTTGGCCTAAGTTTACTGAACTCCAATCAAGTTCTATTTTGGTTTTGGTTGCATCATTAATTTTTGCCTTATTGGTAGGAGTAGTTGATTTAGCCTTTAAAACTGGATTGGATTTATTTTATGGTTCATTTTAAATTTAGGGTTTAGGCCCGTCCTTAACAAACAATAATTGCCATGGCAGAGACTAAATGGTATGTTTTGAGAGCAATTTCAGGACAAGAAAAAAAGGTAAAAACGTATATGGAGAACGAATTAGCGCGCCAAGGTGTGTCTGATGCAGTTCCTCAAATATTAATTCCGACAGAAAAAATTTACGAAATTCGTAAAGGCAAAAAGGTCATTCGTGAGAAGAACTTATTTCCGGGCTATATTATGGTTGAAGCAGATTTAGCTGGGGAGGTTAGTCATATATTGACTTCTACTCCAGGGGTAATCGGCTTTTTACAAACGACCAATGAAGTAATCGAGGAAGAGAAGGTTGAAGGTGGAAAAACTAAAAAGGTGAAGGTTAATGTCAAGAGACCTATGCCGATTAACCAAACGGAAGTCAATCGTATTTTAGGTAAAGTTGACGAGTCAGCAGCCATCGAAGAATTCGCATCCGTTACATTCATCAAAGGAGAAACTGTTCATGTCATCGACGGACCGTTTGCTACTTTTGAGGGAACGATTGAAGAAATTCATGAGAACAGCAAGAAGCTATCCGTTATGGTGAAAATATTTGGCCGTAATACGCCACTTGAATTAAATTACTCTCAAGTAGAAAAATAGATTTCAATTTTAATTTGGAAAAAGTCCTGAAGAAAATTTCAGGACTTTTTTTGTGCAAAGTATTTGCAAATTAGAATAAAAGCCCTAATTTTGCAGTCCGTTTAAAAAGCGGCAATTTCTGTTTTGAAAATTTCAAAAGGGGATTGGGCCTAATCGTAATGTTACACGGGAGGGTCACTCGGAGGGGAATCAGATAAGGAGCTTCCACCCTTATTGGCAGATAAACCTCTAATTCACTAAATAAACGATGTTTTAACATGGCAAAAGAAATAGCTGGCTACGTAAAGCTTCAATGCAAAGGTGGCCAAGCCAATCCTTCACCACCCATCGGTCCTGCATTAGGTTCGAAAGGATTAAATATCATGGAGTTTTGCAAGCAGTTTAATGCAAGAACTCAGGATAAAAACGGCGTAGTATTGCCGGTCCTAATTACTTATTATGCGGATAAATCGTTTGATTTCGTTGTAAAAACTCCTCCTGCACCCATATTGTTATTGGAAGCAGCAAAGGTGAAGTCAGGTTCGGCACAGCCAAACTTGAAGAAAGTTGGATCAGTATCTTGGGATCAAGTGCGAGTAATCGCCGAAACTAAAATGCCTGATTTAAACTGTTTTACAGTCGAGGCAGCAATGAGTATGATTGCTGGAACGGCCCGATCAATGGGAATTACTGTTTCCGGTGAAAAACCGTTCTGATTTTTATCATCAGAAATTAACAATTTAATTAAAAGGTAATGGCAAAACTTACGAAGAAAATAAAGGAAGCCCTTTCAAAATACGATGCAACGCAAGCGTATACGCTTGAAAAAGCAGCGGAGATTTTGAAAGAAATTTCTTATACAAAATTCGATGCCTCTGTGGACATAGATGTTCGCTTAGGAGTAGATCCCCGCAAAGCGGACCAAATGGTTCGTGGCGTGGTTGCCCTACCTCATGGAACAGGTAAAGACGTACGAGTTCTCGTATTGTGTTCACCTGATAAAGTAGAGGAGGCAAAAGCAGCCGGTGCTGATCATGTGGGATTGGATGATTACATTGCAAAAATCGAGAGCGGCTGGACCGATATCGACGTAATCATTACGATGCCAACCGTGATGGCAAAATTAGGCCGTTTGGGTCGTGTGTTAGGACCTCGCGGTCTGATGCCTAATCCAAAGTCGGGTACAGTGACTTTGGATGTAGGAAATGCAGTGAAAGAAGTGAAAGCAGGTAAAATCGACTTTAAAGTTGACAAAACCGGTATCATCCATACCTCAATCGGTAAGGTATCTTTTGGAGCTGATAAAATTGTAGATAATGCATTAGAAGTAATCAATACATTGATGAAATTAAAGCCCTCTTCTGCAAAAGGAACTTATGTTAAATCGATCAATTTATCATCGACGATGTCTCCGGGCATTATTATTGATAAAGGGACAGTAACTGGATTGTAATCATGACAAGAGAAGAAAAAAATCAAATTATTGATGAGTTGAGCGAAAAGTTCGCGGCAACTCCGTACTTCTACTTGGCAAGTACAGCTGGACTATCTGTAGCAGAGGCAACACAGTTTCGCAGAATGTGTTTTACTAAAGGCGTGGAATACAAGGTGTTCAAAAACACATTGATTTCAAAAGCATTAGCTAAAACTGGAACAGATTATAGTTCTTTAGATGCTGAAGTTTTGACCGGAATGACAGGAATTATCTTCTCCCCTGGAGATGCTAAATTACCTGCTAAACTGATCAAAGATTTCAAAAAAGAAGCAGGTAAAGACAAAATCAAGTTTAAGGCGGCTTCCATTGAAGGTGGATTGTACATTGGCGAAGGCCAATTAGTATCACTAGAAAACATCAAGTCGAAAAACGAGATGATTGGCGAAGTGATCGGATTATTGCAATCGCCTGCTAAAAATGTCATTAGTGCATTATTAAGCGGCGAAAAGAAATTAGCTGGAATTGTGAAGACTTTGTCTGAGCGACCAGAATAATTTTCAACAAGTTTAACAAGAGGGTAATCCTCATAAAATAATTAATTTATAACTATTAAATTTTCAAAAAATGGCAGATTTAAAAGCGTTCGCTGAACAATTAGTGAACTTAACTGTAAAAGAAGTAAATGAATTAGCTACTATCCTTAAGGATGAGTATGGTATTGAGCCAGCTGCTGCTGGTGCTGTTATGGTTGCAGGTCCTGCAGCTGGTGGCGGTGCTGGTGATGGTGGTGAAGCTGCTGCTGAGAAAACATCTTTTGATGTAATCTTAAAAGCATGTGGTCCTAACAAATTAGCGATCGTTAAATTAGTAAAAGATCTAACAGGTCTAGGTTTGAAAGAAGCGAAAGATGTAGTTGATGCTGCACCTAAAGCGGTTAAAGAAGGAGTAAGCAAGGACGAAGCTGAAGGTTTGAAGAAAACTTTAGAAGAGGCTGGTGCTGAAGTTGAATTAAAATAATTCAATTACCAGATTAATTAAAAAGGGAATGGCAACATTCCCTTTTTTTTGCTTTATTTGAGATTTGACAAGAATTAATCATTTCATTATTCATGCGCGATATTATTCAACTACTTCCTGATGCGATAGCCAATCAAATTGCGGCTGGTGAAGTGGTGCAAAGACCCTCCTCGGTGGTCAAGGAATTAATGGAAAATTCGATTGACGCGGGGGCTTCCACGATCCAACTCATCATTAAAGATGCCGGAAAGGGAAGTATTCAAGTCATCGATGATGGCCTAGGAATGTCTGAAACCGATGCTCGCATGTGTTTTGAAAGACATGCCACTTCCAAAATCCGAAAGGCTGAAGATTTATTCACCATCAAAACCATGGGCTTTCGCGGGGAAGCGATGGCCTCCATCTCCTCAGTTGCGCAAGTAGAATTAAAAACGAAAAGAGCAGAAGACGAATTAGGCACTTTAATTAAAATAGATGCCTCCGTACTCAAATCACAAGAATTAACACAATGCGCCAAAGGGACTTCGATCATCATTCGCAATCTCTTTTATAACATCCCCGCACGTAGGAATTTTCTTAAGTCTAATCCCGTTGAGATTAGGCATATTTTAGATGAATTCCAACGAATTTCATTGGCTAATCCAAGCATAAAATTTTCGTTCATTCAAAATGATCAGGAAACGTATTCTTTGCCCCCCGACAAATTAGGCAAGCGAATCGTCGATCTATTTGGAAAATCCTACCGTGAACAATTAGCCGCTTGCGAGGAAGACACCTCCTATGTCAGTATCAAGGGGTACGTTGGCAAACCTGAACATGCAAAAAAGACAAGGGGAGAGCAATTTTTCTTTGTCAATAACCGATTCATTAAAAACAGTTATTTAAATCATGCGGTCATGACCGCTTATGAGCGATTATTGGCCGACGGTGCATTTCCTTTTTATGTGTTATTTCTGAGCATAGATCCCGCGCAAATCGACATCAATGTGCATCCCACCAAAACAGAAATCAAGTTTGATGATGAACGGTCTATTTACGCCATCGTCCAAGCAGCTGTCAGAAAAACACTCAGCATTAATAATTTAATTCCTTCGCTCGACTTTGAAACAAATGTAAACTTCAATGTGCCCACAACCTTTGGATCGACACAAAGAACCATTGAAAAAAGTGACACGTTTAAAGCAAGACCAACCCAAGACGCTTGGAAAAAGCTTTATGAAGGAATGGATAATAATATTAGCGCATTTGAGCAACAAAGTTCCACGCAAAGCATGAAAATTTTTGACTCGACCGACGAGCCAAAAACCATTCAGAGTAAAGCCAATGACTGGAATTACGATTCCGTGAACACCCCCAATTTTCAGGTTATCCAAGTACTTCAAAAATATTTAGCCATTCATATCACGGATGGTTTACTATTAATCGATCAAAAAAAAGCATATCAAAGGATTTTGTATGACCAGTTTATTGATCATTTAAATAGGAAGAACGGAGCGTCCCAACAATTACTTTTCCCTCGAACGATTCACATAAATCCAGCGGATCAAATGCTATTCGAAGAAATAAAGCAAGAAATAAAGGATCTTGGATTTAGAATGGAAATGGATTCTGAACATAATTTCTTAGTACAAGGAATTCCCTCCGGAATTATAGAAGAAGATTGCCAATTAATCATTGAAGGTATTCTAGAGCAAATTAAAAATGAGAATACCGATTTTACATCTCATCGAAATGAAAAAATTGCTCAAGCAATGGCCAATAAAACCGCTAGTAAATACACGCAAAAAAAACTTAGTAATGAGGAAATGAATGCCCTGATTGGTCAATTATTTGCTAGTTCAAATCCTAACTTCTCCCCCAATGGTGAAGAAATTAGTAAGCTCATGACCGAGGATTATTTGATTAATTTATTTAGCTAACTCAATAGCCCTATCTCTCGCGGCAAAAATACCTTGCTTTAAACCCTCCGAAACGCCCTGCTCTTTAAACGTTTTCAAAGCAGCTTCCGTGGTACCACCCTTTGAGGCTACAGCCTGAATCAATTCATCCAAATTTTTATCACTTGTTTGCATTAAATGATAAGACCCTAGCATCGTTTGCTTGACCAATAAAGCCGACATAGCTGAATCGAAGCCCATTTCAACACCTGCGTCAATCATCGCCTTAATCAAATAGAAAAAATAAGCAGGGCCACTACCACTCAAACCTGTTACCGCATCGAGTAATTTTTCATCTTCCAAAAACACCGCTCGGCCCGTCGAGTTAATCAGATTTTCAACTTTCCTGATGTCTGAAAGACCTACCGCCGAAGCCGAAGCAAAAGCAGTCATCCCCACACCCAATAAAGCTGGCGTATTAGGCATAGCCCGAATAATTAATTCATGAGATAAAGTAGCCTGTAAATTAGCAATGGGTATTCCCGCCATGATCGAGAGTACTAATTGGCCCGGCAATATAAATTGAGCCAACTCCTCCGAAACTAATGGATAATCCTGAGGCTTAACAGATAAAATAATTAAATCAACATCCGAAATTTTAGCAGAAATGGTGTCCACCACCACACCGGCTTTTTGCTCTTGCAATATTTCTCCTCGCTCCTTATTTTTTTCAATTAATAAAAGATTCTCTTTTTGAACTAAATTATATTGAATAAATGAATTGGCAAAAGCCATACCCATATTTCCACAACCAATAATAGCTATCTTCATATCCGTTTATTTTCCAGAAAATAAATTTGTTAAAAATTGATCCAAGGCCTCTCCTCTTAAGCCCTTCGCAATGACTTTGCCTTCCTTGTCCAACATAAACGTCATCGGAATCGCTGAAACTTGGTATGCCTGAGCTGCCACTGAATTCCAATATTGCAAATCAGAAACATGTTTCCAAACTAATTTGTCCGCTTCAATCGCCTTTAACCAAGCACTTTTATCTTGATCCAAACTTACCCCATAAATTTCAAATCCCTTGTCTTTAAATCGAGCATAGGTCTTAATCACGTTTGGATTTTCACGCCTGCAGGGGCCGCACCAACTAGCCCAAAAGTCTATCAACACATATTTGCCCCGTAAAGAGGAAAGCGCGAGTCGTTCTCCTGAAGGTTGACTGAGTGCGATTTCTGGTGCTTCGGAACCAACTCCTACCCCTTTCAATCTTTTTAAATTCTCAAGAAAGGGTTTAACCTGCGGGTGATTAGGTCTTTCCTTTTTAAATCGAGCCCCAACCGCTTCTAATATTGCTATTTCAGAGTCTGCAGGCAAAAAATTAGTTGCCCATAAAGCCACCAAATTTGTACCCATCAAAGGAATAAGATCTTTGATTTTTTTCATGGTAATCGCTTGAGCCATTGAAAATTCCTTCTGAATTCGGTCTTGAGCTGCAGGATTTTTTTGAATCTCTGCATTCCACACAGTCACTTTACTTTCTAATTCTTTTGAAATAAGAAGCAATTGGTTCATATAGGTAAAATTGGGTGTATTTCCTTTGACCGAATAGGTGCCTGGCTTTTCAGGCAAATTGATTCCTTCGGCCTGAACGTCAACAAGCTCCTTGCCTTCTAAAATTAAAAGTACTTTTTGCGGATTAGGGATATCATAAAAATTAACTAGGTAGAAACCTCCTTGGTCGATGATGGTTCCTTTAAAGTTTACTTCCTTTTGTAAATTTGGCAACATCGAATCTACTTTGATTGCTTGCCCTCTTCCATTAATCCATTCCAAATATATTTTCCTGTCGGGAACGACATGAGTTGCTTTCACTTTTACTTGGAATCCCTGTCCCAAAGAATGTGGGGACATAAAACCAAGCAAACACAAAATAATTAAATACCTCATCTCGTTACATTTAATGGCTTAATGCCTCACTGACCAATTGGTTTACTTTTTTAGGATCTGCTGTTCCTTTTGAACGCTTCATTACTTCTCCGATAAATAAGGCCAACAAACCCTTTTTACCTTGTTGGTATTCCTTCACCTTTTCAGGGTAAGCAGCAATTGCCTGATTGACCCATTCTTGCATTTCATCACCTGATTGCTCCTGAGACCATTTTTGCTCTTTGACAATTTCGGATGGACTTTGTTTCGGGTTTTCAATACATAAAGGAAAAAGTTGTTGGACCGCTAAATTATGCGAAATAACACCTTTTTCAACTAAATTAATAACGTCAGCGAGGTTTTCAGGACTCAGCACAAATTGGTCTATCGACAAATTATACTCATTCAAATAGGATTTAACAGGGCCCATGAGCCAATTAGAAATTTGCTTTGCATGAGCAGCATGCTCATAAACCGACTGAAAATACATGGCCATATCCCTACTCTCCGATAAAAAATGAGCATCGTAGGCAGGTAAATTATACTCCTCCATTAATTTTTTTTCTTGTTGCCATGGCAACAAAGGCATCTTAGCTTTAATCTCGGCTAACCATTTCTCCGTAATTTCCAATGGAGATAAATCGGGCTCAGGGAAATACCGATAATCATTCATCGATTCCTTCATGCGCATACTATTGGTTATTCCCAGATGAGCATCAAAAGTTCGCGTCTCTTGTATAATTTGTATGCCCGAGTTCAATAACTCTGTTTGGCGTATAATTTCATGCTCAATCGCTCTTTGGATATTCCGCAACGAATTCATGTTTTTAATTTCAACCTTTGTTCCTAACGTATCAGTACCTTTTGGACGAAGAGATACATTGACATCACAGCGAAGTGAACCTTCCTCCATGTTTCCATCACAAATTCCTAGATAGCGAACAAGTTTTCGAACCTCAGAAACCATAGCAAATGCCTCTTCGCTAGAATGCAAAGCAGGTTCCGTAACCATTTCAATTAAAGGCGTCCCAGCCCGATTGTAATCAATAAAACTAAATGGGTTATCCCCCTCATGTAGCGATTTACCAGCATCTTCCTCCAGATGAATGTGGTGGAATGGCAATACTTTCTCCCCACTTTTAAGATGCACGGTAATAGAACCCCCTAAACAAATAGGAGTTTTATCTTGAGTAATTTGATATCCTTTTGGAAGATCTGGGTAGAAATAATTTTTTCGGTCAAAATTTTGCCAAGAGGCAATTTTAGAACCTAAGGCAAGACCCATTTTAATCGCAAATTCAACCGCCCGGACATTAAGTTTTGGCAAAGTCCCTGGATGGCCCAAGGTAATGGCCGAAATTAAGGTATTCGGATTTTGGCCAAAAAGCACAGGGTCACTTGCAAAAATTTTTGAATTTGTTTGCAACTGAGCATGAATTTCAAGGCCGATGACAGGCTGATAAACGATTGGGGAATTTGTACTCACAAAGAATATTTAAATTAAGTGAGTAAAGATACTAAAAAGGGTAAATATTTCTTGACTAAGCGCTTATTTTACAAGTACAGGATTTTTTATGCTTGTAATTAACCCAATAAGCGATGCTGATAACTGCGCCTAACAAGATCCCAAAAAGCCAGGCATAAGACTGATTTGATAAAACCATATCCAAGACCTTTATGATAATTCCAACTCCCAAAAAATAAAGGGGAAGCGGTTGCTGGTGTTTCCGATAATCCAATACTAAAATAAAAGCTGCTAATACAAAACTGGATATCACTAAAATCCATTCTAGATTTGAACTAAACGCAAAAGAGCTAGCCAAATACGGAGCAAAAAATATGAAAATAGGCAAGGTGAGGCAATGCACTGCACAAACAATTGACAGCAAAACACCTATTTTCTCAATCGCTAAAAACTTATATTTAGACATTTATTTAATTATTTAATAAATAAGTCAAAAACTAAATCGATATCTGAACTTCCCCCAGATTCATTCCCTGTTTTAACAGCTTTGCCGTTAATAGGCGGCTGATGCTTAAGTATAAGATTTAGTTTTCCTGTACCCGCAGCATTTTGAGTAGTTCCTGAAGACCTCAATCCAATGGGTAAACCATTTTTATCTTTGTCAGAAGCCTTTAAGTTAAATAAAGACGCTGGATCTATTTTAAAAACAAACAGATGAACATCACTTTCAGATTCAATATCTTCTGTGATATCTAACTTTGGATTTTTAGTCTCATCATACATATGTACTTCCATAGTATATGCCATATTTTTATCTAAAACAATCTTATCAAATTTTTCTGGAGGAGTTTTTCCATCTCCATCCTTATCTTGAAAGGAAAAGGTACTTACTTTTTTATTTGCGTCAGTAAAAATCAAATCAACTGTCGTAATTAGCTCATTATCATCATGAGGTTCATGATCATCTTTTTTACAAGACAAGGAAACAGTTAAAATACATAAAAAAACAAGCAACTTTCTCATATTATCCAAATTTAGTATTAATGACCTAAGAATAGTATTAGTGCAATACTGTTGCAAGTTAAGTTAAATATTTTATTATGCAACATTGTTGCATAATAAAATCAGGTAATAGGTATTAGGTAATAGTATTTAGGGCAAAAAAAAACCGCGATCTTTCGATGCGGTCTTTTAATAACTTGGAGCTTACTTACTTTCCCGGGTTTGATCCCAGTATCATCAGCGGTGCGGGGCTTAACTTCTCTGTTCGAGATGGGAAGAGGTGAA
>SXXW01000007.1 GCA_005791165.1 Cytophagaceae bacterium
GCATCATCCGAATATCGCCAGGCTTCATATTGCCCTTTTCTGTTAATTCCTCACCTGATATAGCTTCAATTCTCGTTGGATTGTCTGCAATAGTTCGGCTGCTCCTAGTTGAAGTTATTACAACTTCTTCCATTTCTTCGTTCTCAGAATTTAATAATAATTCTAGTGTATCGGACTGTGCTAATGGAAAATATAAAGTGTCAATTCTTACTTCATAACCAATATGTCTGAATAAAATAATTTGCTTACCATTCGGTATATTTTTTAATTCTAAAAAGCCATTTTGGTCAGCAGTTGCACCATTCTTAGAACCTTCAAGAATTGCTGTTGCTCCTATCAGTAGTTCTTTTGTTTCAGCATCTTTGATGATGACCTTAAAGTTGTTTTGCCCGAAGACACTAGTAGAACACAGAAATGCGAATAATAGCAAAATAAATCTTTGCATTTAAAAATTATTTAAGTTGATGAACAGCTGGTCTAATAGCTGTGTAAGTTGGTTTAATTATCAAAAAAGTGATTCCGAAATTAAACTTTCTAACAATTTGCAAAAGATTTCTTTTGAATCTACTTTTATTGAATATATTCAACAAAGTTAATCAAAATAAAAAGCAAAGGTTACTAGGAAAATTGAAGGAGTGGTACTTCGTGTCATTTCATCTAATAGTTTAATTCCCAATCAGCCTTTTAACAATCTCAGGAGAAAATGAGCATCCTCTTCTAGTCCGGTAGCCATTTAGATTCAGCTCCTTTGATATTTCGGTCAAAGAAGTATACCCTTTTTTCATTTGGAAATGTTCAATAAATGTCTTTGCAAGTTTCCAGTTCTCATTTTCAATTCTATTCCTAATGATTGATTCAACTCCTTTCCTTTTTGCCTCACTGGTTAAATTTGATGGGGTGCCAAGCTTTCGAGTTTTGCTAATCTCTTTTAAGCCACTTTTGGTGCGGTTTGAGATAAGCTCCCGCTCCCATTGCGCTACACTACCAAAAATGCCTAAAGTCAATGTATTGAGCTCTGGCAAGTCAATACACCTGAGTTTAATTCCTTTATTTCTTAATGTAAAAAGAAACTCTACTTCTCTTGATAAGCGGTCTAATTTTGTGAATAATAAAGTATAACCGTTTTTTACGCATAGGTTGAGGGCTATGTTTAATTTCTCTCTGTTATTATTTTTGCCAGTTTCCTGCTCTGAAATAATTTCAACAAGTTCTCCTGAAGTAGTTTCAATAAATTGGTTAATCCTGGACTTTTGTTCTTCTAATCCCAATACCTGACGACCTGTGGATGTACGAATATAGCCTACAAATTTTTCCATAAAAAATGATGTTTAGGCTAATGTAAGCGCCAATTTAACAAATGCCAAACGTTCGTTTAAGATTTGTGAAATTCGATGAAAAATTAATTCTAAAAAGTCTAAGTGCTAGATTTTTGTTAAAATAACTCGCTTTTGAAGAAACGAGCTTCGCGAATTACAAAAGCAATTAGATTTAAAAAATCATCTTTGGTTGTATTGATGGTAAGGATATCTGATGGATAATCAAGATGGCCTAGTCGTTGAGTAATGAGTAACAAGAGTTCTTTTTCTTCGATATTGAAATCCTCGATTGGCGGAGCGACCAACTTTACGGTCTGTATTGCAAGACCGGTCTCTGAGTTTTTTAAAACTAGCTTGCTAAACTCGGGGGGGATTGATTCCTGAGATATTAATCTTTTGAAATAATCACTTCGAATTAGGGATTCTAATGTATCAATCAAGGATATTTGACTTTTAGACAGTTTTTTCATCTGCGGTAGATTTACGGCAAAATATTTTATAATCCTCAATCATTTCTCGGATTAATATAGACTTGGATTTGTTCTTATTAATTGATTCATCAATAAGGGTTTTAAGCTGCTGTTCAGTTAGTCTAATATTGATTTTCTTTGTTTTCTTCATATCTATAAATACTTCAAATTGTAGTACAAGACCATTTGACTTTGTAAAAAATTTAGTTTATGTTTTAATTATCCCTTCCAACAACAACTTAAAGACATTTAAAAAGACCCCGGTGAGATTTGTGTAGGGAAGGGACACATTTTTCATTTGGGGTTAATTTTATATGGGCAACAGTACAACCTTCCTAAGAGTAGAGAAAACAAAAAACTACACCGTGATTTTAAATTCGCTTATCACATCTACTAGTTTAACTTCTGACGAAAAATCAATTTTATTTCACATTCTGAGCTTGCCAGATGATTGGGTGATATATAAAGATTATTTTAAGAAGTATTATAGTGGCTGCATTTCAGATAAAAAAATAGATAGCGCCTGGAAAGGATTAGAGACGAAAGGTTATTTAAAGAAGCATAGAGTTAAAATGCAGAATGGTAAATTTTCATCTTGGCATTACGAAGTTAGGGAAGTTCCTTTCACCGACATCCCAAAATCCGATATGTCGGAAAACCAAACTGTCGAGAACACGACATCTCAGAAAAAGGGGGATATACAAAGTACTAACCTACCAAATACTAATTTACAAAGTACTAATTCTAATAACTTTAATAATACTAGTAAAATACTGGGGCAAGAAAATCAAACTGAATCAAAATTGAAAAATAAAAATAATTCAAAGGATGAATTCACTAGAATAGTTAATCTTGAGGGATTAGAGAAATTATTTTCTCCTACCGGTATAAACTGGAAGCAAGAAGTCAATAATTTACCGGTGGAAGAGTTTGTTTCAAAACATTATCAAGATATTGGAGACTCAACACCAGACAGATTAACTTTTCTTATTAAAAGCTATATTGAATTGAATAATATTATACCTCAACCTCCCCGAAGGGGATTATGAACGTAGTTCAAACCTGCGGTTTCCTCATCCCCCAATTCCGCTCACCCCCTTCTCCAAAAAGACATAATTAATCAACAGATATAACTTTTGTACATTCTTCTCCAAACTGACTAATGATTCTAACAGCCAATTTCTGGCCTGCTCGTTTTAGTTGAATTGGATGGGAAATATGACCATACAACCGGTCGAATGCTTCATCATCTATTTCCACTTTCAATGTCTTTTCCACTTTCTTTTTAGTGCTATCCTTCGCTAAACTATCCAGTCCTTTTTTCCATTTATCAAATTCGGATTTATCGCCGCCGCAAAAGAAAACTTGATTTACAACAAAGTTGCTACCATCATAATCTTCATCTACCATCCAATATGCAATATCGTGTACGTTTCTTGGTTTTACTTCGTCTTTAATTGGGTCATAAATGTCTAGCCCTTGGATTTCTACCTGAACGTCCTTGCCCTTTCTAATAAGTTCAATATCAGGTTCTCCTATGGTTACAAAACTTGCTGCAGATTTTGCAGGTTTCTTTTTTAACCCTTCTTGTAACAAATCATCGTGTATGCGCACTTTAGTAACTTCAAATTTACCCATACTCATTGTTTGGGTGCTACCTTCAATATCACTTTCAAAACTAAATCCGAGTATAATTAACCAACCGGCATCGCCACGTTGACGACACTCTTTTACTGCCTCGTTTACAGCTGTTTTACTTACTGTACCAAATTTTGGCCCTATGTGAAAGTATGCTTTTTGTTCTCCTGTTTCAGTGATGTAAAATCCTTCAGCGTGTAAATAAGAATGACTTAATAACTCAACACTACGGAAGACTACCATTTCGTCTTTTCTTCCGTTTTTAATTCCTGCACTCAACAAATGTTGTTTTATCACCTCTTCAAATGCCCCTTCTTCTTCGTTTACTCTTACTTCATCGTCTAAATCATCAGGGCTAATTGGTTCGAAATTTTGTAATGTCTCAACCGTGAACGGCCCACTAACACGAAGTAATTTTTTGTCTAGTTCAGGCTGGTCGTATAATGTTTCAGTTGCAGGCGGTTCATCATTAGCAAGATTTTTTACAGTTATATGTGGTACTGTTTTATATTTAAATCCTTGACGAATATCTCCACTTTGTTCATCATACAAGTTATAATAGGGAAATACAGCAGTCATAAGTCGCTGTTTAGCAATATTCAATGCAATCCGACTAGTGTCAATTGTAATCCATCTCCTTCCCCATTGTTCAGCTACAAAAGCGGTTGTCCCACTTCCACAAGTTGGGTCTATGATTAAATCACCTGGGTCGGTGCACATCAGCATACATCTCTCAATAACTTTTTGGGAAGTTTGAACAACGTAATCTTTTGATTGTTCGGCCATAATACCTGTCCACATATTGTTTATTTCCATCATCGGAAAGTCATCATACATATATTTTAATCTCAAAGTATATCCTGACGGAATAAGCCTATTAAGTTCTGCTAGTTTTTGCATTCCTGCTCTATTTGTTTTCCAGCTTTTCCCAGTAGGTGGGCTATACATTTTACCCTTATATTCAAAATCGAAAACACAACTTGGTGTTAATCCAGTTGAATTCATTGGTTGAGAAGTGAATACTTTTGCTCCTTTTGGAAGCTCTGATAGGTTGGCCCTTTCATTTAATGTTAACCTTCTAAATGTGCCATCAGTAAATTCAACGTGGTCATACGTACTATCTAATCCTATTTCTTTTTCAACATATAGTTGGCGATATTTATAATTTTCCGTTTTAGAGTACCAAAGAATATTGTCATTAACTCTTAGTATCTTATTGGTACCAATAGGCCCTTTAGTTCTAAAATGAATTTCACATACAAAGTTTTCACTTCCAAAAACTTCGTCCATTAGATTACGAACTAAATGCGTATTTTCATCTCCAATTTGGACAAAACAACTTCCTGAATCATTCAATAATTCTTTTGCAATTAATAATCTGTCCCTTAAATAAGTTAAATACGAATGAATACCTAATTCCCAAGTATCTCTGAATGCTTTAATTTGTTCTGGCTCTCCTGTTAATGCTTCATCATTGCCATCTTTTACATCCTTGCTGTTCAATTTGATTTGCCAATTTCCCCCATATTTAATTCCATAAGGAGGGTCAACATAAATCATTTGCACTTGCCCTGCCATTCCTTCACGTTCCAGTAAACTAGCCATTACTAAATGGCTATCACCTTGAATTAGTCTATTTGTCCATCCATCCTGATGATGATAGTATTCGCTAACTTTTTCTATTTCATCTTTTTCTAATGCATTACCAAACAGTTCGTTTACACTAAACAAATCCATTTGACTACTATGAGTTTCAGTAACCTTGTATAGATTTTTTATAAGTGTTTCTGGCGCGATGTGTTCGTGGCGGTAAAGACTTCGTATATCGACTCTTAACAAATCATCTCGGTCGTCATTACCGTACTTATTTAACCAAAATAATTCAGGGTCTTGGCCTCGATGAACAACCGGGTTTTTTGGAAGCTCTAATACCTTTTTACCATCTTGAACTTTTGCATTGGCTTCCTCATAACCAGCTTCTTCTTTACTCGGTATATGGACACGAGTATCTGTTTTGTGTTTTATGGATTCTACTTTCTTTGCCATTATATACTCTGAATTTTTTCGATTAATTGATTTTTGATGTTACGGATGTCATTAGCTACTTCGATAAAATGCCACTCTGGATATTCGTATTTGTCCTTCAATGCATTTACTGCAGGTATCCAACGATTTTCTACAAACCATTTTTTCTCTGCTTTATCTTTGCTCATTCCACTTATTTCTATCATAAGATTCTTAATAGTCCCGTCTTTACATTTCACTCTCGCAATAAAGTCAGTGTAGTATTGCCGGTCTTTACCATCTTTGGTATAGGGTATTGTTAAACCTAAGAACTGGTTCTTTACATAACATTCCACTGATTCAATTTCCTCCAAGGTTTTAGCACAAATACCTTCCCATTCACTATCCATTACAACATAGTTAATGTGACTTTTTTCAGTTGGAAATACCTCTTTTACAGTATTGCCGTTAACATATTTGGTGCTGCTGAATTTGTTATAATAATTAAACACTGGTCGTATATGCTCAGTTGTATTATTATCAGGGTTGATACCTCGAGCGATGTGGTCGACTATTTTCTTAGGTTCTTCAAAATAGAGCAATCTTTTAAATCGTTGGTCAGGAATGTTCAGTAACAATACCTTCTCATTATACCATTCCTCGACAATACTTTTTAACTTATTGAACTTTTGGAAACGAGGGTTTCCTTCTTCATCACTAAAATGGTATTTGATAAGTTCCTTGGTGATTAAAAAAATCAACTCTTTATCTCTTTTTTCTAATACACCCTTAACCTCTAATTTTTCTTCATTAGGGGATATGGGACTGGTCATAATGGTTTCAGTAGGGAACTTAGAACCATCAATCTCATAATTTTCAATATTTCTGAAATCGTGTTTTATATCGCCATCTAAGTTTTCTACTCGATATCCAACTACATTAGGAAATTCAATTTCCATTTCCGCTTGACGAGAAGGGATTGGTGCAATATGAGTTAAATCAACCGGTTGTGGTGGGGGTTCAGTTTTTCCTCCTTTGAACATTTTAAATGGAACACCAATGATGTGTGCGTATTCAGGTGGAAACTTCTCAATTACTATTTTTCGTTTATCGTCAGTTGGATTTCCATCTTTATCATAACCCTGTAAAAAGTAATTCATTCGACGTAATGCTCTACCTGCAACTTGCTCACATAGTAGCTGGGAACCAAATGCACGTAAACCCATTATATGAGTTACAGTATTCGCGTCCCATCCTTCTGTAAGCATAGAAACAGAAACCACACATCTTATGTGTGAACCTAATTTCCCTTGTTGACCAACAGTATTTACTACTTCACGTAAAATTTCAGCATCGGAGATTTTTTCAATACTTCCTTGCCCGTGCATACGTGCGTAGTCTTTTTTGAACTCTTCAATTTCGGACGCAAATATTTTTTTGAAATCATCATTGATTTGTTCACCATTCTCTAAAGCATCACTGTCAATAAGTAATGTTGGGGGTCTTTTTAATGGCTTATTGGTTACTGGGTCATAATTGCTGAATAATTCTTTTGCCCCTTGAACTGTAACAACATTCCCTTCAGCATCTTCAAACTCGTAACCAGCTATATATTTGTATACTTCCTTTGAAACCCCGGTGTTATTACATACTGCAATAAAAACAGGAGGTGCTGAAAATATATTTACCTTTTCTTCTTTGTATTTTCTTATTCCATTATAATACTCAACATAGTGATTATAAAACTGGTCTAAAGCACCTTTTACCAAAGATGGAAGACGAGGAGGTAATTCAATGAATTTATTGCCTTCTGCTGCCGCATCTTTCTTTTGAGTTCTTTGACCTTTTTTGGGTAATTCATCCTTTACGTGGTCATACAAATTGCGTAACACCGGCATTGTTAACTCTTGAGTGTTATCGCTTTCTGGCAAGAATGGAATTTTAACTAAACCACTTTCTATTGCCTCTATCAAACCAAAGTCAGATACTACCCAAGGAAATAAACTATATGGTGTATAACCTGAACCAGTCAAATAATAAGGTGTGGCTGAAAGGTCATAAACAGATTGTAGCTTGAATTTTTTTGCTATTTCACGCAGCCCACTAAACCATACTGCTGCTCTCGCATTTTCATCCGATTCCTCATTATCGGTAGTTTTACTCTTTGATTTAGGTAAATAACAATGATGGGCTTCATCATTAAGAATGAGGACTCTACTACCTGACTTGAATTTCCCAAGTGTTCTTTTAACAACCTGAGAAAAATCTTCCTTGTTATCAGTATCAATTTTCTTTCCCTGTAAATCTACCTTACCATCAAATGGGCTCCGTTTATTACCCTGTAATATTTTAGGTTCAAACGTATGGTAATTGGTAATGACTAATCTAGCATTGAGGTTTTCCAATCGATGTTCCATATTTGAAGGAACTAACCCACGAACGCGATAATAGTCCTCTATGTCTTTTGGATTTTTATTTTTGGTATCTACAAACAAAACTCCAAGTCTACTTTTGATTGTAATCCCTGGCGCCACAATTAAAAAATAGTCTGCAAAACGGGTATCATTTCTATATTCTTGTCTATTGAAATAATGATAGCAAATCAAACAGGCCATAACTACCGTCTTCCCACTTCCGGTTGCCATTTTGAAAGCTATTCTAGGTAATTGGTCGGCAGGGTCTTCACTCACTGTTTGCTGCCCGTTTCTAAGCAAGTTTAAAATGTGCTGGCCAGCGTTAGATTTCTCTGCTACTTCATTTATCCAAATTGCAGTCTCGACTGCTTCTTGTTGAGCAAAGAACAGTTTTTTGGTGACAAGTCTTTCTGGGTTATTGAACCAAAAAGTTAATAATTCCTTAGTTACCCTAGTTGTATTAGGATAGCCGTTGGTTCTCCATAGTCCAACTTCTTTTCTACAAAGATTGATAATATGTGTTTGATACTCTTCAGCATCCTCATTCCATTCAAAAACTTCCTTTTGCCCACTCTGTCTTGTTGGAATTACAGCCGAATCCGTTTTAAAGATTCTTCGTCCTTTACGAATATCAGTATAGTCTAAACTACCTTCCCTATCTGTATTGTAATGCAGCCGTGGTTCGACATATGGACTGTTTAATATTGGATTGTCTGCACTCATATATTGACTGGTATCATTTTTATTAATTAAGTCTGCATTTGTTTAAATCCATTGTCTCAAAAAATGCTTGCCTAATAATTGCTTTAAGTAAAGCTAGGTGCGAATTGGTTGAGGCTAATCCTGGAGATAAAACTTCTTGATGGAATGATTAAAAGTAGCAAACTATGGGCAAAAAAGCAAACTGAAAAAGTGGTCGTTCTCATTGGGGGAAAAGTGAAATATTTGAAAAATTTGCAGAAATTTTTTCTTAAAAATTCAACCATTTTGCTTTTAGCAAAAGTTTGGCCAAAAATTTTTATCAAGGTAGGGTCTATCTACATTTTGGCCGTTATAACGCCGAATTAGACCGGGGATACAGGAGTCAGGAGGGGCCTCCACCCCCACCTTGAGGGGGTACTTTCTGAAATATTTTCAAAAAAGTCGGAAAAAAATTTGGAAATTAACTACGGCATACATTATCTTTGACGTATGAAAACACAGAACAATAAAATAGACGCAAACAAAAAGGCAGAAAAGATGCTTGGTGCAAAGATTATAAACAAGAGCATAACTCCTACAATTGTAAGCTATGAGACTCTGTTAGAAGAATTTACAAGTGGACTGAAGTTTAAACCGGCTTTTGGTGTACAAGGTGCTGGTTTAAGTCCCAACGCTAAGAATCACCTATCAATTTTATTAAAACTACTTGAATTACATAAATCTGCGTTGGATGATATCGAAGATGCCACGTTAAATTTTCTTGTATCCTCAATTAGTGAAAATCCGCCTGTTTACATTGCGCGAACAAAAGACATTAAAACCGACATAGAATACTTTAATGCAAAAACATTCATACCTGTAAAAGGAGGCAAGAAGAAGGAAGTGAAAGTCTATTTGGGTAAAGCTAGTGATTTCAATAATGACACAAAAAACAATGCTGCTAGAGTATTAGGTAAAAAGCTTTTGATAAAGGCCATCAACGAAAAATTCTTGCCTTTTAATTCAAATTCCAAATTCCCTTTCAAAGAAATATTAAAATCATTAAACAAAAAATCTGACTTGAAATAGTCAATTTTTTTTACTTAAAAACTACGAACAATAATATGATTAACATATTTTATCAAACAATCAAACCACCCTGATTTTCAAAAGTCTAACGGCAATTTTTTTTGCCTTTTAACTACGTCAATTATAGTATTTAACTTAATTAAAATTACAAAATGAAAAATTTAAAAAGCATTCGTTTAAGTGAATTACAAATTCACCCCCTGTTTTTAGAACTTACAAATCAAACCCAGAATCCATCAATTGAATTCTCATTAAAACACAATGGTCAAAAGACGCCAATTGTAGTTGTTAAAAGAGATGATGTTTTCTTTATCATTGATGGTGTGCACCGGTACAAAGCAGCAGTTGAACTTGGTAATATCGAAACCCTCGAATGCGAGGTATTAGATATTAAGGACGACCTGATTCTTGACGCAAGAATTACCTATAACCAGAAGACCAAGGTTCACACCTTAGAGGTTTGTCGAAACATTGAGCACATATTAGGTTTGATAGGAAGCGAACAAGGGAAACGCAACGATTTATTGGGTAACAAAAATTTAGAGGATGAAAAAGAGTATGGCGCAGCCGGAAAAGACAGGTTTGAGAAAGCCTGTGTTTTATCTGGTCTTAAATTTTCTGCGAGAACATTACGAAAACTAATGGCGGTTAATGATTTTGAGAAAGAGGATAATATACTAGACCTAATTAATGGTATCAGTGATGGTAAATTATCAATAGACAAAGCTTACAAATTAATGAAAAGCTATTTAGATAAGTCTAGTCAAAGTGAGTCAGAAGATAATTCATTACCAAGTATTCTTGAAAATAAAATCAATGATGTTTCATATCGATTGTTTAATGAATCATCTATGTGTATGGAAAAAATCGATGACCAGAGTGTGTCCCTGTTTATTGATAGCCATCCATATTTTAAATTACGTAGGTATCGAAATCAAATTGGATTGCGACACGGAGAAGAAAAAACTCTAGGGGAATACGTTTCTAATTTTGTCTTATTCTGTAAGGAAAAATGGAAAAAATTGAAGCCTGGAGGAGTCCTTGTAACGATAATTGGAGAGACGTATAAAGGTGGTTATAATGGTGTTTGTACAGCTGTTGAAACTGCTTTAAAAAACGAAGGGTGGGAGATTATTGATGTTGTGATTTGGGTTAAGCAAAACCAACAGTATGCACCGCACCCTTTAAGGTTTGTAAATTCATACGAAAGAATAATTGTATTGAGAAAACCAGGAGCAGATACCTTTTTCAAAGAAGTAAAACGAGAATCTTCAGTTGGAGAATATAAGATAATGCCAACCTCAGGTGGCGGATATTATGTAGCAACCCCTGAGACTTGTATTCCAAATGTGATTATCACAAATGTTCATAATCCGGTAGAATTTAGCGAGGTCGATAAAGATTTTAGACATCAAGCACCGGCTCCTGTACAAATCTACTCAGTTTTTATAGATGCATATTCAAAGCCGGGTGACATAATCTGTGATGGATTCGCCGGGTCTGGAACCATTGGAGTTGGATTATCGATGGGTCGAAATGTCATTGCATATGAAATCGACAAGGAGTCCTACAAATTCTGTAAAGACAGATTTGAGTACTATATGTCTAAGAATAATATTGAATTACCAATGGCTGCTTAATATTTGATATGAACCCTTCGCAATTAAAATCCCAGTTAAGTTTAGATGGAGTTAGTTTGTCTGACCAGCAGAACCTTGAAATATGGGTTCTGTTGGATAAACTAGCACGTATTGAATATAACCAATACTTGGTGGAGAAAAACTCGACTTGCGAAGGCAATTCAAGTTCAATTATCGACATTAGCCATTTACAAAAAGATGCAGCATAAAATGAAGAACGTAATTGTATATAGTAGGGTGTCAACAGATGAACAGGCACAAATGGGGCATTCATTGGATTATCAGGAGGAAACCATCATAAGACATTGTACATTCAAAAACTACAATGTGGTCAAGTGTTTTCAAGAAGACTACTCGGCCAAAGATTTTGAACGACCTGAATGGAAAAAGATATTGGCCTTTATTAAATCAAGTCAAAAAACATCACTAGCAATTGACAGCATCGTGATATTAAGACCTGACCGCTATTCAAGAAATCTGATTTTATCATTCACTGAAACAACTAAACTTGCAGGATTAGGTTGTGAGGTTGAGTTTGTTGAAGGACAAGTGGATGACTCAAGTCCTGATGCACTTTTACTCCAAGCGATAGGTTATGCGCTTCCACAGGTTGAGAACTCGAAGATTAGTCGCCGTTCTAAAGAGGGGTCTCACAAGGCTCGTAAAAGTGGATGTTTTACAGGGATTGCACCAAAGGGTTACAAGAACTTTAGGCTTGATACAAAATCAACATTAGAATTCAATGAGGATGCACCATTAATTCGAGAAGCATTTGAGAGAATGGCGAGTGGTACATATAGTGCAGATGAAATTAGACGTTGGTTAAATTCAAGAGGGATGACCTTGTCAAAAAACACATTCCTTGATATTATTCGTAACGTCACTTACACCGGCAAAATTAGGGTTAGGGAATTCAATGGAGAACCTGAACAAATTGTTCAAGGTTTACATCCTGCATTGGTAACTGATGAGGTTTTTGCAACAGCCAATGATGTTCTTAAAGGTCGTAGACGTAATATGAAGTTTAAAGATGATAAGGCTGACCTATATCCATTGAAGGGACACTTAATGTGTCCAATTCACGGAAGAACATTGTCTGCATATGGTTCTAGGAGTAGAAATGGTCAGATATATCATTACTACGTTTGTACCAAGAACAGATGTCCACGATACCCAATTGACTACGCTCATAGTGAAATTGAAAGATTACTTGGTGAGGTGCAATTCTCCGCTAGAGTTATTAAGTCATATCGTTCCATTTTAGAACGAATTTTCGAATCAGAAGACTCAAGTAGGGCAAAACTAATACAGAATACCAAAGACGAAATTCAACGTCTTAAACAACGTAAAAACCATATCCAAGACGAGTATATGGATGGGAAGATTTCATCCCTTGAATATCAAGAGTTGAAGATGAGCCTTGACACAAAAGTCTTTGAAAAAGAACGTTCCTTGAAGGAGATGAATGAAGAACTATCCCCTTACAAAGAATACTTGAATAGACACGTACCTGCATTGGAAGATTTAACCTCATTATATCAAAAAGTGGATGGTAAGACGAAGAAACAGATATTGAGCTGCATCTTTTCTGAAAAAGTCCATTTTGAAAATGGAAAAGCTGCAGCACCCAAGTACACACCACCGATTGAGGTTTTAATCAACGCCAGAGGGGTTTTGGAGGGTTCTAAAAACAAAAAAGAGACTATTTCTAGTCTCTTGTGCACTCTGGCTCCCTCTCTTGGGCTTGAACCAAGGACCCCATGATTAACAGTCATGTGCTCTAACCAACTGAGCTAAGAAGGAGTTTGTCCTTATTGGGAATGCAAAAATAGGGGGCTAATTCGTTAAATGCAAGATAGCCCCCCGTTTTTTTCAATTTATTTCTTGTCTGCGCTACGATCCGCCGACTTTATTTCCTTTTTTTTCACTTTGTCGCCTTCCTTCAACTTCTTCGCAACCGTTGCATATGGGCCAAAAATGATTTCTTGGCCCTCACTCAAGCCAGAAACAATTTCAATGTTGTCAAAGTCCGATATTCCCGTCTTCACCTGAATTTGCTTCACCTCGCCCTTATCCATCACAAATACAACCTCTTTCGTATTTTCCTTCCTGCGCTTAGCCGTATTGGCATCTTCCTGCGTAACAACAGCCGCACCACCTTTTGCCATGGCCTCATCTTTTACCTCTTCCTTTTTCGCACCTATCTCCCTTGTCGTAACCGCCGACAATGGAACGGTTAAGATTTGATCTTTTCGATTCGTCAAAATTTCAACAGACGCCGTCATGCCCGGTTTCAACGGATATGATAATTTCCCCTTAATTAAATCGCTGTACGAACTACGTAAAATACGAATCTTCACCTCAAACTCCGTCACCGCATCCGTAGACATAGAAGCCGCACCCGATGAATTAGCCGAACTCGCTATCTCATATACCAATCCCTTAAATTTGCGCTCCGAAGACGAAAATGCATCCACATCAATCATCACCGTGTCTCCCAAGCTCACCCGCGTAATATCATTCTCATTTACATTAACCCGAACCTCCATATTATTTAAATTCGCGATCCGCAACATCTCCGTTCCCGCCATCTGCGACGTTCCCACCACACGCTCTCCTAATTCCACGTTCAACTTAGAAATGATGCCACTCTGAGGCGCATAAATCGTCGTCTTTGTTAAATTAGTCCGCGCCTCTTTTAAAGCGGCCTCCGAACTCTTTACATTAAAATTGGCCGCTTTCACATTCGCCTTTGCCGCCTCTAAATCTTGCTTGGCTACTAAATAGGCCGACTGGAACTGATCGAAATCCGCATCCGAAATCACTTTGTCATTATGCAATTTTACATTTCGGTCAAAATCAATTTTTGACTTACTTAATCTCGCTTCGCTTTGAGCTAAAACCGCTTTACTTTGTTCCGTACTCGCCTTCATCGCATTTACCTGCGCCTCCGCTCGAGCTAATAAACTCACATAGTTATCTGGACGTATCTTCAAAATTTCTTGGCCAATCACCACAGAATCGCCTTCGGCAACTTTCAATGACACAATCTCCCCCGATACATCAGGAGAAACCTTCACTTCCACCTCCGGCTGTATCTTTCCCGAAGCCGAAACCTTTTCTATAATCGTTGCTTTAGCCGCCTTCGTCAACTCCACCTCCGTAGGCTCCACCTTTCCGATCCACTCCATCTTCTTGGCCAACCATAACCCTCCCAAAATCAATACGACCGCCACTACGATGATAATCCACGTTTTTTTATTATTCTTTGTTGCCATAATTTTTTGATTCATAGAAAGTCGCTTCGCGCCTACCTACCATTTTATGTTTTAAACCTATTATTTATTACCTGTTACTTAATACTTATTACCTAAAATGTCAAACTCTTCCCTTGGTAAAAATCCAAAATCTTAGTCCTAAATACATAGTCATATTTGGCCTGAACTAAACTCAATTTAGCCTTATCCAAATTTGTCTTTTGTAAATTATAACTGACAAAATCAATCGTACCTGCATTAAAGCGACTTTCAGAAGCCCTAAAAGATTCTTCTAAAGCAAATACTTGTACATTTCCCGCCTCATATCTTTTCGCCGCATTCAACATATTCACATATGCCTGCTCTATATTTTGACGCAACGTTAATCGCGCGCGCTCAGCTTCTATTTCTAAATTCATCCGCTGTAAATTAGCCTGCGATACTCGAGTTTTATTGAAATTCTTGGCAAAAATAGGAATGTTTAAATTCAAGGAGATTACCTTGTTTTGCGTATTATTCAACTGATCAAAATAACCGACTGTCGTGCCCTCTCCAAACTTCATTTGGGTCGTTGTAATCGGATAGCTTTGTCCACCTATTGCGACATTTCCTAAATTAACCGTTTGGGTCCCCAAAACCTCTACGGATTTTAACGCATTGGATTGATTGGCAGACCAACTCCCATTTAAGGAAATGCTAGGTAAGCGAAAGGCCTTAGCGACTTCAATGTTTTTTGCCGCTCCCTGAACACGAAAATCCGCAGCCCGAATTAATGGTTGGGCCGACAAAGCTTTGGAATAAATATCAGCAATGCTTACATCATAGGCCTTAGAGCTTGGCACCGGAACCTGAATGCGCTCCAGCTCAAACATCTGGATGCTTGAATCATTTAACAACTGTAATAGCGTTAATTTATTGATGTCCAAATTACTTTGAAACGTGACAAGATTAGATTCTTCGTTGGCCAACTGCGCCTTCAAATCCAATAAACTCGAATTAGCTAAAGATCCCGCACGCACCAATTTCTCCGTTCGCTCGATCTGCAAATTCGTAATCTCTGTTTGAGTTTTCGCAATGCTTAATTGATCTTCCGCATTCAAAATAGACAAATACGACAAGGCCACCTGCAAAGAAATATTTTCACGAATAGATACTAAATCCTCCCGCGTCGCCTTTAAATTAAAATCACTTTGCGAAATACTGTTTTTTAATTGGCCCCCATTAAACAACAAAACGTTGGCATTCAAGCCCACATTGTAATAATTGATGTTTCTAGAATCGTACCCGTTCGTGTAGGGATTGATGGAACGACCAAAACTCGCCGCCTGATTCATATTTCCATTGATAGAAGGCAACTGATTAAATTTTGCTTGTTGGTACGTCAGCTCCGCATTTTGTAAATTAACTTCATAGGACCTTACATTTAGATTATGCTGCAAAGCCGTCTCCACCGCTTGCGTCAAAGTAAGTTTGGTTATTTTAGCATTTCCCTGAATCGCCGTTTGACCTTCACCCACAAAGGAAACAATGCCTAAAAGGAAAGACAACAGGGCAATCTTATTTATATTCATCTCTTTCAATATATTTCTGCAATGTTACGAATTTTGACGTGCCCAAAAACTGATTTTTGGATAAACGGCAAGCAATCAGGATAAAAAGCCCTATTTATTGAACTACCTGGTAACGCCTTTTGGCCTCTGCTCGGGAAAATGCATTAAAATGCCACCACTCATATTCAATCGGCATAAATCCTGCCGCCTTCATCGCATTTCTAAGGATCAGCCTATTTTCATACGCTTTCTTCGACAATTTATTGTTTGCCAAAAGCTCCTGCTCCTTAGACGGATAAGCCAATTCGCCAAAAAAATCAAACGTAGTTCCCATGTCTAAGGCCTTTCCTTTTTCATCTGCTACTGTTAAATCTATCGCGCTTCCATAATTATGAATGGAATGTTCCCGTGGATCAGCCACATAATTTTTTCGGATATTTGGCGGATACTGAGTCAAGGTATTCCATAAAATCCATTGGATCGATAAGGGTCTGGCCGCATCATAAATCAATAAATGATAGCCGGGCTTATTGGCCTCCAATGATTTTTGTGCCTTTTTCAGCATATCCACCACTTCTTTTTGTAAATATCCATGCTGCAAACAGCCATACACATCGCGCTTCATAAAGTTATCTTGCGTCGCATATTTTAATTCGACCTTTACGCCGGGAGCCGCTCGAGTAACTTCCACTAATCCTTGCTTTCGCATCGCATCCTCATACGAACAGTTTTGTGCTCCCGCGTAATGCGAAGCAGTCAAAGCAAAAACAATAAATACGCTTAAGTTTGTCAATCGAATCATCGGAAAATGTAGAATTTCCCTAAATTTAGCCAAAATTTATTATTCCCTTTTTCACATGGCTTTAAATTGGATTTGGTTTTTGTTTTTTGGCGTCGCTTTTTTCGTAGCTATTATCCAATTTATCTTTTTTGGCAACACGGAGATTTTCAAGATTCTAGTCGACGGCATGTTTGATTCTGCCGAAATGGCTGTGATGAAAATAGCCCTACCACTCGCCGGAGTCATGACCTTTTTTATGGGAATTTTGCAAATAGGCGAAAAGGCAGGAGCTATTCATTTTTTAGCCCGTCGAATTAAGCCCTTTTTCACCCGACTTTTTCCTGAAATTCCACAAGATCATCCAGTCCATGGCCAAATGATCATGAACTTTTCAGCTAATTTATTAGGCCTTGATAATGCCGCGACACCCTTCGGGCTTAAAGCCATGCAAGGGCTCCAGGAAATAAATCCAGTTAAAGAAACGGCATCCAATGCCCAAATCATGTTTTTAGTTTTGCACAGCGCGGGACCTGTTTTGATCCCCTTGAGTATCATGGCGCAGCGCGCTATTTATGGCGCTCAGGATGCTTCTGACGTCTTTATTCCCTGTTTGATGGCTACCTATGCAACCACCATGACCGGTTTGATTATTGTGTCCATCAAGCAAAAAATTAAACTTTTTGAACCCGTATTATTTGCTTGGATCTCCGGCCTAACTTTATTTTTGGGAGGGATATTGTGGTACTTTAGCCAGTTGCCAAAAGAGTCCATCGAGATTCAATCTAAAGTCTTTAGCAACGGTATTTTATTTCTATTAATCTTCTCATTTATCGCGGCCGCCTTTCGGAAAAAGATAGACATTTTTGGAACGTTTGTCGAGGGCGCCAAAGGTGGATTCGAAACCTCCGTTAAAATTATTCCTTACCTAGTGGGTATGTTGGTCGCCATTTCTTGCCTCCGCAATTCAGGGGCGCTCGGATTTGTCGTGGATGGAATGAAGTGGCTTGTTGCACAAACGAACTTAGATAATCGCTTTACCGATGCGATGCCCACAGCCCTTTTGCATCCCATCAGCGGAAGCGGATCGCGCGCCATGATGATTGACACGATGAAAACTTTTGGTCCAGATTCGTTTGTAGGCAGGCTTGCCTGTGTTTTTCAAGGATCTGCAGAAACTATCTTGTATGTAGTTGCGCTTTATTTCGGCTCGGTCCAAGTAAAAAACATTCGCTATACGTTGTGGGCAGGTTTATTTGCAGACCTTGTGGGAATCATTACAGCCGTGGGCGTGAGTTACCTGTTTTTTGGGTAATTGTTACTGAAGAGGAACCGACAGGGTGATGTTGGCCCCCACTAAATCTTTTTTCCAAGACCCTAGATCAGCACCTACATTAGCTGATATAAAAGCATCTTGTCCAAAGACAAAAATTTGGCGCTTCCATTGAAGGCCCACAGCGATTTGCTTTTTAACGGGAATATATTCAGAACCAAAATTTCCCATAGAATTGGTCAAGCTACCCCGAAACATCAGGTGATTTTCTCCAATCAAAGCCTCGGCTCCTATATAAAAAGCTTCTACTCGATTATTATCAAAATAAACATCTTTGGTAGCATTTAAATCCGTTTCATTATCTAAAGTCATTAAAGGGGTTCCCATGCCCTTGCCCAAATAAGTCCAACCCTCCCGATAAACACCATTATTCTGATAGTTATCAAAGCCGCGAATATTATTCGTATATCCAAATGTGGTTCCGCCTTGGGAAGTAGAATTAAAATACTCTAGGACTATTTTCAATAAACCTTTTTTGCGTTTTGTGTTATACGAAATGCCATGTAGGCCATCGGTTATATTGTTTCCATAATATAAGGATCCGTCTTCATAATAACTTTGTCTGTAAAAAAACAATTTGCCTAGTCTGCCATCGATTTCCATGCCTACATCCACCGTTCCCAAGTGATTTCCCAGTCGATTCCAGCCATCGTTGACTCCATATTTCGCAGTGTCACCTTCCGTTGCCATAGACCTCGCCAAAACAACATAGGCATAATCCCTCAAGCCCGATGCAATCTTACCATTGCGGGCCAACTGGTTCGTTGGGTCTGGAAATTTCAACGTTCCGCCCCACTGAACTTGGTGAGTAAAGCCACCGTAAAATTTAATGCTTGCCGTTGGCTTCCCTATGCGACCATAAAAGGACTTTTGATGCAAGTAAAAATTATCTACATCCGTGCGCTTATTATCAAAAAGGCCGTGAACAAAATTGCCCTTAAAGCCCAAATACCCTCCTAAAAAATCAGGATGCCAATATTCATTCACAACTATTTCTAGTTTAGGTATAGGTAATGCATTTCCAGAATAGACAAAAGAACCCGAACTTAAAGTCGAATCCATCAGCCCTTGAATATACTTTTTCCTACCTGCCGACAACTCAAATATTCCCCACTTGCCTTTCAAATACGCCTCTTGGACCAATAAATCCGCTTTAGTGTCCCCCAAATTTAATCTGCCTGAAGCCCCTAAACCCCAATCTATCTTTTTGCCCTTTCGGTATTCGACATAGGTGGAGCCGCCGACATGAACATAATTTTCTTCCGTCGGAACAGCGCCAAACTGATTTGCTCGAAGCCAAAAAGGGGTATAATTACTCGATGATAGGCCTCCGCCAAAGGAGAAAATTGGCGCAGAAGCTCTTTGACCAAAAGATGAAAAACTGAAAATACACAGGATCGCAAAAACGCCCACAACCATCACCACATTAATTATTGCTTTTTGAAACATCCTTTTTTTTAAAAATCAAATATATAAAATTAATCAATGACTTAAATTAGCCACCAATTCAAATCCCAAACTATCAATCCGCAAACGAACCTCATTCCTGTTTTTTAATCCCATGACTTCAGCAGTCTGTCCTTTAAGCGGACCGGTGTCAATCGTAATGAAGTCCCCTACTTTCACCGCCGTGTCTCCTATCACGGAAACCTCCATGTGATCCGATAAAAATTGTTGGATCGCTAAAATTTCCGCATCCTGCACCACCGCAGGTTTGTGCAACCAATACACAAAATTAACCACGCCAAACGTTTTTCTGACCGCGGCCCCCTGAGTAACCAAATCAATATTGACAAAGACATAGGAACGAAATAATACCTCCTCCACAATCTTTTTACGATCCGACCACTGCTTTTTACGCTTCGTTACTGGGCAATAACTCTCAATCCCGACTTCTGCCAACCTCAAAGAAACCTTTTTCTCCATCCGAGATTTTGTATATACCGCGTACCAAGCCATCTATTCTTAATTTATAACCTTGCGTCTACCAAAGTTCTATCCAATACTGATTTAATGTCAAAAATAATTCCATTCTCGGCCTTCAAGCTCGCAAAAGGCAAATTCAAAAACTCCTGATGTGCCACCGTCAAAACAATCGCATCATAGGTTGAGGCCAATTCAGAAACCAAATCGATGCCATGCTCTTTTTTGACTTCGGCTTTATTCGCCCAAGGATCATATACGTCCACTTCCATTCCAAAATCACGTAGCTCCCGATAAATATCAACAACACGTGAATTTCGAATATCAGGACAGTTTTCTTTAAAGGTAATGCCCAACATCAAGGTCTTTGCGCCCCCTATTTTTTTGCCTTTTTGAATTAACAACTTGACTAATTTATTGGCCACAAACAGTCCCATGTTGTCATTTACCCTCCGGCCCGATAAAATAACCTGTGGATAATAACCCAAGCTTTCCGATTTGTGAAGCAAATAATACGGATCCACTCCGATGCAATGTCCACCCACTAACCCGGGTTTAAAATTTAGAAAATTCCATTTAGTTCCCGCAGCTTCTAGCACTTCAGATGTATCGATGTCCATGCGATCAAATATTAAGGCCAACTCATTCACAAAGGAAATATTGACATCGCGCTGTGCATTTTCAATCGCCTTACTCGCTTCAGCCACTTTGATGGACGAAGCCTTATGAGTTCCTGCGACAATAATCGATCGATATAACTGATCCACCCAATCAGCTATTTCAGGCGTAGATCCCGACGTAACTTTTTTGATTTTCGTTAAGGTATTTACCTTGTCGCCCGGATTAATGCGCTCCGGCGAATAACCACAAAAGAAATCTTCGTTAAATTTTAATCCCGAACGCTTCTCTAGCACCGGAACACAGTCTTCCTCTGTACAACCCGGGTAGACCGTTGATTCGTAAATCACCACATCGCCTTTTTTTAAAACATGCCCTATCATTTCTGATGCCTTTAACAAAGGCCCTAAATCAGGTTTTTTAAAATGGTCGATGGGGGTCGGAACGGTCACAATGAATGTATTGCAAGCCGACAAATCGTTTAATTCGGATGAAAATTTTAACTGATCCGAAGCCTTTAATTGGGCATCACTCACTTCCTGTGTACGATCGTATCCCCGATTTAACTCGGAAATACGCGTTGCGTCAATATCAAAACCCAGCGTAGGATATTGTTTTCCAAATTCCACTGCCAACGGAAAGCCTACGTAGCCCAAACCTATAATCGCAATGGATGGATTCATCTCTATTTTGTAAATAATTTGACGTCCGAAGCCATCATGTCTTTCACTAAGGCTGGTAGGTCATATTTTAGGGTCCAACCTAATTGTGTTTTTGCTTTTGTTGGATCGCCGATCAACAATTCAACTTCCGTAGGGCGGAAATAACGTGGGTCAACGGCCACCACTTCTTTGCCTATGGCAACTTGGTAAAGCGGGTTATTGCATTTTGTCACCTTAGCAATTTCATTTACCCCTTCGCCAATAAATTGAACCTCTATGCCCACTTCCGCAAATGCCATTTTGATAAAATCACGAACCGTAGTCGTAATACCTGTCGCAATGACAAAATCCTCGGGCTTTTCTTGCTGTAAAATTAACCACATCGCCTCCACGTAATCTTTGGCATGACCCCAATCGCGCTTCGCATCTAAATTACCTAAGTAAATTTTATCTTGTTGGCCCAACGCAATCTGAGAAACACCTCGCGTAATTTTACGGGTCACAAAAGTCTCCCCGCGCAATGGCGACTCATGATTAAATAATATTCCATTCACCGCAAACATATCATAGGCCTCTCGGTAATTTACCGTGATCCAATAGCCATACATTTTGGCTACCGCATAGGGAGAACGAGGATAAAAAGGCGTTTTTTCTGATTGTGGTACTTCTTGAACTAAACCATATAATTCAGACGTAGACGCCTGATAAATCTTTGTTTTTTTCGTTAGGCCCAACAAACGAACGGCCTCTAAAATACGAAGTGTCCCTATTCCATCTACTTGAGCCGTGTATTCCGGCTCATCAAAAGAAACTTTAACATGAGACATCGCGCCCAAATTATAAATCTCATCAGGTTGAACATCTTGTATAATGCGTATGATATTCGTGGAATCACTTAAATCGCCATAATGCAAGTGAAAATTGGACGAATCCACATGGGGATCTTCGTAAATATGATCGATTCGACCTGTATTGATCAAAGAGCTTCTCCGCTTAATCCCGTGAACCACATACCCTTTGGACAATAATAATTCAGCTAAATATGCACCGTCTTGCCCTGTAATACCTGTAACAAGTGCTATTTTTTGTTTTTGAGACATATAAAATCAATTTTAAGCGGCCACTTTCATCGACCGCCTCCAGTTATAAGGGGCAAAATTACAAAAAATCAGGAGAGCGACACAATCAAATTTATTTATTGGGCGCCCTTCGTGTCGATTTTACTTGTACAAATCTAAAATGGCCGCCTCGTGCTTCGCATAAATTTGCTTGCGTTTTAATTTTAACGTGGGTGTAATCTCCCCATCTGAGATGGTAAACAAACGTGGCAATAAAACGAATTTTTTTACTTGCTCATATTTGGCCACAGAAGCCATCGTCATCAAAACCTCTTCTTCTAATTTGGCAATGACTTTTTTGTTGGCGATCATTTCTTCCGGCGAATTTGCATCAATTTCTTGTTGCTTACACCAAACACCCAGGGCCGTAAATTCTGGAATAATCAATGCCGATGGGAATTTTTGTCCTTCGCCTGTCACCATGCATTGTTCGATAAAGGATGATTCCTTTAATTTATTTTCGACCAATTGAGGAGCCACGTATTTTCCTCCCGATGTTTTGAAAATTTCTTTTTTACGATCCGTTATTTTTAAATATTTCCCCTCCACAAAAATGCCTATGTCTCCCGTATGGAACCAACCGTCCTTATCGATCGCCTCGGCAGTTGCCTCCGGGTTTTTATAATATCCTGGCATGATCGAGTCGCCCTTGGCTAAAATCTCGCCATCCTCGGCAATTTTAACTTCCACACAATCTAAAACAGAGCCCACGCAACCCACCTGAAAATCGGGCGGATTTACTTTGGAAATCGATATAATCGGCGAAGTTTCTGTTAAGCCATAGCCCTCCGAAATGGGGATGCCGGCAGCCCAAAATACCCGAGACAAACGCGGCTGTAAAGCGGCAGATCCCGAAGCAATTAGCCTTACTCGGCCACCCAAGGCCTCTTTCCATTTGCTAAAAATCAATTTTCGGTAAAGTCCAAGCTTGAGAGAATCGATTAAACCCAATTTTTTCATTGGGTCATAGCTTAAACCAAACTCAATCGCTCCGAAAAATAAGGTTCTTTTAATCCCTGTAAGCTCATTGCCCTTCGCCATGATTTTATCATAGATCTTTTCTAATAATCGGGGCACCGATGTAAACATGGTCGGCTTAACTTCTCTGATATTATCGGCAATAGTTTCCATGCTCTCGGCATAGTAGGTTGACGCGCGATAAAACAAATAAACATATATCGTCGTACGCTCATAAATGTGACACAGCGGCAAAAAGCTTAGGGTTCTATCGCCATCCATTAAGCCAAAATAATTGCCGCGATCGGTTGATTTTATGTTGCTGATAATATTATGATGCGTCAACATAACCCCTTTCGGACGCCCGGTTGTTCCTGATGTATAAATTAAGGTTAATAAATCTTCCGGTTTAACCGCATCCATCAACTTTTGTAAAACAGCCGCATCTTTTCCCTCGCCCTTTTCTTTAACAATGGACCAAGATTTCGCATCTTCTACAGGATCAAACGTGAAAATTTCTTTGACGCCTTTATTTTTCTTAGAAGCCTCCTTTGCTTTAAAATACAAGTCTTCGCCTTCAACAAACACAAATTTTACTTCGGCGTTTTCAAAGATAAATTCATAATCTTCAATCGTAATAGTGGGATAGATGGGTACCGTTACGCCCCCGATTATTTGTGTGGCAAAATCAACAAAATTCCAATGTGGTCTATTTCCCGAAATAATAGCGACTTTTTCTCCGGGCTTTAAACCCAGTTCCAACAAGCCCAAGGCTATCGTTCGAATGTTTTCAAGTGTTTCCGCGCTGGAGTATTTTCTCCATTCGCCGTCTCGCTTTTGACAAAATAAATCAGGAATCTGATGGGTTTCCAGAGGTTTTAACAAATCGAAAACCCTCGTTAAGTTATGGTTTGTTGACATATTTAAATAGTTTATGAATCAAAGTTAATGGTTTGGGCCGAACCAAAATAGTACTATTAAATTATTTTTTTGCATTGTTCAGCATCGTCCGTACGTCACTTACATGCAAACTACTTGGATATTGTTTGATAAACAAAAGAAAGGGCTCGCTATTAGTCGAATCGGCCAACGTTAAATAATAAAACAACGCGTCGTCACCATAAATATCCTCCGGAAACTTTTTAAAAATCTCCCAATAGATTTCTTTTGCAAGCGCATTGTCGCCTTTTTGCCTCGCCCGGGTTGCCCTAAGGTATAAAATATCATCTTGTAGGCTTTCTTGCTTGTTTTCTGTTGTCAAGAGAGCTAACAACGAATCGCCTTCTTCCCATCTTTTTTGATCATACATAAATTTAATGTTGGCAAATTTTTTCAAACCCAACTCCAATGAATCTATTCCTGTGTTATCCTCAATGAGCAGGCTTAATTCCAGCGCGTCGTTGGCAATCTCCCTTTGGGTCCCTTGTTTTAGAATGTCTGCGAGCTCTTTGGCTAATTCAAAATCGCCTGTGTAAAAATACAGTTTAGCCGTTTTTATTTTTGCTTCATAAGCTAGTGGCGAATCTTTTACCTGCTTTTCAACTTGCGCGTATTGAATTAATGCATCATATTTTTTACCCTTATACGTTAAGATGTCTCCAAGCTCCAGTTTCATTTGAGCCTGTAAATTATCATCGCTTTGCGTCAACAAAATTCCTTTGTTTAAAACCAAAACCGCCGAATCTAATTGCTTAAGCTGATAGGCATACAATTTTGCTTCCTGCCAATATGAACTCATTGATATTGCATTATCCCCTCGTTCATTTCTTAATTTTTGATAAGCGCTAATTAAACTCCTGACTTCGGCTATTTCAGGCTTTTCCTTTCTTAATACAACTTGCTCTCGGGCGGCAATGGACATTTGTTGCCAACGAGGCCTTTGGTTAGAACTTGGATAGCTTTTAATCAAATAATCAAATATTTGACTGGCCAAGGACCATTGCTGACTTTGAAAAATATACGAAGCAAATTCTAATACACGCTTACCTTGCTCATTTTTAAACCGCATGTCCAAAGCCCTTCGCTGATACCATGCCTTTTCCCAGTTCCCATTAAAAATATAAGTACTCACCAATAACTCGATAAAATTTGGGTCATCTGGATATTGTTGGATTTTTTGAATGAATAAACGCTCGACTTCCAAAAACGGAATTTGTTCTTCATATAAGCGATATGCAAATTGCTGCGCTAAAGATATATCTCCTGTTTTTAATAAGTTATCCACATTTTTTCCACACTCATCAAGCCATATTGATGCTAAATTATCCTCATTAAATAAATTATATGAATAATTTGAAAATAAATCACCAGTATTTACCTGATTATTGATAAATTCTCCCATTAATTTCAAACGCTTTTTTTCGTTTTTAATTAATTGAATGGATTTGAATTCAGATTTGAATTTTTGATTGGATGTAGAATCTTGACGAATAAAGGGATGATCAAATCCGAGGACTTGATTAAAAATGAGACAGAAAAGAAAACACTTTATCCACATAGTATAATTAAAAGAAATAAAAATTTAAATATATCTTTTTTGTTCTTCATTATTGTTCTCTGTGGATAAGTGTATAAGTATTATTTAGGTTTGTAATGAGCAGATATTTAAACACTTAGAATTTATAATTTACTTTTTACTATGTGGATAAGTTTTCATTTGACTGTGGATAAATAGAGACTTATCCACATGTTCGTGGTTGTTTTTAATTGTGCACAATTAGCCTTAATTTTTGTGGATAATATGTGTATAATTATGGCACTTATCCACACTAGTTTTGGGTACTTATCAACAAATCAGTTATTTGAAAATTGGCTTTTAGTTTTACTTTTCCTTCTAAGTAAAACACGCTTTCGGGCTTTGTTTTTAGAATAAAATTACCAATGTCCCTATATCCATTTTTATTCTTATCCTCTATAGCTCTAATGATATAGATACCTGGTTCCACATGTAAAAAATTAAATTTTTGGCTTGTGTTCTGTTCATATAAGACTTGCATGTTAGATGCATTAAGAAGCTGAACGATGTAGTTATTTGGTTGTTCGCCCACACGACCCTCAATGCTTCCATACTCTTCCAAATCTTGGAATTGAAAGGCTTGTTTTTGGAGGTCACTGGAATCGTTTTCTGCACTAACGAAAGCGCCCTTTTCTAAATTCAGAAGAAACTTCTCTCGGTAAGGCAAAAAAGATCGCTTAATGGTTAACTCATTGGAATATTTGTTCCACGCGTATGCTTCATCGGGTAGCGTGATCGTTTCGTTTTCTTCCGTTTTAAATTGGACGCGCTTGCAGTCCCAGGAAACGACCGGTTTTGGAAACGTTAGGACCAGAGAATCTTCGGGTGAAACATATTTACCTTGAACGGGTAAAAAGCTTACCTGCAAGGGCGTTTGTGTAACTTTTTCTTTTCGTATTAATTCACGGAACTTTACTTTTAGGGGTATTTTATAGCTTCTGTTTAATGAATCAACAAGGTTGGCATTCAAGAATAGTGTATCTTTTACCTCTTGGTTTTTGACATAAATCCGGATGTTTTTATTTCCTTCTATCTGATAAATTAAGTCTTTTTTATTTTCTAATTCTAATTCTTTAATGCCTCGACTCATTTCATATAGAACCGTTTTTGCTGTACTGGTTATTTTGGATATTTTTAATGGATCAAGGTTTTGAAGTGAAATAGAAAAGTTTTTGGTTTCATTTTTATTTAAGTTAAAAAATGATTCAGTCATAAAGTCGACCGGCTCTTTATTCGAGTTGTACAATAAGTTGTTGTTGCCGTCTAGAAATGCCGCCATATAATATTTGCCCTGTGCAAGATTTTCAAGTGTATAAATTCCTGAGGTATCCGTTTTCGAGAAATAATAGGGTTTGGTCTTGTCTATTCTAAGTGTATCATTATAGGGATAAAGCCCCACTAATACATTTTCAAAAGCTTTATTTTGGTCGACCAATTTGATTTTTCCTGTAATGCTTAATGAGTCAATCGTGTTTGATGTACTAAAAACGAGCTTGATGTTTTTACCAGCATTTCTTTCTGATACATCTTCTATCGAATTTCTAAAATTGAATGTGTAGGTCGTTTGGTCTTTTAGGGCGCTATCTAATAATATGCTTAAGCCATTTGGCCTTATACGAGTTTGGTAGGTTCCAATATTAGGGGTAATGAGTAATTCTTGATTTAAATTTCGAACATTGATGTATTCATTAAAGGTTAGTTCTAATTTTTTCCCCTTGTAATTTATACTCTTGTTTATCGGAATAGAGGTGACCAACTTAGGAGCGAGCGTATCTTTTTTCCCACCCGGAGGGTTAGCCATTTGGGCACAACTTTGAATGATTAAGAAAGTCGTGATGAATAAAAAGAAAAGGAGAACAACCTGTTTACTTCGAAGATCAGACATGCTCAAAAATATATAAATTACTTGAATAATTTCCCTTCCCGAAATATGCGCTTATGTTGGACCACAAGCCGATAATAAACGAGCTAATAAATTTCTTCTTGCCCGTTTTATATTCGTGACTTAGCAATGAAATATAAAAACTATCAAAAATCTGACCCCTTTTTGATTTTAATTTGAAGCCATGTTTTTTAGCCAAGGACTTGATCGTGATTGGGTCGAAATGGTAGATGTGCCTTGGCACATCGTAAGCCGCCCAATGTTCTTTAAAATAGTTTGAATCAAAACTTTTTGAATTAGGCAGTGCCAAAATTAATACTCCCTCATTCGTAATCCTTGATTTAAAAAATTCGAAATATTCGTCGAGTTCGTACACGTGTTCCAATACATGCCAAAGCGAAATCAATCTAAATTTTGCTTCTTTTGGAATAGCTTTAATCGACGGATATATGTCGATCCCCAAGGTAGCTTCTGCTCTCGCGGCGGTGGCAGGATCCAACTCCATTCCGCTAATTTTCCAACCGGATTTTTGACAAGCATGAAGAAAATGCCCATTTCCGCAACCAATATCTAACAGCTCAAGGTTACCCGTTTTCTCTTTCTCAATCCAGCCTGTTTTTTGTTTTAATGTAAAATTTCTAACTAGGTGGTAGAGCTTATTGATGATTCCCTCTTGGGTGTCGCTATGTGATATATAATTGTCGGACTTATAATAAGGTCCCGCTTCGTTGGCTTTTGGCCTAGGATTTGTAAACAGTAATTCGCAGGCCTGGCAACGAGTGATCTCGAAATTTTCATTGGAGACGGTATAATCTTTTGCCGTTAAAAAGGGCAATATTTTTGTTTCACCGCAGGCAGGACAAGTGCTTAGTTTTTCCATGATTATCGACCCATAAACAAAAGTAAAATGGAAACATCAGAAGCCGAAACTCCGGAAATCCGACTTGCTTGGCCAATGGTTTCTGGCCTAATGGCTTTTAGTTTTATTCTTGACTCTGTGGACAAGGTTTTGATTTTATCATAATCAAAGTTTGCGGGAATACTTAAGTCTTCCATGGTTTTCATTTTGTCTACCATCAGCCTTTCCTTCTCTATATAGCTCTCGTATTTTACAATGATTTCCACTTGCTCTAATTCCTCATTCGTATAGCCGTTTTTAATTTCTTTGAAATGCTCATTGGTCAGCAATGCCTCAAAACTTAAATCAGACCGCCTTAATAAATTAACTAATGGCGTGCCTTCTCGGATGGGAGAACTTTGATTATTTTCAAGCCAATCGTTTATATTTTCAGGGCGAATTTTAATCGTTTTTATTTCATTCATGAGAGCAGCCACATTCGATTTTTTCTGAACGAAGCGATCCATTCTTTTTTGAGTGGCTAGGCCCAGTTTATATCCTTTGTCGGTTAATCGCTCATCCGCATTGTCTTGTCTGAGCAAGGTTCTAAACTCCGCTCTCGACGTAAACATACGGTAGGGCTCATCTGTTCCTTTGTTGATCAAGTCGTCAATCAAAACACCTATGTAGGCATCTGATCTCGACAAGGTAAAAGGATCTAAATGATGTGTTTTTTGGTGGGCATTAATCCCCGCCATGAGTCCTTGGCAAGCCGCCTCTTCATATCCCGTTGTCCCATTTATTTGGCCCGCAAAAAATAGACCGGGAATTTTTTTAGTTTCAAGCGTCGACTTTAATTGGGTCGGCGGGAAATAGTCATATTCAATCGCATATCCAGGCCTAAACATTTTAGCTTTTTCAAATCCCGGAATTAAACGAATCGCCTCAAATTGTATTTCTTCGGGCAAAGATGTCGAAAAGCCATTGACATATATTTCTACGGTTCGCCAGCCTTCTGGTTCCACAAAGATTTGATGGCTGTCTTTATCGGCAAAGCGATTAATTTTATCTTCAACGGATGGACAATAACGCGGCCCTAATCCTTTGATTCTGCCAGCAAACATGGGTGATTTATCAAAGCCTTTTCTTAATGCTTCGTGAACTTTTAAATTCGTATGCGTGATCCAGCAAGAGCGCTGTTCCTTAATATGGGTCTCGCTCAAATATGAAAAAGAGCTTGGGTTTTCATCTCCCTTTTGCTCTTCCATCGCAGCATAATCTAAGCTCCTTCCGTCTACCCTAGGCGGCGTGCCGGTCTTCATTCTGCCCGACTCAAAACCCAACTCAAGCAATTGTTCTGTAAGCCCCAATGCCATCGGCTCCGCCATTCTTCCTCCACCAAAATTCTTCTCCCCTATGTGAATTAAACCATTTAAAAAAGTCCCATTGGTTAACACGACACTAGGCGCAAAATAGCTCATGCCCATGCGCGTCTGGACCCCTTTTACTTCATCATCTTCTATGATGAGTTGTTGGACCGAGTCTTGCCAAAAATCAACATTCTTATTTTCTTCCAACGCCCAACGCCATTCCTCCGCAAATCTCATTCGGTCCGACTGACACCTAGGCGACCACATCGCTGGACCCTTTGATCGATTCAGCATCCGAAATTGAATCATGGTTTTGTCGGAGATGATTCCAGACATTCCACCCAAGGCATCGATTTCCCGCACAATCTGTCCTTTGGCCACCCCACCCATGGCCGGGTTGCATGACATTTGCGCAATGGTTTGCATGTTCATCGTAATGAGCAAAACGCGCGAACCCATTTGTGCTGCCGCATGTGCAGCCTCACAACCTGCGTGTCCCGCTCCTACTACTATGACATCATATGTATTTTGCATGCAAATTTAATTGGGTGTTTCACGTGAAACACGTATCGTATTTATATGTTTTTAAGGTGTTCGTTTTCCTTATTTCGCATCAACTCTTTTTGCGCCTTGTCTTTGTCTTTGTATCCGGCAAGATGCAATAAACCATGAACCATCACTCGCTTTAATTCGGAGTCTTTGGTGTCAAATTTTATCGCATTGTCACGCACCCTTTCAATGGAAATAAATATATCCCCCTCAATCATTTTTGGATCTTCTGAATTGTCAAAAGTGACAATGTCGGTTAAGGTGTCGTGGCCCAAATACTTTTGATTGATGTCCAATAAATAGGCATCCGAACAAAATATATAATTCAGCTCTCCTATGGCAAAGCCTTCTGCCTTGGCCGCATCTTTTAACCAGGCCTTGTGCTTTAGCTTTTCCTTTAACCCAAATGCTATGTCTTCTGTTAGGAATGTGATCATATTTAATTTCAAACTACGAATTTACGAAAAAGCATCTTCGAAATGCTCTATTTTGATGGCTTGAGGGTAAAAATTAACCGAAATCGCGTCAAAACGAATCTCTTTGTGCCAATTTTTATCCATTTGATAGTCATTTGCCGCCTGAAATAACATGTGTTTTTTATGTTCTCCAATGCGATCTTCCGGATTTCCGTAAAATGCTTTTTGTAAAGACTTTACTTCTATAAAAATAATTAGGGCTCCTATTTGTCCAATGATATCTACTTCTGCCCTGCCCGACCTATAATTTTTCTCAAGAATTTGATAGCCCATATTCGTTAAATACTGGGCCACTAGACTTTCTGCTTGTTGTCCCTGCTTTAAATGTTTCGCCATTCTCGTATATTTGTTTTGGTCAAAGTACGCGCTTTGTTTTTATGATTAGAAGTGTTGAATCCCATATGTACCATCAGAACAAAAAAGTCCAAGTAGTTGATTTAAATCTTGCCCCCTACCAAGAAGCATGGGATATGCAAGAAAGGCTTATGTCGGACATATCAGCAATCAAATTGGCTAATCGGAATTTAGCACTGTCGGATCAAGCACTAACGCCTAATTACCTTTTGTTTTGCGAACATCCTCATGTCTATACATTAGGTAAAAGCGGAGACGTGTCTCACCTTTTAATGCAGGAAGAGTTTTTGCATACCATCAACGCAAGCTTTTTCAAAACAAATAGAGGGGGCGACATTACGTATCATGGGCCGGGCCAACTCGTTGGCTATCCTATTTTTGACCTAGAGAATTTTTACACCGATATACATTTGTACTTAAGAATGCTGGAAGAAGCCATTATTCTCACGTGCCAGGACTATGGCTTGTTGGCCGGCAGAATTAACGGCTTGACTGGCGTGTGGATTAATCACGAATCAGACCAAGCAAGGAAAATCTGCGCTTTTGGGGTGAAAGCATCCCGCTGGATCAGCATGCATGGATTTGCATTTAATATCAAGCCCGACTTATCCTATTTTTCTCACATCGTGCCCTGTGGGATAACAGAAAAAGGAGTGACGTCTTTAAGCCAAGAACTAGGCGTTGATGTCAATGAATTAGAGGTAAAAGAAATCGTTTTAGGCCACCTTAGTGCATTGTTTGAATTTGAAATCATTCGCGTTCCACGTGAAACCCTATTCGCATAAATAAATTAATCGTTCCACGTGAAACAAAAATGGAGACTATAAAAAACTTTAAGAACACATTATTTATTGACATCGAAACGGTAAGCGGATCCGAGAATTTTTCCTCAATTTCAGATCGAATGAAAGATTTTTGGGTAAAAAAAGCGAAGAATTTAGCCAATCCGGCTAATATTTCATTCGAGGAAATGTATTTTGAACGGGCGGCTTTGTATGCCGAGTTTGGTAAAATTATTGTCGTGGGAATGGGATTTTTGTTTGTCAATAAACAAGGTGAGTTATCATTGAAAGTCAAGACTATCGCTAATGCAGATGAAAAAGAGTTGCTAATAGAGTTCATTGACTTTATTAATAAGACATATAAATCTAGGGAGTTGACATTAGTGGCTCATAATGGAAAGGAATTTGATTTCCCTTATTTGTGTAGGAGAATGCTGGCGAATCGACTTGAAATCCCCAAATCGTTGCAGTTACAAGGCAAAAAGCCATGGGAGATTATACACCAAGATACCATGGAAATGTGGAAGTTTGGTGATCGGAGAACTTATAGTTCATTGGAATTATTGGCCGAATTAATGGGAATAGAGGGCGCAAAAATTGACCTATCAGGGGATCGAGTAAACTATGTTTTTTATAAGGAAAAAGATTTAGATCGAATTGCAGCTTATTGTGGGGATGATGTTATCATTGTGGCCCAACTATACCTAAGGTTTCATTTCTTGAATATTGTTGAGCCACAGAATATAGAAAAGATATAATTCCTATAGTATTTTAGCCGGATTTCCGAAGACTCGCTTTCCAGCAGGTATATTTTCTATCACAACGCTCCCTGCTCCTACTGTTGATCCTTTGCCGACGGTCAAGCTTCCGACGATGGTTGAACCAATACCTACAAATACATTTTTGTCAATTTTAGCTCCTTTGCCGATAGTGGTCCCAGCGCCAATTTGAGAGAACTCTTCTATGATTACACCTGTTTCAAGCGTTATACCTGGACCAATGATTACATTATCTGATATTTTAGTTTCTGGTGATATGATGGATCCCGCGCCTATATAAATTCCATATGACAAACTCTTTACATTAGCGATTAATGCGTTCGGATGAATGGCATTGACCGGTTTAGTTTTTCTGTCCTCTTCGATGGTCTCAATCATCTTCTTTCTTTCAATAGGGTTTTCTAAGGCGACAAATACACCACAGGTTTTGCCAATTAAATCCCAATAGGTGTTTTCTTCTGTGTTCCCCAATACTGGAATTTCTCCTATTTCTGTACCTTGTTTTTTGGGATCATCGTCTAAAAAACCGTAGATAATTACGTTGTTGATTTGTAAAATGTGAGCTACTTCTATGGCAAATGGATTTACGCCAATAATAATTACGGGTAATGAAGTCATTTGGATTGGTTTATTTTATTTGTGTAATCGATTAAATTAAAAGCAATTTGATTGTTACATGTCATTTGTAAGGAGCTGTAATTTTTTCCTTTTTCAATGGTCTCATGTTCGTATAATTGATAATTACTCGCGTCAATTACTGTGAGTCCTGAGTATATGCTAAGGTCTCCAATTTCTTCTAGCGTCCATGCAAATTCAATTTTGCCATCGACATATTCTTCACAGATATTGAGGCCTATGTCGGCCCTAATATTTTTGTTTAAAGGCGCATTGATTAGCTTAATATCAAATATATTTCTCTCGTTGGTTAGTAAGCATTCATAGGTTGAGATTTCTTCGGTTTTCCATTCTTCGGTGGCTATCGCACAGAAGGCGTCTAATAATAAACAAGCATTCGTTTTGCGGAGTGATTGTTTTTCTAGGTCCCATCCGGCTCCTCCAGATTCTAGTAGTATGAGTCCAAATCCCTTTGATTGAAAATAATCGCCGAATGCCCTTGCGTTATATTCATCGGTCCATTTGGCGATTTTATTTGGGTAAATTTCTTGAACAATTTTAGTTAATCTATTGGCTAATTTCCCTGCCCTTAATCGAGCATCTGTCCATGTTCCGGACTCGTCTCCTGTGGTTGCTAGTAAGGCTATGTGAGTTTGATGTGTAGTATTTCCTACCGAGTATAATCGATGCTGATCGTGTAAATTAAAGGAGAATAATGGATTAATAGTATGCGCCCAGTCGTGTAAAATTTTAGCTTCCGGTGAGTTTAATTTACCTGCATCTCTATTCATATCTATGCCTAATGCGGTTTCTCTTGTCCATCTCTCAGCGCCATCCGCATTTAATCTTGGAATAATAAATAAGGTAATTTTCTGATGTAATTTTTCCCTAAATTCAGAAAGGTCACCTCCTTTTTGAGATAAAAAAAGAAAAATATCAGCTAATGCCATCGTAGCCGTTGCCTCATCGCCATGCATTTGCGACCATGCACAAATATGGATGGGTCCTACGCCAAATTTTACTTGGTGTATAGGTTTTCCTTCATATGTTTGACCTATTTCCGAAACGTCTAACAAGGGACTTTTCTTCCATTCATCGATCAATTGTAACCATAGGACATAGGAGAAAGCTCGTTCTTTAATTCGAGTCTCCTTGAAGGAATCGTAATGCTTTTCAATATTTTTATACATTATTGATAGGGTGTTTTTGGGATCCATTTGGCAACCATTTGAGATTTAAATAAACCCGTATTTCCTGATGTGTACATCACGAGGCAAGTTACGATTAAATAACACGCCCAAGCAGATGGGCCAAAAAGTTCAATGCCTAAGCACAATCCCGTGATTGGGGTTTTCGTTAAGCCACAGTACAAAGATACAAATCCGATGGCAGCTAAAAATGCATGGGGCAATTGGATCCATTCGGAAAGCGAAGAACTCGCATGAGACCCTATTAAAAACAATGGGGTTGCCTCCCCTCCTTTAAAACCTAATGCAAGACTTAGTGCCGTTGCCATTAATTTCGATCCAGCAAATGCTATATTGGAATAAGTATCTTGAAAGGGCTGCAATAAATATTCCGATCCTAAACCAATACTCATTTTGAAGATAGGAATTTGAAACAGGGCGAAGAGAATTATACCCGAAATGAGTCCTTTGAGAATCGATTGTTTAGGCAATTGGCCAAGCAGTTTTGAAATATTCGATTCTAGGCGCTTATAAATCAGTCCAATTATACCTAAAAAAAGGCCTATACAAATCAATTTAGCCCAAAATAGCATTGAAATTGGAGGTAAAAAAACAAGGGGATAAAATAGATGTTTTGTACCCCACACGTGTAAACTAGTGAAATTCGCTAAAAAAGAAGTGGAAGCGCAAGCAATTAGCGATCGCCAATGAATTTTTCCAACCGTCCCTATTTCTAGTCCAAAAAAGCAACCCGCCAACGGAGTTCCAAAAACGGAAGAAAATCCAGCGGCCATTCCAGCTCGAATCCAAATGGATTTTTCTTGTGAAGGGCAGTTCAATTTTTGTAAAGCTATTTGGGCCACATTTCCCCCGAACAAAACCGCGGTTCCTTCCCTTCCTACCGAAGCGCCGACCAAATGACTTAACCAAGTACTGGCAATGGCATAGATTCCCGAAATACCTGCTTGGGGAGCAATTTGTAATGATGGATCATTTAATTGGTCGACTAGATTATTTGCGTTCGAATGAATAAACTTAAATGGATATGTTTTAATGACATGGAAAAAGATTCCGACTAAAGGAAGTCCATATAAAAGCCACGGTGTTTCGTTTCGAATCCATGCGATTTGATCTAATCCCCAAAGAAAGAGGGAAGACATGGATCCTACTAGAAGGGAAATACTAACTAAAATCCCCAACCTTGTAATCAGATAGATCGGTTTTAATTCCACAGGGTAAAAATTTGTTTCAAAGGTAAGAATATTATTTTCCCTACCTTTGCAAAGTTAAACAAAGCCAATTCTGATGAGTGAATTTTTACGTTTGGGATTGAATCCACAATTACAACGCGCTTGCGATGTGGTTGGATATTCTTTACCAACTCCCATTCAGGAGAAGGCAATTCCCTTATTATTGCAGGGTCATGACGTTTTAGGAATAGCTCAAACGGGAACTGGTAAGACGGCAGCGTATGCTTTGCCGATTTTAATGCGGTGCAAATACACGCAAGGGAACTTACCAAGAGCCCTTATTTTAGCTCCAACTCGTGAACTTGTCATGCAAATTCATGAAGTGATGGTGGGTTTGGCACAGTTTACCGACTTAAGAATTTTAGCTCTTTATGGAGGCTTAGGTCCTAAAACGCAAATCCAAACGCTAGAAGCCGGGGTAGATATTTTAGTTTCAACCCCCGGTCGGTTTTTAGAATTATACCGGAAAGAAGCCATAGGAACAAAAGATCTTAAATACCTGATATTAGACGAGGCAGACAAAATGATGGACATGGGATTTATGCCACAGATTCGTCAAATTTTAGAAAAAATACCTTACAAAAAGCGTCAAAATGGATTGTTTTCGGCAACTTTTCCCGAGAAAGTGGAAAACCTTTCCCATGAATTTTTAGAATTTCCGCATAAAATTGAAGTTACACCTCAGGCTACTCCGGCAAGCCAAGTCACACAATTTGTTTTTGAAGCGCAAAATGTTCAAACCAAATTGAACGCACTTGCACACTTCTTGCAAAACCCTGAATTTGAGAGAGTTATGATATTTTGTAGAAGCAAGGATATTGTAAACCAGGTGGAAAAATATTTAAGCTTTAGGGTTGTTCCTGTGGATCAAATTCGAGTGATACATTCCAACAAAGGTCAAAACACGCGGATAAATGCGATGCAGCAATTTCGAGAAGGCAGCATTCGGGTTTTGGTTACGACGGATGTAGCGTCTCGCGGTATCGATATTCCTAAGGTTTCACATGTGATCAATTTTGACGTACCATTAATCTACGAGGATTATGTGCATCGGATTGGAAGGACAGGAAGAGCAGAGCAAGTGGGCGAATCGATCACATTTATCACGTTAGCTGAGACTTATCATTGGCATAAAATTGAGGAAATTATACATCAAAAAATAGATATTTCATCTTTGCCAAATGACATAAAAGTGGAAGAGACACCATTTTTAGAACATCAGGATATGCTGAGGTCGGTTGACGAGCAGCGAAAAAGAGAGGACCCAGATTTTAAAGGCGCCTTTCATGATAAAAAATGGGTGATTAAGGCTAGAGCCAACGGAAATAAAGCTGCACTGAAAGGATTAGGTAAAAATGGATTAACGCGAAGTGGGGCAGTTGCTCAGGGAGTTAAAACCGGACCTAAATCAAATGGCAAAACGGCAGGCAAACCAGGACCGAAGGGCCCGGATCGCAATAATCGACCAGGAAGAAATTCAAAATATAAGACCGCCGCACCAGGAAATAAAAAGAAACGATAGATTTGTGATATGAAAATAGTAAAATTAATCATGTTGTTGATGTTTGTGTCAACGCTAGCTTGGGCTCAAAAGCCCGTTAAATACCAAGTATTATTTGGTAATAAAACGTTGCCACAAAAAGACAAATTGGAGTTAGACCAGTTTATTACTAGTTGCGATGCAAGTTTTGAATCTAGAAAAGAAGCGGCTAATTTCTTCGCTGAACGCGCTTGGGAGTTTGTTGCCTCAGGCAAATTGGATACTGCTACTTATCGATTTAACCTGGTAAATGCGTTGGACACGTCAAGTATAGATGCCTTTTGGGGTTTAGGGGTTATTTCATTTCAGCGAAAGGATTATCCTTTGGCTAAGCAATTATTGGCAAAAGGATTAATCTCTGATCCAACTCAGGCGCTCATGCGCGTGGACTATGCCATTGTACTTTTGAGTTGTTATTTAGATGGCAAGGATTGTGGAACTTTGGCAGAAGCGGACGCGGAGTTGGCCCAGTCTTTAAAAGACGAACCAAAGAACGCCAATGGGTGGATGAAGCGGAGTCAAGTAGCTTTTTATCAAGAAAAGTACGAACTCGCGTGGACCTATTTTCACGAATGCAGGTCATTGGATATATTGCAAATGGACTTGAATTTTGGTAGCCAATTGGCCGAAAAAATGCCAGATCCTAAAGGAATTTTTAAATAATGAGCAATGGGATTTCGTTCTTTTTTTGCCAAACCCTTTGCTAAACGAGTTGTCAAAAAACATCGTTTAAGTCATCAAAATGCGTTAGAGAGACAGGATTTTTGGCTGTCGCATCATTTAAAAAAAGCCGAAAATACGATCTTTGGGCAGGCTTTTACATTCGCCAAAATCAGAAACTATCTAGAATTTAAATCAATCGTCCCAATCGCCGAATATGAGGATTTAAAATCGTATATCGACGAGATGGTCATGGGGGCGGAAAATATTTTATGGCCAGGAAAGCCGGCATATTTTGGCAAAACATCGGGTACAACTTCTGGAGTTAAATACATTCCCATTTCAAAAGAGTCCATGCCATTTCATATTCAAGGGGCGAGAGACGCTCTTTTGCATTATGTTTTTTACAGTGGCAATGCGGCTTTTTTAGATCGGAAATTAATCTTTTTATCAGGTTCTCCTGCATTGGATATTAAAAATGGGATACCTACAGGCCGATTATCTGGTATCGTAAATCACCATGTTCCTGGTTATTTAAGGGGGAATCAATTGCCGACTTATCAGACGAATTGCATGGATGATTGGGAGGAAAAACTTGCGGCGATTGTTCAGGAAACGCATACGCAGCGGATGGGATTAATCTCAGGAATTCCACCTTGGGTTCAGATGTATTTTGATCGGCTGGAGGAGTTGACTGGCCAAAAAGTGGGCGATTTATTTCCAGATTTTCAATTGTTTGTCACCGGAGGGGTCAACTTCGAACCTTATAGGCAAAAATTAATGTCGTCGATAGGCCGCGAGGTCGATGTGCTTGAGACCTACCCAGCATCTGAGGGCTTTATAGCTTTTCAGGATTCAAGCGGGGAAGAAGGGTTATTGCTTAATGTGGACGGAGGTATTTTTTATGAATTTGTGCCTACGGAAACGTATTTTTCAGCCCAACCGAAGAGATTGTGTTTGGCGGAAGTAGAGTTAGGCGTAAATTATGCCCTTTTATTAACAACGAATGCCGGTCTTTGGGCCTATTCCATTGGTGATACGGTTAAATTTGTATCCCTAAACCCATATCGAATTATTGTCACAGGCAGGATTAAGCATTTTATTTCGGCATTTGGCGAACATGTTATTTCGGAGGAAGTCGAGCGAGCGATGAAAGCGGCTTTGTCGGCATGTCCAGAGGCCAATATTGTTGAGTTTACGATAGCCCCTCAAATTAATCCTGCTCCTGGCGAGCTTCCTTATCATGAGTGGCTCGTGGAGTTTTCGAAGAAACCGAAAAACATTTCTTTGTTTAAAGATGCTTTGGAAAAATCCATGCAGCAACAAAATATTTACTACAAAGACTTGATTGTTGGCGGCATTTTGCAAACACTCGTTTTAACTCCGTTGAAGAAAAATGCATTTATCAATTACATGAAATCGGAGGGAAAATTAGGGGGACAAAACAAGGTTCCTCGATTATCCAATGATCGATTAATTGCCGATAAGCTAAGTTAATTTTATAATTTTGGCTCCCAAAATAGGCATCAATAAGACGAGTATGCTGGCGATTAACACTGGGATTCCAATGGCCCATAAAAAGCTAATCCAAAGAGCCAAGTAGATGGGGTAGGTAAATAACAAGGCCGCAAAAAGCACCGAATCAAAAAATACGGTTTGCTTAAATTTCAAGTCAACACCATATTCAATCAATCGATAATAGGGAAGGTGGAAATAATAGGAAAACCCATGTGAAATAGATGTTTTTTCCATCGGAACATGGATATTTTTTGACATTTCTTGCATCGCGGAAGCATTGAAAACAAGGCGGTCACTCGGTTCAATAATGGGTTTTATGGACGTGATTTCAGAGATGTCAATATTCACAATTTTGCCTATTCCTCTAAATGAATTATATCCGATTCCGATGACATGAACATGGGGAAAAACGGCAAGGGCATGCAGCGTTTCTAAAATTCTAGAGGCGCCTTTTTTAAATGGTTGTATGTCATGTGTGTTTAAACAAATGCCTTCAATGAAGATTAAAACAGCGCCGCCCTTTTTAATGATGTTAACAGATTCCTGAAAGGTGTGACTATTTCTGTGCAAATGTTCCTTCCCTTCCCTTGCCCTAAAAACGGGAATCATGCCAATGGATCGGAGCAGGTATCCAAAAATGGGATTTTGGAAAACGTCTCCTCGGGCTAAAAAATGTATTTTTCTTTGATAAAAGGCGCCAATAATGACCGCGTCTAAAAACGAATTTGGGTGGTTGGCCACCAATAAAAGGGGACCCTTGGAATTTAAATATTGCTGATTCGCGATGTTTACCCTGGGGCAAAATATCCTTAGCGCAAGCCTTACCCAAAACTTTAAAAAATTAACCACCCGATATAATTTAAGATTAAATCTAAATAATAAAATCGCTTTGTGCAACGTTCTTAATTAGCTTAAATTTATGGAAATATTCAGAATACATGGAAAAAATAGCAAAACAACTGGCGGAATTATCAGCGAATATCGCTCTATTTGAGAGACAAAATGCGGCCGTATCAAACGCAAGTATTGGTTGGCAAATAGACCATTCATTACGAGTAATGAATCAAGTTGTTGCTGCTTTAATTCGTTCAAATCCAGATGAGTATAAGCCTAAATTTAATTGGCGCAAAACATATGTATTTTTAACGAAGAGAATCCCTAGAGGAAAAGTGAAAGCTCCAAAAGGCATTTTACCTACGGAAGAAATCACGGAATCGAGCTTACATTCAGCCATTGAACTAGCCAAAGAAAACATTCTTTTATTAGGGAATTGCAACCCAAACCACTTTTTTGAACATCCTTTTTTTGGTCAGGTAAATGTTCGTGAAACGTATGTTTTTATTGAGGTGCACACGGAACATCATTTGAAAATAATAAGAGATATGTGTAAGTAATTTGATACAATCGCATACGAAAAACGTGATTGCCTTAGATAATAGCCATAATACGGTCACGGTTTTAGATAAAGCCAAATTGATTTTCAATAGCGTCACGCCTTAAAATAGTTTTCTGATTTTGCGCATTTTTTGATAAAAGCCCAATTTGCCTAGGAAGGCAAGGGGTTAGAAATTTGTACCTTGTGAAATATTAGCGCAATATTCATGGCATCAATCACATCAAAAATCCTTCGTTATTGGAAAGTAATAGGGCCTGGTTTAGTCACAGGTGCGAGCGACGATGATCCTTCGGGCATTGCAACCTATTCGCAAGCCGGGGCCGCTTTTGGATTGTCGACACTTTGGACTTCCATTGTTGCATTTCCATTAATGGCTGCCATTCAAAAAATGTGTGCCAGAATAGGTTTGGTTACGAACCAAGGATTAACCGGCGCCCTTAAATCGCATTATCCCAGGCCAATTCTGTACATCATGTTAATATTTAGTTCCCCCGCCATCGTCATGAATATTGGAGCCGATATAGCAGGGATGGGCGCTGTTGGGAACTTACTTTTTCCTTCGATTGACGCCATGTTTTTCAGTGTATTTTTCACCATTTTACTTCTGGGGCTAATCATTTATTTGCCCTATACCCAAATAGCCTCTATTTTAAAGTACCTCTGCATCGTTATTTTGGTTTACTTTATTGTCCCCTTTTTGTATAAACAAGATCTTGTTGAGATTGCAAAATCGACCTTCATCCCAACGATAAAATTTGACAAAGATTTTATTGCCATTATTGTCGGCATATTAGGCACGACGATTTCTCCTTATCTTTTTTTCTGGCAAGCTTCCGTGGAAGTAGAGGAAATGAAACACAAAAAGCATCACGTGATGGTCAATAAAAAAATCATTCATGAAATGAATCAGGATGTTGATTTTGGAATGACCGTTTCGGGATTTGTGATGTACTTTATTATTTTAACAACGGGAACGGTTTTATATCAAGGCGGCATTCATCAAATAGACACGGTTGAGCAAGCGGCCATGGCCTTAAAACCATTGGCAGGAAATTTGGCCTATTTGCTTTTTGCCATCGGGGTTATAGGAACGGGGCTGATTGCCATTCCTGTTTTAAGTGGGTCACTCTCTTATATTTTCACCGAGACATTTGGGTGGGAACAAGGGCTGGATAAAAAATTCCATCAGGCAAAAGGATTTTATACCATTATTGCCCTTTCATTGCTTTTGGGTTTATCGCTGAATTATGTAGGCATTTCGCCGATGAAAGCTTTAATTTATACAGCCGTTTTGTATGGATTAACAGCACCGGTGCTGATTGCTATTATTTTACATATTTCAAATAATAAGCAAATTATGGGGGAAAATGTGAATGACTTAAAGGCTAATATTATGGGATTTGCTGCATTAATCATCATGACCTTGGCGGCGGGAACCTTAATATACATGCAAATTTTTGATTAGGAAAAAGGTTAGTTTTTGACTTTAAAAGTCCAATGCATGTTGAATTCAGCGACCACAATTCCATCCGAATTTTTACCGGTAGATAGGCAAGTGATTTTAGTACTTTCCCCTGTTTTGATGGCTTCTTCTACCGCCATTTCGATTTCTTTTCCCTGATCGCAGCTGAATAATATGACCCCTGTAGCTTTTTTTAAAAACTTGGCTTCCATCCCTTCTACTAACATACTAACTTTCGGGGATCTTTGGTATACCTGCGATAAGGCTAACATCCCGCTGCACATTTCCGCCGCCATAGCTTCTACCGCAAAGTACATAGACCGAAAAGGATTTTGATTAAACCACGAAAGTTTAATGCGAACGACGCAAGTCTCCGCATCAAAGTGTTGTATGCTCAAACCAGCAAAAAATGCAGAGGAGAGCTTTTGAAATAAAAAAAACTTCAATAGAATGGGTTGCGTAATGATCGACTTGAATTTATGAAATGAAGGATTCATGTGATGAAATAAAAATTATCCTTGAATTAGTACTGCAAATAGCTAAGTAAAATAGGTTCTAAATTCGCTTTTAAAATTCAACGAATATAGCAATTTAATTTTCCTTCCACCTGATAATTTCGTAACCTTGCGCTAGATTTATCAAGAATCTGATTATCATCAACAAACGAATATGGCCGATAAAAATACATTAAAAGAAGAAGCTCTTCATTACCACGCAAAAGGTAGACCAGGAAAAATTGAGGTTATTCCATCTAAAGAAACGGCGTCTCAAAAGGATTTGACATTAGCCTATTCCCCAGGTGTCGCGGATCCTTGTTTAGAAATTGCTGCTAACCCAGAAGATATTTATAAGTACACTGCGAAAGGAAATTTGGTCGCCGTAATTTCTAACGGAACCGCTGTTTTGGGTCTTGGAGATATCGGCCCCGGAGCGAGTAAACCCGTGATGGAAGGGAAGGGTTTGCTTTTTAAAATCTATGCGGATATTGACGTGTTTGACCTTGAGTTGAATACCAAAAATGTGGACGAGTTTGTTCGAACGGTCAAAATTTTAGAGCCGACCTTTGGCGGGATTAATTTAGAGGATATTTCAGCACCGGAATGTTTTGAGATTGAGGAGCGATTAAAGGCAGAATTGGATATTCCGGTGATGCATGATGACCAACACGGAACCGCGATTATTAGTGCGGCGGCTTTACTAAATGCATTGGAAATTGTCAAAAAAGATATATCAAAAGTTAAAATTATCATCAATGGCGCTGGCGCATCAGCTACTTCTTGTACGCGGCTTTATTGTTCTTTAGGTGCGCAAAAACAAAACATTTTAATGTTTGATTCCAAAGGCCTAATTCACCCAAGCCGTACCAATTTAGATGGGCGGAAAGCTGAATTTGCCAATGATCATTTTTCGCCAGAAACAAGCTTGACGGAGGCTTTAGTGGGCGCAGATGTATTCGTCGGCCTTTCAAAAGGAGATATTCTTTCAGGAGAAATGATTAAGCCAATGGCCCCAGATTGCATTGTTTTTGCGATGGCAAATCCAACGCCTGAGATTTCTTATGAAAAAGCATTGAATGCTCGCAAAGACATTATTTTTGCGACAGGTCGGAGCGACTATCCAAACCAAGTGAATAATGTTCTTGGATTTCCCTACATTTTTAGAGGGGCACTGGATGTGAGATCCAAAGTGATCAACGAAGACATGAAATTGGCCGCCGTGTATGCGCTGGCTGATCTGGCTAAAAAGCCTGTTCCTGACATTGTTAATTTGGCCTATGGACAAGACAATATTGTTTTTGGCCGAGAGTATATTATCCCTAAACCCGTGGATCCCCGACTCTTAATTACGGTTGCACCAGCGGTGGCATTGGCCGCAATGAAGTCTGGTGTTGCCAAACATCCCATTGAAAACTGGGAAGCGTATGAACTTCAATTATCTAAGCGATTAGGACTTGATAATACGTTGATGAAAGTGATTATCAACAAAGCAAAAACCAAACCTAAGCGAGTGGTCTTAGCTGATGCTGAAAATCTATCGGTTTTAAAAGCAGCCCAAGAAGTATTGCAGGAAGGGATTGCAACGCCCATTTTATTAGGAAACCAGGAGGTAATACAACAAATTTTAAATGAAAATTCAATAAAGCTTCCAGGGGTAGAAATTATAGATCCTTATTTGCCAATAGCGGACGAAGATAAAGAACGAGCCAATCGGTATAGCGAGTTATTATTTATACGCCGTCAAAGACAAGGGTTAAACAAAGCGGAGGCCCAAAAAATCATTCGAAGAAGAAATTATTTTGGGAGTATGATGGTCAGTACGGGAGATGCGGACGCCATGATTGGTGGAATGAGTCGCAATTATCCTGATACAGTTCGACCCGCTTTGCAGGCTATTGGACGAAAAGAGGGTGTGCAAAAAGTGTCAGGAATGTATATTTTGATGACCCGTTTTGGACCCTTATTTTTAGCAGATACAACGGTTAATTTTAACCCAAGTGCAGAGGAAATCGTTGAGATCGCGGAGTTGTCGGCCAAGCAAGTCGAAAAGTTTAATATCAAACCTCGCATCGCTTTGATCACCTATTCAAATTTTGGAAGTGCAGAAGGAGAAGACGCTAAAAAGATGAAAAGCGCGGTCCAACTATTAAAACAAAGAAATCCCAATATGATTGTTGACGGGGAAATTCAAGCCCATTTACCCTTCAACATCGAGTTGCTGAAAGAGAATCACCCTTTTAGTGAGTTAGCTGAAAAAGGGGCAAATGTCTTAATTTTTCCTAATTTATCCTCTTCTAATATTGCCTATAATTTGGTCAAAGAAATAGCCGGAATTGAAAAAATAGGACCGATTTTATTAGGGCTTAAAAAACCAGTACATGTGTTGCAACTAGGCTCATCGACCAGAGAAATTGTGAATATGATAGCCATTGCAGTCGTGGATGCACAAATGAGTAAATAATGATACAAGTACAAACACAAATTCAGACCTCATTAGAAACAGTTTGGGATTGTTTTACAAACCCCAAGCATATTGTTCATTGGAATTTCGCCTCTCCCGATTGGCATTGTCCCAAAGCGACCAATGACCTTATCGAAAGCGGAGAATTTCACTATACCATGGCGGCAAAAGACGGTTCTTTTGAGTTTGATTTTTGGGGAACTTTCACACAAATAGAACAATTTAAAAAATTAGAAATCGTGTTAGGCGATGGCAGAAAGATGTCCGTTATTTTCGAGTCTAAAGGAGGAGAAACAACCCTAACAGAGCTTTTTGAGCCCGAGTCAGAAAATTCACATGAGCTCCAGAGAGAGGGTTGGCAATCAATATTATTTAGTTTTAAAAACTATGTACAAGCTTTATGAGGCTTTTAACTTATTTCGTTTTTCTTGTTTCATTTGCTGCATTTTCCCAAAAAAATCCCTACGAAAAGGAAATAGCTACCTTTCGTCAAATACGTATTGACAGCTTAAAGCATGAAAATGGATACCTTAATTTATCCGGATTATTTTGGTTAAAAGAAGGTGAAAATACCATAGGTGCCGACCCCAAAAATGATTTTAATTTTCCCGCAGAACATTCAGATTCTTTTTTGGGTAAAATTATTTTGAATAAAGGAGTTGTAACGTTTAAATCAAGCCAAGCAAATCAAGTGTTTTCATTGGGCCAACCGGTAACCGAAATGGTCATTTTTCAAGATAAAAAAGTTGTTGTTTTGGAACACAAATCGCTTCGTTGGTTTATCATTAAACGGGGAGATAAATATGCGCTCCGACTCCGTGATTTAGACGGAGAATATGTGCGGAACTTTAAGGGCATCACCTATTTTCCTTTGGATACTTCTTGGCGAATTATAGCAAAATTTGTGCCTACCCAAGGGAAACAATTACGCATCACCGATATTACAGGGCGTACTTATTTGGAGGATTCGCCGGGGGTATTACACTTTACGAAGGGGGGCCAGAAATTTACTTTGGAAGCGGGTGGAACCGTGGACGAATTTTTTATTGTATTTGGAGACTTAACCAATAAAAAATCTACGTATGGCGGAGGCAGATTTTTATATGCCGATAGGCCGGATAAGGATGGAAACGTTATTTTAGACTTTAATAAATCGCTAAATCCACCTTGCGAGTTTACCCCTTTTGCGACGTGTCCATTGCCAACTAAAGAGAATAAAATGAATGTGGAAGTTGGAGCAGGCGAAAAATCAACAGGATTTTCTAAGCATTAAAAAAATTCGAATTTCTCATTAGTTTATTTAATTTAGTATTTTAATTTAAAGCGTATTTCAGCAAAAGTCGATATAGCAATTAATGTGTATGGAAAGCCTTTTCAAACGGCTTTAGCTATTCGTTCCCTAATTAAATATTCTGGAGATCATGTAGGTAGAATTTTCATCAAATTAGAAAAAAAACAACCCTTTGGTTTTGATGAAAATCAATTGAGAGATTTATTGAAAGATCTGGATGTCGTTTATTATAAACCCTCTCTGTTTTTGGGATGGTGGCAGATTCAAAAGAGAAATTGGGTCAATAAATTACTCTTTAAAATTCCAATGTTTCGATTTTCCATTAGGTACCAATATCCTTGGGAAAAAACGGAAGCCAATTATCTCTTTTTATCTCACAATGACATGGTTTTTCATGGGGATATTTTATCCAACTACATAAGTAAAATCGAAGATAACATAGCCATAGGACATGTAGGGCAATGTTGGAATTGCCCAGCACATAAAATTCATTGTGATGGAGATCGTTATTGGGACTATAGGCCAACGATGGACGAGCTTTCCAATTTGTATAAAAATTGGCCTGTGAATCGAGCCGTAATCTGGGGACTTATTCAGCCAGGAAAAGCGAGTTGGCCCCTACCAGAATGTCGCTTGAACGAACATGCCGCCTTAATTAATATGCAAATTGCACGCAAGCTTACGGCCCCGAAGGGCTCATTTTCTCCCATCGGTTTAATGACCATGGACATCGGAATTAAATGGTTTCAAGATGCTGCAAATGCCGGATACAAAGTCATTCACGACTCATTTTTCAAGTATGCCAAACACGGGATGTTTAATGAAGCCGGTTCTGGACATGGAGCATTATTTGATGAGAACCTGTATAACAAAGAAGAATCATTGGCCAAAGAAATGCTAGAGTCTAAGTCTTTTTAGTTTTTCTCAAACCATTTGGCATAATCGATATAATTCATCGCAGTCCGCATGAATATTTCTGCCGCCTCAGGACTTACCGGTTTTAAATATTTTGCAGGATTGCCCGCATAAATACTGCCAGAAGGCACACGTGTATTTTGAGTGACAACGGCCCCAGCGGCAATGATACTACCTGTTTCAATATAGGCCCCATCCATGATGATGGCCCCCATTCCTACTAGAACAGAATCTTCAATCGTACATCCATGAACAATGGCATTGTGCGCGATCGAAACATAATTTCCAATCGTCGTTTCCGTTTTTTGATAAGTACAATGAATTACGGCACCATCTTGAATATTGGAATGATGGCCAATCTTGATTTTATTGACATCGCCTCTTATCACCGCATTGAACCAAATGGTACAAAAATCGCCTATTTGGACATCGCCTACAATCGTGGCGTTGGGCGCTTGCCAATTGTTACTTCCAAATTGCGGGGATACCCCTTTTACCGGTAAGATTAGTGCCATGTGTTGGTATTTATTCAGGCCATTTGCCTTGTAATTTCATCACTTTTTCAATGACATCTCGAACTGCACCCTGTCCACCTTTATATGGCGACACGTATTTAACCGCCGATTTAATTTCTGGAATCGCATCAGCAGGACAAGTACTCAATAATTTGGGTCTTTGTAAAATTTTTAAATCAGGCGTGTCATCCCCCATATATAAAACTTGATCCTCCGAAATGCCTATTTTTTTAAGCCAAGAAAGGTAGGTGCTCAATTTATCCTGCCCGCCTAAACTCATGTAAATGTCTTGAAACTTTAAATTTTCTAGCCTTTTTTTGACTCCAAGATGTCCGCCTCCCGAGATAACACATAATGAAAATTCTGCCTCTCTCGCCTTTTCTATGGCATAACCATCCCGAATAAAAAAACTTCTAAAATGCTCCCCCGTTTCCAACACATGTACTTGCCCATCCGTCATGACCCCATCCACATCAAAAACAAATGCTTTTATACTTGAAAACAATGAGAGTACGTTATTCATATAGGTAATATTAGCCCCAAATATCTTAAATTTTTATGTATTTTTACCTTCTTTTGAGTTTGATTATGCCAAAATCGTTGCGCCATATAAAGATTCTGTCTTATTTAATTTTTGCCTTTGTTTATTCATATAGAGGTCAAGCGCAATCAATTTCAGGAAAACCAGATCGCTTAGCCCAAGAAGTTAAATCCTGGATTTCAACGAGCAAGTTTAAGGATGCTCCTAAAATTGGCGATCAGTTTTCTAGTTTATGGGGGTCTAAATTTCTGAGCCAACAACAAACCGCAGAGATCCAAGAAATAGTCATTCTGATGCCAAAAAATGGATTTCGAACCCCCAATTTGGCTTATTTCTTTATCAGAAATGTGGTGCAGATTCCCAATGATTCCCCACTATTTTTCGATTTTATCGCTGTTTGGAAAAAATTATTGGATCAAAAAGATGCTAAAACTGCTATGGTTTTGGCGGAGCAATTGGACTCCTGGTTTTATACCAAACAATTAATTCAAACTGGAAATCTGACCATAAGCATTCAAGGCAACTTGCGAATTCTGTGGCCCACGATCAAAACAAAATTAGCAGATACTTTACAAGTAACGGCTCAGAGTGATGGTTGGGATACCGAATCGCCCCTATCAGACGCTCCTGTGGCCGATTATTATGATGAGCAATCCTCATGGTTCTCACCTAGCAAAGCTTTGGACGGCCCAAGATTTACTTGGGAAAAACCCGAAGTTCGATTCAAAATAGGCAAGGATAGCCTTCGATTAGAAAGCAAGGAATTCTCATGGTTATTAAAGGATAAGTTCGGAATAGGTACTGATGCGGATTTGGGAGGAGCTATTTGGGGAATCCCAAATTCCAAGCTAACATTAAATGATTGGGAAATATTACCTCGGTCCGCGAGTCTTTTGGGCATCAAATCTCTGTTAACATTGGAGGGGAAGGCCAACGAAGGGATGTCTAAAATTTCCCTAAAACGAAAAACAGGCGCGCCTAATTTTAATTTGGAATTTCGTTCGAATGAAAATATAAAAGAACCTATTGTTGGGGCATTTGGTACAGCGAAAGGCCGACTATGGATCCAAGGAAATAAATTGGGCCTATTGGCTTCGCGGGAGGCGGCCCAACTAGAAATACTGAAAAATAAAAAGATGATTGCCCGTGTTTTGGCACCCTCTTTTTGGATTTCACCCGAGGGTTCTATCGATATCCCCAAAGGTTCTTTTGTGACATACATCGGAGTGAAGGACTCTTTGTATCATCCTCTCATTCGGGGAAATTGGTACGCAAAAGATCAAACCTTACACATTAAAAAATTAGAAGGAATAGCCGAGGAAAGACTTTTGTTTGAAGATTCATATCATCAAATTAGAATTTCCGCCGACTTAGCTATTTTAAAAAGAAATACAGATAGAATTGATTTTTACCGCGTCTCAGGAAAGTCTCAAGTGCCCGCCTGGATAGAATCTTTCGATTATTATAGTCCTGACCGAATCGAAATGTTGCAAGGCACTTTAACATTCAACCCAATGCGCGTTCTGTATAATTTCCTCATCGAGTCTAAACGCAATTGGGCTTATTATGGTGATATTTTAGAGAAAAATAATAAGGAGTATAAAGCATTGATGCCAGGTTTTAATACCTTCATTAAGGCGGGCTACATTCAATATGATCCCAAAACGGACATCATGTCCTTTACCAAAATGGGGAGGCATTATGCCCAAGTACAATTTGCGAAAAAAGATTTTGACAAATTTTTTGTCGCCTCCAATGCGAATCAAATTTCCCGCGATTCCGCCAATATATCTATTGACATAGCCGCTCAAAAACTTATCGTCCGAGGAGTAAAAGAGGTTACGGTTTCAGATTCCTTAAAAGCAAATTTTATCCCTTCAGACCGGCAAATTGTCTTTAGCAGAGGGAGGGATTTTGATTTTAAAGGGGAAATTAAAATTGGAAATTATCGGTTTAGAGGCCCTTTGTTTGATTTTAATTTTTCTAATTTTTCGGTCAATTTTAAAGAAATAGATTCCATTACATTTTTGCCCAAATTGAAAGACGGCTCCTTGGGGAATAGAGAATTGGGGGGCCAATTTAAATATGGGGCGGGAACTATTTTATTAAGTCCGCCGAATAACAAATCGGGCCGATTGGGCGTGGCAGAATATCCTAAACTCATTATCCCTACGGGAGTAATCTCCTATTTTAATGAGCCTTGGCGTGCAAAAGGCGTATATGGCAAAGAGTTTTATTTTAAAGTCCCGCGCATTGAATTAGATAGTCTTACCCAAAAAGAAATTAAGTTTGAAGGAAGCTTTTATACCGACGGCCTCATTCCTACTTTAAAGGTTTCGCTAGTATTAATGCCCGACCAGTCTTTTGGGTTTAGGTATACCAGTAAAGCTCCTTTGGATTTGTATAAAAAACAAGCCAAATACATCATGTCTGAGCCATTGCTGATGGATAAATTAGGCTTACGCGCTTCCGGAACATTGCAGATATTAAGCCTTTCGTCTATTCAAAAGTCGACCTACTTTTACCCTGATTCTTTGATATCTACTGCTCTAGAGGGAAAAATGGCATCAAATTATCAAGGAAAAAACATATTTCCAGAGACCAAATGGGCCGCCCATATGTTAAATTGGCGCCCGAGTCTAGACAGCCTTTGGGTGAAACCCATAAAAAATCAGATTGCATTTTATCAAAACCAAGTTCGCCTAGACGGGCAAATGGGGGTGCATAATAAAAAGGTTTTTGCCCGCGGAAAACTTGTCTTTGGGGATGGAGTTTTTATCTCCAATCATTTTAATTTAGCCTTTTCTCTTTGGCAAACGAATCAAAGTGAAATGCGCATAGGAAGGCAGATGCCTTCTTTTAAGCCTGCCATTTTCACCAAATCAATTACAGCGGAGGCTAATTTATTGACCCAAAAAGTCTCGATTAAACCGAGTAGCGAAACGCTTTCGAGCCGAGAAGAAAGCCCAATTATTTTCCCATACATTGCCTATCAAAGTATTTTGACGGAAGCACTTTGGGATCTGAAAGCTGAACGATTTAAGATGTTTGGCAAATCTGGTTTCGAGCTATCTCGTTGGCTTGAGGACAGTACAAGTACTTCATTAGACAGTACGTCGATGACCCTGAAAAATCGGATTTTGACTAGCGCAGGTCAAGAAACGCAAGGATCAATTAAGGCGTTTTCTGCTGAATATGATTTAAAAGCTCAGTTTTTACAATTAGGAGGCGTTCAGCATGTGGCTATCGGTGCAGCTTTTGTATTTCCGGCTAAAGGCTTATTTGCGATTCAAAAGGATGGCCAATTTAAACCATTTTCTGGGGCAAGGGCTATGCTGGATCCTTTAAATAATCTCCATAAATTATCAGATTTACGTGTCATCGAAGCTAATTCAGATGCCTGGAAGGGAGAAGCCAATTACTTGTTGCCACGAAGCGATGGAGATACAGTGGCCATCCCTATTAAAAACTTCGAATTCTTGAAAGTGGAGAATCCTGCTCCAGCCTCAGCTAAAACTAAATCATCTGCTGCAGAGCCTTTGCAATGGGTTCAAGCAGAAGGCTTAATTCCTGAAAAATCTCCCATCTTGCTTAGTGAACATCAGCAATACAAGGGAGAAGTTAATGTGGTTTCAAAAATGCCATTCTTAAAACTAAAGGGATTTATTCGGCCTTTGATTGGCTTGAAAAATTTCCGTTCGGCTTGGATCCCCTTTGAAAATGCGAAAGGCGAATCGGCCAATTTACGTTTAGATGCCAATCTGCGCGATGAGGCTGGCAGACCTGTTACGGCAGGAATTTTTATTAATGCCGATAATAAATTGTATCCTACTTTTTTAGGACCTTTTTCAGATGAATTAGACCCCGTGCTTTTTTCTGCTCAGGGGGAAGTGAATGAAGGTAAAGAATCATATGAAATCAAAGGTAAATCGAGCGAATTGAGGCTATTTATTGATCAGAAAAGAATGGAAGCCAATGGCCCTGTTCAGTTGTTTACGGGCAACGAAGGAATTAAGTCTTTTGGTAAAATTAATTTGTCTACCGATACTTTGAGCCCAAGAATAGAGGCTTGGCTAAGCATCCAATACCCCATTCCGGCCACCGTTTTAAAAGTAATGGGAGATCGGATTGTTAAATATAATTTGGATGAAGGCTACATTTCTACTTCAGCCGATGAGCCGGAGGATCGCGATGAATACCTAAAAAGAGTGGAGTTTTTATTGAAAAAACCATTGGTTGATCCTATTCGGACGAAAATGGATCAGGCACATATGGCCCTTGACAAAGTGTCTCCCGAATTTGCCAAAAACATAAATTTTTCAAAAGTACATTGGGCCTGGTCGGCGAATACAAGCTCATTTTATAGCCTGGGCGGATTGCCCTTAGTTAATGTGGGACCCGTGGATATTAATAGTACGGTAAAAGGATACATGGAGGTAATTAAGAAGCCGAACAAAGAAGAGTTTTATGGGTATTGGGAATTATCCGAAGATCTTTGGTATTATTTTGCGTACTTTAACGGCGAATTAGGGGTATTTTCTTCAGACAATCAATTTTTGGCAGCTATTCGTGAAGCGGTTAAAAATGAAAAAGTAGATAAAAAAGACAAGGATATTGTGCGGGTAGTGGAAGCGGCGGCAGATGAAAAGGATACTTTTTTGAAACGCTTTTTGTTGTATTACAGACAAACAAGCGTAACGAAAAAAGCAGTGAATGCCAAAAAGCAAGCCCCTGTTAAAGAAGCACCTAAGTCCACAAAACCTAAAACAAAACAAGGCGGATTTTAACCCATCATTATGGCATCCAAACTGACAAAATTATTTCAATTTATGGATACGCTTGGCATAGGCGAAAGGGATCCTTTCGGCAATCCAATCGTTTTCAAGCGTATCATCATGATCGTCATGGGGTTTTTGACCTATAGCCGTTTGCGTTTTTACAATAAGACCATTATCAAGGGCACGGAATATTTGGACGAACTTCCCGAAAATGGAATCCTCTTTTTGCCCAATCACCAGACCTATTTTATGGATGTGATTTGTTTGTATCATATCTTTTTTTCGGTCAAATGGGGTATTAAAAATTCCATCAATTACCCCATTTATTTATTGGCCCCAAGGTCTAATTTATTTTATGTCGCAGCGGCTGAGACGATGAAAGAGGATGGCTTGTTGCCAAAAATATTTGCGCAAGCGGGGGCTATTTTAGTCAATCGTTCTTGGAGGGCAAAAGGAGAAGATGTAAAACGCGAAGTGGATTTAGAGGCGGTATCCAAAATAGGAAAAGGCTTAAAATGCGGTTGGGTGGTTAGTTTTCCCCAAGGAACCACACGCGCTTTTGCGCCCCTGAGAAAAGGGACGGCCCATTTAATAAAGGGCGAAAATCCTTTGGTTGTGCCTGTCCGAATTAATGGATTTAGAAGGGCTTTTGATAAAAAAGGCTTGTTGATGAAAAAGCGGAATACAAATTTAACGGTAGAATTTAGAGAGCCCATACGCTTTAATCCGGAAGATTCTGTCGACGCAATCATGCAAAAATTAACCATGGAGTTGGGTTTAGATATGGACGATGCAAACCAAGACTAAGGGACTTGTTCTACATAATTTAAAGTACCGAGAAACATCGTTGTTGGTGACTATTTACACCGCCGAATTCGGAATTGCATCCTACATAGAAAATGGGGTACGGTCGGCCAAGGCGAAGCACAAAATGGCGCTGTTCCAACCCTTGACCCTGTTGGACCTAGAAGTTTTTCACAAACCAGGCCGTGGGCTTCATCGAATTTCAGAAGCAAAATGCTATTTTCCTTATCGCCAAATTCCTTTTGATGTAGGCAAATCAAGTATTGCTTTATTTTTAAGTGAGATATTAGGCAAAGTTTTAAAAGAAGAAGAAGCGAATTTTCCTTTGTATGATTTTTTAGAGGAATCGTTCCAATTTTTGGATGGAGCCCAAGGGAATTATGAAAATTTTCATATCCAATTTCTTTGGAATTTGGCCTCATTTTTAGGCTTTGCACCCGGAAGTACGGAGGAGTTGATCGACCAATTAAAACAGTCTCAATTTTCAGGGGCAAATGCCATTGATGCTACATTATTGAGCGACCTTGTTATGGCCAATTATGGCGAGTCTTTTATAATTTCTAGGGCCCAACGAAAGGAATATTTGTCCGGACTTTTGTATTTTTATCGGTTGCATATGGAGTCCTTCGGTGAACTTAGGTCTTGGGAAATTTTGCAAGAAGTTATGGCATGAAATATAGTATATCCGTCGCCAAAGAAAATTGGCTCCAAATAACCTGTGAGTTCCAACCTAAGAAATTGGGGAGGCTGAAAATAGGATTGCCTATCTGGCGACCGGGGCGATATCAAGTACAAAACTTTGCGAAAAACATACCTGAAATTACAGCCTATCGGGAAGAAAAACAGGTTTCAATAGCCAAGATTGAATCTTCGGTTTGGGAAATAAATTGCACAGAAATTGTACCCATTAAGATCGTATATACCTATTTTGCGGTTCAGCGAGATGCGGGAGGTTCGGTGGCAAATGCGGAAATGTTGTACATTAATTTTGTCAATTGCCTCGTTTGTCCCCTAGGTTTTGAAAATCAGGGATGCGAAGTGACGATCAAATTTCCGGGCCAATGGCAATTTGCGACCTCTTTGGCTTTTAAAAATGATGTGTTTCAAGCGCGAACCTATCGGGAATTAGTGGATTCCCCTTTTCTTGCGGCGACAAAAATCTTTTCATTTTCCTGGAAGGAAGCCGGGGCCCAATTTTTTATTCAGGGCATAGGCCCATCCACTGTTTTTACGGAACAATTGATTGACGCGTATCAAAAAATTGTTGCTTATCAATGTGCCTGGATGGGGGAATTGCCGGTGAAGAAATATCATTTTTTACATTGGATTTGCCCTGAACCTTTTTATCACGGAGTGGAACATACCAAATCCACGATGATGGTCATGGGCCCAGAGGACCGAGCATGTTACGATGATTTAATCGGACTTGCTTCGCATGAATTTTTTCATGTTTGGAATATTGCCACCATAAGGCCAAAGCCATTATTGCCTTATCGCTATGGCGAAATTACGTATTTTGATACGGCCTGGATTGTGGAAGGCGTGACGACATATTTGGGGGATTGGTTTTTAAAAGCCTCAGGCGTCATTCATGAAGAGGAATATTTGAATTTACTCTTGGGGAATTTGAAATTACATTTTGACCGAGATCGTTATTCGGTTCAGTCGCTCACCCAGAGTTCGATGGATTTATGGCTCGACGGTTACGGCTCTTCCACCCCTGGAAAGCGAGTGTCCATTTATTTTAAAGGAGCAATTGTTGCCTTGGGTTTAGACTTATTAATCCAACAAAAATTTAGGGGCACTAAGTCCATTCGAGAGGTGATGCAACAGATGAATGCTCACTATGGACATTTGAAAAAAGGATATGAAACAATTGATTTTTTTAGGATAGTCGAAGAAGTATATGAAGCACCGTTAACTGAGTTTTGGAACGTTTGGGTATTAGGGTCGGAGGATTTATTCGGACCATTGGCCACCATTTTACGAAATTCAGGATTAGATTTATCGGAAGATTCTACGGTGGGACTTCAGCTCAACAAAATTTTCTAGTTTTTTTTCGATTGCCGACTCAATTTTGAGGAAATAATATTTCTTTTTAGGCTTTTTATTTGAGCGAATGTTAAAGAATTGAAATATAAGTTTACTTATTTTCTTTTAAGTATATATTATGTCGAATGAGGGCGCTATCAATTTTCTAATTGTTTTAGAATTTTGTAGTTATGAAAGACTTCGCCGCTCGAATTCGAAAAATTAGAAATGCTAAGGATTATAGCCAAGAGTATGTGTCTATGCAATTAGGCATAACCATGTCGGCCTATTCGAAAATTGAACGAGGAATCACAGATCCTTCCTTGTCCAGGATGATGCAAATTGCCGCAATTTTGGAATTTGAATTATCTGATTTTTTTCAAGTTAAAAATAGCTCAGAAACACCAAATTGGGAAGAAGAATCAAAGTTCCAAGAATATGGTTTTGTTACTCGGAAAGAGTTTGCTGAATATGTGCGAATGGTCACCGAATTACAAGCCAAATTGAACGAGATTCAGAACAAATTATCGCAATAAAAATTATATTCTGTACCTTTGTTTTCTAATTTAATTTCGATGTTACAAAGGCCCCGTAGAAATCGTTCAAGTGCTGTAATTCGTTCCATGGTCGAGGAAACTAGACTTTCCGTGAAGGACATGTTGTTTCCTTTATTCGTCATGGAGGGGAAAAATGTAAGCACCGAAATCAAATCCATGCCCGGCATTTATCGCTACTCAACGGATTTATTATTAAAAGAAATTGAATCATGTGTCCAATTGGGCATCCAATCGTTTGCCCTATTCCCTCAAATTGCAGAGTCAAAAAAAGACTCTATGGCTACAGAAAGCCATAAAAAAGGGTCTCTTTATTTAGAGAGCATTTATGAAGTAAGCAAAAGATTTCCTGAAATCAGTCTCTTAACGGATGTTGCGATGGACCCATACAGTTCGGATGGGCACGACGGAATTGTTCAAGGAGGCCAAATTTTAAATGATGAAACGTTACCTGTTTTAGCTAAAATGGCCATTGCCCAAGCACAAGCAGGTTCTAAATTGATCGGCCCCTCAGATATGATGGATGGCCGCATCGGATATTTGCGCGAGTCATTGGACGACGCGGGATTTTCACATGTGGGTATTATGGCCTATACAGCTAAATACGCATCCGCTTTTTATGGACCCTTTCGGGATGCACTTGAGTCTGCGCCTAAGTTTGGCGATAAGAAAACCTATCAAATGAATCCGGCTAATCGCCGTGAAGCATTAATCGAATTGGAATTAGATGAATCCGAAGGGGCCGATTTTTTAATGGTCAAACCGGCTTTGGCCTATTTAGATATCATTTCTCTGTTAAGGGAAAATTCGCATTTGCCCATCGCCGCTTATAATGTATCAGGGGAATATGCGATGGTAAAAGCGGCGGCCCAACAAGGTTGGATTGATGGGGAAAAGGCCATGCTGGAATGTTTGTTGTCCATCAAACGTGCAGGAGCCCAAGTGATTTTAACCTATTTTGCCAAAGAGTTTGCTCAATTAAAAATTTCATAAATTATGTCGTCTGATCGCTATATGCAACGAGGGGTTTCTGCCTCAAAAGAAGATGTTCATCGGGCGATTGCCAATCTAGACAAGGGAGTTTTTCCAGGCGCTTTTTGTAAAATTTCACCCGATATTTTGGGCGGCGACCCAGCGTATTGCAACATTATGCACGCGGATGGAGCAGGAACAAAGTCTTCTTTGGCCTATTTGTATTGGAAAGAAACAGGAGATATTTCGGTTTGGCGCGGCATTGCACAGGATGCAGTGGTGATGAATACAGACGATTTGATCTGTGTGGGGGCAACGGACCAAATGCTACTTTCGTCTACGATAGGGCGAAATAAAAACGTAATTCCAGGAGAAGTTATAGCCGAGATTATCAACGGAACCGAGGAAGTTTTGCAAATGTTACGCGATCATGGCGTGGGAATTTATAGCACGGGTGGGGAAACGGCAGATGTGGGGGATTTAGTGCGAACGATTATTGTGGATAGTACGGCCATAGGCCGTATGAAACGCAGTGATGTGGTTTCAAATACTAATATTCAGGCAGGAGATGTGATTGTTGGCTTGGCTTCTGATGGCCAAGCAACCTATGAAAATAAATACAATGGGGGGATGGGAAGCAATGGCTTGACTTCTGCTCGGCACGATGTTTTGGCTAAATATTTAGCTACAAAATATCCAGAAAGTTATGATCCTTCCGTTCCTGAGTCATTGGTTTATTCAGGATCTAAGCAATTAACGGATGTTGTGGAGGGTGTGGATTTGGATGTGGGCCAACTCATATTATCTCCGACTAGGACCTATGCGCCAGTGATTATGGCCATATTGAAGTCGATGAGATCTCAAATCCACGGCATGGTGCACTGCTCAGGTGGTGCGCAAACCAAAATTTTGCATTTTGTCAACGATGTACACGTCGTGAAAGATCATTTATTTCCAATTCCGCCGCTTTTTGATTTAATTCAAAAAGAAAGCGGAACGGATTTTAAGGAAATGTACCAAGTATTTAACATGGGACACCGCATGGAATTATATGTGTCTCCTGAACGCGCAGAAGAAATTATTCAGATATCCGAATCCTTCGGAATTCCAGCTCAAATAGTCGGTCATGTGGAGGCTTTTTCAGGTAAAAAGCTGACCATCAGAAGTTCTTTTGGGGAATTTATTTACGAATAATTTATTCCTCACTTGTAAATTTGAAAATATCTTTTTAGATTTGCACCCCCATTTAAAGGGCTTTTAAAGGTAAAGACCTGGCCTCGTGGGATTCACTTAAATACATAATATAATGTACGCAATCGTAGAAATTGCCGGGCAGCAGTTTAAAGTAGAAAAAGACCGGACCGTATATACCCACCGTTTGGCGGGCGAGGAAGGCGCTGCACTGGTTTTCGACAAGGTATTACTTGTTGACAAAGGCGGAGATGTGACCGTAGGAGCACCCACAGTAGCGGGAGCTAAAATCACAGGAAAAATTGTTGCACACGTTCGTGGAGAAAAAGTTTTGGTCTTCAAGAAGAAACGTAGAAAGAGTTATCAAAAAATGAATGGTCACCGTCAAAACTTGACCAAAGTTTTAATTGAGTCAATTACTTTAAAATAAGTCTACAATTAGCGTTTTGAACGCATAAATTTATAAAAAAATGGCACATAAGAAAGGCGCCGGATCATCCAAAAACGGGCGCGAATCACATAGTAAACGATTAGGCGTTAAGTTGTTTGGTGGCCAAGCAGTTATTGCAGGAAATATTATTGTACGTCAAAGAGGTACAGCTCATAATCCAGGAGAGAATGTTGGATTAGGAAAAGATCATACATTGTTTGCTTTGTCAGATGGTGTGGTTGCATTTAAAAAAGGATTTAAAGGTCGTTCATTTGTACATGTGTTGCCAGCAGTTGCTGCTTCACCTGTGGCAAAAGCACCTGTAAAGAAAGCGGCTCCTGCTCCAGTAGCGGAAGTTGTAGCAGATGAAGTAGCTGTTGAGGCGGCTCCAAAAGCTAAGAAAGCTCCAGCAAAAAAGGCTGAGGCTGCTGAGTAATTCATTACAACAAACTATCAAGAACCTAGCATTTTCATGCTAGGTTTTTTTGTTTTAAAGAAACATAATTGGAGCTACCTTTGTTATTAATATTAAAATGAATTATGGAAACGCCACAAATACATATTTATACTGAGTCTACCCCTAATCCACATTCTATGAAATTTGTTTTCAATGTGGAATTATTGCCAGAAGGACTTTCATTTGATTATTCACAACCTGCTGATGGCTTGACAAAAGAGAAATCATCTCCTTTGGCCGTGGCTCTTTTTGGATTTGAGTTTGTTCGTCGGGTATTTATTACGAGTAATTTCATTACGGTCACCAAGGGGGAGGCGACTTTATGGGAAGATGAATTATTTGGCATTAAGCAGTATTTGAAAAAGTATTTCGAAGAGAAAAAGCCAGTATTTTCATTGCCTGAATCTGCTGCTGATAGCAGCTCTGATGATTCGGATACCGAGATTATAGGAAAAATTAAAAATGTATTGGAGCAATATGTAAGACCTGCCGTAGAATCGGATGGGGGAGCCATTTCTTTTCACTCTTTTGATGAGGAGATAGGCCAAGTAAAAGTACTTTTACAAGGGTCTTGTTCAGGTTGTCCATCTTCCCAAATGACGCTTAAAGCCGGGATTGAAGCGTTAATGACACGTATGATTCCTGAGGTGAAGGAAGTGGTGGCGGAAGGAGTTTAAGACCTACTCAAAATAGAAAACAGCCATAAAAACGTTTCATTTTTATGGCTGTTTTTTATTTCTTTAAAACGAAGTAGCTATGGTAATAAAGTCAGCTGCAACTAAAGAAGCACCACCTATTAAGCCACCGTCCACATCTGCACAGGCGAATAATTCTTGCGCATTTTTTGCATTGCAACTTCCACCATATAAAATGGAGCAATTATCCGCAGCGTTTTGGCCATATTTTGTGGCCAAATGTCCACGTAAATAAGCATGCATTTCTTGTGCTTGGTCAGAAGAAGCCGTTAATCCTGTACCTATTGCCCAAATGGGTTCGTAAGCAATCACCACTTTAGCAAAATCCTCGGCCGATAAATGGAATAAACTTTCGGTTAATTGTTGGGCTACAAAAGCTAAAAATTCTCCCCCTTCACGAAGGGCTAAACTTTCTCCACAACAAAAAATAGGGGTCAAGCCAGCAGCCAAGGCTGAGTCCACTTTGCCAGCTAATTGAGCATTTGATTCCGCAAAATATTGTCGGCGCTCTGAGTGTCCTAAAATGACATAAGAAATGCCCGAAGTGGCTAACATGTTAGCTGATATTTCTCCTGTATAGGCACCAGAGGATTTTTCGTGGCAATTTTGAGCGGAAACGGCTAAATTAGAGATGCCTGAAACAGCTTTATTTACCTCAGAAATAAATAGAGAGGGAGGAGCCATAATTACTTGAACGTCTTTTGAAACATCCGTTTTAACTAATTGGGCTACTTCATTCGCTAAAGCAATTGCTTCAGCAGCTGTTTTATTCATCTTCCAATTTCCTGCTACGATCTTTTTTCTCATGATTTCATTTTTTTAATTATCCCCAAAATTACGATTCCTTTTTCGTGATTGAAAATTACATTGAAAAAATCAATCGTAAATCCTCAAAGATTCAGGCATTTCCCGTATTTTCACACATTATTTTGCCCACCCAAAATTTGATATTTTTTACATGAAGCGCATTCACATAGTCATTATTTTATTTTTAAGTATTTCAGCAAAAGGCCAGACTAATTTATTTCCTCATGCCCAACAAAAATGGGTAGATTCCGTTTTTGCCACCTTGAGCGTCGATCAAAAAATTGGCCAAGTATTAATGCCACGCGGGAACTCAAATCCAGTGTACGATACCACTCGCCTGTTTTCAATCATTCGGGATTATCACGTGGGGGGATTTGTTCTTTTTGCTGGATACCCTACGGTTCAGGCCCAATTGGTCAACGAGCTTCAAAAGCGATCAAAAGTGCCTCTTTTTATCGGCATGGATTTGGAGTGGGGCCTTAACATGCGATTAGATTCTACGGTGCGATTTCCATACCAAATGACCCTAGGTGCGATGCAGGGAAATGATGCGCTCATCGAGAAGATGGGGTTTCAAATAGCCCAACAATGTAAAAGGATAGGCGTGCATATTAATTATGCACCCGTTGTGGATGTTAATAATAATCCGGCAAATCCGGTGATCAACTTCAGATCGTTTGGTGAAAATCGGGATTTAGTAACTCAAAAGGCGTTGGCCTACATGCGCGGACTTCAAAAAGGGGGTATTATTACTTCTGCTAAGCATTTTCCAGGACATGGGGATACGGGCGTAGATTCGCATTACGACATCCCTGTACTTCAGCATACTCGAAATCGGCTCGATAGCCTGGAGCTTTTTCCCTATAAAGAATTGATTGCGAAGGGTCTCCAAGGAATTATGGTGGGACATTTGAGTATTCCTTCGCTCGATTCCACAGCGTCTTTAGCGAGCACCATGTCTAAGCCTATCGTCACTGGACTTTTGCGAGATGAAATGAAGTTTGAGGGATTGGTATTTACAGATGCCATGGACATGAAGGGTGCTACCAAAATGTTTCCTGAAGGTACGGCAAACGTAAAAGCTCTCTTGGCCGGCAATGATATATTAGAAACGTTCGTGGATGTACCCGCGGCATTTAATGCGATTAAGACGGCATTAGATAAAAATGAAATAACCATCGCAGATCTTGATAAAAGAGTTAAACGGATTTTGAATGCGAAAGCATGGGCCGGACTAGATCAATTGCAAGCGATTCAAATACAAGACCTAATCAAGGATTTAAATCCAGTCCAATCGGAGGTTTTGAAAAGGCAATTAGCCGAAAAGTCCATCACCCTTTTAAAGAACAGTGAAAGCATTCTACCGCTTAGGCGTTTAGATACATTAAAGATTGCGACTTTGGCGATCGGGAAGGCTAATTATGGTGCTGTTTTCCCAACAGAATTTCAAAAAATGGCCGAGAACTATGTGGAAATGGCACATTTTTATTTAGATGAATTAAGTCCTGATTCTACTGTTTTGCGGGTTGAGAAGGAATTGGAAAAATACAATACGGTGCTTGTGGGGATTCATGGAATCTCTTACCGACCGGCCAATAATTACGCCATCAAAGCGCCTATTCAAGCTTTGGTGAAGCGCTTCTCCACATCAAAAGCAATTGTAACTCATTTTGCCAATCCATTTACACTGACCCAATTTGAAAACTTGAATCGGGCCTCGGCATTGATTATGACGTATCAGGATGGGATAGCCCAACAAGAAGCTGCGGCGGAGGTGATTTTTGGTGGAATTGCCGCAGAGGGGAAAATGCCGGTAAGTGCTTCGAAAGACTATCCTTTTGGTTTAGGGGTTGTGACTCCAACTTTGGCTAGATTGCAATATAATGTATTGCCCGAGGCAGTTGGAATACAAGGAAATTATTTGGCTCAGCAAGTGGATTCCTTAGCTAATTTGGCTATCAAAATTAAAGGAGCTCCAGGCGTAGTTGTGCTCATTGCCAAGGAAGGGAAAGTTATATATCATAAGGCCTATGGCAACCAAATTTATGAAACGAATGACCCATTAAAAAAATCAGATATTTTTGATTTAGCGTCGATCACCAAGATTTCTACCTCGGTACCTGCATTGATGCATTGGCAAGATCAAGGAAAATTTTCGGTTCAAAATACCATGGGGGAATTTATTCCAGCACTGGCGAATAGCAATAAAAAGGATTTGAAATATGAGGATATTTTGACGCATCAAGCAAAATTAAAAGCCTGGATTCCTTTTTGGCAAGATTATATTGACAGCACCGACATGATTGCGCATAGCAAGAAATTCAATGAAATGTATGCCAAAGATGAGATGAAATATTCTTTTGTAGAGAAGTATTTCACGAAGTCGGCGGGGGAAGAACGTGTAAAGAAAATTATTCGCCAAAAGAAAGATTTATGGGCCACCTGCGTGGATATAAAAACGGAGGTGACGCGCTGGAAGCCTTTCACTCTTTCTTATGCACAATCGGACGAGTATCCAGTCCAAGTAGGACCAAATCTATGGGCACATCGCTCTATTTCCAATCAAATATTTGAGGCCATTAAGAGTTCGGCTTTAAGGGAGAAAAAAGAATATGTGTATTCGGATTTATCGTATTATTTATTGCCTGAAATGGCGCCAAAAATTACAGGGAAATCGTGGCCTGAATATTTGGGGAATACTTTTTATAAGCCTTTGGGGGCGTCTACCTTAGTCTATCAAGCGGAGAAATATTTTCCATTGGCCAGAATAGTGCCTACCGAATATGATTCATTGTTTAGAAAAACACTTATTCATGGAAGGGTGCATGATGAGGGTGCGGCACTTTTGGATGGTATTTCTGGGCATGCTGGCTTGTTTGGTAATGCCAATGATTTAGCAAAACTGATGCAAATGTATTTGCAAAAGGGTTTCTACGGGGGCCAACAATACATTCAAGAATCGACCGTAAAACAATGGACAAACTATCCTTTTTCGATGGAAGAAAATTCAAGGCGAGGGATTGGTTTTGATAAGGTCGATCGGAAAAAACCGGGGATATCAGCGGCTGCTTCAGCCAGTGCATCGAGTTTTGGTCATTCTGGTTTTACTGGAACATATACTTGGATCGATCCAGAGCATGATTTAGTTTATGTGTTTCTTTCTAATCGTGTCTATCCTACTCGAAATAATAGCAAGATTTCCGATGCTAATATTCGTACCGGAATTAATGAGGTCATTTACAAAGCGATTAAAAAAGGTAATTGATGCATATTTTAATCACAGGAGGGACGGGTTTAATCGGAAGGGCATTGACTGAAAAGTTGAAATCTGAAGGCCATACGGTCGCTATTTTATCTCGATCAGGGGGTGATTTTATATGGAATGTGCGGGATCGTTTTATGGATCCTTTAGCCTTACAAAATGTAGATGCGATTGTGCATTTAGCCGGTGCGGGGATCGCAGAAAAACGCTGGTCCGATGCTCGTAAAAAAGAAATTGTGGACTCAAGAGTTGAAAGCGCACGATTGTTAGTTGACACATTAGCGCTCACCAACCACCAAGTAAAAACAGTTGTTTCTGCTTCAGGAATTGGGTATTATGGTTCCGATACGGGAGAAATAAATTGCACAGAAACCTCGAATCCAGGGGTAGATTTTGTCGCGGAATGCACAAAAGAATGGGAGAAAAGTGTGGACCCTTTTGTAGCCCAAGGCATTCGAGTGGTGAAGTTGAGAACAGGTCTAGTTATGGCGAGCCAAGGAGGAATTTTCCGAGTGTTGGCCCGACCCGTTTATTGGTTTATAGGGGCTATTTTAGGAACGGGCAAGCAGTGGCAATCTTGGATTCACATCGATGATTTGGTGGAAATTTTTCATCAATCGTTGATTAATTCATCTGCTTCTGGTGTGTACAATGCGGTGGCGCCAGAGCCCATTAGGCACGGGGATATGATCAAAATGATTGCAAAAAAACTAAAAAGACCTTTATTTTTTCCGGCGATACCTATATGGTTTTTAAACATTATTCTAGGAGAAATGGCCGATTTGGTGACGGGAGGAAATTTTGTTTCAAGTCAAAAAATACAAAAAGAGTTAACATTTACGTTTAAGTTTACGAGCTTCGCGGAGGCTATAAAAAAATTGACCTATGTCTAAAAATATTTTGATTTATTGTGGTTCATCGAAGGGACATAACGTCGTATATGAGCAAGAGGCGATTAAGCTTGTTCGTTCACTAAAAGAACATGATTGTAAGATTATTTTCGGGGCCGGAAGTGTGGGCTTAATGGGCGTGTTGGCGGATGAATATTTACGCATTGGTGGTGAATTGATCGGGGTAATTCCTTCCTTTATGGAGCCCTGGGAAGTGAAACATTTAGGGATTCAGACTTGTCATGTGACGCAGTCGATGCATGAACGGAAGGAAATGATGGCTGAAATGGCGGACGTTGTTATTGCGCTGCCGGGTGGATTTGGGACGCTGGATGAGCTATTTGAGATGTTGACTTGGAAACAATTGGATTTGCATCAAATGCCCATTAGCATTTTAAATACAGCGCATTATTATGATCATTTAATCAAGCATTTAGACCACATGGTCCAAGAGGGATTTTTGAAGGAACGTAATTTATCGGCGCTTCATATAGAGACTAACCCAGAGGAATTAGTTACATGGCTGATGCATTATGAACCCGAAAAAATGGAAAAAAAATGGATTTATCGCGGTAAAAAAGAAGTTTAATGGGGAAGCTTTTAATGCTATTTATAGGTATTTTATTTGCGCAAATGGCTGTTGGCCAAAAGCAACCCGAGAATTTAGGGTCGGCGATCAACAGTGAATTTTCCGAATTAAATCCGGTCATGGCACCAGACGGCAAGACCTTATATTTTGGCAGAAAAAATCATCCCTCCAATAAATATGGCTCGCAGGGATCTGAAACCGTGAAGGGATCTCAGGATATTTGGTATTCAGAAAATGTGAATGGTGTTTGGAGTACTGCTTTCAGGATGCCAGATGCATTAAATCGAGATCAATACAATACGATTTTATCGATTTCGCCAGATGGACAAACCATCCTTTTGAAGGGTGCTTATGTGCAAGGAAACTACGAGACGCGTGGCTTTTCCATGGCAAAAAAATTGATTTCTGGGTGGTCTATTCCGGAAAAAATCAATATCCCTTCCTATGAAAAATTGAGTCGGGGCAAAAATGAATATGGCTATTTAAGCATGGATGGGAAGGCGCTTTTGCTGGCATTTTCCGAGAAGAAAAATAGTGATCGTGACGACATGTATGTAAGTTTTTTGAGGAATGGGTATTGGACTAAACCGCAGAATTTGGGGCCAAGCATTAATACCGATTTTTCGGAAACAACCCCTTTTTTAGCGGCCGATGGAAAGACTTTGTATTTTTCTTCTGACCGACCGGGTGGTTTGGGAAGTCAAGATATATATGTTTCTAAACGTTTGGATGAGTCTTGGACTTCTTGGCGTAAACCTGTCAATGTAGGCGCACCTATAAACTCAGAGGAATATGATGCTTATTATAGCTTATCTGCCAAAGGGGATTTTGCGTATTTTTTGTCAAGCAAAAATTCAATGGGGAAGAAAGATATCTTTCGAATGGCGGCAGAAAAGGAACCTGAAATTCCTGCTGAGCCGAAGAAAGCGGAGGCACCTGTATTGGCCCAACAAGAAGTCAAGTCAAGTCCACGAATTGGTTCAAGTGAAACATCTGAGGCAGTCGTTTTAGTCTCAGGAAAGGTGTTAAACAAAACATTAAATGTGGTGCCTGAGGGGGCTGAAATTACGTATGAGGATTTAAAAACGGGCCAATTATTAGGTACGGCAAAGCCGGATCCAGCGACAGGATTATATAAATTAGTGCTTCCTTATGGGGTAAATTATGGCATCACAGCGAAAGCTAATGGGTTTTTGCCGAGTTCAATCAACTTGGATTTGAGCAAATTGAGAGGGCGGTATTTGGAATTAGATGAAAAAGATTTAGTGATGGCGGCCATCGCCAAAGGAGCTAAAATGACCATTAATAATTTGTTTTTTGAACTTGGTAAAGCAACCTTAACGCCTGAATCGGATCCTGAATTAAAACGCTTGGTTGACGTGATGAAAGAAAATGCCGATCTGCGCATTGAGATTTCAGGACATACGGATAATACAGGAACGGATGCCATTAACGAGAAGTTGTCCCAAGCGCGTGCGGATGCCGTTAAATCGTATTTGTTGGCAGCAGGCGTAGCCTCAAATCGCATTCAGTCGAAAGGGTATGGTTCATTAAAACCTATTGCTTCTAATGAAACGGAGGAGGGCCGACAAGCCAACCGGCGAGTTGAGTTTTCAATTTTATAATTTTACGGTGTCAATGAAATTGACGAGCCAGCGGAATGGCATGCTTAGGTACTTTCTAACACGAAGGAACCTTTTGCGAGGTAATATAGGCGCTGGTTTTATATAAAAACAAGGGAATTTTTTATACGTATTATGGCCATTCGCGATTAATGCTTGAGCATAAAAATCAAAAAGCGAGGCTACATCACCTTTTTCCTGAAAGGTATATCGGTTCTGATATTTTGAAATTTGTGTCGGTTTTTCAGGACTATATCCAGAGAAATGAAAGAATATCAATGGGTATTTTTCATTAATCAAATACGGCTCATTGTCGTTGGTAATCACGCGTTCATGTAGGTTCCAATAGGCCATGTTTAACCCTAAATGCCGACTTACATACACGTCCTCATAATACAATGGCGCAAAGTTCACCCACAATTGGTCTACGAACATGCCCTTTTCTAGATCAATGTAACAATGATCTCGTAAGCGATCTTTCCACCATGCCAAAAATGAAGCTGTCGTAGCAGACCTTTTGGTACCTATAAAACCTAAATTATAGAGCCCTGTATTAAGCAAACCTCTTTCTTGGGGTTCATACTCGTCGGGGTAAGCTTTTAGCGTGTGTGGCGTTACATACAAGCTATTATTTTCCAATCCTTTTTCTATCTCAGTTAAGGGTTGGTAAATCACAATATCCGGATCAAAATAATGAACAATTTCAGCTTCAGGATAGGTATTATAAATGTGATCTAAGAAAAACGGCTTAACGGCAGTATTTAATTCTGTGATGTTGTATTTTTCACATAGCTCATCTAAATCTTCGATGCCTATGGTATGCAATTCGATGAGCTCGTAGGGAGGCAACTGATCTTTTTGAATGTCCGATTTATCCAATCGGTCTACTAGGCCAATAAAATATCGATATGTTGGATTGTGCTTTTTAAGTGAATCACCAAGGGTTTTAGCTTGCGCTAAGTAGTTTATGGAACAAATGGTGAGGACTATTTTTTGCATATTCAAAATGATCAGTTACAAAAGTACTAAATGCAAATTAAAAAACATTAAACAAAAAGACCCTCAAGCAAGCTTGAAGGTCTCCAGTCGATTAATCGTACTTGGGATGGGAATCGAACCCACACGAGCGTTACGGCTCACAGGATTTTAAGTCCTGCGTGTCTACCAGTTCCACCACCCAAGCGTCCCTGTAAAACTCAAAAGCACCGGAAGGTGCCTTCTTGTTTTGAGCGAAAGACGGGGTTCGAACCCGCGACCTCGACCTTGGCA
>SXXW01000036.1 GCA_005791165.1 Cytophagaceae bacterium
AGAAGAATCAATCGTACACAAAGTCATGAAGGCTTGTTGGACCCCTTGCTTATTTTCAGAAAGCTCAAACTGATCTTTGATTTCTACTTGGCCTTTCACTTTATTCAATTGCAAAGTTCTTTTCCACGTTTTAATTCCTGCTTCCGCTGGATAGGCTTTCGCTAAATCCAAAGACATTCCCGCCGCTTTTTCATTCATGAAATTACTCACTGCGCTGGCTTCAAACTCCCGACCTGCTTTTTGGCCTACGCCATTTATGAATGGTAAGTTATGGTATTCAGATTGAGTAAACCATAGTGAATAACGCTGCGCAGAAAAAGTCCTGGCCGTATAGTTTCCTCGGCCTGCGTCGATAATAATAGGTTCACCTTTCGCATAATAAACAAAATCGCCTACATCATTGTGGTTATGCGACTCAGCATTATGACCACCATGTGCCGCAAAAAACAAGTCTTTATGTCGTGCGGTCACTACTTGGATATCATTAAACCAATAGTCGCCAAGCTCCGGATGAGCTATTTTTTCCTTTGGCATGGAACTAAAAGCCATTAAATTCCAAAGATGTCTGTGTTTTTGATATCCCGTCATACTGATGGCCGGATCAAAATTTTGTGTGGCCCACTGACCAAATGCCATCAAAGGAGCATCATTTAGCGCCTTACCAAAACGATAGAGCATGATACCATCTGGTTTCAAGGTAGGGTCCGCATCGGCAAAATTCACGAAGTAGTCATTGGAAATATGCATTTTGTATACATAGGAGGCCATTTTTTGGATGAATGGCTCTTTGTAAATTTCACATTTTTCATTGGTCGCCGACGCCAATACTTGGAGTGCATCAAATGCACTTGCTCCCGCGGCAAACCAATACGATGGACCTTCATCGCAACCCGCATCATCTCCTAATCCATTAAAGTATAGATCTAAGTAGTTCATGTGGGTATATACATGTGAAAGCCGAGTTGCTTCATTTTTCTCTAGAAGTAAATTGGCCAACATCACATTTGAAATTATCCATGGATTCCAGTTGTTTACGGCACGTGTTTTACTGAGCCAATTATAACGTTCTTGGGCTAAGATCGGCGTGAGGATTTTTTTATTAACCTCTAAGTAGATTCGTTTACGAAGAAGTTTAGAGATTTTATCCAATTTGTCCCCTACGAAATAGTCGGTCAGCGCTAGTCCCACGGCTGTTTCTGCCCCAAATAAATCGACCGTCGGGTCCTCCGCGTCCGGCATTCCACTTCTCGCTTTTTGGACCGACAAGTGTGCAGGAACTCCCCAATAGGTCTCTTCACATATAGACCAGACATAATTCATGATTTTTTCAGTAAATCGGCCTTTGTCTTCTAGTGTCTCTGCGATTACGAGCTCCATCAGACTATTTCGTTTTCCGAACGAAATTTTACCATGTTCTTCTCGATCACCCGATCGTACATATTCCATTAGAAGTGTTGCATCAATCACCGGAACGGGCTTATTTAAAACCGATTCAGCTCTTTTAATGATTTGTTTTTGCTCATCCTCTGGGATGATATTGACCCATTCAGCACGCGTTTTTGGGTAAGGCTTATAGTCTTTTTGTGAAATTAGTGCCTTTTGCACCATTTCTTTACTGAAGGCTTTCGCTAAAAAATTACGAGGAGTTACTTGTGCTTCTGCCAAAGCAGAAATTAAAATTAAGCTTACATAGAGCAAGTGTTTTTTCATAAATTGGAGGTTTAGATTTAGCCTTTGGGGCTTAGTTTGATTTGCAATTTAACATTTCCTATTTGATTGGCAATCCTGACCATTAGTCTTTGCGTTCCCGTATTTAATTTTTCGGGTGCTGATTTTCTAGCCGATTCAATCGTGAATTTAGCTCCTGCGGGGCTAATGATTTCAGCTTCTAAGGTTTTTGTCGTGATGGTCGCATTTCTGAGAATGGCTTTTCCGTTCGGCAATATCTCGATGGATTGATCCGTCGTCATGCCCCAGGCTACTTCTGTGGCCGATTTGATATTAAAATCATCTTCGATGACTATGTCTTTTCGGTTGTTCACTAGACTTATTTTTCGGGTAGATTTGCTCGAATAATCGCGATAAGCCTGGCTTAAATCTAAGACTGCATTAGGCTCAGAAACATTTAATGCAGTACTAGAAAAGGTAGCTTTGGCTAATTCGTATTGGTTTTTGTTTCCTAAAATAGGCACGTTATGACTTAAAGAACCAAGTCTATAATAGGACCATCTTTTGCCGCCGACTCCCATGGTCCAATATCCATCTAGGTTATAATCGTCGGAGCCTAGATCTTTGGCCCAACGAACACCCCCCGCGTCTAATTCGAAACTACCTAGATCTAAATGTGAATGGGGAGAACTGTTTGTACCTGATTTGACCGCAATCCAAGTGGCAAATTTATCCGTCCAAGAACTGCGCATTATGACTAAATCATTTAATTCTCCTTTTAACAAGTGGTCTAATGGTACAGCAGGTGTGGAATTGCTAGGACTTCTGTACCAAACCACGTGAAAAGGTTTGGCTAAAGCCGAGGTGGCCGACATGTAATTATGTAAGTAATTTGAAATGTCCGTGTTTGAATAGGTGTTGGCCATAAAGAACATGGCAGCCGAGGTAGTACCTTTGCTATTTTCACCCGAATCGGCAAAGTTGAAAATGTAATTTGTCGGCCCCGTCGTTAACATAGGAGCGAAGCCTGTTTTGGAAAGACCTTCTGTTGTCTCTAAATTTTTCATCGTTCCCAAAGCCGTTTGCAAGGCAGACATGCCATAGGAAAGGTATTCAGTGGCATATGCCCAATAACCCGGTCCCTCGTACCAAGCGCCATCCGGGGCATAAAATTTGTTTGAGTAGGGTAGATTCGCAATGGCCTTTGGAATGTATTCGTCCGCATATTTAGGGTCGGTTTCGGCGATGGCTAGTGAGGCAACGATCAATCCTCCGTGGCAAACTTGGTTCCAATTATTATCTCCTTTTGCCCACCAAGCCGTTTCGTAAATTTTTTTATACTCATCTAAGCCTTTTGTTTTTAGTCCATTTCGAATGAATGCTCGGTCTGTTTCTGATAAAAATGGATAAAGCCAATCATAGCCAATCGCTACACCATTGGACATTTCAGCCACATCTAAAAAGTGAGAAGGATTCCAATCCGAAAATTCACACACCGTTTTCATATTAGCTGTAGCTGCATCGAGATACTTTTTATCTCCAGAAAAATGATAGGCTAATGCCAAATGTGAGGTACGGTTAAGCAATTCTCGGCTGACATCTAATAGCCTTGGACCTATTAATGTTCTCGTTAACGGGGCCCGAGTCACAATACTATTCGCGGAGGCAATCACTGCTTTTATGTATTTGTCTAAAACAGGATCTGTCGGCTGAAGTTTTTTTAATTCCGCTACTCGCTCATTGGTTAACATGAGACGAGGATGTTGGCTTTTCAACGTATTTAATGAGGCGGGCAATGCGATTATTTGAGCGACTGAATCCTCTTTTTTGCATGCGAAAAGTAAATAGGTAATGCTTAAGATGTATATAATGCGCATGCTTTTTGGGTAAATTAGGTCTTTGTTTATTCGTATTCAAAGATAAAATGATTTTTTAATTAGAACACTAATTAAAGCGGCTATTCGTATATGGATTATTTTATAAACGGTAAATAGTATTTAAAAATAAAAGTTTAATTTGAGCGTTAGTTTTTGAAATCATCCAGTAAACAACCTTGGATGAGTTTTTTGCTTAATCCAATATAATCTATTAACCATGCGCCAACAAATATTAAATCAACTCAATCACCCAGATCAATTAGAGGAATTATACCGAACAAACAGTGTGGCATTTGCGAAGGCATTCAATGCTATTTACCCTGAAATAAAGGATGATAAATTGGCCCAATATTGGCATGCTCGGTTAAGTTACGAACGTTCAGAGATTTCATGGGGAACAAAAAATGATTGGATTTTTATATTGTTGGCTTCTTTAGCCGCAGGTTTAATCGCTAAAATACCGGCGATTTTTCCAATCAAACCAGAATTTTTTTATACACGCAACATTGGATTTATCGTTTTTCCAGCTTTGGCTAGCTATTTTATTTGGAAACGAAATATCCCATTGCCTCGTATATTATTTACTGCGGCGGCATTCACAATAGCGGCAGTGTACATTAATTTTTTGCCGGATCTGCCTAATAACGATACCATCATATTAGCCTGTTTGCATGTGCCGTTTTTGCTATGGGCACTCATGGGAATTAATTACGTAGGTCTTGATTTGAGAAATAATGAAAGCCGATTGGATTTTTTGCGATTCAATGGAGACTTTCTAATCCTGAGTGGCATATTGGTGATTGTCGGAGGGCTGTTTACTGCGATCGTTATCGGCTTATTTAAGGCCATAGGGGTAAAAATCGAGGAATTTTACTTCGATTATTTAGCTGTTTTTGCGGGTGCCGCATTGCCTATTATTTCCACTTTTCTGACACAATCAAACCCATCATTGGTCAATAAAGTTTCTCCAGTTGTTGCTAAAATTTGTAGCCCTGTAGTATTGATTATGCTCATCGTTTACTTGGGCGCCGTTTTGTTTTCAGATAAGGATCCCTACAATGATCGGAACTTTTTGCTTGTTTTTAATTTATTGTTGCTTGGCGTCATGGCCATCATCTTGTTCTCTTTAGCTGAAACGTCTAAAGATTTTGGGAACTCTTGGAGCCTCGTTATTTTACTCGCTCTTTCTGTTGTCACGATGGTTGTCAATGGAATCGCATTTACGGCTATTCTATTTAGAATTTCAGAATGGGGAATAACTCCGAATCGGCTAGCTATTTTAGGGGCTAATTTTCTGATGCTGGCCAATTTAGTTTTTATCGCTTATCGACTGTTTAATCGAGTTTTTAAGAAAGACGAAAAAAGCAGCGTGGAAAATGCGATAACCAATTTCCTTCCTGTCTATATTCTTTGGGCGATGGTGGTTGTTTTTATTTTTCCCTTACTGTTCAACTTTAGATAGCTCTTTGCCTGATCATGGATGATTTTTTGGTTTCGCTGAAGGTTTAAATTAAAATTTTTAAACATGAAAATGACAAAGTTTATCTTAACTGTATTGATTTTCTCCTTCGGCTCAATCCTCTTCGGACAAGAAATGCATCAGGTTACAAAACCCAATTCGATTAAATATAGAAACCCCACCTCCTTATTTAATGGACAAAATTTAAAGGGTTGGTATACTTTTATTCAAAAAAGGGGTAAAAATATGGATCCTCAACATGTTTTTACGGTGGTGGACCAACAAATTAGAATCTCGGGCGAGGAGTGGGGTTGTATCACCACTAAAAAGCAATACGAGAATTATCGATTGGCCCTTGATTTTAGGTGGGGTGGGAAAACAGAAGGAAATAGAATTGATAAGGCGAGGGACTCAGGTCTGCTTTTGCATTCAAACGGCGAAGATGGTGGTTTCACTGGAATTTGGATGCATTCGATTGAATGTCAAATCATAGAAGGTGGAACTGGGGATATATTGGTGGTGGGGGATGGGTCTGAAAAATTTAGCATTACAGCTTCAGTGGCCAAAGAAAAGCAAGCGGGTTCTTATCGATATCAGGAGGGAGGTTTGCCAGCCGTTTTGAATAAAGGGAGGCTCAACTGGTATGGTCGGGATGAAAACTGGCAAGATGTTATCGGATTTAAAGGAAAACAAGATGTAGAAAAGCCGTTGGGCGAATGGAATCATTTGGAATGCATCGCTCATGGAAATGAGATAATTGTTTACCTCAATGGAGTCTTGGTCAATCGGGCCAGAGAAGTTCAACCTTCTAGAGGTCGCATTCAGATTCAATCTGAGGGAGCTGAAATATATGTTACAAATATTCAATTAACGAAACAAAAAAAATCCCGCAAGCATTAAACTTACGGGATTTTAGATTTCATCATGCGCAAATTACCAACCTGGATTTTGCTTCATGCTTGGATTAAGAGCGATCTCATTGATTGGCAATGGCCACAAATAATCACGTGCTGGATCAAATTTACGGAAACTAGCTGCTTGAGTGACAATAAAGTTATCAGCCGTTAAATTCACCTTCACAGTTGTTCCAAATTCCTTAAAGAAAAAGTTTCCTAAAATTGGTTTTGGTAATTCAATTTCAGCTGTTTTCCAACGAATTAAATCCCAGTAACGGAAACCTTCTTGCGCTAGCTCCACACGTCTTTCACGTCTGATTTCGTCACGCATCAGTAAGCCATTGGTCGCTGCAAAAGCATTGCTTAATTCAGCTACTCCCCCACGCTTACGAAGGCGATTGATAGTTAAATTTAAATCAGCATCCGAAATACTTCCATCTAATTCAAATTTAGCTTCAGCATGAATTAACAATACTTCTGCATAACGGATTAGGTTACGGTCAATAAAAGATGCTTGGTTATTCCAGTCAACGATATTCCAATATTTACGGAAAGTAAATCCTGTCTTAGCGAAAACCAAAGAAGATACGTTGAATACCGGATTGGTGAAAATATAAGAATCCCCTTTTTTCAAAACGTCATCACTTAAGCGCGTATCTCGGTTCACAAATACATCCGTAGATAAAACTGGTTTCACATATAAAGGAGATTTTGTGATCGGCAATCCATCTTTCATTAGGTATGAATCTACCAATGCTTTTGTCGGGCTTTTATTTCCATTTTCAAGGATACCTCTACAATAGGTGTGAGATGTAACTCGGTCCGTTAAGCTTACTCCGTATTGTTTTACCATTACGTTTTCTCTGTTAGCCCTACCTTCTCCCTCATATTGGAAAATATTAAAATAGGGGCCTGCATACAAATCATGTTGCTTGCTATCCATAACTGCTTTAGAAGCAGCTACTGCAAGGCTAAGGTATTTTTTTGAATCACCATAGTTGTGAAATTTAGCTCTGGTACCTTCAAAAAGTGCCACACGTGCTTTGAATGCTAAAGCAGCTGTATTGGCTATACGACCATAATCAGCTGTTCCTAAGGCAGTTGGCGTAGGTAATTTTGCCGCAGCAAAATCTAAATCGGCCATGATTAACGTAAGAACTTCTTCACGAGTCGCAGATCCTGCAGATAATTCAGGCGAATCATCCGTTAGCGTTTTGGTTACTAGAGGAACACCTCCATAGCGTTGCAATAAATTAAAATAACCCCAAGCTCTAAAAAATCTTGCTTCGGCTAAATAACGATCTAAAGTAGCCGCAACTATTCCCGTTTTAGGACCTTTTTCTAAGATATTATTAGCTGCGCGAATTAATAAATATTGGTTATTAAAATCAGCCGTTGCCGTAGCAGGAGCTAAGCGTGAACCATCACTAATATTATTTGATGCTAAACCAAATGCATCATCAGACCAGTTGTCTTCAGTACCAAAATCAGGCAAAAATGTATATAAATAATTGTTTGCCGTTTTTAAATCAGATTCCGAACGCCAAAACGTGGCATCTGAGATATTGGTTTCTGGTAGCCTCTCAACTTCACATCCCGTGAAGAATAAAAATGAGGCACTTATTGCTAAAATATTTTTTAATGAATTTTTCATTTCAATGTTCTTTTAAATGTCTATAGATTAAAACGAAAGATTTACACCTACAGAAGCTGTTGAGAAATACGGGTAATCATTGTCCGCATTATTCGCTGATTCTGGATCAAACAAGGTACCAAATTTTCCCATTCCTGAAACCGTTAGGATATCTTGACCAGATACATAAACGCGTGCACGTGAAACGCCAATCTTCTTAGAAAGCGCGCTTGGAATTGTGTATCCTAATTGGATATTTTTTAAACGAGCATATTGACCATTAAATGCCCATTTATCAGAAGTTCCAAAATTATGTGTAGCTCCTACAAAAGGACGAGGGAACAAAGCATTTGGATTTTCAGGAGTCCAATAATCGCGGTGAATGCCCATCGCTTGTTTCCATGTAACTAAAAGTGGTCCAACGGATTCGGATCCTGCAAGGAATGTTCTTTTCCCCACACCTTGAATAAAGGCTGAAAAATCAAATCCATGCACCTCAAAGCCTAAATTAAATCCAAAAAGATAGCGTGGTGCTGATGAACCTAATAATAGTAGATCGCCGTAGTCGGCTTTGCTTCCTTTTCCAACCGTAATTTGTTTATCACCATTTTGGTCTACATATTTAACGTCTCCTGCTCCCGTGCGGTTATCTTGGAAAGCCCAAGCTTTAACCTCATCAGCTGAAGAGAAATATCCTGCTGTTTGGTATCCCCAAATTGTATTGAGAGGATAACCTTCAATCAAACTATTATTTCCTCTCGCCACCACAATTCGGTTTGAAAAGGAAACTAATTCATTTTGATTGTCTGAGAAGTTACCGCCAATATTGTAGCTGAATTTATCGCCAATTTTTCCGCGATATTTAACCTCTAATTCCCATCCCCATGATTTCAACTCTCCATTGTTTTTACGAGGGGTAGCGATACCAATGATGGCAGGAAGTTGTTGAGGTGTCAACATATTCTTATTAGATTTCACATAGTAATCACCACTGATCTGTAATTTATTTTTCATTAAACCGATATCAAAACCTCCATTAGTTGTTTCGATGGTTTCCCAAGAAAGGTTCGTACTTGGCAATGAACCTTGGAAAATAAATGAAGTTCTAGAATCTCCTAACACTAAGGCAGACCCTCGGTTCAATTGATTTACATAATCATAATTACCTAAAGTACTTCCCAATGCTCCCCCTAATCTACCCCATGAACCACGTAATTTAAATTCTGAAATGAATTGTAAAGATTCACTCATCCATGACTCACGGTGTAAGTTCCATCCCGCTGAAACGGAAGGGAAAATTTTAGTACGACCATCCTCGGCTAATTTCGAACTTTCATCTTGACGCAGCGTACCTTCTAACAAATACTTATCATCAAAATTGTAGTTAAAACGCCCAAAAACAGATTGGAACGCATAGGTTGCAATCGCCTCAGAGTTGGTTTTCGTTTTATCATCACCTAAGTTCAAGGTAGGCAAGTCATTGCTGACCAAGTTACTTGCTCCGGCGACCGTATTTACATAACGGAAATCTTCCCACTGATATCCTAATAAAGTACCAATTGTGTGCTTATTGATTTTCAAATCATAATTCGCTAAAAATTGTAAATTTAAATTTTTAGTTACTTCGTTTGAAATCGAATAGGAGTTTACTTGGTTTACATAGCGATTTACGGCAAAACGACCCCATAATGGCACCGTTCTATTAAAGATATAGCGATCACCACGGCGGTATTGTGTTCCGGCAACTGACCTTAACGTTAATCCTTTAACTAAATTTTCTAATTTGAACGTAAAGGTTCCATCAAAGAAATTACGGCTCATATTATTGTAACCGCCCTCAGCTAAATTAGCATAAGTCGTCGCTCCTGAACCTGCCCCATTATATTGACCTTTTGGCGTAAAAAAAGGTGTCCTAGTTCTCAATCGATAAATATCATAAATCAATCCTTGTCCATTGGCACCTCTAGAGCTTTGTTCAGTCAATTCATTGGTATAGGCAATCCTTGAATCTAAAGATAGTTTGTTCGTTAATTTAGCACCCAAATTTACACGCAAATTGTAGCGGGTCAATTGGTCAGGACCCACCTTAAACAAACCTTTCTTATTGTAATATCCTCCTGAAATCAAGAAATTAAGTTTGTCGGTACCACCTCTTGCCGAAATATTATGCATTTGCATCGAGGTATAATCCTTCAAAACTTGTTTGGCTAATGGTTCTTGATTGAAAAATAACCATTGAGTCGTATCCGCAGGATTCACTAAATAAGGAACATTATTTTTAATTTGCTCCAAGTCAAAATCAGAATACTCAGGACCAGATCCCGAATTTTTACGTGCTAAATTGGAGAAATTAGCTTCCTCTAATAAAGACATTCTATCTGGAATATTAGCTGCCCAATCGGCGCCCGACATACCCGAATAATCAAAAGTTACTTTTCCATTCTTTCCTTTTTTAGAAGTAATTAAGATAACACCCCCAGCAGCCTGTGCTCCATAAATAGCCGCCGCAGCCGCATCTTTCAGAATACTAATGCTCTCGATGTCATTTTGATTCATCGTTTGCAAAGTGATGGCAGGAACGGTTACCCCATCTAAAATAATTAATGGGTCAACGGATCCATTCGCGGTAGTTGCTCCACGAATCTGAATTCCTAAGCCTTCATTACCCGGCTGACCATTGGTTCTAGTCACAATTAACCCAGGTGAAGTTCCCTGTAAAGCAGATTGCAAACTGGTCGTAGGCCTATTCTCAATCATTTTTGAATCGACCGTGGACACAGCACCTGTCATATTGACTTTTTTCTGTACACCATAACCGACCACAACCACCTCTTCAAGGCTAGCTGCATTTTCTTCTAAAGTGATTTCCACGACCGATTTATTCCCAACACTTACTTCTTGGGTTTCAAAACCAATCGAGCTTACACGTAAAACCGTCTTAGAGTCTACGCCTCCAAGGCTAAATTTTCCATTTCCATCAGTGGTGGTACCTTTTGTAGGCGTACCTTTGACCGAAATAGCTACGCCAGGGACTCCGTCCCCTTTTGTGTCTTTCACATTTCCTGTAATTGTTTTTGTTTGTGCAATGGCTGTTCCTGAAAAGATAAGCCAACAAACGAAAATCCATAGGCTGTTATGCCAGGACTTTCCTTTTTTGTAAATTTTTGTCATATTTAGATCGTAAATTGTTTTTATTAGGTCGCAAAATTAGCATTTTTCTTTTAAAATTTATAATAAAGTATTCAACTGATTTTAAATTCGATCCTATATCTTTACGATTCAATCCAATAGAACTATGAAAAAAATCCAACTCATTATTTTATGCTGGTGCATAGCTTGGAGCTCTTTAGCCCAAAATGCATACAACATTATTCCTTTGCCAAAATCGTTAAAACCTGCTGAGGGTACTTTTACGATCAAGAAAGGAATCTCCGTGTACATAAATTCAGATGAATTTAGCCCATCGGCTAATTTGTTAGCCTTACAAATTAAAAATGTTTCAGGTTTAACAGCTTCTGTTAAAATGGCTAAAACTGCTTCTTCAGGAATCGTATTTAGCAAAAATGATGCATTAGGAGATGAGGCCTATCTTTTAAAAGTGACATCTAAAAAAGTTGAAATTCAGGCAAAAACTGGGAAGGGTTCTTTTTATGGTTTACAGACGTTGCTCCAATTGATGCCTGCGCCTATTTATGGAAATGAATTGTCGGCCCTTGCATTAACAATCCCTAATTGTTTGATCGAAGACTCTCCACGTTTTAGCTACCGCGGTTTAATGCTAGACGTAGGCCGTTATTTTTTCTCAGTGGATGCGGTAAAGCGCTACATCGATTTGATGGCTGTTTATAAATTAAATACGTTTCATTGGCATTTGACTGAAGATCAGGGCTGGCGCATTGAAATAAAAAAATATCCTTTGTTGACCTCCATATCTTCGGTGCGTAAGGAAAGTATGTTGGGCCATTACCGCGACCAAAAATATGACGGAAAGCCGCATGGCGGATTTTATACACAAGAGCAAATAAAGGAAGTAGTTGCTTACGCCACTTCCAAATACATTCAGGTAATTCCAGAAATTGAAATGCCAGGTCACTCGACGGCTGTATTGGCAGCTTATCCACAATTGGGTTCCAATGGGGATAAAATATTACAAGTGAAAACGAAATGGGGAGTGGCTGATGACGTATTGTTCCCACGTGAAGAAACTTTTACATTTTTAGAGGATGTGCTTACCGAAGTGATGGCCTTATTTCCAGGCCAATACATCCACATTGGTGGGGATGAATGTCCAAAAACCCAATGGAAGGAAAGTCGTTTTTGCCAAGATTTAATTAAAAAATTAGGCCTGAAGGATGAGCATGAATTGCAAAGTTATTTCATTCGCCGGATCGATAAATTTGTTACGTCAAAAGGAAAAAAATTATTAGGTTGGGACGAGATTTTAGAAGGTGGCTTATCTCCAAACGCGATGGTCATGTCCTGGAGGGGAACTAAAGGTGGGATCGAAGCTGCGAAACAAAACCACGATGTGGTCATGTCGCCTAATTCATTTTTCTACATTGATTATTACCAAGCGGATCCTAAAACAGAACCTATTGCTATCGGAGGATTCTTGCCTTTAAGCAAATGTTACTCTTTTGAACCCGATTTGCCAGAATTAACGGCTGAGGAAGCAAAACATGTGGTGGGCATTCAGGCCAACTTATGGACCGAATATGTCAGTAATTTGCCTTATGCGGAATATATGACCTATCCGAGAGCTTTGGCTTTATCCGAAGTTTCTTGGTCTCCCAAAGGATCAAAAAATTATGAAGATTTCAAAAAGCGTTTAAAGGGACACATGCCCTCGATGGATGCCTTAAAAATCAATTATTCCAAAGCATTTCTAAGTCAGCCATAAAGTGCGGTTGATTTTAAAATGAAAAATCCTTTTGAGAATAACTCAAAAGGATTTTTTTATGACTTAGAATTTAGGATCCACAAACTCCCAATCTTTTACATGAGAGGGTCGATGTTGTTTTTTGGCAATCTCATCCATCTTTTTAATGATTTCCGGGTTTGTTTGCGCAATATCATTTTGTTCGCTAGGATCTTTGGATAAGTCATACAATTCCCAAGGGGCCAATTTATTTTTTTTCATGTTGGACTTCACTCCTTTGAAATTCCCGATGCGGATTGCGACTTGCCCCGATTTTTCAGGAAATTCGAAATATAAAAACGGATGCTTTGTTTGGGTTTTTCCTAGTAGCGTAGGCAAGAATGAAATGCCATCCGTTTTGACTGGTATTTTGGCTCCCGTCAGATCGGCTAAGGTGGCCATCACGTCAAATTGGGCGGAGGGATGATCTGTGGTTTGACCGGGTTTTATCTTGCCGGGCCAGCGAGCCATCATCGGTTCGCGGATGCCGCCTTCATATAAGTCTTGTTTACGGCCGCGTAAACCCGCCACAGAATTGAAAAATTGTGTATCCACTCCTCCTACATCGAAAGTCGCCCCATTGTCGCTCGAAAACATGATCAATGTATTTTCATCGATTTGATATTTTTTTAAGGTTTCAATGATGCGCCCAACTTGCTTATCTAAATAAGTGATCATCGCGGCATAGGTTGCCCGCGGATATTTGGTGGGCACGTAGCCACCTTTCATTGAGGTATAAATAGTCTCTGGAAATTTTCCCTGATAAGCCTGTATTTCTTCCTCAGGCGCTTGCAATGAAAGGTGAGGAAGCGGTAGCGGGAGATATAAAAAGAACGGATTTTTTTGATTCTTCTGGATAAATGCCAGGGCTTTCTCCATCATTTTGGTGGCTGCATAATCCTTGCCTTTAAACTTATCAAAATCAATGGAGTCTATGCTGACTTTTTTGTTTTGGTATTCATGGACCAATTGATACGTGTTTCTCAACGTATCCCATTTTCCATTTTCCCACAGGTGTGTCGGATATAAATTATGTGCTTGTTTTTGGTCCAAGAAACCATAGTAATAATCGAAGCCATGTAGGTTGGGATCTCCAGTGGTATTATTCATTCCAAGACCCCATTTGCCCACGAGCGCCGTTTGATAGCCCACGGATTTCATTAATTTGGCAATGGTAAATGTGTTTTCCGGCAAGGGCATTTGGCCACCTTCTTTATCATCCCTAAATCCCCCCAATTCGTAATTGCCTCGTATGTAGGAATGTCCGGCGTGTTGGCCCGTCATCAACATACACCTTGCTGGTGCACAGACAGGCGCACTGGTATAGTGGTTGGTAAATCGAATCCCTTCTTTTGCCATGGCATCTAAAAAAGGCGTTTTGATTTTTTGCTGGCCGTACGCACCTAATTCTCCATATCCCAAATCATCCGCATAAATGTAAATGACATTAGGTTTTTTTTGAGCCCAAAGTGTTAAGGATAACAATAATAGATTAACTGTGGCAAAAATTGATTTCTTCATGTGTTTACCTTGTTTTATTGGCCTACGGCTCTATTGCCTGTTCCTTTTCTTTGAGTTAAATCATCCCCTAATTCTTCTCGTGCTTTTTCTGCTAATTGCTTTAAATCGGCAACAACTGCTGGGTAAAGGGATTGAACATCATAGCGCTCACCTGGATCTCTGCGTAAATCATATAGTGCTTCAGGGTAAGGAAAATCTTCTCTTAACTTCCCTGGAAATCCATCTTGCCCTGGCATAAAACCTTCGTGGGTTCTTCCAGGATGGGCAAGGACTAATTTCCACTGACCCTTTCGGACGGCTTCTAAATTATTTTTTCGGTAATAGTATAAAAATTCTTTACGGGGTTCAGCTTTGTCCTCGTCCTTTAATAGAGAGAATACATTAACTCCGTCGATTTTTTTCAAAGGTAATTTTGAGTTGGTAATGGCACAAATAGTAGGTAAAAGATCGATGTTGGACGCTAAGCCATTGTTGATTTTTCCTCCTTGAATATGTCCATTCCATTGGGCAATAAAGGGAACTCTTTGGCCACCTTCAAACGAAGTGCCTTTAGCTTCTCTTAATCCGCCAGTTGATCCAGCATGGTTGCCAAAATTCTGCCAAGGACCATTATCCGAAGTGAAAATCACAAGCGTATTGTTGTCAATTTTTAGGCGCTTGAGGGTCTTTAAAATCTCACCTACTGACCAGTCCATTTCCATCATTACATCGCCATAAAGACCTTGTTTGCTTTTTCCTTTAAATGCTGCGGAGGCATTGATGGGAACGTGGGGCATCGGATGGGGCATGTAGACAAAAAACGGTTTTGCCTTATTTTTTTCAATGAATTTAATGGACTCTTTAGTCAGTATGTTGATCAATTGCGCTTGATCATCTAAGGTTTTAATATATCTTTCTGGCTTAGATCCTCGGATTAAAGGGAGTTCAGGAAAATCCTTTCTTTGATTTGTAGCGTTTCGGGTTCCATCGTAGTGTACGGGCCACATATCGTTCGAATAGGGGATACCCACATATTCATCGAATCCATGTTGGGTCGGCAAAAATCTCTCTGAATCTCCTAAATGCCATTTACCAAAAATACCGGTTGTGTAGCCATTGGCTTTTAAAACTTCGGCGATGGTTTCTTCGTCCTTATTTATTCCGACGGGCGAATTAGGGAAAAGTGCTCCCGAAATTCCAATTCTGTTTGGGTAGCAACCGGTCAATAGACCAGCCCTTGAGGCACTGCAAACAGCTTGTGCGGATAGGAAATTGGTTAGCCGAACCCCATTTTTAGCCATTTGGTCCAAATTGGGAGTTTGGTATTGACTCGCGCCATAGCAACTCAAATCACCATACCCTAAATCATCCATTAAGATGACGATGACGTTTGGTTTTTTTTGAGCGAAAATTGGCGTGCAGGCAAAGGCCAAAATACTGGCAAGCAGAAGGAATTTTTTCATAGGTTTCGAGTTCATTTGTACAATGATCCATTGAAATTTCTGGTTAGAAAGATCAAAATAACAAATGCAAAATATTAATTATTTTTCGAACCCGAATCAATCCACGATTTAATTTTGCTGATTTCACAAGATGAAATGCTAACGCTTGCTGAGGGCATGGCGATATAACCTGCCAGATGAGCCACTGAGCCATATAATTTACCATTTAGTGCATATTTGGACACATTGGCATATGTTGTCAAATCAATGGCCCCTTGAGGTTTGGTTCCACTATGGCAACCGGTGCAACTAGCTTGTAAAATGGGCGTAATGTCTTTGGCATAGCTCATGTTTATCGTGATACAGGCAGTACCTGAGGCTTCGCATGAATTATTTTTTGCCCCTTGTTTGATCCAAGTTAAGACCATGGCAATATTCTCTTTGGAAAAACCGGCCATGGGTGGCGGCGGCATTCTGTCCTCTCCGGTTTCTAATAAACTTGTGTAAAGCTCACTGGAAGTGGGGTTTTTGGTACTTACTTCTTTAATTATATTGGTGTAGTCTGTTAAAATTACTCCATCTTTTTTGCTGATGGCATCGTGGCAACCGCTCATGGCACAGTTGGAGACAATCAAAGGAAGAATTTTTTGCTTAAAATATACGGTATCAGGATTGCAAACAACGTTTGTGGTTGGCGGGGTTGTCGGCTTGGTGATGGTGATAATCGGATTTACAGGATTAGCAGGTTTTAAATCTACGAGAATAGTGCCCGAGGGGTATGAGCCGATAATCCATTTCTTCACCATGATTAATTCGCAGGATGTTAAGTAGCTTGTCGCTGAGGGCATCGGTGAATACCCAGGCAAATGCATCATGGAACCATATAATTTCCCGTTTTTTACATAGGGGATAATTTTATCGTAGGTGGATAAGTCAACATTCCCGGAAGGGGCTGTCGCATTATGGCAAGAAATACAATTATTTTGAACGATGGGCCAAATGGATTTGTCGAAGGAAATACTAACCGTATCGCAAATAGAGGCTGTTGGTCCTGGGGTTACAGGTGATGTTGACCCAGGGGTTTCTCCTGGTATTATCGGCAAAGGAGTGTTTTTGTCGTTTTGGCATGCGAAAATTATACCCAGTAAAAAAATTACACGGATTCTTTTCATTTTTTTTGGTTAAAATTTGTCTACGCTTAACAGTTAAACGACAGATTTGTCAAACGAATGATCATACATTACGATCACTACATCCTTATTTTTTCAGGTAATTTATTTTGCTACTTACTCGGATTACTTCGGCAATTTTAGCAAAAACAATTTTAGGGATATCAATTTTATAATCGACTAATTTAATATCAAATTGGCACGTAAGGCTTACTTGGTCTCCCTTAGAAACAATAGTTCCTTTTATCTCGATGGGATTTGTAACACCATGAATAGTCGCCGTGCCCACAGCAGTTACCGCATAGGTTCCAGGAACTTTCAAATCAACCACCTCTCTTATTTTCCCTTTAAAAGTGGCGCTTGGGAATTTATCACTCTCTAAATAATTTTCATTGAAATGCTCTTGCATTAATTTGTTGGGGAAAACGAAATTAGTCACGCGCATTTGGACGGCCACTTCATTATTAGCCGTATTGATGATACTTCCTACTTGCTTATTTAATGCGTCGATATCCTCGAGGGGAGTTTTGGAAAAGAAAGAAACCTCTCCATTTTGCGCCATGTACAACTGCCCATTCGCCTGAAAACCCAAAATAATTAGTGCAAATACTACGATTAAATTTCTCATTTTATTTTTTTTTATCAGGTTCAAAGCTAAAAGTTCTGGCCATATTAAACCCATAAAATATGTCGGTATTGGCCCAAGTACCCGTGGTTTGGCTGATGAAATGTTTCTCGATCATTCCTTTTGAATTCGTAAAATGCAATTGGAATACGTGGCCACCTGTTTCGATATCAAATCCAACCGAAAAAGAATCCTGGTATGGATAGGAGGCTCCAGATGTTTTAAAGAAGTTCTCGGTATCCACAATATTCTTATAATATTCGGCCGATAAACTTAGTCGGTTCGTCAATTTATACCTTCCTCCCAAACCTAATGAATATAGGTTATTATCAAAGTAAATAGACTCTACCTTATTGTTATGCAAGACAGTGGGCATAATCTGTAATGACAATTTATCTGTAAACTTCCTTGCGATCAATATTTGGCCCATGTATGTTTGACGCTGTAAATTATTCTCATAGCGCATAAGATTGCCTGAGGGCAGTGAATAGCCAGTTGGCATCGTATTAGTCGCTAAACTACCATACACAGTTAAGGTGACAGGTATTTCATTGGATTGCCTTAAAACCTTGTATTTTGTATAAAAATCATAGGTTTTTTCAATAGTAGATCTACCCATCCCCACAAGCCAAACATCACTTAATCCATATTCTAATCCTAATCTAATTTTGGCTTCATCCAAACCAAGAAAGTTATCCATGAAACCTGAATTTAATGCCCCAAATCGATGCGATATCCAAAAATTCAAATGTTTTTTGGCAATCGTTTCCACCGTTTGGCCATTGATAAACCGAGTTCCCTTGAAGGTAGCTTGTGTATAGGTGATTTTCTTGGCATCTTCTTGATTAAGCATGTTCAACAAATCATCTTGTCCTAGAAGTTGGGATGCGGAAATCATTCCAAGAAGGAATAAGAATGTAGTTTTCATCTTACGAAAAAACCCGAAGGCTCGTGTTTGTCAATGTAGTTTGATAGGCAGTGATACCTTTACTACTCACATTATTGGTTTTTGCACCCGTGATGCTAAATGTTGCTCCGTGAGCTGGACATGAAAATCCAGATCCATTGTACATGACTTGCGCTTGGCCTTCATGTGAACAAATTTGGGTTACTGCGGCAAAACTTGTAGCTGAAACTCGAGCAATGACAACTTTATTGTAAACAATGTATTTGCCAACGGTATTTAACGCGCTATAAGAAGCATTGGTTAAATCTAAGGTAAAGTCAACGGCACCTGAAGGGGCTACTTCTGATTCATTTTGACAAGAACTTAAAGCACTAGCACCACAATAAATGGCCATTAATGAAGCACCTTTTAATCCTAATGATTTTAAAAATTCGTTTCTTTTGATTTTCTCATCCATAGTAGGCAATGTTTTGTAGGGTTTATCTATTTATAAAATGGAAGGTAATATTATTTATTTATTTATAAATACAATGACGTGTAAATGCAGGTTAAATTGATCATTTTAGATTATACACGGATTGATTTTTGTAACGGTTTAGTTTTATAATTAGGTGGATTGATTTTTGTAACGGTTTAGTTCTATAATTAGGCGGAATGAATTTTGAAATTAAATTAATGCAATGAAATTGATACTAAATTTAAATGAACAATCTTTTATTACATTTTTCTCGAGTACAAAATTAAACTAATATGGATATACTTAACGTTAATAAATTATGATTATTATCACAAACCATATTGAGTAGACATCCCGACAAATCAAGCCGAAAGAATCTAATACCTAATACTTTTTACCTAAAACCTCTTACTTGTTACCTAATACCTCTTACCTAATCCCTATTTACTTAATTCGGATTCACCCTAAATACCATTCCCGGATTTTCCACGCCGATGTACAAATAACCATCTGAGCCTAATTTTACATTACGTAATCTACCTACATTGAGTAAAATCTTCTCTTGTTTAACCACCTTATTATCCTTAATGACACAACGGTTTAAGTAATTGAAACGTAAGGAACCAATCATTAGATTACCTTTCCATGCTGGATATTTGTCTGTGTTCATAAAGATCAAACCTGATGGGGCGATCGAAGGAATAAAATATGAAACAGGTTGCTCCATGCCTTCTTTTTTCGAAATGTTGGTAATCGGCTTTCCATCATAGTTGATTCCGTAGGAGATCACGGGCCAACCGTAATTTCGGCCAGCTTGAATGATGTTGATTTCATCCCCACCTCTTGGGCCATGTTCTGTTTCCCAGATATCTCCTGTCCATGGATTGGTCGTTAATCCTTGTGGATTTCTTTGGCCATACGAATAAATACTTGGATGGAATTTAGCCGGATCTTTGCCTACAAATGGATTGTCTTTTGGTACCGTTCCATCATCATGTAGACGATGAATTTTCCCATTGTCATTATCCGTTTCTTGAGGAAATACCTTTTCCATGCCTCTTTCACCCACGGAGAAAAACATAAATCCCTTTTTGTCAAAGGTGATTCTAGAGCCAAAGTGGTGGAACGTTTTAGTGTAGGGAAGCGACTCAAAAAGTTCTTGTGATTCCACCCACATATTATTTTTGATTTTTCCTCGGACAATTCCAGTGGATGTCAACGTGGTCGAGCCATCCATTTTGAATTTAGAGTAGGACATATAGACCCAACCGTTTTCCGCAAATTTCGGATGCAATGCAATATCCAAAAGTCCTCCTTGGCCTTTCGCCATTACCACTGGTATGCCTGTGATTTCTGTTTTGTTTCTTTTTTGATCGACCAAATACAATTTCCCCTTACGGTCGGAAATCAAATAATCTTTATTTGGCAATTGAGCAAATCCCCATGGACTATCAAAACCGGTGGCAATCGTATCTAATTTAACAGTGACACCTTCTGAAACAAAAATATTTGATTTAGGCTTGTTCTCGAATTTGTATTGCTCCACTCCAGCCAAATTTTCAATAATTAAATCAGCTAATTTATCGATGTCTTTAGGAGATAATATGCCTTTCCAAGTGGGCATTCCCATGTCATTGTATCCATTCGTGATGCTAGCAACTAATTCTGGTTTTGTATTTCCATGTTTCCATTTACGATCCACAAATGCTTCTACTTTTTCGCCGTGGCATGAGGCACAATATTGCGTGTAAATCTTTTCTGTGGGTTCATCAATAACAGCTTTTTTGGGAGCCTTATTTAATGACATGATGGATAAAGTGGCCGTAGCGATAAAGCCAAGAATCATTATTTTTTTGTACATGGTCATTTTTATTTTTTCAACTACTAAACTAAAAATTATTTTTCAATTTTAATAGCTTCATGGGAGGTCAAAGGTTTCCAATAATTTTGTATTTTAGCTATTCAATTGAATCTAAACCTATGAAAAAATTAATCGGAATAGTCTTCGGACTAGCTATTTCTTTTGCTTCATTTTCACAAATTCCTTCAGGACCTTGGCAAGTATTAGAACCTTCAAATGCCGCATTAAAAAGACATGAAAGTGGTTTTGTTGAATGTGACGGTCAGTTTTATTCCTTAGGTGGTCGTGGAAAAAAGGCTATCGAAGCTTATAATCCTAAGACGAATACCTGGGAAAACTTGGGGGATACCCCCATTGAATTTCATCATTTTCAGGCCTTAAGTTTCCAACATGAAATTTATGTTATTTGCGCCTTTACAGGTGGATATCCACATGAAAAGCCTATTGAAAACATGTTGATTTTTAATCCCAAAACAAAAACTTGGCGTGATGGTCCCAAGATTCCTTCGGACAGATTAAGAGGCTCGGCAGGAATTTTTGCCTATAAAAATAAAATATATGCCGTTTGCGGAATCAAGGATGGACACTATGATGGGCATGTGAGTTGGTTCGATGTATTTGACCCCAAAACAAATACGTGGTCCCAATTGGCTGATGCACCAAGAGCCAGAGATCACGTGCAAGCAGCTATGCTAGGGGATAAATTATACATGGTGGGAGGGCGTAATTCACATGCCGCTATTGGAAAAGTGTTGGATAAAACAATCGCTGAGGTGGATGTATATGATTTCAAAACAGGTACTTGGACTACATTGCCAAATAACTTACCTACCCTAAGAGCAGGGACTTGTACCTTGACGAAATATCCATATGTCATAGTCTTGCAGGGAGAAAGTACCAAACAAGTTCCGGCACACGCGGAAGTAGAGGCGCTTGATGTACGAACGAATGAATGGGTAAAATTCCCTTCTTTGTTGCAAGGCCGACATGGTACTTCGACCGTTTTGTATAAAAATAAAATGTACATCATGGCGGGAAGTGCCAACCGTGGTGGAGGTCCTGAACTTAACACAATGGAATATCTACCATGGTAATTTAAAGAAATTTCAATGTAAGGAGTACCAAAATTAATTATTGTCCTCTCTAAATTAAACACAATGGAATATCTACAATGGTAATTTTTAAAGAAAAAATTTAATCGTATATTTCGTTTTAAAATCCAATTGGATCCCTAAACTTCATTATGAAAATATTTAAAATCATCATCCCTGTTTTTCTCGCGGCCATTTGTATGTATGCTGCTTGGAGCTGTTCCGATGCTCAGGGCTCGGACACATCCATGCCAGATGTGGTTGATTATAACTTTCACATTCGTCCTATTCTTTCTGACAGATGTTTCAAATGTCATGGACCGGATGCCAATAAACGACAAGCGAATTTACGTTTAGATACCAAGGAAGGTGCTTATGCAGCGTTTAAGGATAATGCAAAGGCACATGCAATTGTGCCCGGAGATCCTTCTAAATCGGATGCTTTTCAGCGTTTAATTAGCAAGGACACTGCGCTGAGGATGCCTACTATGAAATCAAATTTGGTGCTTACGCAGCATGAAATTGATTTAATTGAAAAGTGGATTGATCAAGGCGCTGTTTATAAGCCACATTGGTCTTTCATAAAACCCGTAAAGCCTGAATTGCCAGAGGCTGATGAGGCGTGGGTCCGAAACGATATTGATTATTTCGTGTATGCCAAAATGAAGGAAAAGGGTTTGAGTCCGTCAAAAGAAACCGATAAAGAGCGACTTTTAAAAAGGGTTAGCCTTGACTTGACAGGATTGCCACCTACACTTGAAATGCAGGATCGTTTTTTAAGTGACACGGATCCCAAAGCGTATGAGAAAATTGTGAATGAGTTGTTGGCCAACAAGCATTTCGGGGAGAAAATGGCTGCGCCGTGGTTAGATGTAGCCCGTTATGCGGACTCGCATGGATATCAAGATGATGGTTTGAGGACGATGTGGCCATGGCGCGACTGGGTTATACACGCGTTCAATTCCAATTATTCGTACAAGAAATTTGTGACATGGCAGTTGGCAGGCGATTTAATTCCGGGGGCCAACAAAGAAATGTTATTGGCCACGGGGTTCAACCGAAACCATAAGATTACGCAGGAAGGTGGGGTGATCGACGAGGAATATCGAGTGGAGTATATCAATGATCGGACGAGCACTTTTGGGAAATCATTTTTGGCATTAACCTTTGAATGTTCCAAGTGCCATGATCATAAGTACGATCCGATCTCACAAAAAGACTATTACAGTACGTATGCATTTTTCAACCAGGTGCCTGAAAAAGGGCTATTTGGTACCATTGATGCTTCTTTTGCTGATCCGCCGAACATGCGAATTACCTCAAAGGACGTCAATAGTTTGTTGAAATTCATTAACAAGCGGGATACATTTGCGGTCGACGTGATGGTGATGAAGGATTCTGCTAATATGCGCAAAACGTATATTTTAAGTCGGGGTAATTACGACATGCCGACCTTCGAAGTGGGCGTGGGGATTCCGAAAAGTATTCTTCCTTATTCGACGGCTAAGTATGGTCAAAACAGATTGGGTTTGGTGCGTTGGATGTTTGATGATGCGAATCCTTTAACATCGCGTGTGTTTGTTAATCGGATTTGGGCGCAGTTTTTTGGTCGCGGAATTGTAAAAACTTTGGGTGATTTTGGGATGCAAGGGGAGCTACCTACGCATCCGGAATTATTGGATTGGTTGGCAGTGGATTTTAAAGCACATCACTGGAATATGAAGCGCTTGGTGAAGCAAATTGTGATGTCGGCAACGTACCAACAGTCTTCCGATGCTACTTCTGCTGCTTTGAAGTCAGATCCAGAAAACATTTATTTATCGCATTCGCCGCGTCTCAGATTACCTGCTGAGAATGTTCGGGATCATGTCTTGGCATCGGCAGATATTTTAAATCCTGAAATTGGCGGTCCTAGTGTAAAGCCTTATCAGCCAAAGGGATTATGGGAAATGGCTACTTCTGGTCGTGGATCCTTAATGACTTACATACAAGATCACAATCAAGATTTGTATCGCAGAGGCATGTACGTTTTTATCAAAAGAACGGTTCCTCCTCCGTCTATGTTGATTTTTGATGCTAGTAACCGGGATCAGTGTGAGGTGCAGAGGGGTAGGACAAATACACCATTACAGGCTTTGGTTATGATGAATGATCCACATGTGATGGAGAGTTCGAGGGTATTAGCGAGTCATTTGTCGGCGGAAAAGGGAAGTTTAGATGTGGTTTTATCAAAGGCTTTTAGGAAAATTATTTGCAGAAAACCGAGTGAGAAAGAGTTGGTTATTTTAAAGCGTTATTTTGAAAATGAGCAGGCATCCTTTAAGAAGGAGCCTAATAAAATTGAAAAATTGATGAAGATTGGAGAATATAAAAAAGATCCGGGAGCGGTACGTTTTTATACGGCGGCATTGATGCAGACGATCCAATTAATTTATAACATGGAGGAGGCTTTAATTCGAGTTTAATACCAAGACGATGGAAAATGAATTTTTAAATAGTAGGTTAAATGTAACAAGAAGGCACTTTTTCGGACAGGCAGCTGCAGGAATTGGTGGTTTAGCCTTGGGCTCGTTGTTGGTCCCTGACTTATGGAAAGGTGATTCTGCGGCGAATGCGATGCCTTTGGGAATGGCACATTTTGCGCCCAAAGCCAAACGAATTATCTATTTATGCCAAAATGGTGCTCCGTCGCAGTTGGAAAGCTTCGACTACAAACCCACTTTAGTCGCGCGCTCTGGCGAGGATTTGCCTGCTTCTATTCGAGGAAATCAGCGATTAACGGGAATGACGGCAAGCCAAGATAAGTTTCCGTTGATGGGCTCTTTTTACGGCTTCAAGCAATATGGACAATCGGGTGCGTGGATTAGTGATATCTTTCCCAATATAGCCAACATCGCGGATGATCTTTGTATCATTCGAACGATGAATACCGATGCGATTAATCATGATCCTGCTTTGACATTTTTGCAAACAGGTGCACAGGTGGGGAATAGGCCTAGTATGGGTGCTTGGATGTCCTATGGATTAGGTAGTGAGAATAAAAATTTACCTGCGTTTTGTGTGTTGCTATCGAGAGGTAGGGGGAATGGCCAGGGGGTATATTCCAAATTATGGACCAATGGATTTTTAGATTCCTTGCATCAAGGAGTTGTTTTTAGTAGTTCTGATGACCCTATTTTGTATTTGAATGATTCGGATGGAATTGACAAAAATGCGCGTAGGAGGATGTTGGATGAATTAGCTGAGTTGAATCATTTGGGATTTGATGAGAATAAAGATCCTGAGGTGGAGGCAAAAGTCCAACAATATGAAATGGCATATCGCATGCAGACGGCTGTACCTGAGTTGACGGATTTATCTAAAGAACCGGATCATATTATTAAGATGTATGGGCCGGATTGTTTGGTTCCTGGAACCTATGCGGCGAATGCTTTATTGGCCAGAAAGTTGTCTGAGTCAGGAGTTCGTTTTGTGCAATTGTATCATCAAGGCTGGGATTCTCATGGAAATTTACCTAAAGAAATGGCCATGCAGGCGCAAGATGTGGATCGTTCTTCGGCCGCTTTAATTACAGATTTAAAGCAAAGAGGTTTGTTAGATGAGACCTTGGTTATTTGGGGAGGTGAATTTGGTCGAACAAATTATTGCCAAGGAACATATACGGTCGACAATTATGGTCGAGATCATCATCCTCGTGCCTACAGTATTTTTATGGCTGGTGGAGGCGTAAAGCCTGGAATAGTGTATGGTGAAACAGATGAATTTGGATATAATGTGGTGAAAGACCCGGTACATATTCATGATTTCCATGCAACGGTTCAGCATTTAATGGGACTTAATCATGAGCAAATGACGTATAAGCATTTGGGCAGAAGGTATCGCTTGACTGATATTGCCGGTAATGTTCTTCCTGGCTTGTTGGCCTAATTCTATAACGATGAATAAATTTTTCAGACTTAGTACAAGCCTACTTATTTTTTTACAGGGTTTGATTTTAGTGCTTGTTTTGTTTGCGGACAAAATCCATATTACTTTGGCTTTTTTGGGTCGTTTGCATCCTTTAATCTTGCATCTGCCTATAGGCTTTGGAGTTTTTTTAGTGCTGATTTTTGTGCTTAAAAAGTGGATTGATGCGCAGGCTTTTCAGGAAATTTTCAGATTCCTATTGTATTTGACTTCTATTTTTTCTGCTATTACAGCGATTTTCGGCATGTTTTTATCTTCGGAAGGGGGATATGAGTTGGAGCAAATCACCTTTCATCAATGGGCTGGCTTGGGGGTCAATTGGCTTTATGTCCTCTTAATTATTGCTTATGAAAAAGGCTATTTAGAAGGTAGAAATCTATTTTATGGGGTGACGGTTGGTTTAGCTAGTTTTTTATTAGCCGGTCATGGAGGAGCTGATTTAACGCATGGAGAAGGTTATTTATGGCCTGAAAAAGATGGTGGGACTGTAGTTTTGACTGAGGAATCAGTTGTGTTTGAGGCGGTAATCCAACCTATATTTAAGCAAAAGTGTGAATCTTGCCATAATGACCAAAAGACTAAAGGCGCATTGAACATGAGTTCGGTGGCTAAATTGTTGAAGGGTGGGAAAAACGGAGCGATTTGGAAGGCTGGGGATCCATTGAATAGTCATTTTATTCAAAGAGCTAAATTACCTATTGATGACAAAAAGCATATGCCGCCGAAAGGCAAGGCGCAGTTGAGTCCAGATGAGGTATTGCTATTAACTGCTTGGGTTCAAGAAGGGGCTTCGGTGTCTAAAAAGTTGGGGGCTTTTGGGGCAAATTCCAAGCTTATTTCGTTAGCCAAAAAATTACAAAATACGGCACAGGCGCTGTTGGTTCCTGTTAAAGAGTATGATTTCTCAGCGGCTTCAGAGTCTAATTTAGCTGCGGCTAATACTCCTTTTTGCTCCGTTTATCCTTTGTCTAGTGACGCTCCGGCCTTGCAGGCAGATTTTTACGTGAGTAAAAAATATGACCGAAAGACCTTGGAAAATTTATCTAAGGTATCTGATCAGTTGGTCGGCTTGAATCTCTCAAAAATGCCCTTGAAAGATGACGAAATTAGTTTAATTACTAAATTCCCTAATTTAGAAAAGTTGATTTTGAACTTTACTGAAATTACAGGAAAGACTCTGGGGGAATTATCGGCTTGTAAGCATTTGACCTCATTGGCTGTGTCTGGTACAAAAGTGAATAAGGAGATTTTGGTGAATCTTTTAGGGAAAATACCAACGTTAAAAGAGGTATTTATTTGGAACACGGGAGTTGGCCTAGACCAAGTAGCCGGTATACAAGCTCAGTTTCCTAAGGTAAAAATCCAAGCGGGCTATGTACCTAAGGATGAAAAATTGCAGATTAATCCGCCCATTTTAGTAACTGAGAATTTTATATTAAAACCGAATGAAGATTTTGTTTTCAAACATACGTTGAAGGATGTAACCTTTCATTACACGCTAAATGATTCTACACCAGATAGTTTAGGAGCTTTAGTTTCAAGGGGTCCTTTGAAAATAGAAAAATATTCAAAGGTTAAGGTGATGGCAACGAAACCGGGTTGGTTGGCCAGCCGTGTCTTGGAATACAAAGTTTATAAATCAGCCTTTATTCCGGATTCAATTTACTTACTTAGTAAACCTGATCCTAAATACCCTGCTAGGGGTGGTTATAGTTTAAAGGATTTTGTTCAAGGTTTTAGGGAGACGGGTCGCCGTAGTGAATTACCTGATTATACCTGGCTAGGATTTTTTAACAACGATTTAGAAGCCTTGTTTGAGTTTAAAAAACCTATTTCACCCAAAGGGATCACTTTTTCTTATTTGAGAAAAACAGATTCGGATGTCTTTCCACCGGTAAGCATCGAAGTGTTGGCGGGCAATAGCCCTAACGCATTAAGTCGTGTAGCATTAGTAAAGCCTGAGAAACCGGAAAAGCGAAATGGTTACACACAAATGGGGCAGGATATACCACTTAAGCCAGGAATTTATAAGTATTATAAGATAAAAGCACTATCACTTAGACATTTGCCTAAATATCTACTTAAAGATGATAAAAAGGAGGAGGTCGTGAATAAGGGTAAGCCTGCTTGGCTCCGTGTGGATGAAATATTATTTTATTAATCGAGGAAAATCAACAAATTAAATATGAAAAGATTCGTAACATTTCGGGCAATCGCTTGTCTTGTGATTTTAGCTTGCTCACCTATTTTTATTGTTTTAGGGCAAAAGAAAAAAGCGGTAGACCCTGTTGAGCAAATGAAAACAAAAGTTTTAAGCCTTGTTCAGTCCAAGGAAAAAAATGTCCAAGAGATGGTGGACATGGTTTTTAGTTTTGGTGAATTGGGATTTCAGGAGTTTGAAACTTCAAAATACCTCACTGGCATTTTAGAGAAAAATGGCTTTAAAGTAGAGAAAGGAGTTTCGGGGATTCCGACTGCTTGGATGGCCACGTGGGGTTCAGGTTCTCCTGTTATAGCGTTGGGTTCTGATATTGATTGTATTCCTAAAGCATCTCAAAAACCGGGTGTAGCTTTTCGAGCACCGATGATCGACGGTGCGCCTGGGCATGGTGAGGGCCATAATTCCGGCCAGGCCGTGATTATTTATGCGGCCATTGCAGCTAAACAAATCATGGAAGAAAATAATATTCAAGGCACTTTGGTGATATGGCCAGGGGTAGCTGAGGAATTAGTTGCCAGCAAAGCTTGGTACATTCGGGATGGTTTTTTCAAGAAAGTGGACGCTTGTATTTTTACTCATGTGAGTAGCGATTTTTCGTCTAATTATGGTGATAATGGGATGAATGGATTAGTGAGTGTTCAGTTTGATTTTGAGGGAGATGCGGCCCATGCGGCAGGATCCCCTTGGAGGGGGAAGTCGGCGCTAGATGCCGTAGAATTAATGGATATCGGTTGGAACTTCAAACGCGAACACCTTAAACCTACGCAAAGATCTCATTATGTAATTCCTGATGGCGGGGACCAACCGAATGTTGTTCCGTCAAAAGCGAACGTTTGGTATTATTTTAGAGAGCGGACGTATGAAGACATATTGAAAAATTTCAAATCAGGGATAAAAATTGCCGAAGGAGCTGCGATGATGACGGATACCAAAATGTCGTATACGCTTTTAGGTACCGCGTGGCCGGGTCATTTCAACAAGCCGATTGCCGAGGCGATGTACAAAAATATTCAGCGTGTGGGGATGCCAAAATGGTCGGAGGATGATGAAACCTTGGCCTTAGCCGTTCAGAAATTATTAGAAGCCCCAGCCAAAGATAATTATGGGAAACCTATTCATGGAATGAAGAAAACCATTGATAGTTTAAAAGGATCTGTTGAGTTCTCATGGGGTGGGGGTTCGGATGATATCGCTGATATTTCTTGGAATGTGCCAACGGTCGTTCTTCGGTATCCCGCTAATATTCATGGTACCAAAGGGCATCATTGGGGTGATGCGATCGCGATGGCTACGCCCATTGCACATAAAGGAACTCTAGCCGGCGCGAAAGTAACAGCATTAACCTTGATTGATATGCTGTACAATAAAAAAATCATCGAAGATGCGAAGACTTATTTTACCCAAGTGCAAACGAAGGATCAAAAATACATTCCATTTATCTCGGAGAAAGATCCCGCGCCCATTCATCTCAACAAAGAAATCATGGATCAATTCAGGGATCGCATGAAACCTCTTTATTATGACCCCACTAAATATGGAACCTATTTAGAGCAATTGGGCATTAAGTATCCAACGCTAAAAAAATAATATTTTTGTAAAGGTTGTTTTAGAGAAGCGAATATTTTAAATAAAAACCTCTTAAAACTCTAAAAAATATAGGGTTTAACTTGGGCTAAAAACTCCGGAACGATTATATTAGGGTCGTCCTTTCTAAGCGTTTCAATGGGGATATATCCTCTATATTTAGACTCTTTGATGATCTCAAAGGTCTTTTTTAGGTCGATCGGAATTTCGGTTTTGCCTGAAAAAACGGTCTCCTTTAATTGCCAGTTGATCGCAAAGGGAATCGCTTTTTTGATTTCTGCATACACTTCCTTTTCACGAAAACTTCCTACATCTAAAATGAGCCCACACCATGGGCTGTTGACCCGCTGAATAATATCAATTACTTGGTCAGCCGTCTTTATGAAATCATGATGATTTTGGATGCCAATAATCACTCCTTTTTTTGCGGCGTATTCTGTACATTCCTTGAGCGAATCGACTACCCAGTCGGAAATTTGTTGCCACGAATATCCAGGTAATTCACTTTTACCAGCAAACACACGGAGCACCGGTGCCCCTAATTTTGCAGTGGCATCTACCCAGTTTTTGACGAGTTGGATTTCTCGGTCTCTAGCTGATTTGTCTGCAAAAACAAAGTCATTCCGACAACCTGTTCCGCTTAATTCAAGGCCAATTTGATGGCATTTTCTTTTTAGCTTAAACAAGTAATCATCTGAAGGTACCGAGGGGTAGCCGGGTAAATAGTAAGCCGTTAAGTCTAATCCCTCAAAACCATGGTCTGCACAAAAATCCATCATATCCTCCACGCTCATTTTTCCTGTCATTAATGGACCATCAAAGGAGTAGGCATTTAGGCTGGTTTTTAATCTTTTGGATGGTGCCGGGGTGACTTGTTTGGCCGAATGGATGTTCGCTAATATTGGGCTCGCAATTAAATAGCTAAGGATATTTCTTCTTTTCATAGGTTTGGATTTTCATTTTAAATGTAATAAAAAGGAAGGAAAAATTGACCTGATTGGTAAATTTTAAAAATGAAATAAACCATTAAAGCAGTATTTATTTTTTGAATTAACCTCAATATTAAATTTTTGCATGATGGGATATTTTGCGTTTAATATAGATTTAATGATTTATTTTTGACTTCTCATAAAACAAAATGACCCTAATTATTTTAAAATGAATCGAATATTAAAATTTGTTGGATATTTCTTAGCTGTCTTATTCGTTGGCATCGTTGTTTTACTAGCCGCTTTCTTTGAGGCTGATGTCCCTTTAGCAGCGTTAAAACCTAAATACATTTCAGCCCAATCCCAGTTTGTACCTGTATTGGGAATGCAAGTTCACGTGCGCGATGAAGGTCCCAAATCGGATTCAATTCCGTTAGTTCTTTTACATGGCATGTCCTCTTCTTTAAACACGTGGGACGAGGTAGTCAAATCGGTAGCCGGTAGGAGAAGAACGATTTCTGTCGATTTACCCGGTTTTGGAATGACGGGTCCCAACCCTAAAAACCAATATAATTTTGTTTTTTACAATGAGTTCATTGATTCCCTTTGTTCAAAACTAGGGGTTCAGAAATTTACTTTGGTTGGTAATTCCATGGGAGGAGCTATCGCTTGGAATTATGAAATTACACATCCTGGCCGATTGGATAAATTAGTTTTAATTGACGCTGCAGGTTATCCTAAAACGAAAGAAAAAGGAAGCTTAGGATTTTTGATCGCTTCCACTCCCGTCATAAATAATTTACTGTTGTATTTTACCCCAAAAGTTTTGGTTAGAAAGAGTTTAGAAACCATTTATTTTGATCAAAATTTAGTTACAGACGCTCAGGTAGAACGTTTTCATGACATTGTGGTCCGAGAAGGAAACCGCGCCGCGGCGCTTGAGATTTTTAAAGGAAGTTTTGGAAAGCCATTGGGAAAGACGAATCAAGTAAAAACCCCTACCTTAATTTTATGGGGTGAATTTGATCATGTCATCGATGTGAGTAACGCCGACCGATTTAACCAAGATATTCAAGGAAGTAAAAAGGTGATTTTTTCTAATGTGGGGCATGTTCCTATGGAAGAAGTGCCTGGGAAAATCGCAGATGAATTAATGAACTTTGTGGGTGCGATAAAATAATACTGTTTAATTTTTGGTTTAATGTAGGTCCCCAATCTCCGTTATTTGATTTTGGGAGGATGATAAATTCCCTTTTTTTCGAATTCTTGAAGGGTTTCGGCCAATTTGTATTTGTTGACTTGTTCTGCCCTAAAGCCTAATCCACCTTTGTTTGAGTTAAAGTCTAGATAGGACTGTGTTAGTCGGTTTTGATTTGCAACTACCCATGGTATGTAGGTATATGCTGAAAATCCCCAATAGAAAATTGAGACAAATAAAATGGTGTATTTTGTGCGGACAGCATTAATTTTTTGGAATGCTAGCAAAATCGTAAATAGTATCGCCAAAGCAGCATAAATCCGATAATTCCCAATGAGATACACGTAATCTCCAAAAACGGCTCTTAACACGCTAATCATGAGCGCATTGGTCAAACAAAACAAAATACCGCTAAGAATAAATAGGTCCTTTGAACTTACTAAGGTCCCTTTTTTCCAAAAGTTTATTTTCGTTGAAAGGGTGCCCTTGCCAAATTCATGTAAATACTTAGCCCAGATTAAGACGATGCCAAAACCAAAAATACCAGTGGTATAAAGCCTTAATTGGATGGATTCTTCTTTGAAAAAGTCCATAAACCCGCCTAGGAAAATGAAAAAACCAAAGAAACTTTTTAGAGGATTTTCTACGAAAAATTGGAACGCAAAGGCATGGTAATTCATGCTTGGATACTTTAAGAAAAATAGGAATATTAGGCCAATTAACACAATAAGCCAGATGAATAATTCTTTCCAACGGTATTGTAGAAACAATAAAACGGCACCAATTGGGATAAAAAATAAGCCATCAGAATTAGATAAGGTAGCCAATAAAGTACACAAAACGGCTACAAAAAAGTATTTGTTTTTAGCTAATAAATAAGTTGAAATTAATCCAAACCCAATGACTGAATTGTGCTGAACTGCAGCTATCATCCAATAACTCGACAAGGTATATTGAAAGCTAAGGTAGATAAAAATCAAACTAGCCATACTAATCCATCTGTTTTCCTTTGGCAGTATTTGGAATACAAAATAAAATAATGGTACCAGGTAAAGATGCGATTCCCAAATCATCCATTGGATGTTAAATTGGCCCAACACATAATAATTAAACAAGACTAACAATTTTAATATGACCACTCGATGCTCATTATTAGGCGCCCAAATTAAATCAAATCGACGGGTTAAATCTTCGGTGGCCAACCAGTTTTTCAAAGTCATGGGTCCCACTTCAAAATCATCTAACCAGGGGGCATTAACTGAAAATAGGAAAAGACATGCAATGAAAAGCAAGATCGGAATACCTGAAATCAAAATATAAGAAATATTTTTTCTCTGCATGAAATTTGAAAATTGGAAATTAAAATTAACCAAATAAATTTAGAATGTTTTGAAGTGTCCGTTGTATACTAACTGATTGAATTGATTGCCTAGTATTTTTAAAGAATTTAATTACTTTCACCTTCTTTTTTGGCACTTTGGTAGACAAGTTGATATCCAGATTAATCCAGCTATAGAAAAAAGTCCAGCTATAAATTATTTCAAAAAAATAAGCAATAGGGTTCTTTAGGGGCTTTCGAGTTTTTAATTACCTTTGGGTTGAAAAAATATCCTATGAATCAATTTCGTCTATCTCTTGTTTTTTATGCCCTTTTTATTTCATTGTTGGCCTCGGGCCAACAAAAGAAATTTACTATTGTAGCCTTTGGAGACATGCCATATCGTGTGCCCAACGACTACCCAAAATTTGAGCGGGTGATCAAAACCTTAAATCAAGAAAAACCTGATTTTATCGTGCATGTTGGGGATTTCAAATCGGGATCAAGCCTTTGCTCAACCGAATATTTTGAGCGCATGCATGCCTATTTTGAAACCTTTGAGCCCCCACTGATTTATACGCCTGGCGACAATGAATGGACGGATTGCAATCGAAAAGCTGCTGGCGAATATGATCCACTCGAAAGATTGGATGTACTTAGGAAAATGTTTTATGGATCTGATAAAAGCTTTGGGAGGAAGAAAATTAATTTAGTTTCTCAGGCGAAATCTCCTTGTTTTGGGAAGTATGTTGAAAATAATTCATGGTCTTATGGGGGTCTTCAGTTTGCAACAATCCATTTAGTGGGATCCAATAATAATTTCAAAGATGCTGGGGATAATCAAGAATTTATCGACCGTGAAAAGGCAAATTTAGCTTGGCTTGAACAAGTATTTTCAGCCGCAAAGGACAAAAAAGGGCTCATGCTTTTTACTCAAGCCGATATGTTTTATAAAGACATGAAACCTAGCAAAGGATTTGAAAAAGTGGTCAATAAATTAAGTGAGTTGACCCAGAAATATGGCAAGCAAGTGTTTTTAGTGAATGGCGATTCTCATCGTTTCATTACGGATAAGCCTATTTTGATCAATAATCAAAAAGCTACTTTAATGAACTTTACTCGTGTTCAGGTTTTTGGCGATGCGGAAATGGCTGCGATCAAAATTACCTATGACCCTAAATCTACGACACTTTTCCAAGTGGAACAGATGTTGATCGATTAGCGAATCGGATATACTTTCTCAAGCCAAGCAGCTGTTTTGATAAAAACATCGGCTAGGCTTTTTTTCATTTCATGGGTTTCGTTTGGGTACAAATTCAATTCAGTCTTGATGCCTAATTGAACTAGCTTTTCATGTAAGTTTTTAGCCTGATGTACATCCACCAACTCATCATTTTCGCCATGAAAAATAACGGTGGGTACTCCAGACTTTTTACTCAAATTGAATAATGGACTAGATGTTTTTGCAATTTCTGCTTTGGCATCCGGATTACCTAAAAAATAACTAATGGTCGCATCCGCAATGCCTTGTCGGCCCCGAATGGTGCTATCAGATAAATCTGTCGGCCCCACAATATCCACCACCGTTTTCGTCATTTTTTGTGAATCATTCGCGTATGCATACATGAGCGCTAAATGTGCTCCTGCACTGGCGCCAATTAATGCGAAAGACTTTTTCTTGTAACCAAGGCTATCGGCTTTGCTTGAAATGTATTGCAATGCTTGGCTTACGTCGTCCATTTGAGTGGGATATTTATTAGACCCAACTTTGACAAAACGGTAATTAATGGAAGCCATGGCATACCCTTTTTGGCCGACCAGCAGGTCGATTAAAGGTTTAGGCAATTGGTGCTTCCCGCCTTTGGACCAAAATCCCCCATGAATAAATACGACCATAGGTGTTTTTGCACCATGCTTTTTAGGCAAGTAAATGTCTAATTCGTTGCGATGGTCGGGGGCATTTCCGTAGACCAAATTAGATATCGTTTGGAATTTACTAGAGTCGGCAAGGCCAATTCGACCTCTTGCGCTAGCTGAAAAGCCTGACGTTTGAATGAAAATAAAAACCCAGAAAAAAGTAGTTTTACGCATATAAGTATTAAAAAAATAGGGCACGATTTGTGCCCTATAAAAATTTTATTTTGCTGGAGTTAAGATAATGTTTCTGTATTCCACAGGACCATGATCTCCTTGAATCATGATGGGTCCTGGTTCAGATTCATTGGAATCCATGGCACCTCCAGTGATACCTGGAATTTCTTGCTTATATATGATTTGCTTCCCATTTCCGACCAAAGTGACCAATCGTCCCACCAATGTAATATCAAAGGATTGCCATTCACCCGGCTCTTTTGCCACCATTTCTAATGGAGAAATGAATCCATAAATAGCGCCTAAATAATCTTTCAACGGAGGCATACCTTTGCTATCTGAAACTTGAACTTCATAGCGTCCTCTTAAATAGACACCGCTATTACTTTCTTTGGGATATCTGAATTCAATATGCAATTTAAAGTCATTATAGGTGTTTTTTGTCCGGATGTTAGCCCCTGACTTAGGACTTTTTAATGCACCATCTTCTACGATCCATTGGTTTTTCTTGGTTCCCAATGTCTCCCAACCCGTTAAATCTTTTCCATTAAACAGGGTGATTGGTTTATCCCAAATAGGTTCTTTTTCGCGCCATAATTTTGGAGCTCTTACGGCAACCCAAGTTAAATTTTCTCCTTTTGGAGTGAGCATGGTGCCTGATAATTTTCCGTTTTCTAAGGTACCTTCAACTTGTAAATCTTGATCCGAATCATCCCATTGTGGAGGTATGCGGAAGGATAGTTTCCCATCTTTGAAATTAATTTTAGAAACGGGTCTTGCACTTCCTCCATCGCCTACAAAAAAACCCGTTAAAGTTCGGATGCCGGAGTGATTTACTTCCAGCCAGGAAGGAACCTTTTTGTCTCCTTTCGTTACGGTTATATCCCAGCGACCCTCAAGACTTTCGTCTCCTGTAGTGTTAGCTGATAATGTCATATTTGACATGACAAGAAAACTTAAAAATAAAGTAATTGTATTTTTCATTGTTGTTTATTTTGAACCTTAAATTAATCAAAAATTTAAGGCAAATCAAAAGTGAATTTAGATGAATTAAATAAATCGTAAAAGGTCAGTTCAGGTTAGATCCAAAATTGTCTGATATAAATTTGTTCCTCCCAAAAAGAAAATATAGTTTTATAATGTTATAGCTTATCTAAACCTAAAAATAATCAGCTTTCAAAAGAGCTAGATTTTCTCATATTCTATGAAAAACTCCTACTTAAAATTCGTTTTATTGGGCCTTGTGCTCTTCAGTTCATTTAGTTTTATTTCATACCGCTGGAATGCCGATCTAAATAAGAAGGTCGTTGAAACCACCGACATTAAAGTTCCTGCAGGATTTGTGGTCCAAGTGTTAGCTTCTGATTTGGGAGCCACTAGGCATTTGGCCATTTCGAAAAACGGAGATATCTATGCTAAATTATCCAAATTAAAAGAGGGCAAAGGGATTTATTTGTTACGTGATACCAACAAAGATGGGGTTATCGATGAGACGAAGCTTTTCGGAAATTATACGGGAACAGGTATAGTAATCAACAAAGGATTTCTTTATGCCTCGTCTAATAAGGGTATTTATCGGTATAAGTTGAACGCAAATGAAGAGGTAATTGATACAGAAAATCCTGAAAACATTGTCAATGGTTTACTGGATCATGGCCGGGATAATGCAAAACCTTTTTCTTTTGACAACAAATCGAACTTATACGTTTCCATTGGTTCTTATAATGATGCTTGTAGAATACCAGGTACCGGAACTGGAATGGTTCCTTGCTCTATTTTGGATTCAGCCGGTGGAATTTGGAAATTCAATGCAGATAAATTAAATCAAGGATTTCAAGATGGGACGCGTTATGCGACCGGAATAAAAAATGCGGTGGGTACTTTTTGGAATACAAAGACCAATTCCTTATTTATCACTGCGCATGGTCGTGGTCAATTTCATGATTTTTATCCTCAATTTTATACACCCAAGCAAAGCCAAGAAATGCCTGCAGAGGCTATATACGAATTGCATGAGGGGGATGATGCGGGTTGGCCTTATATCTATTATGACCAATTTCAAAACAAGAAAATTCAAGCTCCCGAGTATGGTGGGGATGGGAAAAAAGTAGGGGGCGAAAAGGCTATTAATCCTACCGTTGCTTTTCCAGCGCACATGGGACCGAATGACTTACTTTTTTATACAGGTAAAATGTTTCCTGCGAAATATAGAAATGGTGCATTTGTAGCTTTCCACGGTCAATCGGCTGAATTGAAAAAAGGGTATTTAGTTGCTTTTATCCCTTTTGTAAATAATAAGCCGAGTGGTAAGTGGGAGATTTTTGCAGATAATTTTTCTGGTATTGATCTAGTTAAACCTTCGGGTCCGATCCAACATCGTCCTTGCGGATTAGCACAAGGACCTGACGGTGCTCTATATGTGTGTGATGATCTGAATGGGTCTATCTACCGCATTGCTTATAAAAAATAAATAGGTCTAAATTTCTTGGCTATGAAGATTTTCCATCTTGCTTTCGCTTTATTCGTGTCAGCGACAATAACGCTTGCACAAGTTCCTGTCATTTGGAAAGAAAGCTATCCTGGGATTTGGAAAGCGGAAGTGGGCAAACCGCAAAAACACAGTTTATTAAAAGCAGCTGGAGGAAAGGCTAATTTGGCCGCGCTCCAATTTTTGCCTAAAACCCAATTTCCATTAGACAAAGGTTCGATCGAAGTCAAGGTTGTTGATGGCAAAACCTACCTAAAATTCCCCCTTCAAAAAGAAGAGCAAATTTTTGGTTTAGGTTTAAATTTTCAAACGGTCAATCAACGGGGTCGGATTTTAAATCTCCATATGGATCACTTTGGTGGGAAGGATAATGGTCGAACACACGCGCCCGTCCCATTTTATGTGTCTACCAAAGGCTACGGAGTTTTAATTGACGCAGCTCAATACATTACGGTTTATGCAGGAACGGGTGTTCGAGTGGATTCCAAAAATCCTCCTGAACTGCAAGATCGAAATACCAATAAAAAATGGGATGCACAACCTTACTCAGATGCAGTTGAGATATTAGTTCCAGCCTCAGGGACAACCCTATATGTTTTTGCCGGCCCGTCGACCATGCAGGTCGTTCAGCGCTATAATTTGATGAGTGGCGGTGGATATTTGCCGCCTAAATGGGGGCTAGGTTTTACCCAACGAGTTCCCACGCTGTATTCTCAAGACGATATTTTAAAGGAAGTGAACAGTTTTGAGGAACACGATTTTCCATTGGATTTTATTGGTGTGGAACCAGGTTGGCATAGCATGTCCTATCCTTGTACTTTTGAATGGGACCCAACAAGATTCCCTAATCCTACATTGTTTTTGGACCAATTAGCTGCCAAGGGGGTTTCGGCCAATTTGTGGATGAATCCTTACGTTTCGCCTAAATCTTCTTTGTATCCTTTGGTCAAAAACCTCACAGGTTCACATACGGTTTGGAATGGTTTAGTGCCTGATTTTACGTTGGCCAAAACGCGCCAATTATACAAAGACCATTTCAAGAAAAATCATTTGGACATTGGGGTTGGTGGATATAAAATTGACGAGGTGGATGGTTATGACAATTGGGTTTGGCCGGATGTGGCCACATTTCCATCGGGCACCAGTGCCGAACAGATGAGGCAAATGTATGGGTCGATGGTTCAAAAAATGACGGCCGACTGGTACAAAGAAATCAACAAACGGACCTATGGTTTAGTCCGTGCCTCGAATGCGGGAGGGAGTCATTTACCCTATGTGATTTACAACGATTATTACAACCATAAAGATTTTATCACCGCTTTGGTGAATAGCAGCTTTGTTGGCGTACTCTGGACCCCCGAAGTTCGCGCCTCCAAAACGGCCGAAGAGTGGATTAGAAGAATGCAATCGGCTTGTTTTTCTCCTATGGCCATGATCAACGCTTGGGCCGATGGCACCAAACCATGGACTTTTCCCGAGGTGGCTGATGCAGTTAAGGATGTGGCCAATTTACGGATGCAATTGCTTCCTTATCTGTATACGACTTTTGCTGCGTACCATCGAGAAGGAAAACCTCCCTTTAGAGCGATGCAATTGGTGGATGGTTTTGTATCTCAGAATGTGCAGGAGCGAGGGCAATTTGACGCCACTCAGAATCCATACCAAATGGCTATTCGCAAAGATATTAAGGACCAATATATGATGGGGGATGCGATTTTGGTAGCCCCGATGTTTGCCGGAGAGAAAACAAGAAGCGTTATTTTGCCGAAGGGAAAATGGTACGATTTTTACACAGGTGCCTTTGTAGGTGAAAATCAAATCATTCAAATCGAACCTTCGTTGGAAAAAATTCCTTTGTTTGTTCGCGATGGGGGGATTATACCGATGGTTCCGATACACCGACAAGCTCCCAAAATGGATCAAAAATGGCCGCTCGAAATGCGTCATTATGGAAAATCTACGGGCGAGTTTACCTTATATGACGATGATGGAAAATCATTTGATTATGAAAAGGGCGCATTTTCATTGACCCATTTTTCAGTCCAAAAAGATGCTCAAGGGAAATTGACCGGAAGCCAACCCTCTCAAGCCCCCATGGGATATAGAAAAGAAGTAAAATGGGTCTTTATGACGCAATAACTATTTCTTTTTTGCCCAATGTTTTTCTAGTGATTTGATGAAAAAACCACCCACTACGCTTCTTGCCTGGAAGCCTACTTGGGTCCCTGTTGTAGTTTCATGCCAATCGCTAAAGGGCACGCGGCTTGAACTTTCATTCATGAATTTGTAAATAGGATGCACAAAGGATTGAAAATCTTTTTGATTGTCGGCCAAAGTAGCTGTCCACATAATCCAATCACTTTTTGTATAGGTTTTACGGCTGTCTAAAGGCAATCCGTAGGCATTTTGCTTGGTCAAATAATATGCGATCTCTTTTTGATATACGCTTTTAGGAAATAAATTGAGCCCCAGTAATTTATCCCAAACCAAATTATATTTTTGACTCCAAGTATTATTTTTATTGAACGTAAGGGCATAATGATCCCCTTCGTCAGCCATTTTCATCCACTTGCCTGCATAGTCTTTCGCGATAGCCTGCATTGAATCTGCCGTTGATTTTAAACCTAAAGTTCGGGCCATTTGCGCATAAGCGCCTATCCCATTGATGGCTTTGATGGATAAGTTGGCATTTCGCTCCAAATGTCCCGCAAAGTCATCAGTACATAATTGGTTCACAGGATCTAATCCATCTTTGACTAAAAAGGAAACCCAGCGAGTCAACGTCTCCCAGTGTTTTTTCGCAAATTGGGCATTGCCATCCTCTTTACAAATGGCCCCAGTTAAAATCACCATGTTTCCAGCTTCTTCCACAGGCATATCTTCAGGATAAGTTTGACCATTTGCTATGGGATATGTACCAATATCATGTGCTGGAAATGGTTTTTTCCATTGACCACTTTCGCTATAATACATAAGCGGTTCCACCATTCCTTTTAACAAGGCGGTATTGTAAAGTAAACTGAGTGGAGCGGAAGGATACGTTACATCCACGGTCCAAATGGAACCATTGCTAAAGTTTTCTTTTTGCGGAAAAAGTACTTCATCTTTCTCTCCTCGTACTAATTTGTGGGCGGCCAAGGATTGCCTATAACCTGCCACACATATTTCAGCATATTCTTTGCCTCCAGCATTGAGTGCATCTTGGTATATTTTTTTGTCAAAATTTTGACAGATTTGCTTAATTTGATCATGTTCTTTGGCGGATGTGATGAGCAAATTTTCGATGTTTTGGTGTTTTTTAACCCACCAAGCTTTTAGGTTTTTAGTAAAATATTGGATGGAATACAGGTCGTCGTAAGCCAGCATGATCATTGATTTCTTAACGATAGTCCCTGCCTTTGCTTTCCATTGAGAAGTCAAAAATAGCTCAGGGTCGGAAGCGCTTTTCTCGTTCGAATTCCCTTCACTCAAGTTGATTAAATCGGTTAATGATTTGATGCTTAAAGCATTTTCAGAGTTAACGCTTGCTAAATATCCATAGCCCCAATCAATCCTTACATCATCTCCTTTTCGACCTAAAATATTTTGTTCTTTCACCCCTGTTTTCAAGTATTTTAAAGTGCCTTTTGCGCCTGAGCTTATTTCTAAAACTTGGGTAGATTCATTTCGAGCAATATCAGCGGCTAGACCAAAGGTAATTTCGGCATCATGCGGTTTACCATCTGCGGATTTTATTTCAAAATCTATGTAGGACACAGGCCGACTCATTAAGTCCAAATTCGACGCAATTAAGGGAGATGTGAAAGTAAGATTCAATTTCACAGATCCACAGGCAAATTGATATTTGGTTTGTGTGGCAGTAATTTCTACCCCCAATTGCTGGGCCAAGGTTAATTGTTTGGCATTTTTTTGCTTAGCAAATCCAGCATCTAGCCAAGCATTTCCTCTTAAATTGGTGCAATGTAAGGCCAATAAATTTTTACCTTTTTTCAGGTTTTTCTTGACTTCATTAGCCAGTTCTATATTTTTAATTTTCCTTGTATTGCAGTTTTGGCAATCATAAATTTTAGTTCCATTTAAATAAACCTCCACATCGTCATCGTGTCTTAGTTGGAGGATTAATTTATCTATGTCGACTTCCTCGTATAGAAATGTACGCCTAACCCAAATATTTTTCGACGGCCAAGAAGTGGCCCATTTATTAGTAGCCCCTTTTCCAAAAGGCAATTTTCCATTTTTCCATGAAGTACTTTGAAAATTCTCATTCATCCAATTTTGTCCAGGCTCATCCTCCGTATATACGCATTCAATGGGCTGAGATTTTTCTGCAATTGGCACGATAGATTCGATTGGAAACGGTAAGGCACCTAAAAACTGATATGTCTTATTATCTACTTTAATTAAACCGACCATCGACTGTTCATTCCCCGTCCAATGTTTAGTGGTGGAGGCATTTGCTTGGTCCGAAAAAGACCAAATGCTGAAATAGGGATCATGTGCAATCAGCGGATAGGCAGGTGCTTTATGTACCTGGGCAAAACAGATTTGACATATACATGCCAAAATGAGGGTATATAAAAACTTATTCATGTTAAAGGTTTAGACATTATGTATAAAGATAACAAATCTCAAAATTTGAAAATTGGAAATTTGTTAATTTATTTTTAACTCACATCTCTTATTAAAACCTATCATACAATGAAATACATCTTACCTATTTTGATTACTGCGACTTTTGCCTTTCAAGGCCTAGCCCAACAATTAAAAGCAAATCGTTATTTATATGTTGCAGCGCCAGGAATACGCGATTATTTGGGGTACGGGGGACATGGGATTTTGGTTTTTGATATGGACCATGGACATAAATTTGTCAAAAGAATCAAAACCCAAGGCTTGCATCCCAACGGGAAACCGTCGAATGTCAAAGGAGTTGCTGTGAGTGTTCCTTTGAATAGTATTTATGTGAGTACATTGGAGTCCCTGCAGCGCATCGATTTGTCGACTGAAAAAGTAATCTGGGAACGTCAGTTTGCAGGTGGTTGCGATCGTATGTCCATTTCGCCTGATGGTAAAACGATGTATTTACCTTCTCTAGAGAAAAATTTCTGGAATGTGGTCAATTGCGAAACGGGGGATATCATTAAAAAGATTGATGGGTTTAAGCGGGCGCATAATACGGTGTATGGTTCCTCTGGAAATTCAGTTTATATGGGCGACATAGGAAATCCGTGGTTGTATGTAGCAGATACAAAAACGCAGCAAGTTCGTTTGAAAGTGGGTCCATTTTTAGGCTATGTTCGACCATTCACCTTAAATCATGATGAATCTTTGGGTTTTGTGACGGTCGACAGTTTATTAGGTTTTGAAGTGGGAGATTTAAAAACTGGTAAGAAATTAGCTAGTTTGGTGGTAGAAGGTTGGAATAAGGGTCCTGTGCGCAGGCATGGAAACCCGAGTCACGGCATTGGCTTGACTCCAGATGAAAAAGAAATTTGGTTGTGTGATGGATTTAATATGCGTTTGCATGTTTTTTCGGCGGTTGCGCCATACCAACAATTAACCACGATCCCAATGAAAGATATGCCGGGTTGGATCACCTTTAGTTTAGACGGAAAATTTGCCTATCCGTCAAGTGGCGAGGTGGTAGACGTGCGAACGCGAAAAGTTTTATTGAACTTAGAGGACGAGTTTCACAATGCCGTTTCTAGTGAAAAAGTGGTTGAGATTCAGTTTGAAAAGGGAAAGGCGGTTAGAGCTGGAGACCAATTTGGCGTCGGTCGAAAAAAATAAATTAAACCTAGGAAGAAAATCAACAACTTCTTCCTAGGTTTATTTGAAATTATTGCCAGGTTAATTGGAACAGATCGACGGCCTGTCGGGGCAATTCAGTTTCAACTTTTAATGCACCTTTTGTAATAGTCAATTTTTGTGGCGAATTCACTTGGGCCAATTGGCCTGCTTTTTCAAGCGCTGAAATTTGTTCAGCCGAAGGGTCCTTTGGCGACCCCATTTTTTTCCAAACCTCATAGCTATTGCTATGTAAATCATCGATTCTGTAATGTGTCAGTTTGGCCGAGGAGGATTTAATGCCTGATATTTCCAAAGTAACTTTTGAAAATTCTCCTTTTTTATCAACATCGTGATAGTTCCAAACCATGACGGACGCGGTGTTTTTGTTTTTGGTGGCCATTGTTCCGATATCCGTTTTTGCTCCTCTAAAACTTGAATCTAAAGCCATTTGCAAAGAATAACTGTGATCTGATTTTGATTCCACAAAATCACCTTGCATTTTCCCAAACATCCTAAATACATTTAAGACCGGTTTGTCTACTCCATTGGTCGCTAAATCTCTGAAACCATAAAACCAGGGTTGGTTTTCAAATTCAAAGGCCCATGTTACGGCACCCAATAAATTGGAATTGTATTTTTTTGCCAATTCATATTTACGGGCAAAAGTGGCTGCAGTATAGCTTGAGTACATGGTTCCATTTCGGTAGGCATTTTGGGGACTTGTGGCCATACCACAAGCAGCGCAACCTTCTGGATCTGATTCACCGATGACGATGGGTAAATTTTTTAATTGGGGATAGGCAGCGATCACCTTTAAATTATCTTCAATGTTTTTGAGTTGGGCCCTAGCGCTCATCACGACTTTCCCCTGCTCTAATTTGGGGGATCCTTTGGCATGAAACAAAATTAAATCTAGAGGCGAGCCTATCTTTTTTGTCACATAATTGGTGTCAAATAAACAATGTTTTAAAAATGCATCTTGGAATTTCATTCCTCCTCCTGTGATATCGGTTCCGCCAATTTTAGCCGTTGGCAATGCCCTTTTTACCGCATCTGCCGAGTAATCATAGAGTTTAAAAAATTCCGCTTGCGTTCCTTTCCAATAGGCAGAATTGGGTTCGTTCCAAACCTCCCAATACCAGCTTTCCACTTCTTTTTGACCATAACGTGCAACACTATGTTTGACCCATTGGTAAATTAATTCTCCCCATTTTTTATAATCCTTTGGGGGATAGGCCCAGCCAGTGTAGATGTCATTGTAATTGTCACCCGGTTTCCAATAGTGTTTATAGGGTGTTGGTTTAATGGAAAGAGCTTCTGGCATAAAGCCAATTTGGGCCAGAGGCTTCATCCCTCTCTGAATGTAGGTATCGAAAATCTTGTCGATAATGGTCCAGTCATAGATCGGATTTCCTTGCGCATCTTCCGTGTAGGCATTGGTAGAACCCCATTTTAAACTTGCGACGCCATCGCCGGTGACCAAAAGGCTATGCGCTCTTACATAAACAGGCACTGGACTTAAGGCAGAAATTTCAGTTAGTAATTTTTTGCCATCTTTCATGTAGGTATAATTCGGCTCATCATAGCCAAACCAAGCATAAATGGGCTTCATTTTTTCTTGGGTTTTCGAAAGGTCAATCGTGATTTTGGCTTGGTCGTTCATTTGTCCAAGGGCATTGGCAGAAAAAAGCAACGCACATGCAAGGAATATTTTTTTCATAGACTAGGTTTAGTCGACAAAAATATCGTTTTTAAGGTAGAATTTTTCAAATAATTTTGATAAATTGAAATGGATGAAACATTTGATTTACCTTTTTGCGATTCTTTTATTTACGATTTCGCTCAATGCACAAGCCCAACAAAAGTTTTCGGTGTCAGGTAGAATTATTGAAAATAATCTGGAGGGCGCTCCCATCCCATTTGCCCACGTGTATTTAAATGGTACATCGATTGGGGCTCAAGCCGATGTAAATGGCCGATTTGTACTAAGAAATATTCCTAAAGGTATTTACAAATTCTCTATTTCGATGGTTGGGTTTAAGACATCTATTAAGTTGACAAGCATCGATTCCGACATCAAAAACCTTGTTGAGCGATTAGATGAAAATGTCACAGATTTATTTGAAGTTCGGGTAAAGGGTCAAAAAGATAAGGTCTGGAATAAATCGATCAAAGATTTTGAAAATGAATTTTTAGGTCGGGATATATCAAGGAGTGAGGTTCAAATTATGAACAGAGAGGTCATCGATGTTATTTATGATAAACAAAAAAGGGTCCTAACAGCAAAAGCAGAACAGCCATTGATGATTGAAAATCGCAATTTGGGTTATTTATATCGAGGCTTTTTGGTTGAGTTTCAGAAAGGGATTAATCGGATGAGTTTTAAGGCAAGTGGTTATTTTGAACCCTTAAAACCCAGTTCTCCAAAACAGCAGAAGCGCTGGGAATCCAACCGGAAAGATGTTTTTCAGGGATCTGTCAAACATTTTTTGTGGGCATTGTACCGAAATAAGTTGACCGAAGAAGGGTTTTCCGCCTATTATTACAAGGACCGAAAGTACATGGGAGTGGTACCTGAATTCAAAGCGGATGATGTTGTTAAGCCCACCAGTGATTCAACTGTTTTTTTGTTGGAATTAAAGGGGATGTTGACCATTAACTATAATTATAATTTTAGGCAAAATTCTAGGTTAATCCCTGTTTCACAGATTTTTTTCAATCAATATGGAGAATTGATTGATCCTTATTCCTTGGAATTGTATGGTAAAATGTCAGAAAATCGAATGGGAAAAGAATTGCCTTCGGATTATATATATGTTCCTAATGATTGATTTTCGAAGTTCAATTCCGAATGCCTTTGTTTTGAATTAAATTTGTGCCGAGCGCACATTCAAATAAATCTGTGAGGAGAAATTTAATTCCCCACGTTTTTTCCTGCTATATACCCTGTGGTCCAGGCGGATTGGAAATTAAATCCGCCCGTTATGCCATCGATATCCATGACCTCTCCGGCAAAATACAAGCCTGGATGGACTTTACTTTGCATCGTGTTGACATCAATCTCTTGTAAGTCCACTCCTCCAGCGGTGACAAATTCTTCCTTAAACGTTGTTTTTCCTTGGACTACATAGCGGTCGTTCAATAGGGTATTTACAAGTTTATTGGTATTTTTTGCGCCTAAATCATTCCATCTGGTGGCTGGATTAATTTCATTTTTTTCCAATAAAAAGAGCCAAAGTCTATTGGGAATTTCAAAGGGGTTCAGATTTGAGATCATCTTAGAGCCATGAATGCTGATGGTTTTAACTAAGGTTTCGCGAAGTGTATTTTCTTTCGTTTCATGTAGCCAGTTAACTAAAATACTGAACTCGTAATTTGATTCAGCTAGTATACGCGCTCCCCAAGCAGATAATTGTAGGATGGCTGGGCCGCTCATGCCCCAATGGGTTATTAACAAAGGGCCTTTGCCTACCAGTTTTTGTCCTTCTATTCGAACCACCGCCTGCTCTACCACGATGCCCATTAGTTCACGAATGGGTTCTTTAGGCATGTTGAATGTGAACAAGGATGAGATCGGTGGGATAATGTTGTGGTTTAAATCAGCAAGCCAAGAAAACCCCGTTAGTTTAGGTTGGCCGCCAATCGTAACAATCACTCGGTCTACTTTTTCAGTTACTTCTTTATAGCTAATTTCAAAACCATTTTCTAAAGGCGTGATTTTGTCTATGGCGCGCAAAGTCCACAATTCAACCCCTAACGTTTTTGCTTCTTTCCAAAGGCAATCAATGATGCTTTGAGACTCATTAGATAAAGGGAAAACACAAAGATCTGGGTAAGTTTTCAATGGAACACCTCTATTTTCAAACCATTCTATGGTCGCTTTTGTATCAAATTGCTCAAAAGCTTTTCGCAGGAATTTTTCACCTCTAGGATATTTTTCGGATAATAATCGGTGATTTGATAATGCGTTTGTGACATTGCAACGGCCACCTCCTGAGATTTTTACTTTCCCTAAAAACTTAGACGTTTTCTCAAACACCCGTACATGTGCTTGTGGAAAGTGTTTTTTTGCCGAAATGGCGGCAAAAAATCCGGCTGCTCCTCCTCCTAAAATGACTATTTCCAATGTGTATTTGCTAGTGTCAGGCAAAATTCACGAACAATTAGGGGAAAAGAAATTATTTGAGTAATTAAATTTTATTTATTTTTCCACCTTACCGCAATCAACTTAATCACATCTTGCTCATCAAATACCGGCCCTCTAAAACTGAAGTGTCAATTAAATTAGAGGCTACATAACTTTAAATTAAATTGATACTCAAACACATAAATGCCAATACTGATTCGAACATACGATTTATAGTAAGATCCTTCAAAAAATGATATTACATTAAAAATATAAGGATACTGATAATGTGTACTCCAAAAAAAAGATCCGACTCATAATCGGATCTTCAAATTTAGCTAAAAGAAAAAATTAAATTACTTCTTTTGCTCAGATAAAAAGGTAATTAGGGAAGCAAATTCTTCATACGATAATTCATTGGCCAGGCCAGTCGGCATCATCGATGTTTCCATCTCTTTTCTGCTGGTAATATCAGCTGTTTTTATCGTGGTTGTTTGGCCAGTAATATCTCTTAGAATCAATCTTTCTGCTGATTCAGAGGTGACAAATCCCATATATTCTCTCTTGTTTTTGGTCGTAATTAATACCGTTGCAAATCCTTGTGAGATCGATGCATTTGGTTTTAAAATAGACTCAGCAATTTGCTCTCTGTTCATGATGGCACCAATCTGTCCCATGTATGGTCCTTTTGGCATATCTCCCGGTTTCAAACTATGGCAAACAACGCAACCTTGCTTATTAAATAAGGCTCTACCTGCATTTGAATTGCCTGGCATTTTAACCATGGCTAACATGATATCTTCGATTGAGGTATTTCCAATTTGTCCTTTTTTATTACGAATGGCTTCTAAGTCAACTTTCACCTCTTCTTTGGCTACCATATTCTGAGCAGCACCGGCCATCTCAGTGATTTCCATTTGATGCTTTTCATTTAAATCGGCTAATGCTATTTTTTCAGCATCAGATGATTTGTCCCAAAGAGCTAAGAAGAAATTCTTTATTTCTGGACTTGATTCCCAATCAGCCGTCTTGTAATATGGACCGTGTCCATTTGGCTTTGTCGACCACCAATATTGGCCCTCATAGAAATTTTCTTTTTTGTACAAACGAGCGACTGTTTCCAAAATCTGTGATTTTAATTTAGGCTCTTTTGACTTATTGTAAGTGGAAATAAGTGCCTTGGCAACAGCCGGGTCATGCATATAACGCATCGCCCATAATGCAATCGTAGCGTTTTTTGTACCCAAAGCTGCAATGCTTTCCTTCTTCGAATCTAAACTTCTTAGCGCCTGAACAGCTACGTGTGAAGGAATGATGGCCGAATTAGGTGTTGCGTGTGGACCTTCTTTATCTTTCGGAGGTGCCACAAATGAGTTAGGAACTTTTACTTGTAGTAAAGCAGGTATCGCTTCTTTGCGGCCTAATCTGCCTAAACCAATCGCCGAGGCAACTTGAATGCGTGGCGATGGATCTTTTAATCCATTCAAATAGGGTGCTAATGGAATTAATTTGCTTTTCGTTTTTCTGTCGGCCATCGCTCTTAAGGCAAATTCTCTAACACTTTTATCTGCAACTAAAGTAACAAGATTTGCCAATCCCTTTGGGTCAGCCGCTTGCGCATACGTAAATATTCCAGTGGCCCTTGTGTACAGTGGTAGAGATTTATCCGCCGCTAATTTCCAAGATATGGATGCAGCATCCTTCGCACTTCTGCCCAATAGTTCTTGTTGGGCCGTAATTCTTGCCACCGCACTATTGGATTTCAATAAGTCTGTTAATTCAGCCAAGGAAGATTTTTTAACATCAGGAAATGCTTTGTAAGTCCATCCTTTTGGCACCGCTTTGATAACAAATCCTTTGGTAGGACTTCCAGAAAATCCAGCTCCATCCCACGCCGCAAGGTATAGTTGGCCCGAGCCATCCACATCTAAATCCGTTATTTGGGCCAATTTAATGAAGGTCTCATCCTTTTGAGTAAAGCTAGCTCCATCAGGTGTCACACGATGGATGTACAACATGCTATTTCCCCAATCGGCCATCATCGGCACTTGGTTGTATTTTGCAGGCCAAGTCGGCTCATCCATAAACAAGGAACCTGTTCCAGAACCCCCACCTACATCGACTAATCCCGGAATAATTTCTTCCGTAAAGTGCTTAAATAATAAAGGATATCCATATTCACCCGATTGAATGTGATGGCTAAAACGGATATTCCAACCCGCGCCGTCATTGGTATTATCCCGAGTAAATATATTCATGTAGGCGTCAATGGCCACATCGTAAATGTTTCTAGTTCCGTGTGTATAAACCTCCATTTCAGTACCATCTGGCCTTACTCGGACAATTCCACCGCCCAACATTGTCAATTTTTTTCCTGAACGGTCCACGGCATCATGAAAACCAAAGTCGCCCACCGCAATGTAAATCCAGCCATCGATACCCAAGCGAATTCCATTGGTTGAATGGTCAGTACCTCTACTTTGAAGGAATTTAACAGAACTTATATGCTCAATTAAAGGAGAAGAAGGTCCATCAGCGACTCCATCATTATCCTTATCCTCAAATACGACTAAATCCATTCCTGATGCTTTTCCCGTTTCTGGAGAAAATACCGTGTGAAGCACATATACTTTATTGCCCAAAGAAATGATTCCACGTGGATTATCAACCATCGCAAATTGCGTGCTGACATCTACTTTTCCATCATGGTCTTTGTCGATAAGTTTTAAGATATATCCCTTTTTAGGAGTCTTACCCAATGATCCAATTTTGTCTACACCTACGAATACCTCGCCAGTGGCGGCAACGGCCAAACAAGCAGGGGATGGAGTGAGGTCGCCACTCGTGAAATTTTTGACTTGCAACTCACCAGGCCAAAACCCCGCATTGCGTAATGTGTCAATTTTGACAATGGCGCTTGAATTATTTTGTTTAGACGAAGAATCAAAAAAATGAACTCCAAAAAAGAAAAGAAGCCCATAAATCAAGGCGAAGCTAATTTTTAACATGTTACAATAGGTTTATATGTATTTGGTAAGTACAATTAATTAGCAATATATTAATTGATCAGATCATTTCAATCCTTTGAAATCATTTCTAATTGATTTTATTTTTTTATTTTGCCTTATAATTCCAAATTACCTACACCATTTAAGACTTGAGTGAGCATTATTAGTTTCGACTACTCGCTTAAATAAACATGCTGAATTTATTGAGGTGAAAGGTTAGCTGTTTAACCTAATGTTTTGCAAACTGATTTTAAAGTTGGGGCGATGGGAAATGATACATTGGGTTGAATTCGTAATTAAAAATCATAAAAATGAAAAAAATAGGCTTCTTTCTTTGCTTACTCGTTGCTGGTTTTGCTCGTCAAAGTGTTTTAGCTCAAGCCGATTTCCCTTCTGAGTTGGTGAATTTTAAAGCCTATTCAGATAATCCGATTTTCACTGGAACGAATCTAGATACCTGGGATAAGCAAATAAGAGAGCGTGGATTTATTTTGAAAGAGGGACCCAATTATCATTTGTGGTTTACGGGTTATTCGCCTGCCTCGCCAACTAAATTTTTAGGCTATGCCACTTCAAAAGACGGAATTCATTGGGAACGTTTTTCGAAGGAAACGATTCACCCAGGCCAATGGGTAGAAGATATGTGTGTGGTTAAATCGGGTGATACTTATTACATGTTTGCAGAAGGCGAGGGGGATATTGCACATATGTTGGTTTCAAAAGACCGAATACATTGGCAGGAAAAGGGAAATTTAGACATTCGGAAGGTGGATGGAAGTCCTATTCGAAAGGGGGCTTATGGTACGCCAACGGTTTTAAAAGCGAAGGGTATTTGGCATTTATTTTATGAACGAGATGATTTGGGTATTTGGTTAGCTACTTCCAAAGACCTAAAAACATGGACCAATGTCCAGGATGAGCCAGTCATCAAAATGGGGCCGGACGCCTATGACCTATTTGCCGTAGCAATGAACCAAGTGATTCGCTACAAAGGCCTTTATTATGGATTTTATCATGCATCGGCGTTTAAAGATTGGCATGAATGGTCGACCAATATTGCGGTTTCTTCTGATTTAATTCATTGGAAAAAGTATGATCAGAACCCGATCCTCGGCAATAATCAATCGAGTGGAATTGTGTTAAAGGATAGAAATGGGTTCCGACTTTATACCATGCACAAAAAGGTAAATTTGTATTTTTCAGAAGGCGCTTCAAAATAAAAAAATCAATATCTTTGTTTAAACCAATTTAACCTCATTGAAATTAATATGGAATACCGCAAATTAGGTAAGACTAATGAGCTCATCTCCGTTTTAGGATATGGAGCTTCCCCCCTTGGAAATGTGTTTGATGTGGTAGACGAGCAGGAAGGTAAAAATGCTGTTCATTATGCCATCGATCATGGAGTTAATTTTTTTGATGTTTCCCCTTTTTATGGAATTACGCTGGCTGAAACTCGCTTGGGGAAAGCCTTGCAGGGGAAGCGAAAAGATATTTTTTTAGCGACCAAATGTGGTCGTTATGATTTGCAGGAATTTGATTTTTCTGCGAAGCGAATCATGGCGAGCATTGACGAATCACTCCAACGATTACAAACTGATTATGTAGATTTATTCCAATTGCACGACATTGAATTTGTGACGAAGGAGCAAATTTTAAACGAAGCAATGCCGGCGATTGAAAAAATTAAAGCTTCAGGCAAGGCTAGGTTTATTGGAATTACAGGTTTGCCTGTTCGCTATTTAGCCGAAATTGCACGCCAAGTGGAGTTGGACACGGTCCTTTCTTGGGCGCATTATAATTTGCTTCAAGATGAAATAAATGACGAATTAGTACCCTTGTCGAAGGAGAAAGGATTTGGTTTAATGAATGCCGCTCCTCTGATGCAACGGATTTTGTCTGATGCGGCACTTCCCGAATGGCATAATGCCCCGAAAGAGATGTTGGCAATCCAACCCGCTTTATTGGAAATTTGTCAAAAATATGGGGTGCGTTTAAGTGATGTGGCGATGCGTTACGCCATGGATCATCCTGATATTGCTACGACGATTGTGGGGATGTGCCGACTGACGTCGATCCAACGAAATATTGCTTCTATAGATTTTAAAATCCCAGAAGGAATTTTAGGTGAGTTGGCCGCGGTCATTGCCCCTGTTAAAAATTTAATGTGGTTCGAAGGTCGGCCAGAAAATAACATACCTCGTCCCTAAAACTATGAGAGCATTATTTCTAACGGCTATAGGCCAAACTGAGATTCGTGAAATTGACAAACCAAGCATAGGACCTGAAGAGGTTTTGTTGAAAATAGGGATGGTTGGTTTTTGTGGAGGGGATTTGAACGGGTTTAAAGGACTTTTTGAATTGCAAGAATATCCAAATGTGTTGGGTCATGAAGTGGGTGGGACGATTGAGGCAATGGGAAGCCAAGTACCTGAATCATTTAAAATAGGCAATAAGGTTACGGTGTATCCTTATTTGAATTGTGGAAAATGTATTTCGTGCCGGAAGGGTCGCAGGAATGCATGTCAAGATAATAAAACGATGGGTGTGCGCCGGCCTGGTGCGATGACCCGATACATCGCGATTCATTGGCAGGATTTATTTATGTCGGAGAAACTTAGTTTAAAAGAATTGGCTTTAGTGGAACCATTGACCGTGGGTTTTCATGCGGCGGCTCGTGGCCGAGTAAGCAGTCAAGATCGAGTTGCAGTCATTGGATGTGGTATTGTGGGAATGGGAGCGATTGCTTCCGCAGTCAATCGGGGAGCGGAGGTTATTGCCATAGATATCGATGATTCCAAAATGGATATTGCCAAAAAAATTGGCGTCGCACATACGATTAATACAAGTCGAGAAGATTTGCATGAGGCATTGATGCGCATCACGGATGGCGATGGGCCTGATGTGATTATTGAGGCTGTTGGAAATGCGGTAACGTATCGAGCCGCAGTGGATGAAGTGGCTTATACGGGCCGAGTGGTTTGCATCGGGTATGCCAAATCTGCCGTGGAATTTAATACCGGTATTTTTGTCCGCAAGGAAATAGAAATTTTAGGTTCGCGTAATTGCACGGATGAATTTCCGGAGGTGATTGCCTATTTAGAGGCGGGCAAATTTCCTGTGGAAGATGTTATTTCAAAAACAGTTTCATTAGATGATGCAGGGGCTGCATTGGCAGATTGGGCCGCTAATGCGAAGGGCATAACGAAAATAATGGTTGATTTTGACCGATAAAAAGATGATAAAATCCTGCGCAACGATTGCTTTGGTGCCTGAAATTACGGCGGGTCCATGGATTTATTGGAATGATTTAGAACAGAGTTTGGTACATGCTTCTTCTTTGGGATTCGATGCGGTGGAATTGTTTACTGCGTCTGCTGAGGCATTAGATATAACAGAAACCAAAACACTTCTAGAAAAATATAATTTGACAATAGCGGCTGTCGGCACCGGTGCGGGAAAAGTGATCCATGGATTGACCTTAACGGATCCGGATGCGGCCATACGAAAAAAAGCTGTAGTGTTTATTGAGTCGATGATCACCTTTGGGGCCGCCTTTGGGGCGCCAGCGATTATTGGGTCCATGCAGGGAAATGTGGTGGCGGGGGTAGAACGGGAACAGGCGATGCATTGGTTGGCTGATGGCTTGAGTTATTTAGGGATGCATGCGTCAACCTTAGGAGTCAAATTAATTTATGAGCCTTTAAATAGGTATGAAACTAATTTAATTAATACACTTGGCGATGGAGTTCAGTTTTTAAAGGCTCGTCAAATAGAGCATGTGGGATTATTGGCCGATTTATTTCACATGAATATTGAGGAG
>SXXW01000008.1 GCA_005791165.1 Cytophagaceae bacterium
AACTTCCGATAAGACTTAGCCTCTACATTGATCTCCCCTGGAATTGCGATCCAGCAAATCACATAAGCCCAAAAAACAAAATTGCCAATGTACAATAGCGGAATCAATCCAAAGAAACCTACCACCAAGATAACACGTACCCAAATAGGATCGACCTCAAAGTAATTCGCTATTCCAGACGCCACGCCACCTAATTTTTTATTGGATAAATCTCTGCGGAAGGGTTTAGTAAAACCGAATTTAGGAGCATCTTTAAATGCTTGGTCTTTTTTAATATCTTCCTCTTCGATCTCCTGAAAATCAGCTATCGTTCCTAAAGAGGTGATTAATGCTTCTACATGTGCCTGCGTGATGGCCTCTGTTTTTTCCGTTTCGCGGATATTCCAGAATTTTTCCGCAATACGAGCTTCGATGTCGTCGACGATGTCTTTGGCTCCTTCAAAATTTTTGAAATAAGCATGGATCGATTTAAGGTAAGTATCTAATGTTGCATACGCATCTTCCTCGATATGGAATACGATGCCTGCTATGTTTATGGATAAAGTCTTTTTCATATACCTAACGTTTATGATTGTGGTGTTTGTTCTTGATGAATGATTTGAGAAACCGAGGCATGCAATTCATCCCAAGTTCCATGAAGGTCGTTTAAAAAAGTGCTGCCCTTTTCGGTCAACACATAATATTTGCGCGGGGGGCCTGATACGGACTCAACCCATTTGTAATCGAGAAGTCCTGCATTTTTCAAACGGGTCAATAAAGGGTAAAGGGTTCCCTCGACCACCATGATTTTGGCAGAAGTCAGCTCTGTTAACATCGTAGAAGCATAAACCTCCCCCCTTGAAATTATTTGAAGAATGCAGAATTCCAAAATTCCTTTCCGCATCTGCACCTTGGTATTTTCAATATCCATTGGCTCTTTTTATTTTTTGTTGGCACAAATGTATAAAAGGTACTTGGTTATACATAGTACTTTAGAAAAAATATTTTTGATTTGTGGATAAACGGTGAGTACTTTGTAAGGAATGGTCATAAAAGTGAAAACTTTTGTTACCTATGAACTGAAATCTTTCATGCAAGATGTTTAAAGAAGTTTCCTTGCCGCTAGCTTTTTACAACCGAGATACTTGGCTGAAAATTGCTTTTTTTTCAGTTTCAGTCATCATGGCAGCATTTTCACTCTATTTTACGGATGGATTAGTTTCAAAATTAGAGGAGCGTGAAAAGCAGCAAATAGAGCTTTATGCTGAAACGATTCGCTATGTAATGACGAGTGATGAAAATGCAGATATCAATTTCTTTTTTGAACGTATTAAAAAAATCAATGAAAATAATACCATTCCGGTGATTTGGAAGGATGGTAGTGGGCATTTAAACTCCATCAATATTCCCTTAAACGAATCATCCACCATGGATGAAAGGCAAACGGTTTTAAAGTTGAAGCTTCAAGAAATTATCGCTGAAAAAAATAAGCCGATCGAAATGGATATGGGTTTCCAAAAGGAATATATCTACTATGGCAATTCAAAATTGCTAAAATTATTGAGGTATTATCCATTGTCCCAACTCACCGTCGTGTTGATCGTGGGCTTTTTAGGCTATATTTTCTTTTCCTATTCAAGGAGAGCAGAGCAAAATAAAGTGTGGGTAGGATTAGCGAAAGAAGCAGCTCACCAGTTGGGCACCCCCCTCTCCTCCCTAACCGCATGGGTTGAAATTTTGCGCAATGAGCCGCACATTAATCCTGATATCGTGACTGAATTGGGAAAAGATATTCAGCGTTTGGACACCATCACTACGCGTTTCTCAAATATTGGCTCGATTCCTGTATTGAAACAAGAAAATTTGTTGGAATTGATTTCCAGCTTCATCAGCTATTTAAAAATACGTATTTCGACCAAAGTGACCATTGACATTCAGTCTAGTTTATCGCCTAATCAATCGGCCAATATCAACAAATACCTGTTTGAATGGGTGATTGAAAACATTTGTAAAAATGGAGTGGACGCGATGGGAGGAACAGGACAAATACACATTCATTTATTTGAGGGGAAGTTAAACCAATTGGTCATTGAGATTTCAGATACCGGAAAGGGAATAAGCCCCAAAAACACTTCAAAAATATTTTCCCCCGGGTTTAGTACCAAAAAAAGAGGTTGGGGCTTAGGTCTTACTTTAGCTAAACGAATCGTAGAAAATTACCATGAAGGTAAATTAACGTTGAAATCTACGGAGCTAAATAAAGGAAGTACTTTTAGAATCGTATTGCCTAAACCATCATGATGAATTCGCCTAACGTAGTTTTTGGTTCCGCATTAGCGATTATAACGATTGGATATCTATTAAAAAGTTTTGGCTTCATCAAAACCAGTGATGGCAAGGCGATCTCAAATTTTTTAATGCACACCACGTTCCCGGCATTGGTATTTACGACCATGATTAAGGTAGATCTTAGAGCTGAATTAATCTGGATGCCGATCATTTGTGCCGTATTTGGAAGTGTATCCTCCATTTTAGGATTTCTAATTTTCAAAAAAGAAGACCCCGCGTATCGTGGAATTCTGACTATGGGAAGCGCGGGTTACAATTTAGGTTTATTCGCCTATCCCCTCATTGAAGGAGTATGGGGTTGGGAGGGCCTAACCTATGCAATCATGTTTGACTTAGGAAATTCGTTTATCAATTTTATCGTTAATTATGGAATGGGGACCTATTTATCTTCCGAACATCAGGATAAAAATCCTGCTAAGGCCATCGCCACCAAAGTGTTAACACTACCGCCATTTCAAGCTATGGTCTTAGGTTTAACTTGCAATCTAGCCATGATTCATATTCCTGCTATTCCATTAGATGTGATTGAAACGATTTCAAAAGGGAATAAACCCATGGTATTATTATTAATGGGGATTTATTTTAGTGTCCGTTTGCCCAAAAAATCTTTTCAAAAAGTTTTCCGCGTACTCGCTTTACGATATGCCCTAGGGCTAAGTGTGGGTTTAACCTTGTATTATCTTTTGCCCTTTAGCGACTCCTACCGCAACATGTTATTGATTTGCTTAATTCTGCCAGCGGGCATGACACTGATCACCTATTCAGATGAGTTTGATTTCGACACAGGCATTGCAGCTGCATTGGTAAATTTTTCCATGCTCATCAGCTTTACGCTCATGTGGCTATTAGTGGGCATTTTCCATATGTCAACGGTTTAAACCAAATAAAATCGGTAATTTTGCACAACAATTATTTCTAATTCAGGTTAGATTAATTTGAACAAATATAAATTATGGTTGTACCCTACAAAGACCAATCCAAAGGAAAGAAAGAACAAGTTGCCAACATGTTCAATGTGATTTCCCCTCAATACGATTTTCTGAATCATCTATTAAGTGGTGGAATCGACATTATCTGGAGAAAAAAAGCCATAAAATTACTTCAAAATAAGGGGATCAAAACCATGCTAGACATTGCTACTGGCACGGGTGATTTTGCCATTGAAGCACTAAAAATAAATCCCGAAAAGATCGTTGGCGTGGATATATCAGAAGGAATGCTATCAGTCGGCATTGAGAAAATCAAAAAAATGGGGTTGGAAAAAACAATCCAATTGCAAAAAGGAGATTCGGAAAAACTACCCTTCTCGGACAATAGTTTTGATGCGGTCATCGTTAGTTTTGGAGTAAGGAATTTTGAAAATTTACAAAAGGGTTTGTCCGACATGTTTCGGGTGACCAAACCAGGGGGATATTGTTTAATTCTCGAATTTTCAAATCCACGCTCATTTCCAATGAAACAATTATATACCTTTTATTCTAAATATTGCCTTCCATTTTTAGGTAAAATGATTTCTAAGGATCCTTCCGCGTATACCTATTTACCTGAATCAGTTAAGGCATTTCCAGATGGACCGGACTTTATTCACATATTTAAATCCGTAGGGTATTCAGAAACGAATTGGATTCCCATGACGGGTGGAATTTGTTCCATCTACATAGGTCAAAAACAAAAATAACATTGAGAAAAACGGGGCTAATCCTTTGCTGCTTATTTCTGACCCAACTAACTGTTCGGGCTCAGCACAGTAAATATGTGCGGATTTTTCATGAATACTACGACGAGAAACCTGTACATTTTGGCTTTCTGTTTGGTTTTGCTTCTACTAATTTTTCAACGAACGGGGATAGTGCAAAATTAGGCGCCGATTACATCGTGCAATCACCCCGTAGCTTTGGATTTCAGATTGGGGGGCTGGTCAATTATTCTTTTGACAAGCATTTTGAATTAAAAACAGGAATGAACATTGCCTTATACGAAAGGCAAATTTTATTTCCATTGTCACCTCCAAAGCCTGATTTAAATCCTTTAACCAGGGAATCTACTTGGCTCGAAATCCCATTATTACTCAAATACAAGTCGATAAGACGAGAAAATCATCGAATGTACGTGATCGGAGGAGTGAAGTTAGGCATAGAGGCCAATGTGAAAAAAAAGAGTTCCGCACTTAGTGCCAATACCTCAGATTTATCGCTAGAATATGGGTTTGGACTGGAACGTTTTTTTCAATATTTCAAATTCACGCCCGAAATTCGATTCTCACATGGTTTGACTAATTTATATGTTCAGCCTACTACCGCGACTAATTCATTTTCTAATATGAATTTTTTAAAATCACATACGGTCAGTCTGATTGTCAATTTCGAATAATTTACTTGATATTTTTTCTGGCTTTCTTGGGATCCACGATAGTTTGTAAGCTACTTACGGCAGAAATCCCAAACCAACCTGCTCCTTGTAAAGCTGAATTTGGATTCGTATTTGTAAAGTTAGTCGGGATGTTTGCTGCTGGCCTTGAAAATAAACCTGCATTGTTTAATTCTAAGCGGGCTTGAGAATAAAAATTAAATTGGCCTTCTGAGATCGAATAGAGATCTACTTTAATCGTATCTTTTTCTTGGTAAAGTTCAGGTGAAATGGATCTTCGGATAGGCAAAATAAACATGAGTCCATCAGCCATGGCTCCTTTTTGAAATGCGGCATCGTAGAAAAATATTAGGTTTTGACTCCCATTAAACAACTTCCTATTTTTATATGTTTTTACTCGGAAACAATCACCCATTCCCATGGGATCACGAGCATAAAACTGCGCATCATATCCATTTTTTGGCTTTCCATCAGCAACTTGTCTTGTATTAGCTTCATCAAATTGATATAATATGGAATCAATCGGCGGAACACGATTCATCGTTTCCGAAGCTGTAAATGTATCATTGGCAGATTTTACGATTAATTTAAATGTTTTACCCACCTTCCCGAAAATGTCTGTTGGCGATGCTGGTGTCCACACATATGCTCCCGACTCAGTTTTAGATTCTTTAAATTGATATTCACGCCCCTCATTATCCGAAATTGATACACTAGCACCTACTATTTTAGGGGCTTCCGTATTGTCAAAATAGTCTTGAGACCTAGATAAAATGATTTTTTGAGGCCCTGGCAAATTCGTTAATGTGGCCTCTATAACCATATAATGATCAGAACTAGGCGTTTTTAAGGTCACAACGTCTTCACATGAACTCAATAAGAACCCTAGCATCAAAACAAATATAATTGCGGTATTTACCTTCATTAGAATGAAAAATTATAGGTGACTGCTGGAACAAAAGAACCAATAATAGATAACTGCACAGCCTCGGTTTTCATTGAATTGTCTTCATTAGGCCTGGTATAAATAGAAAAAGGATTTTTTCGATTGTACACATTATAAATCGAGAAAACCCATTCAGATGTTCCTTTGCCAAATAAAGCTTTTTTGTTTTTCTTGGTGGCCGACAAATCCAATCGATTGTAATCTGGCACCCTAATATTTCCTCGGGTTCCAGGTTGAGTTTGAGGATAAGCAATGCCTTCATAAATGTATTTTTGTGCAGGAATCGAATAAGGAACACCAGTAATATAAGCGAAATTAGCCCCAAAAGACCATTTGTCACTTAGGCTATACTGACCTATTACATTTAAAGTATGGGTACGGTCATATCGATTTGCATACCATACACCATCATTTAATCCTTCAATTTTTCGTTCGGTCCGAGCTAATGTATAGCTAATCCAACCCGTTAATTTGCCTACGTTTTTCTTGACAAAAAACTCAATTCCATAGGCTCTGCCATCTCCAAACAGTAAGTCTTTTTCAAAATAAGGGTTCAAAAACAAATTAGCTCGATCCGCATAATCAATCTGATTTTGCATCGCCTTATAATAAACCTCGACCGAAGTTTCATAATTATTTCCGTCAGGCCCCAAATTTTTAAAGAAGCCCATGGCAACTTGGTCAGCTAACTGGGGTTTTATATTATTGGTCGATGAAGTCCAAACATCCAAAGGAGTAGAAGCTGCCGTATTCGACATCAAATGCACATATTGAGCTAGGCGATTATAACTTGTTTTAATGGATGCATTTTGACCTACATTTAAATTCAAGGACAATCTAGGCTCCCAATTTCCATAGGAAGCGACGGTGGTATTAGGATCCGTTTTATTTATTTTTAAAATATAGCCTGATGCATTTTCAGTTGAGATAGGCACTTTAACTCGATCATAATATTCACCATTCAAGCTTTTGTAATCATAATATGAATACCTCATTCCGTATTGAACAGAGATGATAGGTGATAATTTTAACTCCTGACTAACATAAGCCGATGACTCCGTTCCCTTTTTATTTGCTTGGCCAAATTCCCTTTTCTCCCCAGTGGATGTGGCTATAGCTTTGCCAGGTTTAAATTCATAGGAAAGAATTTGACCACCAAAACTAACCGTATTGGTCGGGTTGACATAATACGTAAAATCAGGCTTAATGCTTAAATTTTCAATATTGGAAGACCATTTAAATGAATCATTGGGTCTTTTATTTTCTATATCTGAGTCCAATAAATAATCATAATTGCTATAAAAAGCCGTAGCATTCATAAATAGCTTTTCAGAAAACACGTGATTCCAACGAGAAGATATGGTGCCGTTGCCCCAATTAAAACCAAAACTCGTTCCAAAGACATCTCGTCCAAAATAACCAGAAAGGAAAACCGTATTTTTAGCATTGATGTTATAATTGACCTTTGCTGTTAAATCATAAAAATTAAAGGACGCATTTGCATTGTTGCCCGTTAAAAAGGGTTTAGCTAAAATATCTATGTATGATCTTCTGGCGGCAAAAATGAATGAGGCCTTATCTTTTACAATGGGTGCCTCAATAGAGAAACGAGAAAATATAACCCCAATACCTCCATTAACTTCAAGCTTTTTGGAATTACCTTCCTTCATTTTTACATCCAAAATAGAAGATGCCCTGCCCCCATATTGAGCTGGAATACCTCCTTTATAAAGCTTTACATCTTTAACCGCATCCGGATTGAATACGGAGAAAAAACCAAATAAATGGGATGAATTATAGACAGGAGCATCATCTAATAAGACTAAATTCTGGTCTACACCCCCACCACGAACATTAAAACCTGAAGCACCTTCTCCCACGGTAGACACACCCGGCAAAAGCTGAATGGCTCTAACTAAGTCGACTTCTCCCAGTAATGCAGGTATTTTCCGAATGGTTTTAATGTCAATTTTATTTACGGACATTTCGATTCCCATTACGTTTTCGTCAACGGCCCTTGTACGAACAACTACCTCTTCTAGTTCTTTATTAGTTGATTTAAATTCCAAATTAAGTACTTGAGACGCTCCTGAAAATAGGACTTTTCGTTCGATTTTTTCGTATCCGGTTGAACTGAAAACCAAGGTATATTCGCCAGGATTTAGGGTAATACTGTAGAAACCATAGGTATTTGAGGAGTTGCCTACTTTCAGTTCTTTTACATATACATTAGCACCAATTAAACCTTCCCCATTTAGGGCATCTTTTAAGTAGCCACTAAGTGTAGATTTCTGGGCTACAACTAAATTGGAAAAACTTAGGCAAACTATGATGATTAGGGCGCGAATATTCATATTCATAAGTGCAAATTTAAGGCACAATATCCAATTCCAATTACCACTCATCACAAAATATCAAAAAATTAAATTATCGGTAACGTATTACTGATAATTTTTTAATACGAGTTAATGCATTATTTTTACCCATTGAAAAATCGACTATGGATTTAAAAATATTTGGAAAAATAATTAGAGAAAAAAGAGGGGCGCTCAGATTAAAACAAGAAGAATTAAGTGAAAAAAGTGGAGTAGCCATTAAAACCATTCATTCCATTGAGTTAGGAAAAGGTAACCCGTCTATTAAAACAATATTACGATTATTTGACACATTAGAATTAGATTTTATTGTGGTCGCATCGAAGATAAATAATTAATTATGGAACACGCAATCAGTTTTGAAAGAATCCCGACAACCATTTTCGATGATTCAGAAAAAGCATCCAAGGCCGTTGCCTTAGAAATAGCCGCACTAATCAGGCAAAAAACAAAGGAGAATAAACCAGCCGTTTTAGGATTAGCCACAGGATCTTCCCCGAAAAAAGTGTATCAAGAACTTATTCGGATGCACAAAGAAGAAGGCTTGAGTTTCAAAAATGTCATCACATTTAATTTAGACGAATACCACCCCATGGAGCCGGATTCTGTTCAAAGTTATGTGCGATTTATGAAAGAGCAACTCTTTGATCAAATTGACATACCGGTAACAAATTACCATTTACCGGATGGGACATTGCCTATCGAAAAAATACCAGAGTTTTGTAAAGACTATGAAGATAAGATAGAAAAACTAGGTGGATTGGATTTTCATTTATTAGGCATTGGGCGCAATGGCCACATTGGATTCAATGAGCCCGGATCCTTAATTAATTCGAAGACTCGCTTAATGACGTTGGACATCAATACCAAAATAGATGCAGCCGTAGATTTTGGTGGATTAGCTAAAGTTCCCAAAAAAGCAATCACTTTAGGAATTGATAAAATCATGCAGGCCAAACGAATTGTTTTGTTGGCCTGGGGCGAACACAAAGCCGAAAGTGTGGCAAGGGCAGTTGAAGGTCAAGTTACTTCCGATATTCCCGCATCGTATTTACAGCAACATACGAATGCTACCTTTATTTTAGATGAAACAGCAGCTGCTTTACTAACTCGGATTAAAACTCCTTGGCTTGTAGACTCAGTTACTTGGGATCGAAAGATGATCAAAAAAGCGGTTACACACCTATCGCTTCATTTGGAAAAACCGGTATTAAAGTTGACCAACAAGGATTACAATGAAAACGGGCTATCTGATTTACTTTCCTTATATGGCCAAGCGTATGAAATAAACATCGAGGTATTTAACTATTTGCAGCACACGATTTCGGGTTGGCCCGGAGGAAAACCGAACGCAGATGACACCAATAGACCAGAAAGAGCTTTTCCAGCTAAGAAAAAGGTGATCATATTTTCCCCACATCCAGATGATGATATTATCTCGATGGGTGGAACTTTTCAGCGTCTTCAAGACCAAGGTCATGAAGTTCATGTGGCTTATCAAACTACAGGAAACATTGCTGTTGCAGATGATGAAGCACTTCGCTTCGCCGAATTTGTGGTAGATTTCAACGAAGAATTTGAAAGTGTTAATACGAAAGCCAATAAAATATACAAAGATGCGGTTCGGTTTTTAAAGAATAAAAAAGATTCCGAGCTGGATATAGATGCAGTCCGACAAATTAAAGGATTAATCCGAAAAGGAGAAGCGAAAAATACTTGTCGGTTTGTAGGCATTAAAAAAGAAAATGCCCATTTCTTGGAAATGCCCTTTTATGAAACAGGAACGATTCGGAAAAAGCCATTGGCAGAAGTTGATATTCAATTAATCATCGATTTAATCGATACTGTTCAGCCACATCAAATTTACGCTGCGGGAGATTTAGCTGATCCACACGGAACTCATAAAGTATGCTTAGATGCGATATTTGAAGCTATTTCTAGAATCAAGCATCGAGAGTACATGAAAAATTGCTGGGTTTGGTTATACAAAGGTGCCTGGGCCGAGTGGGATATTGACCAAATTGAAATGGCAGTTCCCATGTCACCTGATCAGGTTTTCAAAAAAAGGATGGGTATTTTCAAACATCAATCCCAAAAAGATGGCGTGGTATTCCAAGGAGACGACTCCCGCGAATTTTGGCAAAGAGCAGAAGATCGAAATAGAGGAACCGCACAGATTTACAACAAACTGGGGCTAGCAGAATATGAAGCCATGGAAGCTTTTGTTCGTTGGAAATTCTAATTTAGACTAAAGCATCATATAAGATCTCAGCGGTATGCTTAGCATGTCGCTGAGTTCCATCATGAATTTGATGCCGACAACTCGTTCCAGAGGCCACAATTTCAGTTTCGATATTTTGTGAACGGATCGTCGGAAATAAAACCAGCTCCCCTATTTGCATCGATAAATCATAGTGCTCTTTTTCGTAACCGAAAGAACCTGCCATACCACAACAACCCGAAGGAATGAGTTGAACTTCATAATTTTCAGGCAAAGACAAAGCCTTTTTGGCGGCCACCAAAGAACTCATGGCTTTTTGTTGGCAATGGCCATGCAACTTCAGTAAACGTTTTTCCTGCTTGAATGAACTTTTTTGAATACGTTTAGCATCTACCTCTCGAGCAATAAACTCTTCTAACAGCATAACATTTTTGCTCAATTGCTGTGCCTTTTCCAACCAATCCTCTGAAACTAAGTCAGGATATTCATCACGAAAAGTTAATATAGCAGATGGTTCAACTCCCACTAAAGGGATATTTTCGTCAATTAACGTAGACCACAATTCCACATTGGCTTGTGCCAAAGTTCTTGCTTCATCCAACATTCCTTTGGACAAAAATGAACGCCCAGAAATTGGATGAGGGATGGTTTTAACTTCGTAGCCTAATTTTTCTAGCAAAAGAACTGCTTTTTTACCTACTTCGACATCATTGAAGTTTGTAAATTCGTCAACAAACAAATACAATGATTTAGAAGAAGAGATTGAATTTCTTCCTTTCAACCAAGACCATAACGTTTGATTGGCCAATAATGGCATCGTTCTATCTGGATGAAAACCAACCAATTGATTAGACAATCGGCGTAAAAATGGAGTTCCCATCACCAAGTTATATAAGAAGGGTACGTAAGATGCTAGGGAGGAAATGGAAGCGAAATGACCCACTAACCAACTCCGTAAAGGGGTACCATTCTCCTTTTGGTACTGGTACAAAAATTCCATTTTTAATTTCGCCACATCCACATTAGAAGGACATTCAGCCTTACAACCTTTACATGCCAAACACAAATCCATTACCTCCTTAATCTCTTTATGATTAAAGCGGTTTGGTTGCGTAGAACGTGTTAAAAACTCTCTTAGGATATTGGCACGGGCTCGAGTCGTTTCTTTTTCGTTTCGAGTTGCCATAAAAGATGGGCACATGGTACCTCCCGAAATAGGTGTTTTTCGGCAATCCCCTGAACCATTGCACTGCTCGGCATGCTGCAAAATATCTTGATCCTTATACCTAAATGCAGTATTGAACTCGGGTGTTTTTTGGCCCGCCTCATAGCGCAAAAAAGTGTCCATTGGCGGCGTATCGACAATTTTATTGGGGTTAAATATTCCCTTGGGATCCCACCATGACTTTAAATCACGCATCAATTGATAATTCGCTTCACCAACCATCCACGGAATAAATTCACCTCTTAATCTTCCATCACCATGCTCTCCAGAAAGTGAACCTTGATATTTTTTAACAAGTCGGGCAATTTCTTCAGCAATATGTCGAAACTGTTGATGCCCCTCGTCCATTTTTAAATTTATGATGGGCCTTAAATGCAATTCTCCAGAACCCGCATGCGCATAGTGTACACAATATAAATGATTAGCTGTCAAAATCTCATTGAATTCTGCGATAAAAGCAGGCAAATCTTGGACATCTACCGCAGTATCTTCAATCACAGCCACCGCCTTTTCGTCTCCAGGCAAATTGGACAAAAGACCTAAGCCAGCCTTTCTCAAATCCCATACCTTTTTAACTCCATCACCTGTTACATATGGAAAGTGATAGCCAAATCCTGCAGCGCGCATAGCCTTCTCCAATTCCTGAGCTTGTTCAGCAACCGTATTTGCATCATCTCCTCGAAGTTCAACCACCAAAATAGCCCCCGGATCACCTTGAACAAAGAAACGATTTTGACTTTGTTCTGGATTGGCTTTAGTACATTCCAAAATATAATGATCCATCAATTCGGATGCGGAGGGATTGAAACGCAAGGCAATTAAATTAGCCTTTAAAGCTTCATCGATTGTATTAAAATGTGCGCATACTAAACCCAAATACGCGGGTGGCAAGGGATCCACATGCAATTTAATGCGAGTAACAAAACAAAGTGTCCCTTCAGATCCTGCAAGTAGATTACAGAAGTTGAAACTAGGCTTTCCGGCTATAAAAGAACTCGAATTAACTAACATATCGAGCGCGTAACCTGTATTCCGGCGATTTATACTTGGCTTAGGGAATTCAGAAATGATATTATTTTGAACGATTGGGTCCGATAAGACACGAAGTGTTTCCGCATATATTTTCTGCAAGAGACTGCCCTCAGTTAAATTAGATAACGTTTTGAACGGATCTTCCGCTTCAAAAGTCACAAAAGTACCGTCAGATAGATATCCTTCAACGGCCAAAACATGATCGCGCGTAGAACCGTAAACGATGGAATTAGATCCGCAGGAATTATTTCCAAGCATTCCGCCCATCATGGCACGGTTTGCTGTTGAAGTTTCCGGGCCGAAAAACAAACCCTGTTTTTTCAATTCTACATTCAATACATCACGAACTACACCTGGTTCTACCCAAACATAAGATTCCTCTTTATTTATTTCTATGATGCGGCTGAAATACTTCGAAACGTCAACCACCAAGCCCGAGCCAACCACTTGGCCCGCTAGAGATGTCCCTGCCGTCCTTGGAATAATTGGGATTTGGTGCTTATCGGCAAAAGAAATTAAAATCTGAATGTCCTCAATCGTCTCAGGAATAGCCACTCCCAAAGGCATTTCACGGTAGGCAGACGCATCCGTCGCATACAAAGTTCGCATCACAGTATCTGTAAACAGGGAACCTTGTAATTGTTCTGCTAATTCCGATAAGATTGTAGGAGTCAAGGTAGAAACCGTCATGCCATTCATTTAATTCTTAGGTTGCAATTTACACAAACCTAAGATTAGTAGCAATTGAGCGAAGATATAAGTTAGCATCACATAGATAGAATTCCCTGGAAATGAATAATAAAACTTGGCTAAAGCTAATAAGCTATCAGAAACAACAAAAAAGATTGCGCCAATGAATATTAAATAATAGGAAGAATCCTTTTTTCTTAAGAAGGCTGAATAAAGCATTGCGCCGAGTGCCAACGCATATAAACTAACAGGTATGTATAAAGCGGCTGGAATGAGAGGTAGTAAAAAAGCTAAAAATCCCACGACATAAATGAGTACTGGAATGATAGGCAATGAAAACCATTGGCGTAAATCAAAATAGCCCGCAGAACTTTGTGATGAAAATAGACGAATATAAGCTATTTGCATAATTAAGAATGAACCTAAACCTAGTTGGAAATACAAAGGCGAATTTCCTGGAATCAATAAAAACATGTCACCGAGCCAAGCAAAAACGAGAATGAAAATTAATTTATTTCGGATTAAGATATGTGTTTGCGATATAACATACAGCATTAGCATCGGCATCAATAAAGGCTTTGTTAACGTACGAAGCAGAGGTTGCTCAATGACTGCCGACAAGATATTTAATACTCCAATAAGCGAATAAATAAACAAAGCTATTCTAGCCATAGTTTTCGATCGGATTTAATAAAGGCAATTTTTTTAAATAAATCAAAATATTGAAATCAAAAAGGCATTGAAAATCACCACCGAAACATTTAGAATAGTCAAATTTAATAATGAATATATAATCTGAATTATTTATTCTTTATTCACCTTACCGTCTAAAATTTCCGTTTCTATAATAAAGTTAGGCCTACTTTTTGATTGGAAAAATATTCGTAATATATATTCACCTAATATCCCGATGGCAAGTAATTGTATTCCCCCAAATAATATAACCACAAATAGTAAAGCTGTAAATCCTTCAATGACTTGATCGAAAAACATCTTTTTAATAATAACAGAAATAAGGTATAATACGGAAGAACTTATGGCTAGTCCACCTAAAATCATGACAAATTTCACTGGAAATTCACTGAAGTTATAAATTCCATTTAATGCTAATTGGACTAATTTCCCAAAAGAATATTTTGAATCGCCTGAAGCTCTTTCTTGGCGGTCATAGGCAATTCCAATTTGCTTAAACCCAATCCAAGTTCGCATACCACGAATAAAACGGCTTTCCTCCGGCATTTTATTTAACACATCCACTACTCTTCTGCTGATAAATGAGAAATCACCGCTATCTAACGGAATTTCTATGTTGGCAATTTTCTTTAAAATTCTATAAAATATATAGTAGGCAAATCTTTTATAAAATATTTCTTTACGCTTCTCTCGGACCGCATATACTACATCAAAACCTTCTTTGAATTTATTATAAAATGTTTCTAATAATTCTGGAGGGTCTTGTAAGTCACCATCTAATACGAATACACCTTCGCTCCCACGAGCAACAGATAATCCAGCCGTCAACGCCAATTGATGGCCATGATTTCTAGAAAGCAAAATGACATGAAAACGAGGATCACTAATAGCTAATTGCTGAAGTATTTGGCGAGAATTATCCCGACTACCATCATCCACTAAAACAGCCTCCAATTGAATTGAGGACTGATCCATAATTTTCACAATCCGATCTACTAACATCGGTAGATTACTCTCTTCGTTATAAACTGGAATTACAAATGAAACTTGTGGTGTAAAAACTGGCATATTTTTTAAAAGCGGTATTTACCTTGTTTAAAATCAAAAATAAGAATTTTTTGACCGTCTTTCTTTTTTAAAATTACAGAATCTTTGTAGATAGTATCTATTTTTTGAACAAATTTCAATTCACTATTGAAATATAAGTTGACGAGTTGAGCATCTGAAACATCTGCCACCCTACCTTGAAGATTTTTTGCGTTTAAGAAGTTATTCACTTTTGAAGGATATAAAACAGTATCTCCGGGTTGATAGCTATTGATAATTTTTTCAGCTATTAAAGGATACGGATTTTTACTCCTATTCTCAGAAAATGTATATTTTTGATGCGAATCGCTATATAAAGGCTTAATTTGGAGGACCAAAAAATAAAGTTGGGTGATTACAATTAGTATACACAATCCCTTTATCCAAATATTTAGTTTAAATAAATATTCGATTAGGCCCGCAGATATGAAAATTCCAAAGGGTAGTCCAAAACTGGCATATCTCAAGAAAAAGCCTGTCGTAGTTCCAGCATCAATTGCCGTAATGATTAAAACCAAAACAGGTAAAAAAATCTGTATTAGACCAAAAATATAAAAATTTCTCTCACTTTTTTCCTTGATTTTAGTTACCCATGTAATCACTAAAAAGAAAAAGAAAACAAGAAGAATAACCCCGAATTTGCCATGTCGCCTATAAAGATCGTTCGTTAGAAAAAAAATATCCGACAAAATAACAACGCTCTTTTTGAATAGATTAATGAAATTTGACTCCTCTATCCAGCCGACGACAGGTCCATTCAATTTTAAATAATTTAAATATTGTGCGCCTGCGTCTTTTTGATAACTAAAAAAATACTGGCCTGGCCCCCAAACCATCCAAGAAACAAAAGGAACTAAAAAGCCGAATGATCCTATTGCCATGGCTTTTATTTTACTCCATGGTGATTTGGATATAAAAATAAGGTAAATAAATTGCCCTACTAATACTAAGGCTGTCAAATAGGTGCTAAAAAGAGCGCATAAACTTGTCATTATCCAACCTATTAAGTCCTTAGGCTTAGGTTTATCCCCTTTGACGACCATATTCCAAAAGAAATAATTAGATGCGGTCGTAAAAAATATGCTGGTTGTATAATTTCTAGCTTGCTGGCTATAAATCACAAAAAAAGGTTCGATAACAGCCAATAACAAAATTCCTAAAGGCCAAAATTCATGGTTTGGTTTTTGCCTTCTAGCCCAATAAAACAATAACCACAAAGTAAGCAAGTTGAAAAAAACAGAAACCGATCTTAACGCTCCATCACTCTTCCCAAAAAGTATAGAGAATATCTTTAACATTATATCATGAACCAAACTATTCCCACTAACGTCTCCCCTGGCGTCTGCATCTAACCATGATTTGATTCCACGGCTTTCCCAAAAATCGGATGGAGTAAATGTGGCAGGTGGGGTCAATAATTTTCCCATGCCACCATAATTTGTATTGGCGACTGCGATTAATGCACTTTGTTTTTCATCTCCAAAAAGGCCGAAAGAGTTTATATGATAAAATCTCAAAAATGCCCCCAACAACATCAAAGCTAAAAAAAACAAAAAAAGCCTACCCTTGTTTACCATGCTCATTTTCGCATTAAAACATAAAAATCACTTGACTTCTCAATCAAGTGATTTAAATATTTATTTTTCATTTTTTCTTATGAACCACAAGCTTCACATGCTTCCGGATTATCTAAAGAACACGCCATATCAGACTGATTTTGTGCGGCATCGGTAGAAAAGGAAGCAGCAGCCTGTGCCGTATGTGCAGCATATTGCAGTTCTGTTTCATTTACAGTATTTGTTTGCTCAATTTGAACTTCAGCTTGTTTCTCGATGGTAAACTTAATCGCATCAGCAGCTGCTTTTGTACGTAAATAATACATACCCGTTTTTAAACCAAGTTTCCAAGCATGGAAGTGCATTGATGTAAGCTTGCCAAAATTCACATCTTGAATATGAATATTTAAACTTTGAGACTGACAGATGTATGCACCACGATCAGCAGCCATTTCCAAAATAGTTTTTTGCTTAATCTCCCAAACCGTTTTGTACAATTCCTTAAGATCTTTAGGAATTTCAGGTATTCCCTGTACCGAACCGTTCGCTGAAATCAATTTATTTTTCATGGATTCATTCCATAATCCTAACTTGATCAAGTCCTTCAATAAATGCTTATTAACCACCGCAAATTCACCTGACAATACACGTCTAGCATAAATATTGGATGTGTATGGCTCAAAACATTCGTTATTTCCTAAGATTTGTGAAGTAGAAGCGGTAGGCATAGGAGCGACCAACAAAGAATTACGAACTCCATTTTTAACCACTTTTTCACGTAAAGTCTCCCAATCCCAACGTCCTGAACTTGGCGTAACATTCCACATATCAAATTGGAAAATACCCTTAGAAATAGGTGATCCCTCCCAAGTAGAATATGGTCCTTCTTTAATCGCTAATTCCATGGATGCCTCCATAGAAGCATAATAAATAGTTTCAAAAATATCTTTGTTTAATTGTTGTGCCTCAGGTGACTCAAAAGGCATTCTCAACATAATAAACACATCCGCTAATCCTTGTACACCTAATCCAATAGGCCTGTGACGTAAGTTTGAATTACGCGCCTCAGGAACAGGATAATAATTGACGTCTATAATCTTATTTAAATTTTTAGTCACCGACTTAGTAACATCGTATAACTTAGCGTGATCAAATTCATTAACACCATTGTCATTGGCCTTAACATATTTTGGCAAAGCCAATGAAGCCAAATTACAAACAGCAACCTCATCTTTCGATGTGTACTCAATAATTTCAGTACACAAATTCGATGACTTAATCGTACCTAAATTCTTTTGATTCGATTTACTATTTGCATGGTCTTTATACAACATATATGGCGTACCCGTCTCTGTTTGAGATTCTAATACTTTAAACCATAATTCTTGTGCCTTAACTACCTGGCGAGCCTTACCTTCCAACTCATATTTATGGTACAATGCCTCAAACTCTTCTCCATGCGTATCCGATAATCCCGGACACTCATGCGGACAGAATAAGGACCATTCCTCGTTATCTTCTACACGCTTCATGAATAAATCTGGAATCCAAAGTGCGTAAAACAAATCTCTTGCACGCATCTCTTCCTTTCCGTGATTCTTCTTTAATTCCAAAAACTCAAAAACATCCGCATGCCAAGGCTCCAAATAGATAGCAAATGAACCTTTTCGTTTTCCACCGCCCTGATCCACATAACGCGCCGTGTCATTGAAGACACGAAGCATAGGAATAATACCATTGGACGTACCATTGGTTCCCTTAATGTAAGAACCCGTTGCACGAATATTGTGAATGCTTAAACCTATACCACCAGCTGATTGTGAAATTTTAGCTGTTTGTTTTAACGTATCGTAAATTCCTTCAATGGAATCATCTTGCGTAGTCAATAAAAAACAAGACGACATCTGTGGCTTTGGAGTACCCGCATTAAATAAAGTAGGAGTTGCATGCGTAAACCAACGCTCCGAAAGTAAGTTATACGTCTCAATGGCAGAAGCAATATCAGTTTGGTGAATACCCACCGCCACACGCATCAACATATGTTGAGGACGTTCAGCGATTTGACCCTCCAATTTCAATAGATAAGATTTCTCCAAAGTCTTGAAACCAAAATAGTCATAACCAAAATCTCGGTCATAAATAATCGCCTCATCCAACTCTACTGCATTCTTCTTAATGATATCATAAACCTCCTTCGATAATAAGGCGGCATTTTGTCCAGTTTTAGGATCCAAATAGGTAAACAAACGCTTCATCGTTGCCGAAAACGATTTCAACGTATTCTTGTGTAAATTAGATATCGCAATCCTAGCTGCTAGTACAGCATAATCAGGATGTTTTGTGGTCAACGATGCCGCTGTCTCCGCTGCCAAATTATCCAATTCAGTCGTTTTGACTCCATCATACAAACCAGAGATAACTTTTCTGGCCACCTCTAGAGGTTGGACAAAAAAGGGATCTAAGCTGTAACAAAGTTTTTCTATCCTTGCTGTGATTTTGTCAAACTTGACAGATTCGCGACGACCGTCTCTTTTAATTACGTACATGTGTTTCCTAAAAATATAATTTAAAAATGCTTAAAACTAGACTGAAAAACCATCAAAAAAACGGGCGTTTTTGCTTGAATTCCTTCTCAGTAAAATTAGAAAAAAACATACCCACTTGCAAACATTATTTTCTTAAAAAAACATTAAAAAAGACGCATATTTAAATTGCAATATTTAACTCCCATCTATTCAAATCATTAAGCAAGTTACCTCTTGGAAAAATGCAATAAAAATATTTTTCTAGATTTATGACGCGCACAAATCAGCTCTAAAAACACAAAAAAATAACATAAATATTTTGTTAGATCTATAAAATATGTCTATTTTTGCATCCCGATTAAATGAGCCTAAATCCCAGTGGCTCCATTGATAGAAATAAAATGACGGCAGGGAATCGTCCGAAAAAAAATAAAATGAAAAAAGACATCCATCCAGAATACAAAGAAGTCGTATTCCATGATTTATCTTCAGATTACAAGTTTTTAACTCGTTCTTGCGCTGCAACAACAGAAACAACTGAATTTGAAGGTGCAACTTACCCGGTTTATAAAGTCGAGGTATCCTCACAATCACATCCATTCTATACAGGTAAAAATGTATTATTAGATACCACTGGACGTGTAGATAAATTCAACAAGCGATACGCGAAGAGCTAATTTTCTTCAAAAACATACATGAAAGCCTCTTCAAAAATCTTGTCGAGGCTTTTTTTGTAAATTGCAAAATGGAGAAAGCCATACATCTTTTTGACGATCCAAAAATCACCCAAAGCCTGCGACCGATAAGCTATATACGTAGCTTAGCCGAGCACTGGATTGGTCTATCAAAAATTCATGAAAAATGGAGTGCTGCAATGCGCACAAAAGTCACTTGGGGTGCGGCCGGCCAGCAACCCAACGCACTCAATATTTTAGGGTCTGTACTCCCAAGCCAAGAGCTTATACAAGAACTACAAAACTTACCTGAGAAAACGAGCTTAACCTTTCAAGGACAGCTCATTGCCTTTAGTGGTTTTGATGTACCATCAGCCGACTGGAATAAAATTAATTCCCAAGCCAATCCATTATTATTTTCAAAATTTGAAGACCTTTTAAGCCTAAATGTAGCATTGCTTAAAAAGGAAATAAAACCAAATGCATTTGACCAAAATCAGTTAAAAGAAAAAGGCAATATCCTAATCCATCCTGAAAATTGCTTTATAGACGCCACAGCAGATTTAAAAGGCAGTATTTTAGATGCCAGCCAAGGACCCATTTATATTGGGAAACACGTTAGTATTCAAATAGGCACATTAATTCAAGGACCAGCCGCTATTTTAGATCATTCGGTGACCAACTTAGGTTCCAAAATAAGACCCTATACCACGATTGCCCCCCATTGTAAAGTAGGTGGCGAAATAAGTAATTCCATTTTTTATCCTTATTCAAATAAGGGACATGATGGGTATGCGGGATCTTCGATCATTGGTTCATTTTGCAACTGGGGAGCAATGACTTGCACTTCAAATGTGAAAAACGATTTGAATTTCGTTGATATATTTGACTATCCAACGGCAAAGCCTCGAAAAACAAATACTAAATCATTAGGTGTCATCATGGGAGATTTTGTGACGACTGGCATAGGAACAAGATTTAATACTGGAACGGTCGTAGGTAACCATTGTAACATAAGTGGGATTCAATTTTTGCCCAAATTCATTCCTTCGTTAACTTGGGGCGAGTATCCCAACGTAAAAAAATACGAATTTGATAAGGCGCTAGCCAATGCCGCAAAATGGGCAAAAGCAAAAAATCAAGAATTACCAGAAAATTCGGCCGAACTCATTGAACAAATTTGGAAAGAGGAAGCATCTTTACGAAATTAGTACTTTCTAATAATCCTCCATGCGATTTCAGGACATCCCAGGTTTACATGTGGTCAAAAAACAATTAAGCAATGCGGTGCAAAATCAGCACATCGCGCATGCCCAATTGTTTCAGGGGCCAACGGGGGGCGCCCAAACAGCGATGGCTTTGGCTTTTGTATCCTATTTATTCTGTACCCAAAGGGAAGGAGATGATGCCTGTGGAACATGTCCAAGTTGCCAAAAAGTCCATAAAGGAATACATCCAGACATCGTATATTTATTTCCATCGATCACCACGAAAAAGGTAAAGGAAGCTGAATCTGATGCATTTTTACCTGAGTGGAGGAAATTTATGCTGGAATCACCATATCGCACCATCGCCGATTGGTTGACCTATTTAGGTGCGGAAGGCAATCGACAAGGAAATATACCCGTAGAAGAAACGAGGAAGCTCATTCAAAAAATTAGCCTAAAGCCTTTTGAAGCGCCCTTTAAAATTGTATTTATATGGAATGCAGAAACACTTAATCTGTCTTCCGGAAACGCTCTATTGAAAACGCTTGAGGAACCTCCCTCATCCACATTATTTATTTTAATCTGTTCCGATCCACAAAAGTTGCTGACTACAATCATATCTAGAACCCAACGAATTAATGTAGGGACCGTTGATGAAGAAGATTTAGCCCCTTTTCTAACCCAAAAAACAGGTATTGAAATGGAAAAAGCGCAGCAACTAGCTATCACTTGCGAAGGAAATATTTCTTGGGCCTTAGATAAAGCAGTGAACGAAAACATGAGTGCTACTACTTGGTTTGCGGAGTGGATGCGGGCGGTGTATTCAAAAAACCTGATCAAAATTTCATTGTTAGCAGACCAGTTTGACGCATTTTCCAAAGAGGATCAAAAAAGTGTGTTAGAACATACTTTACATATATTTAGGCAATGTTTGTACCAGATATCGGGAACGTCTCAGCTCATTAAATCGCTTGAAAAAGAACGAGGATTTATTGAAAACTTTTCAAAAACATTAACTGGGGAAGCCATCGGAAAAATGAGTGAAAAAGTTTCAGAGGTACATTATCATTTAGAAAGGAATGCACGTGCCAAAATGCTACACCTAGATCTTTCGCTCCAATTAATCAGAATATTCCATGCGAAAAATTAAAATAGGTACACGAAATTCAGCGCTAGCTATATGGCAGGCAAATTATATTGGGTCCTATTTGGAAAAAGCAGGCCTCAAATATGAATTAGTTGCGATATCGACCAAAGGCGATCAAATCTTAGATCGTTCACTCTCGAAAATTGGATCAAAAGGAGTGTTCACAGAAGAACTCGAACAGATGTTGCGAAATGGCGAAATTGACATCGCTCAGCACTCTGCCAAGGATCTTCCGTCGAGCCTACCGGAAGATTTACAATTAATTGCCTTCACGGAAAGAGAGAAATCGCATGACGTATTGCTTAGTTTAGATCCAAATTTCACATTGAACACCCAAAAATCTTATCAGATTGGCACATCATCCACTCGCCGACGCGCATTTTTGGGACATCACTTTCCTAGCTTGAAGCCAGTAGAGATGCGGGGGAATTTACAAACCCGATTAGAGAAATTGAAAAATGGCGACTGTGATGCCATGATCCTAGCGTACGCAGGGGTGTTTCGAATGGATATGTCGGCCTATATTACAGAACATTTGCCTTTGGGCCAATTTATTCCCGCAGTGGGCCAGGGGTCTGTCGCGATTCAATGTGCGAAGAATTTGTCCTCTGATTTGCAAAGTATCATTAGAACCGCATGTAATCATGAAATGACGGAATCATGCCTATTGTCAGAACGAGAACTTTTATCAAAATTAGACGGAGGTTGCAGTGTTCCCGTGTATGGACATGCTCATATTGAAAAAGATGTTGTAAATTTGACAGGGGGAGTTTTAAGCTTAGATGGCCAACAAAAAATCGAGTTTTCGCTCGCTGGTAAAAACCCGATTGAATTAGGCCAAAAATTAGCAGATCAATTAATTGCTGCTGGAGCCAGTGACTTATTAAAAGAAATTAGGAGACAAATTGCCTTATAAAACAGTATGGAACAAACGATTTTAATTACGGGATCCAATGGCCTTCTAGGTCAAAAACTAGTTCACTTGCTGAGCCAGTTTCCTGAAATTAAATTAATCGCCACAGCTAAAGGCCCAAATCGCCTTACTGGAGATTTAAAATACACCTACGTTTCCCTTGACATTACGAATGAACTAGAAGTTTTGGAGGTTTTTAAAACCTACAAACCAAACGCTTTAATTCATACAGCGGCCATGACGAATGTCGATAAATGTGAAGCTGATCCTGAGGGCTGTGAATTATTAAATGTTACGGCGGTTTCCTATTTAATACAGGCATGTAAGTCGAATAACACTTTTTTCTGCCATGTATCTACTGACTTCATTTTTGACGGGCTTTCAGGTCCTTACGATGAAGAAGCCAAACCGTGTCCAATCTCTATATATGGAGAAAGTAAATTAAGGGCGGAGCAATTGCTTCAGGCATCTAAGATAAAATGGGGAATTGCAAGAACCATTTTGGTTTTTGGAATTGTAGAAGATATGAGTAGAACCAATATCATTTTGTGGGTTAAAAAATCATTGGAAGATGGAAAGACTATCAACGTGGTTACGGATCAATTCAGAACCCCTACCCTTGCGGAAGATTTGGCGATGGGTTGTTGGCTCATCACGAAAAACCATGTCCAAGGAATATTTAATATCTCCGGAAGTGATTTTCTAACACCGTATGAGATGGCCATTAAAACCGCTGAATTTTATCATTTACCCAAAGAATTAATCAAAAAAGCGGATTCGTCTACTTTCTCACAACCAGCCAAAAGGCCTGCGCGGACTGGATTTATTTTAGATAAAGCTAAAAAAGTATTGGGTTACTCGCCATGCAGTTTTAATGAGGGAATTGCCTTTATGGCCAAACAAGTGAAATAACCAAATCCTATGATTACATTCAAGGGACAAAAAATGAGGAATTCAATTTTTTGAATGAGTCTTAAAAAAGCGCTAAGGGAATCATTCCCCTTACTCTTCGGTTTCTATTTGTTCATTAAGCAGTTCTGGTCGTTGAAGATTTTTATTTTCTTCTTGCAAGGTCACCCATAAAATATCCTTTAATTCCTGAATACCTTCTTGGGTTATGGATGAGATAAAAACAAGTGGAAGATCCGCTGGTAAGCTTTCCCGCATCTCATCTTTCATTTCTGGAATGGAGAGATCCATTTTTGACACGACTAAGACCCTTCGCTTAGTTAACATTTCAGGATTGTATTTCTCTAATTCCCCGACCAGTATTTTGTATTCATCTCCCCAATTTGTCGCATCCGATGGAATTAAAAAACAGAGAATCGAATTTCGTTCTATATGCCTTAAAAATCGCACGCCCAACCCTTTACCTTCCGCAGCACCCTCGATAATACCAGGAATATCTGCGACCACAAACGATTTATAATCACGGTAGGCGACTACACCTAAATTAGGCACCAATGTGGTAAAGGGATAATCGCCGATTTCAGGTTTGGCCTCTGAAATGACGGATAATAAAGTTGATTTCCCCGCATTTGGAAAACCTACCAAGCCCACATCCGCTAATACTTTGAGTTCCATGATGACCCAAAGTTCTTCTCCGGGTTCTCCCGGTTGCGCATGACGAGGCGACTGATTGGTAGAGGATTTAAAATGAAAATTACCTAATCCACCTCGGCCGCCAGGTAATAAAAGAACTTTTTGGCCGTCATCGGTTACTTCTGCTAAAAACTCATCTGTCTCGCCATCTTTTACTATCGTTCCTAAAGGAACTTGAATATATACATCTTCTCCTTGCGCTCCACTTCTACGGGCACCTTCGCCCCCGTTTCCGTTATCGGCAATAATATGTTTTTGATATTTTAAATGGAGCAAAGTCCATTGTTGGGTTGTGCCAACTAAATATATATGACCCCCTCGACCACCATCTCCTCCGTCTGGACCGCCTTTGGGAACGTGCTTTTCTCTCCTAAAATGAGAAGAACCACTTCCGCCATGACCTGAACGAAGGTTAATTTTAACGTAATCGATGAAATTTGAAGTCATAGAATTCGATTGATAAACTGTAGCGACACGAAACATCGACTCTTTATAAACTGTAGAGACGCGATACGTCGCGTAAAAAAATTACATTTGATTATGACTCAATAATGGCAACAATCTGTTCGAAAATTTCCTCAATTTCCCCAACACCACTGATACCCTGAAACTTTCCTTGGTCAGCATAATGCGTTGCCACAGGAGCCGTTTTTTCATTGTATTCCTGTACACGCTTGCGAATTAAATCTTCATTTTGGTCATCTGGCCGTCCTGAGGATTTTCCACGGGTTAATAAACGCTGGGTTAATTCTTCATCACCCACTTGCAATGCAATCATTTGTGTGATGGCCAAATGATGACCACTTAACAAAACATCTAAGGCATTTGCTTGAGCAACCGTACGAGGAAAACCATCGAAAATAAAGCCATTTGCCGACTTATTTTCGTTTAATTTATTTTCAATCATTCCAATCACAACCGTATCTGGAACTAAAATACCTTGATCCATTAATTTCTTAGCTTCTAAGCCCAAAGGAGTATTGGCTTGTATCTCGGCGCGTAATAAATCACCTGTAGATAAATGAATTAAGCCATATTTTTCAATGATTTTAGCCGACTGGGTGCCTTTACCTGCACCTGGAGGACCAAATAAAACAAGATTTAACATGAGATTATAAAGAATTATTTAAAGTGTAAAGGTAATCAATTATTTCAAATTAGACTTTATGAATAATCCCATGACCAGTACATTAAATAATGATAATTTTTTGAAAAAATTTTATAAAAAAATCTAGGATAATCATTTCTTACCTATATTTACGAAAATTTCGTCGGCAAAATGTAATGTTTCGTCGGCATTCACCCTAAAAAAATTAAGTATGAAACACAATTTCTACGTAAGCAGAGTGGTCTTCATGATGGCATTAATGTTAACCCTATCATGGGTTTCATTTGGTCAGGACCGAAAAGTAGCGGGAAAAGTTCAAGACTCAGGTGGTCAGGGCATTCCAGGAGTTTCTGTTGTTGTCAAAGGAAGTACTGTAGGTACAACTTCTGATGGAAATGGATCATTCTCCATTAATGTAAAAAGTTCTAATGCAGAACTAGTATTCACATCTGTTGGGTATGTAAGCCAAACAGTTGCCGTAGGTGGTAAATCCACTTTAGCGATTACGCTAGCTGATGATGTAAGCCAATTGAACGAGGTAATCGTTACAGGTTATGCATCTCAACGTAAAAAAGACATTACTGGTGCTGTAACTGTGGTAAGTGCGAAAGAACTTAACGCGGTACCTGCTGCTTCTGTGACTCAAATGTTACAAGGTCGCGCTGCGGGTGTGACGGTAGGTAATGACAACTCACCGGGTGGTGGAACGATGGTTCGTGTGCGTGGTTTTGGTTCTATTAACAACAATAGCCCATTGTACGTAATTGACGGAGTACCTACTCAAGGAACTTTGAACCAAATCAACCCGAATGATATTGAATCAATGCAGGTATTGAAAGATGCTTCTGCGGCTTCTATCTATGGTGCTCGTGCGGCCAATGGTGTTGTGATCATTACAACAAAACGTGGTGGTGAAGGTGAACCAAAAATTAGTTTTGACATGTATACTGGTACTCAGAATGTAGGAAGACTAATTCCTATGCTAAATACAAAAGAATTAGGTCAATATTACTATGAGTCTGAAATTGGGGCTGGAAGACCAGCTGGTACATCACCATCAGCTCAATATCGTTTTGGAGCAGATGGTTCACAAACAATCGCGGATTATATTTATCCAAACGTATTTGGTCAACTTCCTGCAAACTTTACGTATACAAATGATATTGCAGACCCTTTATTAGGAAGAACAGCATTTAATATCACCAAAGCAAATAAAGAAGGTACAGATTGGCAAAAAGAAATTTTTGGACCTGCTGCTATATCTAATTATCAGATAGGTGCGACAGGAGGATCAAAAGGTGGGAAATATGCTATTTCAGCCAATTACTTCGCTCAAGATGGTATATTAAAATATACTTCATATCAGCGATATTCAGTTCGTGCGAATACAGAATTCAAAAAAGGTAATTTGACTTTTGGTGAAAACGTAACGTTAACTTATGATGTAAGACAAGGTATCCCAAGTGGAAACAATTCTGAAAGTAATACGATGATGTTAGCATGGCGTATACACCCAATTATCCCAGTATTTGATATTACCGGAGGACCAAAAGCTTTGGGTGGTACTAATGCATCAGATTTTAACGGTTTTGCGGGTCCACGTGGTATCAACTTAGGAAATGCAACGAATCCATTTGCTATTCAATACAGAGAAAAAGATAATCCTGTTACTGGAACACATATTTTTGGAAATGTCTTTGCTGAGTATGAAATCATTAAAGATTTAAAAGCAAGAACTAGTTTAGGTTTTGAGTTTAATAACTTCAATCAATCATCTTATTTTCACAGAAATATTGAAGCAGCTGAGGCTCGTAATGCAAATAGCATTAGCGTAACAAATAACTTTGACCGTGCTATTACATGGTATAATACATTGAACTATTCGAAAGTAATAGGTGATCATTCATTAAACGTATTGGTTGGTACTGAAGCGGTTTCAACGTATGGTTTTGGATTTAACGCTCAACGTTCGAATTTTGCTTTTGATGATATCTCGTATCGATATTTAAATAACGGAGCAGCAGCTGGTTTAACCAACTCTGGAGGTGGATCACCAATTACTGCTTTATTTTCTCAGTTTGGAAAAGTGAATTATGCCTACAAAGATTTATTGTTAGCTGATTTTACCATTAGACGTGATGGTTCTTCACGTTTTTCTCCTGCTTATCGTTACGGAATATTCCCAGCATTCTCTGTAGGTATTCGTTTATCTGAATTAGATTTCATGAAAGATTTGACATTTATCAACGACATGAAACTACGTGGGGGTTGGGGTAAAACAGGTAACCAGTTAATTCCAAATGTTTACAATGCTTATACCTTGTTCGTTCCGGATCCTAATAACAATGCATATGATATTGCAGGTACTGGTAGTTCTATCGCAACAGGTTTTGACTTGGCACAATTTGGTAACTCGACGGGCCGTTGGGAAACGAATACCTCCACTAACGTAGGTTTGGATGCTTCTTTATGGAACAATAAGTTAGATGTTACATTGGATGTTTATTCTCGTACTACTTCTGACATGTTAACTCAAGTACCTATCCCTAAAACGGCGGGTAATGCTAATATTCCTTTCGTGAATATTGGTGAAATCAATAATACAGGTTTTGATTTAAGTTTAACTTATAGAGATCAAATTGGTGATTTCCGCTATAACATTGGCGCGATGTACTCGATGTATAAAAACAATGTTGTTAGATTGAACAACAATCCAAATGCAACTGTATTTGGATTTACCACTCGTCTACCAGCAATTTCAATTACAAAAGCTGGATTACCAATCGCAAGTTTCTTTGGATATGTTGTGGATGGTGTCATAAAAGATGACGCTGAAGCTGCATCAGCACCAAAAGCATTTGGAAATACGTACACAAGAGCTGGTGTATTCAAATTCCGCGATATCAATGGAGATGGGGTAGTAACAGCAGCAGATAGAACTGTTATTGGAAATCCTCATCCAGATTTTACTTATGGTTTAAATCTGGCATTAGGATATAAAAATTGGGACTTGACAGTATTTGGTCAAGGTGTTCAAGGAAATGAAATCTTTAACTACACACGTTATTGGATAGATTTCAATACATTCCAAGGAAATCGTTCGAAGGAAATGTTGTATAACTCTTGGAAAAAACAAGGCGATGTAGCAATGCTACCACGCTTAAATTCACAGGATGCGGTGAGTCAGCAAATATCATCTTACATGGTAGAAGACGGCTCATACCTACGAATTAAAAATATCCAATTAACTTATACAGTTCCAAATACAATCGTTAAAAAATTGAAATTGAGCGCATTACAAGTTTACGTTCAAGGACAGAACCTATTTACTTTTACTAAATATAGAGGTTTAGATCCTGATATTAATTTGAGAAACTCAGGAGCAGATAATCAAGATACCCACATGGGTATTGATGAAGGAGCTTTCCCTGTGGCTAAATCATACAATATTGGTTTAAAAGTAGGTTTTTAATTAGCTAACATTTGTAAATAAAACAGATAAAAAAATGAAAAAAATAATCATATTCTCATTATTAGCGATTGTCGGCCTGAACTTTTCATGTTCAGATAGTTTCTTTGATATTCAGCCTCAGGGAGCTGCATCATTGGTATCGTTAAGTAATAAAAATGGAGTTAATGCGCTTCTTATTGGCGCTTATTCATTAGTTGACGGTGTGGGATCTGGAAATGTTGGTAGAACATCAACAGCTTCAAATTACGTATACGGAGGAATTACCTCTGGAGATGCGGTAAAAGGAACCGATGCAGGTGATCAGCCAGAGCAAACTTTTATTGAAACGTTCAACTGGCTTGCAGATAATTCCTACTTTTTCGGTAAATGGTATGGAATGTACGATGGTGTAGCTCGTGCAAATGAAGCTATGTTATTAGCTCAGAGTGCTGATGTTAAAGACATGACAGCTGCTGAGAAAGCACAGGTAGTGGCTGAGGCTAAGTTCTTACGTGGTCATTTTCACTTTGAAGCAAAGAAAATGTGGAACAAAGTTCCTTATATTTCTGAAACTGTATATAAGCGTGATGATCCAAACTCAACGAAAGTTCCTAACACTGCCGATATTTGGGTCAACATCGAGAAGGATTTCTCTGATGCAGCTGCTGTTTTACCAGCTACTCAAGCGCAAAAAGGTCGTGCAACTAAATGGGCTGCGATGACTTATCTAGCTAAAGCTTATATGTTCCAAAAGAAATTTGCAGCTGCAAAAACTCTTTTAGAAGATGTATATAAGAACTCAGGCAGGAAGTTAGTAACAAATTATCACGATAATTATCGAACTGCTACAAATAACAACCTAGAATCTATTTTCGAAGTACAATTTTCAGTTAATGATGGTTCAACGGGTAATAATGGTAATGCTGGAGATAACTTAAACTGGCCATATGCAGGTAATTCACCAGGTCGTGGATGTTGCGGATTCTATTTGCCATCTCAAAACTTGGTAAATGCATTTAAAACTACCGCAGAAGGTTTACCAATGATTGGTAATAAAAAAGATGGTACAGCGGATACATACAACAATGTAGATTTACCTAATGATCAAGGTATAAAATCAGATGCTGCCTTCAATCTAAATAAATCAATTCCAGTAGATCCGCGTTTAGATTGGACTGTAGGACGTCGTGGAGTTAACTTCTTAGATTGGGGAATCATGCCAGGATTCAACTGGATACGTGACCAAACTTATTCAGGTCCCTACATTGGTAAAAAATGGATGTATTATTTAGGTGAAGAAGGAAGTACAACACACTCTACTAACAGACGTGCTGTAAATAATAACTACCGTATGCTAAAGATGTCATCAGTTATCTTGTGGTTGGCTGAATGTGAGGCTGAATTAGGTAATTTAGCGGCCGCTGAAACTTATGTAAATATGATTCGCGAAAGAGCTAAATCAGGTTCAGTACAAGATGCAACGGTCAACTATGTAGTCAATCCATATCCAGCAGGAACTTTCGTAGCTCAAGGAAAAGATTATGCATTAAATGCAATTTATATGGAAAATCGTCTTGAGTTTGCAATGGAAGGTCACCGTTTCTTCGACTTAGTTCGTTGGGGTATCGCAGCACCATACTTAAACAAGTATTTAGCTGAGGAATCTAAAAATGGAACTGATATGTCAGGTAGAACTTATAATAAGAGAGCCTACCTTGTTGGCAGAACATTCACTGCAGGGAAAAATGAATATTTCCCTCTTCCTAATGACGAGATCTTGAACTCTCAAATTGATGGAAAGAATACATTGACTCAAAACCCTGGTTATTAATCACATAGGTTTTTGAAAAATTAAAAAAGCAGGACTTATGTCCTGCTTTTTTTTATACATTAGTAGGCAAATCTAAAACCTATGAAAAAAATAGCATCACTAGTCATGATGTTTGTCGTTGCGCAAAACATCATAGCCCAAATTCCAGCAGGGAAAAAAGTCATCAGTGCCTTATATGTATATTCTTCAAAAACAAGGAAATCAGAATTAATTTTAAGAGAACATAGACATTTCGAGGCGCCCAACTGGTCCAGAGATGGGAAATTTTTATTAATTAATAGCCTTGGAAAATTAGAAAAAATTAGTCCCACCGGAGAAAAATTAGGTATCCTAAATACAGGCACTATTCAGAAAGCCAATAACGACCATGGCTATTCTTTTGATGGAAAGACTTTATTTATCTCCAGTGGTAAACCTGATGTAAAAGGAGGATCCTATGTGTACAAAGTCGGTAGTGAAGGTGGCGAACCCATGCTTTTGACTGAAAAAACACCTTCTTACTGGCACGGTGTGTCACCGGATGGTTCCAGATTTGTTTATTGCGCCTCTAGAAATGACAACTTTGATATTTATGCTATGGATTCCAATGGTGGTCCAGAAATTCGCTTAACAGAAGCGCAAGGATTAGATGATGGACCTGAATATTCACCCGATGGAAAATATATTTACATGAACTCCTTTAGAACGGGTAAAATGCAAATTTGGAGAATGGCGGCCGATGGATCTAATCCGGAACAAATGACCTTTGACGATTATTCCACTTGGTTTGCTCACATAAATCCTATTGGAAAAGTGGCAACGGTCATTAGTTATCTAAAAGACCAGGCTGACAAACATCCCTTTGGACATCAAGTTAAGCTAAGACTACTCGATTTAAAAACCAAAAAACTTACTGACTTAACAGAAGAATTTTATGGGGGTCAAGGAACCATAAATGTACCTTCTTGGTCTCCTGATGGCAAAAAATTCGCCTATGTTCGGTATGAATTAGAAGATATTGCACCCTGATTTTTCGAATTAATCCGTATCTTTGGGGAAACAATACCCCCTTTATGCTCTCAGAAAATTTTGAAGAAATTGTTCAACGCCGTAGATCCAATCGTAGATTTGATCCCGATTTTATAGTCGCGGATGAAATCATTGAAAAAAGTTTACAGAGAGCGATTCTATCTCCCAACAGTAGTAACATGCAATTGTGGGAATTTTACTGGATCCAAAGTCCTGAAGAAAAAGAGAAATTTCACGCGTTATGTTTAGGCCAATCGGCTGCTAAAAACCCAGGCCATTTAGTCGTTTTTGTCACCAGAAAAGATTTATGGAAGTCTAGAGCTCAATGGAATCTAAATCGAATTAAAGAATCATTACAAGGCAAGGAACCCTCCAAAATGGAAAAAAGAGGTTTGGATTATTATGGGAAATTAATGCCTCTTTTATACCGACAAGATCCCATAGGCATTTTCACTTTCGTTCGTAAATGCATTTGCATTTGGATGGGAATGCGAAAACCTTTCATGCGTTTTGGTGGAGAGGCAGACCAACGCGTTATGGCACATAAATCCTGTGCTTTAGCTGCTCAAACTTTTATGTTATCCATTGCAGCCGAAGGATTAGAGTCATGCCCTATGGAAGGATTTGATGCCGTTAGAGTCAAAAAAGCGCTAAATCTTCCTTCTGGTGCCGAAGTCAATATGATCATTGCCGTAGGAAAAGGAACGGAGGAAGGTGTCTGGGGTCCAAGATTTAGATTGCCTTACGAAGATGTGGTTTTCAAAAGGTAATTAAAGGCAATCCACATCCGGGATAATTTGAACTCCTTTGCAAACCGGTGAGGTTTGTACCTTGTCCAAAATCAAACGTAAATTTTCCTTAAACTTAGCTAGAGAAACACCCTTTTCTAATTTAATTAATATCTCCATCGCATATTGATTTCGAATCCGTTCAACCAAAGGTCGCTCTGGACCTAAAATCCGGCCGTGTCCAAAATTTTCTTTTAAAATACTCCCTAACTCAAAAGCAGCTTTTTCCACGGCCATGGAATCTAAATGCCTAAGCGTTAATTTAATTAATCGAGTAAATGGTGGATAATGATAGCCCTCGCGTTCAATAATTTCCTCTGAATAAAGGGATTCATAATCCCCATTCAAAATGAATTGAAAAAGTCGGTGAGTAGGTTGATTCGTTTGGATATACACTTGGCCCTGAACTTCCCTCCTGCCAGCCCGACCAGCCACCTGGGTAATTAATTGGAATCCACGCTCATGGGCCCTAAAATCCGGAAAATTAATGATTCGATCTGCATCAAAAATCGCCACAGTAGATAAGCCCTCAAAGTCCAAACCCTTCGCCACCATTTGAGTACCTACCAAAATGTCAATATTTCCAGATTGAATTTCGGCCAACAAACTATTGAATGCCGTCTTTGATCTTGTCGTATCTAAATCCATCCTTCCGATCCGAGCATCCGGAATATGTAGTTGGAGTTCCTCCTCCAACTTTTCAGTCCCATACCCCATGGTTTTAAGGTTTGTGCTTCCGCATGCTGCACAACGAGTCAACAAGCCTTCCTTGTATCCACAATAATGACAACGTAATTCTTGGTCTCGCGCATGGTAGGTTAAACTAACATCGCATTGATTACAAGACGCGATCCAATCACAATCTTGACATTGAATATAAGGCGAATAACCCCTTCGGTTTTGGAATAATAAACTTTGCTTCCCCTGATCAAAATTTTCTTGTAAAACAGCGATTAAATCTAAAGAAAATCCACCCTTCATCTGCTTCATGCGGTTAGCATATTTCGTGTCGATCAACTGCATGTTAGGCAATTGGGCCGAGCCAAAACGTTCTTTAATAACCACCAAACCATATTTATCTTGCTTGGCTTGATAATAAGATTCCAACGAAGGAGTCGCTGAACCTAAAAGAACTTTGGCCCCCTGCTGAGCGGCAAGAACCATCGCCACATCTCTCGCATGATATCTAGGAGCAGGATCCACTTGTTTAAATGAAGATTCATGCTCTTCATCCACAATGATTAACCCTAAACGAGAAAAGGGTAAAAAAACCGATGACCGAACGCCAACCACAAAAGGATATTTACCCTCAACGATCGATTTCCAAACCTCTACACGCTCGTTGTCTGAAAACTTAGAATGATAAATACCTACTTGGTCCCCAAAAATCTTTTTAAGTCGAAAAACGATTTGGGTCGTAAGCGCAATTTCAGGCAAAAGATATAAAACTTGGTCCCCATTAGACAAGGCCTCCTGAATTAATCGAATGTAAATTTCAGTCTTCCCACTTCCCGTGATGCCATGTAACAGAACAACATCCTTCTTTTGAAACTGCGTTAAAATAGACTGATAGGCATTTATTTGGGCTTCATTTAAGTCAAATGAATTGGGGATAAAATCATCTTCATTAGCTCCAAAACGAGAAATAACAACCTCGAAAACTTCAAAATACCCATTTTTGATGAGTGTCTGAAGGGAACTTTCTGAAAGTCCCGCTTGAGAAAAACTTGACTTTTCGAGCCCCTTATTATTTAATTCAGGATCTCGCAAAACAGGAATAAACTTCAAGTAATGGAGTAAAACTTGTATTTGTTTCGGTTTATCCTCAACAAATTTAATGAGTTCTGTAATTTTTTCTTGACTTGTCCATGCGGAACATAATCTGATTTTACGAATGACTTTAGGCGTGTACCGATCTTTAAGTTCATCAAAAATTAACACCGCCGAATGTCCAACCAATGATTTAATGATGTGATAAGGACTTTTCACTTCGGCAATCCGAGCAACTTCATCGTAACTGAGTGAACCCTTTTCGACCACAGATTGATAAACCAATAATTCTTTTTCATTTAGATCCTGGAGGTTTGAAAATTCCGGATGCGCTTGAACTTTAGACTGACTTGAAATTTTTAATCCTGCTGGTAAGGCTACTTGAAATACCTCCCCAGGGTAACACATGTAGTAATCAGCCACCCATTGAAATAATTTGATTTGAGATTCAGTCACCAAAGGAGCTTCATCTAAAATCTCTAATATATATTTCGCTTGGTATTGCTTGGGAGGTTTATGATGCACGGAAACAATCACAGCCGTAAGCACTTTTGAACTCCCAAAGGGTACGACAATCCTTAGGCCCAATTGGACTACCTCCGCCCAAATCCTGGGAACGCGATAAGTAAAATGCCTCGGGATAGGCAAAGGAAGGAGTGCGTCAACAAAAACAGTTGATTCTTCACTTTCAAAAAGAGGATTAAATTCACTCATGCACTACAAAGAAACGGAAAGAATGGGGGAACAACAAGCCTCATAAAAGCCTATTTCCATTCAAGCGTTTGAATCAAATGAATGGCATCTTGTTTTAGAAATTTGATAATAGGCGCCAAGGAATCATTGGCCGTAGCTGTTTTCACATATACAGCCCCTCTCAAAAAATGCTTCGTACTATCTGTGGTATAAAACTGAAAAGACGTGGCCACTTCACCATCTAACTCAATTAAACCTGCCTTCCGACCAGACTTAGTCGTCATCACATAATCCTGAATTCCACTGGCCTTTCCTTGATGTTTGGATGCGAGTGTATATGCATCTTGAATTAGGGCAGCTAATTTCTTGTTGTTTTGATTCAGCGGTTTGTAGGTCAATTGGATAAAGGCATCCCAGCGAGGATAATAAATGTAGAGCCAATGAGGTTCGGCCCAAGAAACAGAATCTTTTAAAACCTTAGCGTAGGAAGAAACTTCAAAACTAAACGGGTGGCCCTTTTCTAAAGCTACATAAGAAGCGTTGGGAATTTCAATCCGATTAAAGCCTTTGGGCCTGGGTGTATCAGCGAATTTATTCTGTTCCTTTTCATGGGTACATGAAAGAAAAAATACCAATAAAAACAAAGTGAATTTACTGAGGGGCGTCGATACCATAATGAGCTAAAATAGGATTTTGTATCATCTCAAAAACACGCTCTCGCAGAACAGGTACATCTTCATTCGTCATACCCAAGGTCTCTACCGGCGGGTGAATTTCTACTTTAATGACGCCAGGTCGCAACAAAAAATTACGGTCGTTTAACAATAAATGATTGTTAAAAAAGCTGATGGGAACCACCGGAACCTGTTGCTGGACGGCCATCACAAAAGCACCATCCATCAATGGCCTTCCCATGATCGGAAATTCTTTAGAAACAATTCCACCCTCAGGGAAAATAATGATACTTCTTTTTGCTTGTAAGGCTTTAATCGAACGACCTAAGGAAGTAGCTCGGCTCATGCGATCATTCCGATTGACCAAAATATTAAGCCTCGCATACAGATAACCAAAGAGTGGAACTTTTTTAATTTCAGTTTTGCCAATAAATGAAAAGTAATTTTTGATGATCACCACCATTAAGGGGATGTCCAAATAAGAGAAGTGGTTGGCACAAAAAACATACACCTTTTTGCGATCTGGCTTATAATGATATTTGACCTGAATTCGCAGGCCTGCAAAAAGAAAAAACAACTGACCCCAAAAACGGACTAGTCGGTGCGTATATCTTCTCCAAGATAACTTTTGAAGAAAGATAAACATCAATGGGTATAAAAGTAAAAAAGTCGAAATGAACCAAAATGCAGTCCAAAGGGAATAAATCACTAAAAGCGAATGTTTAACCTTTGATTCCTTTCGTTTCATATCGAGTTAAATGCTGGGATTGAACTCTAATTATTCAACGGTAGCCAATTGAACTGTATTGGTTTTTTTTCCTTGATGCGCTGGAATTGACAAAGTAGTCACAAATACATCGCCGGCCGATAATAGCTTCTTTCCTTTAAGCATATCCACCATGGCAGCGACTGTTTGTTCCACATTATCTGCAGAAGGATCAAAGAAAAATACCTTAACACCCCACAATAAACCCATCGTTGACATTAACTCTTTGTTCGATGTAAAGACAAACAAATCCGCCTTTGGTCTGTGAGCAGAAAGTCTATACGCTGTATGTCCAGAATTTGTAATACATAAAATGGCCTTAGCCTTAGAATCACGGGCTAATCGGCATGCACCAGCAATCAAACGATCCGTCAGGGCAACTTGCTGGCCCGCCAATGAGTGATTTTTAAAATAAATGGCCGCCTCATCTCCTCGAATAATTTCTAATTCATTTTGTTGTTGCTCAACAATCTCATGAATATGAGCCATGGTTTCTACAGCCTTTATCGGATAAGAACCAGACGCAGATTCCCCACTCAACATCGTTGCCGAAGCACCTTGTAAAACGGCATTAGCCACATCAGATGTTTCAGCCCGAGTAGGTACTGGGTTCGTAATCATTGACTCTAACATTTGAGTAGCTACAATGACAGGTTTTCCGGCAGCCGTACACTTTTCAACCATTAATTGTTGAAGGTAAGGAACTACAGCACCATCCATTTCCACACCCAAATCACCACGAGCCACCATGATGGCATCCGTTGCTTCTATAATCTCATCTAAATTGTCAATCGCCTCAGGCTTCTCTATTTTAGCAATGACACGCGTATTTTTACCGTATGCCATTATTTTGTCTTTTATGTCCCAAATATCTGCCGCTTTGCGAACAAAAGAAAGTGCAATCCAATCAACTCCATGATCTAAACCAAAATACAAATCAGCTTCATCCTTCGGTGTCAAACATGGCAAAGAAACCTTGGTTCCAGGCAAATTTATGCCTTTTTTAGACTTCAAGATACCCCCATAAATTACTTCAGTGACTACCTCCTTTTTATCTGGATCAATTGATATTACTTTAACTTCAAGATTTCCATCATCCATTAATATGCGCTCACCCACATTCACATCTAAATACATAGAAGTATACGTCGTTCCCACTTTTTCAGAAGTACCTAATAAACTTTCGTCCATGGCAAAAATCAATTGCTTGCCAGCTTCTAAAACCACTCCATTATTTTCAACTAATTGAGTCCTGATTTTAGGACCTTGTAAATCTTGTAAAATACTTAGGTTTAAATCAAGCTCCTTGCTTATTTCACGGATCGTGAGTAATCTTTGTAAATGATCTTCATGAGTACCATGAGAAAAATTTAATCGAAATACATTGACCCCCGCTTTCGCTAATTGAATTAATGATTCTTTGGATTCGGAGGCAGGACCTACTGTGGCAACAATTTTGGTTTTGCGTTGATACGACATATATTTAATCTATACTTATTTGATCGCAATTTACATTTAAGTCTTCAAAAAATGAATTTAAACAAGAATTAAACTTGAAATAATCCAAAGAATAATACTATACCAAGTTTTGATGACATAAAAAAAGGGATGATATACATCCCTATTATTTATTTAAATTTTTATTAATTTTCCCACATATCGTGTTCCAATTCTAGTAATTTATATTCCAGCAATTGGGACATTAATAAGCCTTCTTTCTCTCCTTCAAACATATCCGTTAAATACTTATTTTCTGCATTTCCTTTTTTGATGATACGTGCTTGAAACATACGCAAATCAAAAGCATCCGCCATGTTTTTATGCTGAGTTTCATTCTCAGAATTGTACCATATACAATCAGGATTACTTCTGAACAACTTATACACATCTTTATACCTAAATGAGGCCACAGCTTTATCAAATCCCGCCTTTGTTTTTGACGCCGGAACAATTAGTGTTAAAGCCTGAATATCAAAATATAATCTTGATCTCTTGCGATCAATCACTGCATCTTCCTTAATTTCAATGATACTAAGTTCTTTAGGGAAATAATAAGCCACAGTAGAAATAGGAGCCTTCGCATCAAAATTATCTTTAGTAGCTACTTCAGCGGCTCCAGCCGTTGCTTTGGCACCACCGGCACCCCAACCGTCATCACTTCCGGCTCCTCCTTTAGTTTCAGGTTTTTTAGCATCTTTGGCTACTTCTCCTCCAAATCCAGCTGCACGTTCTGCCTCTGATAATTCTCCATCTTCTGTCGTTTCTTCCATCTTTAAATTTTCAACAAAATTCGCTGCTGAAAGTTTAACCGTAAGTGAATCATTTTTGTATGGAACCAAAACTCCCGCTTTCACCCATTCAACTAAGTATTTCGATATTTCATTGTTAATCGAAAAAAACGGTTGGTTAATTTTTTCGTTCAAGTCCATGCGACGCCACAAGCGAGCACGGTAATGAACATCCTCTTCATCGATTGGACGAATTGAATTAGGGTTTTGAACACGAGGTTTTTCCTGTGCCTGAACTTGCACAGAAATTAAAACTGCCAAAACCATCAAATATTTACCAAATAATTTCATAAAACCTTATTTTTAATTCAATGGAATATTTTTAGCCATAGAGAAAGGAATGGTTTCCACAGCTCCTTTGAAATTTTTCCTTTGGACTCCCTTAATCTCAATATAATAACGATCTCCCGCTTGCGCTTGAGAAGCCAATTTAGCGATAGAGCCTGAACCAGGCAAAGTCACATCATCTATTTTCCGCTGCCCCCTCGCTAAAGCCACATAAAGCTCTGATACTCTGAAATTTGCATCTTCAGGATTCGTCGACTTAAATGATTCATCCGCTATGGCTCTTGCATCAATACTTCTTAATCCCGTAGCACTTGCTCCACGCTTCTCATCCAGCTCAGCTCCATTTCCAAACACCTTCACATCAGGTCTAGGCACTCGGCGAACTCTAAAAGTTTCTTTCCCTAATAGTGTTCCACTATTAGATACATTCAATGTAATATTAGCCGCTGAAGGAACAATTGTTACCTTACCACGGTTTTGACCTGCGATCGCTTCTCCACCTTCCGCACTAAACGACGGATTCCATAAAGCTCCCAATCCAGCAGAAACTACACTTAAACGATTTGCGCAACCTAAATAAAGGGCTGGCAATGTGGCCGTCTCTATATTATAAGTAGGCTTTAACACAAAATAATCTTTGGTTATTGATTCTGTTTTAGGTCCCGCAGGACTCATATACGAAACGGTAGCAGTGTATTGTTTTTTGGACATTCCGTTACCATCATATCCACCACCGGAGGTTTTAAACTTAATTTGGCCACGGCCATCAATCACCGGAATAGAGGAACCATTATAACTCATTCGTGGAGTAAATCCTGATGAGGTAGCTCCGATAAATACTTCGGCTTGATACTCCATCCCTGCTACCACCGTATTGGCATTGGCAGATACCTGAGCAAAAACTTTATCAAATTTAATTTCCTTCGCTCCTACTTTAGCTGCCAATTGGTTTAATACATCACTTTCGTAGCGACGAATCTCAGCTTGTTTTTGACTTAAAGAAGCCAATGCTGCCGGAACAGGTGTTTGAGCAAAATTTAACTCAGCAAAATCTTTATTGGACTGATTGCCATCGCGATTAACCGTCGGGTCATCTTTAGCATCCAAAGCCAACGGAGAAAATTTAGTCCCCGGATCTGCCAACTTAGTTATTTCTTGGATATAGGTATTAAATAAAGGAACTAATTTATAGGCTTCCCCATTCTTATTTCCACCCACCATCAATTCAAAAACTTTCTCTTCTTCTTTTGGATTTTTGATGTTACCCGTTTCAGGATCAATGCCTCCTCCAGCTTCTAATACTTTGCCTTTTAATCCATCTAAATGATTCACTAAAGCATCTGACAATTTCCTAACATCATTCGCTCTACGCAACACATCTGCATAAGCAGCTGGGTTAGGCAAATCTTTGATTCTTTCGTCGATTCCTTGGACAACGCCTTTGTTTTTTGAGCTTGCCGACTGGTTAGCAATTTCCAACGAGCTATTCAAAAGGCTGAATTTTTGTAATAAAGCATCACTTACCTGTAAAGCTAACAAGGCAGTTAATACTAAATACATCATCCCGATCATTTTCTGCCGGGGTGTTTCTTTTAAACTTGCCATAAATTTATCCTTTCATAGCGGTTAACATACTACCATAAACTTGGTTTAATGATTGAATGTTAGCATTCAATTTAGCCAATTCTGACTTAAAGTTTTCAGCATCTTTTTGGGTAGAAGCCATTTGCTCAACGGTCGCATTTACATTGCCATAATATCCGTTGATCGCTTTCAAATGCTTACTTGCTTCTTGGATTTCAGTTTCATAAACCGCATTCAATGAAGCCAATTGGTCTCCCGCCTTCGCATATTGCTTCGCATAATTAGCTGCCTCCGTAGACGAAATCGAAATAGAACTTAATGAAGTAGTCGCATCCGCAACCGTTTTGTTCAAGGCTCCCAATGATTGAGATGAACTATTTAATGAATTAACAAAATCTTGAGTTGCACCCGTAGCCTTAGAAATCTCTTGAAGGCTGTTAGCTGTATCCGTTAACCCTTTTAGGCTTTTTGTTAAATTCTCTACCACATCAGCTCCTAATCCTTGTGAGTTCGCTAAGGCCGACAAGCCCGCTGAAGAAGAACTTTTAGCAGGAGCTCCATCCGCTAATTCAGGATATACTTTCTCCCAGTTATATTCTTTGTCAGGTTTAGCCTGTAAATACAAAACACCAAATAAAATAAAAATAGCCGCTTCTGTAAACATCCCCACCATCAACATCTCATTCGCACCTGTCCAGTGAACAATTTTAAATAAGGCTCCTACGATAACGACTGCAGCTCCAAAACTGGCCACTACATTAATTGACTTTTCTAATCCTTTCATTTGATCAATTTATTTTTTTGAGTTTTCAATCATTAAATTATTTCATATTGGGACGTCCCAAATATCTCATAGAACATCTAAAACCAATAAATGAACGCTTTCTTGTTTGCAATTCATAGGCACGAGTGCCTGTTTCCAAATAATATGCGATATCTTTCCAAGAACCTCCCCTAGTTACCTTTCTAGGCTCGTCCGCATCCTTATTGATCGTATTTAAATCCCAAGTGATCGCTACTGCGTTATCTGCATAAGCATCTTCACACCATTCCGCCACATTTCCAGCCATATTATACAAACCGAAATCATTGGGATCATAGGCATTAGCCGGTGCTGTATACGAATACCCATCCGCATCATAATTTCCTCTATGTGGCTTAAAATTAGCCATCAAACAACCCTTTGCATTCGCAATGTAAGGGTTACCCCAAGGATATTTAACCGAAGCTCTTCCTCCCCTAGCTGCCCATTCCCATTCTGATTCAGAAGGAAGTTCAAATCGAGGAAGTATGTACATATTTTGTTTTTTACGATAGTCATTCATCATTTTGGAACGCCATAAACAAAAATATTTGGCTGCATCCCAACTCACCCCTACGATCGGATATTGATCAAAAGCTGGACTAGAAAAATAATATTCCGTCATGGGATCCCCATTATGAAATGTAAAATCAGCATTCCAAACAGTCGTATCGGGATAATATGACGTCATAATTTTATCCTCTCCCAAGACTGATACAGAATCTTTCAACAATGAATTGGTGAATTGACGGTACTCATGATTCGTGATTTCAGTATCATCCATATAGAATGCTGACACCGTTACACGCTTATTGAAATTTATGCCAGCACGAGAAATCTCCTCATCTGCTTGGCCCATCATGTAACTACCTGATGGCACCAAAACCATTCCATAAGGAGTAGGCTGAGTCCAACCACGGCGATTAGACGCCACAATTTCACCATTGGCAATTCCTGGAGCATCTTTAGAACCCTTGCCAAACTTCAACAAGCCTCCTTTCCCTGAACTTCCTTTTTTACTACTTAGTGTCTTGGATCCTCCTGAGTTTTTTGAGCCACAACTATTAATCAAGGCCACAACGACTAAAACGGATGAAACCAAAAACAAACGCTTTGCTAAAAATTGTAAATTCATATAACCGAATTAAAAATATCTTTTGTTGAACGAAATCTATTCTAAAAAATTGTATTAATCACTATTAAAAGAATCCATAAAGATTCAAATTCCCCAAAATTAAAGAATTTTCTAAGAATAATTAAAGAATTAACTTTTTTTTCCAAGGTTTAAATTAATTAATCTTAAAACGCGGGGTCTTTATTGGCACCGCTCGAACCCCCATTTTAAACGTGGGTAGGTTAAACTTAACAAATACCTCATGAGTCAATAAAGACTTTGTATCTAAATTAACCAACGTATAATCAATGGAATAACCAAGATTCAATCGATTATTCATTAAAGATACCCCCACCATTCCGATTGCAGCATCATTTAAACGATAAGAACCTCCTACCCAAAACATATCTCGATATTCAACTCTTGCACCCATTTCAGGCAGTATTTTTCCCGAATAATACCTTATTTGGCCAAATGGCAAAACATCAAATGATGTATTCAATAAAATTTCTGCACTCGCATGCGCTGCAAAAACCATGGCCAAAGGCATCGCTGCTGTATTTGAATTAAACGTGTAGGTAGGACTCGTCAGGTGATCCATTGAAATTCCTGCATTCCAATTATCTTTCGCATAAACCACTCCCAACCCAAAATCAGGCAAAGATTGACTCATTGTTTTACCAGATAACTCTAAGGCCAATGGGTCATTTGAATCTCGAACACGAAAAACACGGCCATCAAAAGATTTTGCTTGCATACCGATCCGAACTCCCGTAGAAATTACCCCCGAACCTGTCGAATAATGATGCGCTAATTGCAATCGAACCGTTTGCATACCTACCCCAGAAGGGGTTTTGTCCGACATATACAAGAAACCTATGCCCGTGTTAAATATGCCCAATGGCATGGAAGCAGTTAATAATTGAGTTCCTAAACTGCCAGAACCATCTTGAGTGGATTCATATCCTGACCATTGATTACGCATGTGTAGTTGGACGGAAGTCTCTTCCCGCCAACCAGCAAATGCGGGATTTAAATTCGTATTGTTCAGAGAAAACATGCTTAATCCGGGATCCTGCTGGCCTAAACTAGCAAAACTAATCAATGCCATAGCAAGGAAAAGCCATTTTCTGAAGTCAAAAACCGAAATGAAGCTAATACTATGGCGCATTGAATAAAGTCGAATTTTAATAGGCGAATAAAAATAAGCAATAATTTGCTTCGAGCAAGATTATTTCAAAAAAAAAGCTCCTTAAAGGAGCTAAAATTAATTATTTGCTAGTTTAATGTATTGCTCTAGCGCACCCGTCATGGAGGGGGCATTCGGCATAGGAGCCTGAATATCTAAAATCAAATTGGCATCTTTAACCGCCTGAGCAGTCGTAGGGCCAAAAGCCGCAATTCGCGTATTGTTTTGTTTGAATTCTGGAAAGTTCTCTAACAAGGAAGTAATCCCCGATGGACTATAAAATGCAAGTACATCATAAAACACGTTTTCCAAATCCGACAAATCAGATGAAACCGTTTCATACATAACGGCCTCGGTGATTTTAAAATCATTGGTACCCATGTAATCCGGAAGATCCTTTTGACGCTTATTGGAACATGGAAACAGAAAATTTTCTGACTTATGCTTCTTAATTACCTCCAATAAATCCAATGCAGTTTTCGTTCCGGTAAAAACTTTACGCTTACGTATCACTATATACTTTTGAAGATAATTGGCCGTTTGCTCCGTGATACAAAAATATTTCATATCCGTTGGAGTTTCAATTTTCGCCTCCTTACATATTCTAAAGAAATGATCTATCGCATTCCGACTTGTAAAAATAATCGCCGTATGCTCCAAAATATTAATCTTTTGCTTCCTAAATTCTTTATATGCAACTCCCTTCACCTCTATAAATGACCTAAAATCCACCTTGATACTGTATTTCTTTTCAATATCAAAATATGGAGATTTGTTATCCGTAGGCGCAGCTTGAGTAACCAAAATACTTTTGATTTTTTTCAACCTTTTGGGATCTGGTTGTATCACATTTAATTCACTCATACAATTTCAATCTATTGTTGGAATTCATTTTGAGCTAAAATTCAAAACGAATGCAAATATACGATTAAATTTCTAAAATTTCATCCATGTGATTTACATGAATTCCGGAAAAATCAATTCTCTTATACCAAATAATAATACCTGGCCTTCAATAATAGCTAAATACGCAATAAGCGAAAGTGGGTTGAATTTGAAATGCTTTTTAAAAATGATAAAAAAGTAAAATGCTCGGAAAAGGAAGTACATATCAACTGCCGTTCTAATCCAATTTAGATGATTGATAAATACCGGTCCCATGTACACTGAGTAGATTAATATGAAAAAAATCAATAAAGTGAAAAACTGGATGTTGGTTTGTATTGATTTAAAGAAATGGACACTGGCCAAATTATCCAACTTAAATAATGAGCAGAACATTTGATACATAAAAAAACGCAACCCAAATAAAACGAATGCCACGATCGTCTTTGATCCTATAAATAAAAAAGCCTTGCTGAAATTCTCGGCCATAGTACTGCCAAAAGCAAAAGTTTGATTTAAGGTCTGCAACAAGCCATTAAAATAAGCTAGATAAGCAGAAACTAAACTTAAGATAAAAATGACGAATAAATTGGGAAATGCGAAAGGCATTTTTGCAATGACCACATCCTTGATATCCAAACTTAACCAATCGGAGTACCTGAAATACGAATAAAAATACTTGGGAAAAAACGAATATAAAAAACCTAGCAGGGTTAATAAACTTAACATGGCAAAAGCAAAGAAATTATTAATGCCTGTTCCCTCTCGGATCTTCATTCCGAGGAAATTTGAGGTTGATATTTTCCCCTTTTCTACATTCTGCTCAATGAAAACTTTCTGAGGGAGGCCATTTAATTCATCCCCATAAAATGTTAAAACCATTCGGTCTCCTAATGGCTGCTTGAGTCCAAGGCTATCCAAATTCATTCGAATCAGAGCCCCTTGCGCTATTTTTCGACTAAATACTCCATTAATAAATAAGGTGTAATTCTTAGATGCTTCGATTTTCAAATGACCCTTTGGGAAGTCAGTCGGACTAATCAGCAGCGATTTGGATTTGTAATTATAATGCCTCGTAGAGATATAAGGCAGAAAAGCTTTCCAACTGGATTGGTATACCAACCAATCTTTCTCAAAGGAATGAATGGTTTGCCATTCGGCCTTGGAGGAAAATGTAAGCGTTGCAAAAAGAAAAAATAAAAAAAATCTGCTAAACAATTGTTTGCATACCAACTGTCTAACAGATCTTTTAACTAAAAAAGGAATCATCCTTTATTAAGATTATTTCGCGGCAAGAGCCTTGATCATTGTTTCGCCAATATCAGCTGGAGAATACACCACATGAATTCCACATTCAGTCATGATTTTCATTTTAGCTTCAGCTGTATCATCCGCACCACCAATAATGGCACCTGCATGACCCATTCTACGACCTTTTGGAGCTGTTTGACCCGCTATAAAGCCAACAACCGGCTTGCGATTACCATCTGCTTTTATCCATTTAGCTGCTTCCGCTTCCATGCCACCCCCAATTTCTCCAATCATCACAATGCCTTCCGTTTCTGGATCATTCATTAATAACTCAACCGCTTCTTTAGTTGTAGTTCCAATAATAGGATCTCCACCAATTCCAATCGCAGTTGTTTGACCCAAACCCGCCTTTGTCAACTGATCTACCGCCTCATATGTTAATGTACCTGATTTAGATACGATACCAATCTTACCTTTTTGGAAGATAAAGGCAGGCATAATACCTACTTTACACTCTCCGGCAGTCATAACACCCGGACAATTTGGCCCAATCAAACGGCAATCTTTATGATTGATATATTCCTTAGCCACAATCATATCTTTGGTTGGAATACCTTCTGTAATACAAATAATCACTTTTATCCCCGCATCAGCCGCTTCCATAATCGCATCCGCAGCAAATGCAGGCGGAACGAAAATGATAGACGTATCAGCACCCGTTTGAGTTACCGCATCCGCAACTGTATTGAAAATAGGACGGTCTAAGTGCATCGCTCCACCTTTTCCTGGAGTAACTCCGCCAACAACCTGAGTACCATAGGCAATCATTTGTTCTGCATGAAACGTACCTTCCGTACCCGTAAATCCTTGGACAATAATTTTTGAATTCTTATTAACTAAAACACTCATGTTATGTGGGTTATGTAAACTAAGGCGAAAAAATTTTCTCAAAGGTACAAATTATTGATAAAATTTATCAAAAACCTTGTTAATCAAAGGAAGAAAAATTTGATATAGTATATTTGTGTAAATTTAGTACAATTTAAAAACGAATGCTCAAGCACCTTCATATTCAAAATTATGCACTTATAGACTCCATAGATCTTGATCTAGGGAGCGGACTAAGTGTAATTACTGGAGAAACGGGAGCTGGTAAATCCATCTTACTAGGTGCTATTAGTTTGTTACTAGGCCAAAGAGCCGACACAAAGACCTTATTTGATTCGGAAAAAAAATGTGTCATTGAAGGTACTTTTCATGTCGACTTACATCAGCAACTAAAAGATATTTTCATCGAGGAAGAAATTGATTTTGAGGACCCCTGCTTAATCCGTAGAGAAATAAACCCACAAGGTAAATCTAGGTCTTTCATCAATGACACACCTGTAAATTTAGAATCCCTACGAAGAATAGGAATTGAGCTCGTTGACATTCATTCCCAACAAGATCACGGCTGGATGTCGAATCCAGATTTTACCCTAGACATTATCGATAGTTTTGCCCAAAATCAATCTTTAAAAAGTGTATTTAAAGTCGATTTCGACAAAATGCAGTTGGCCAAAATGGAATTCTTAAAGCTCGAAAAACAAGCTTCACAAGGATCACAAGGATTAGATTTTTTGAAATTTCAATGGGAAGAACTAGATAAGGCAAGTCTACAAAATGGAGAATACGATGCGCTGAAGTCTAGTTTAGATAAACTCGAAAACGCGGAACAGATTAGGGAGAAATTGGCCAACTTGGGTAATTTGGTCAGTATTTCTGATTTGTCAACGATCCAACAATTACAATTAGCCTTGCAACAGGCCCAATCGTTAAGTAAGTACGGGGATGATTTTGAGGTTTGGAGAAAACGATTAGAATCCATCTGGATTGAATTAAAAGATCTTGCATCCGAAATTGAATATGAGGCGGAAAATTTTATTTCTGACCCCATTGCTCTTATTGAGAAACAGAAAAGATTGGATGTGTTAAACCGTTTGATGCAAAAACATCATGCCAGTAACATGGAGGATTTAATCCAAGCAAGAGATCATTTTGATGAGCAAATTTCTTCTTTTGAAAACATAGATTTAGAATTAGAGCAAGCAGAGAATCGATATAAGGAGCTCCAACAAACATGCCAAGCAGCCGCAGATAAATTGAGTCATTCCAGAATGGAGGTTTTGGGCTCCATCGCGGCCCAACTGACCAAATCGTTGCAATCGTTGGGAATTCCTAATGCCAACTTAGATTGGGAAATCAATAAGAAAGAGGTGTATACCCAAGGAATCGATAAAATCCAATTACTCTTTTCGGCTAATAAAGGCCTTGCACCCAAGCCCTTTAAACAAATTGTTTCGGGTGGGGAAATGAGCCGACTTATGTTGTCCATCAAACATTTGATCGCAAAAAAAAGAGCGATGCCCACCTTAATTTTGGATGAAATCGATACTGGTGTTTCAGGAGAAATTGCCATCCAAATGGGGGCTATGCTGACGCAAATGAGCCAAGGACATCAAATTATTGCCATTACCCATCTTCCTCAAATTGCTGCCGCGGGTCAAAATCACTGGTATGTTTATAAAAATCATAGCGGCGTAAAAACGATTTCAGCATTAAGAAAATTGGTCGGTGAAGAACGCGTGGAAGAAATTGCCAAAATGATCGGTGGACAAAAAGGATACATTGATTTAAAAGAGAATGTACGAAAGTTAATCGTTGAAAATCAAAAATAAGATGAACAAAAAATTACTCAGCTTCCTATTTGTAGTATTCATTTTCAGCTCATGCAATGAAGCAGAAGAAAAATTAAGCCAAGAATTAAATGATCAAGTGATGCAATTGCATGATCAATTAATGGGCAAAACTGAAGATGTTTTAAAACTTAAAAGCAGATTAGATAGTTTATCAAACGGAAAGGATTCGGTAAATGTCCAAAAAATTATCGCTTCATTAAATAAAGCCGATCAATCCATGATGGATTGGATGCATCATTTTTCAGTCGATAGCCTAGGAAAAATAGACGCGGTTAATAAAATCAGCTATTTGAAAAAACAATTAGAGGCGCTTAAGAATTTAGAGAAATCAACGGACTCCAGTGTACATGCAGCAAAAACGTATACAATTAAGTAAAATTGTCTTTGTATTTTTAGTCGTTTTGGGGTGCCAACAGGAAAAAAAACTTCCTTTTTTAGGGCCTAAAGAGATTGGAAAACAGGGTGACACACTTTATCATAAAATCCCCGATTTTAAATTTTTAAATCAGGATTCTTTATGGATAAGCGAAAAAGATATGGCTGGAAAAATTTATGTGGCCGATTTCTTTTTCACCACTTGCCCTACGATTTGTCCAAAAATGAAAACTCAATTACTTCGTATCTATGACAAATTTGCGGAAGAAGATCGGGTTAGAATTTTGTCCCATACCATTGACCCCGAATATGATGGGGTACGGGTACTGAAAGAGTATGCTAAAAAACTCAACATCACGAGTCCGCGCTGGAATTTATTAACAGGCAAAAAATCAGACATTTACCGTTTAGGCGAAAAAAATTATATGGTTACTGCTCAAGAAGATGCAAATGAAGTGGGCGGATTTGTACACAGCGGGGCATTCATTTTAGTTGACCAAAATAGACATGTACGAGGCATTTATGATGGAACAAAAGAAGAGGATGTCAACCATTTAATTGAGGATATTGGGGTATTAATAAAAGAATAATCGAAAAAATATGTTAAACAAAATAGTCATTTTGGGCCTGATGATATTTGGTATTTCCTGTGAAAGTAGGGAGGAAATTACGCGCCAACAATATGTCGTCGAGGGCATGAATTTATATCAGACAAATTGTGCCAATTGCCATCAAGTGGATGGTTCGGGCTTAAAAGATTTGTATCCGCCATTGGCTAAAACCGATATTTGGCAACGCGTAAAAATGAATGAATTAGCGTGCATTATCAAAAATGGCCAAAAGGATTCCATCTTGGTTAATGGAAAACCATTTAATGCCTATATGCCACCGAACCCAAAACTTCAAGCCTTAGATATCGCAGAACTTGTGACTTACATGAGGGAGAAATGGTCGCCAAATAAAACGATATTCAGTTTGGATAGCGCGCGGTACGCGTTAAAAAATTGCCCTTAGGTCGTTGATTTTTACGCTAGGAAATCGATAAAACGTGGATTGAAACCTATTGGGTCGGAAGACCGTCAACGGACAAAACGGAATTAGTGACTCTTCTTAACGAATAAGTGGAAAAATCTTGAGCAGCATCTAAGCCTACCCCGTGAACAATTTCCTTTTTTGTATGGATGGATACGGGTTTTTCGGTGAACACTCTTTTTTGATCAGGTAACCATGTAAACTCATCGGTTTTTAAGGTTTCTCCTTTTTGAATATTAAAGATTTCAACATGGCCCATTAATTTATAGGAGTTTGTTTGTCGGAAAAAATGAGCTGAGTCTCCTCTGATTTGCGAGGTGACGTTTCCTAATTTATCATAAAACCAAAGCTTCATTTCCTTTGGATAAATTCGATCCTCATTGTCTGTGGTGATTTGCTTTTCTGATACCATGCGTAAAACTGAGCGCGCAGAGTCCGAATAAACCATGTCTATACCTGTCAGTTGGGACTTAGGGCCTTTGTAATTAGCGGAGCTTTTTACTTCGCGTTCATGGCAAGCCAAGAAAAGAAAAGGCAATAGCAGCAAAAAGAGGTTTCTCGAATTGCGCATCAAGGAAATTAATTAATTTTTTGCTTTTGGAACCAAAGATCACTTAAGGTTAATCCGATGGTAATTCGGTGATATTGCTCCTCTAATCCATTGTCGGCTAAAACTCCACGTTTGCCAACTTGGTATGAAACATTAAAATAAGATAAGTTTCTCAATGGAAATGCAACTCCTAAACTCAAATTTTTGTCGATGGCATAATTGCCGTTGGCTGAAAAATCATAAGGGGTTTTGGCATATGAAAAACCAAAACGATAGGTGGTCCGCTTAAAATAATTGGACACAGATGTAAAATCGGGAGTATATTCACCGCCAATAGACCATTTTGAACTTACAGGAAGGGGCTTAGTAGATCTTCCCAAATTGTTATCTACTTTCGACCAATCCGTTTGAGAATAGTCTATACCCACCATCCAAGCAGCAATTTTCTCTAAGCTCAAACCCACGCGAGTAGTGACAGGGAGATTTTGAGAAAAATTATACGTATTTCTAAGCGTATCTGCATTAATCATATTCATGCCTGATAAATCCAAAATAGCAAATCTATTTAGTTGGGTCGCGCTCATTTTCGAAGTCAAATCCATCGTTGCGCCAATGTTCACAAAAAAATCATTTTTCAATAATTTACGATATGCCAAACCCGCTTTGAATGAAAAATCAGAATATGAATTCAAATTTTCTAATTGGATTTTATAAAATTGTCCGTCCGACATATTTTGGGTAGACACATTTCGATTAACAGTTCCAAAAAGGTAACTAGCTTCTAATCCGACATAAAATTCTCTCCCAATTCTTAATCCATTGGCGAAACTCAATTTGGTCACACTGCCTTTGCCTTCATAGCCATAAATTAAGCTATCTACACCCAGCAAATTTAATCGACGAAATGATTTAGTAGTATAGTCAACCGCCGAATGAGGACGAATTCCTATAGAAGCGGTCCAGCGATTGCTTATTGGCAAAGTCAATTGCAATGACTCATAGTTACCTCCAAAAACTTGTTGTTTTTGGCGATAATCTTGTAAAGTCTTAAGTTCTGTGTTCACTCCTACTTCAAAAACCGTATAATGGTTTCTAGCTAAGAGAGCTGGATTGATTGAATTAGCATAAATCCCATTTGAATTGGAAACCCCTATTCCACCCATCATCAAATTAGTCGCTGGCTCAGCTGGATATAATTCTCCCATACCAATATAGGATAAAGGTGAATTCAGAATGGATTGAGCATTTAAAGTGGAGGACAAAAACAACAAACAAAAAGATACGAGGATAAAAACCGCTCTATGCATTTTTTTAAACAGGCAATTCGATGTTAATGGATTATAAATCATATAGTATTTATACGCTCTTTCAGTCAATTTAGTCTGCAAAGGTCGTAATTTTATTTCATATTCGATTAAGTATTTGGCTATATTTGAATTAAAAATAGAATAAGCATATGATGGACGCATTAGAAAATTGGTACCTTTTAGAAAATTCAGCCTTTGATATAATTTTATTTCTAGGGATAATTCTTCTGGGAATAGCGCTCAAGCGTTTTTTCTCTAATTCGTTTTCTAAAATTGTATTCCGGTTTATCCCTGATGAGTCCATTTCCATTCAGGATTGCGTCAACTTGTTAAGGAAGCCATTTGAGTTATTGATTTTTTGGATTTTTTTATACTTGGCCGCACAAAATTTAAAAGTTCCAGCCCAGTGGAACTTTACACCTATTCAAGATTTTGGAATTTTATTTCTAATCAAAAAAGCATTTGATATTGCCATTATATATACGGTGACTTGGGTCATTGTTCGCTTGATGAAAGTGGTCATTTTAGTGGCTCAAGAAAAATGGCAAGGGGTTGAGCAAAAATCTAAACAACAATTTATCCCATTCTTAAACGACCTATCCATGGTCTTTATCATTACGGCATCGGGCTTTGTGATGTTAGGTCGGGTATTCCAAGTGGATGTGGTCGCATTAATCACTGGTTTAGGACTTGGAGGTTTAGCTTTGGCATTAGCAGCTAGAGAAACCTTGGAAAATTTATTTGCCTCGTTTACGATATTTTTAGACTTACCCTTTGTGGTCGGCGATAGCATCCAGGTAGGTGGAATTTCTGGGGACATCGAAAAGATAGGGTTTAGAAGTACCCGACTTCGGGGAGCAGATGGAAATTTGATCATGATTCCCAACCGGCTATTAACTTCTCAATCTTTGGAGAACATGAGTGAGCGAGACTTTCGTAGAGCTAAATTTAATTTAACCTGTGATTTTAAAACGAAACCCTCTCAAATTGAAAAAGCCATTGCAGACATCGAGGCGCTTATTCTACAAGATGCCCTTTGCAAGAAGAAAGCGCCAAAAATTGTTTTCGAAGGTTTTGGGACCTATTCATTAGACATTTCTGTAACCCTATTTGTCTCTAGTAAGGACTTCACTAAATTTCAAATGGTCAAGCAGGAAATCAATTTAGGGATTCTGAAAATTTTAGAAAAAGAAGGGATCGAATTAGCTAGCTCGGTGAAATAGTCTATTGTTCAACGCAGAAAGTTAGCCTACTAATTCTTTTAAATCGGCATCATGGATCATCTTTTTCTCATCTGCCATGATTAAAAATCGCGTATATAATTTGTCTAAGTCCGGCTTTTCGAATTCATAACCCAACAAACTTAAACGATGCCTTAGAGCAGCTCTACCTGATCTTGAGGTCAATAAAATGGCTGAAGATGGTACACCCACATCCTCAGGATTCATGATTTCGTAGTTCTGAGCATGCTTTAAAAATCCATCTTGGTGAATACCTGATGAATGTGCAAAGGCATTTGCGCCAACAATCGCCTTGTTCGCCTGTACGGGCATCCCCATTAAATTCGAAACTAAGCAACTAGTTGGATATAAATATTGAGGATTAATACCTGTGGTAAATCCCAAATCTTTGTGCACATTTAAGATCATGGCAACTTCCTCCAATGATGTATTTCCAGCGCGTTCTCCGATTCCATTGATCGTTACCTCGACTTGACGCGCACCCGCTTGAATTCCTGCAATGGTATTGGCCGTAGCTAATCCCAAATCATTGTGATTATGCATCGAAATCGTTGCTTGGTGAATATTATCAACATGCTCATATAAATATGAAATGCGTTGGTGTGTTTGGTGTGGCAACAAATACCCCGTGGTATCAGGCAAATTAACGACTGTAGCCCCGGCTTTTATCACCGCATGGGTAAGTTTTGCCAAAAATTCTAAATCAGCCCGACCCGCATCTTCCGCAAAAAACTCAACATCCTCAACAAAAGATTTAGCATAATCAACAGCCCAAATGGCTTGTTCGATAATTTTTTCTCGGGTTGAATTAAACTTATGAATGATATGTACATCGGAAGAACCTATGCCTGTATGAATTCTAGGCCTTTTTGCCGTTTTCAAAGCTTCGGCAGCCGCATCAATGTCCTCCTTTTTTGCACGTGATAAAGCACAAACGGTAGGCTCAGACACTGCATCACAAATAGCTTTAACCGAGGCAAAGTCACCCGGAGAAGAAATTGGAAATCCCGCTTCAATGATATCAACACCCAATTTTTCGAGTTCCTTTGCCACCTCTACTTTCTCTTCCCGGTTTAATTGACAACCCGGAACTTGCTCTCCATCACGTAAAGTTGTATCGAATATCTGAATGTGCTTACTCATATTTTTAAAAATTAATTAGCCACAAAACTACCTTTAATTATATTACGAAGCAATTTTAAGCAAGATATGCTTTAGATATTTTTAGATTATAAATCTTAAATTGACCGATAAATATATATTTTTAGATTAAAATATTTAAAATATAACACATTTAAGATTTATAATCTTAAATGTGGAAAACGAGTAGAATAAAAATTTTATGAAAAAAATGATAAAAGATCAAGAAATTGAATTGGCTATTTTTGTGATTTCGGGAAATCTTTTAGGATCAAAGTTTCCTCCGGAAATAATGCATACGACCACTTTATTTTTTATTTGGTCCTGAATCAGTTCTAAACCAGCTACACTTAAAGCGCCGGCAGGCTCAACAATCATTCCTTTCATGGCATATAAATTGAGCATCGTTTGACATAAATGATTTTTATCGATGGTCAACATTTGATTGATTCCGTCAAGGCATATCGAAAAATTATGAGTGCCAACTTGCTTGACAGAAGCGCCATCCACAAATTTATCAATTTCATTTAGGTGAATTAATTCACGTGCCCGAATACTTTCGGACATCGAAGGAGCACCAGCAGGCTCCAAACCTATTAAATTAGTGTTCGGTGAAAGCTCGCGCAAAACCAAACTGGCACCTGCAGCTAAACCACCGCCACCCACTGGAACCATTAAATAATCTAGTTTTTGACCTAATTGCTCAATAATCTCTAAGGTTACCGTTGCCTGACCTGCGATAATATCAAAGTCATCAAAAGGGGGAATGTAAATCGCATTTTGAGCCTCGCAAAATTTCCGAGAGGCATCGAAAGCTTCGTCATAGGTTTCGCCTACTAAATTAATTCGGATGTACTCTTGGCCAAAAAAACGAACGGCCTCAAGCTTCTGAATGGGTGTGGATTTGGGCATAAAAATATTGCCCTTTATTTTCATTTTGGCACAGGCAAAAGCGACCCCTTGTGCGTGATTGCCAGCAGAAGCCGCGACAATTCCTTGAGCCCTTAATGATTCTGGAATATTTGAAATTTTAAAATAGGCACCACGGATTTTATAGGATCTTACAGTTTGTAAGTCTTCTCGTTTTAAAAAAATCTGGGCACCATAGCGATCAGAAAGGGAAACCGAGTATTCTAAGGGTGAGCGCTTGACTACGCCTTCTAATAATAGCGCCACCTTTTTTATATCTGATAGGCTAGGAACAGTAATAAGTTTGTTGAATTCCATGCACCCAAATTTACAAAAAAAAGGAGGTGCAAATTGCACCTCCTTTAAATTTCATTAAAAAACATTAGTTGCAAATAGCATCTGCAAAAACGGGAATATTAGTTATTCTCAGGGCGTAAGCTACGTACTGCAGCTCCCGCTCTCCACATTTCAGACTCACGCATTTCCGTTAATTCGGCTTCTAATTTAACCCGATAATCAGGTTGAGAATTCAAATCAATCGAACGTGCAGCCTCCGCTTGTGTCTTCACTGAATTATATAATTTTTCAAAAACGGGTTTGGTCGCATCACGGAAAGGTTTCCACCAATCCAAAGCACCCCTTTGAGCCGTTGTTGAGCAGTTGGCATACATCCAATCCATTCCATTTTCTGCCACTAAAGGCATCAATGATTGCGTCAATTCCTCAACAGTTTCATTAAATGCTTCTGAAGGAGAATGGCCATTAGCTCTTAACACTTCGTATTGAGCAGCAAAAATTCCTTGGATTGCACCCATCAATGTACCACGCTCACCCGTCAAATCTGACGTTACTTCTTTGTAAAAATCAGTTTCAAACAAATAGCCTGAACCTACACCAATCGCCATGGCGATACACTTTTCACGTGCTTTTCCTGAAGCATCTTGGTAGATAGCAAAAGAAGAATTTAATCCTTTCCCAGCCACAAACATACGACGAAGAGAAGTACCTGAACCTTTAGGTGCAGCTAAAAACACATCCACATCTGCTGGAGGGATAATTCCCGTTTTCTCTTTGTAAGTTATTCCAAAGCCATGAGAGAAATAAAGTGACTTTCCAGCCGTTAAATATTTCTTAACGGTAGGCCATAACTCAATTTGAGCTGCATCTGATAATAGGTAACAAATAATCGTACCTTTTTCTAATGCCTCTTCAATTTCAAATAAGGTTACCCCTGGAACCCAGCCATCAGCAACGGCCTTGTCATAAGTTTTTCCTTTTCTTTGACCTACAATTACATTCAGGCCATTATCCTTCATGTTTAATGCTTGGCCTGGACCTTGTACCCCATAACCGATCACCGCAATGGTTTGATCTGATAATACTTGTCTAGCTTTCTCTAATGGAAACTCTTCTCTAGTCACTACGTCTTCTACAACACCTCCGAAATTAATCTTTGCCATTTTAATTCTTGTTTAATTTATTATTCTTTCATTTTATACAATTTCCCAATTACCTTCTTCAGGCAAAAACTCGACTAAGCCTTTCTCCGTTTTTCCTACCGCCACTCGTCCAGACTTAACATATTCTAAAATTTCCCAGTTTTTCATGTAGGAATAAAACTCATGGATTTCTTCTTCGGTCCCATTTTTTTCTACCACCACATATTCCAAGCCCCAATGAACCACCTTCGCATTCCAATCTAAATTGATCGTTTTAACATCCAAAGGTTCACTTCCCAAAGGTGTCGAGATCTTAAATAATGCAATCTCATTAAATACTATTTCATCATCCAAATACCCAAAAACGGCTAATACATCCGTAATCTTTCGTATTTGCCTGACTAATTTTTCTACAAATTCACGGCTCTGACTGCGAATAACAATGGTAAACCGAGATACCCCTTTTCGCTCTGTCTCAGAAACAGTCAAGCATTCGATATTAATCCGACGGCGCGTAAAGATAATCGTGATTCGGTTTAATAAACCAACCGTATTTGTCGTAAAAACAGAAATCGTATAATTTGTTAACATATTTTACTCTAGCCTTATACTCGTTACGCAACCTCCCGCAGGAACCATTGGAAATACATTTTCTTCTTTTTCACAAACAATTTCCAATAAATAGGGCTTATCAGAGTTCAATAATGTATCTAAAGATTCACTCAATAAACTTCGGTCACTTACTTTATGACCATCAATCCCAAAACCCTTAGCAATCGTAATAAAATCCGGATTTTGTAATTCGACAAAGGAATAACGATTGTCAAAAAACAATTGTTGCCACTGACGAACCATTCCCAAGAAATTATTATTTAAAATGATAATTTTAACGGGAAGACCACTTTGTGCAATCGTACCCAATTCCTGCAATGTCATTTGAAAACCGCCGTCTCCAATAACAGCCACAACTTCCCGATGAGGAACCGCTACTTTAGCTCCAAATGCAGCCGGTAATGCAAATCCCATGGTACCCGCACCCCCAGAGGTGACAATTGAATTTTGCTTTTTAAATCGATAGTACCGATTCGTAATCATTTGATGCTGACCTACATCGGTCACAACCACAGCCTCTCCCTTCGTTTTATCGGATAACAAAGCCACAGCCTCACCCATCTTGATCTGATTCCCTTCATGGAACAAATCCTTCTTCGTTATCTTATCGTACTCTTCATCATCGTATTTTTTAAATTCAGCACGCCACTCAGAGTGGTCCGCCTTTTTAACCAAAGGCAATAATGCTTTCAATGCCGCTTTCGCATCCCCCACCACCGGCGCATCTGCCTTCACGTTTTTATCAACCTCACTAGGATCTATTTCAATATGAATTACTTTGGCTTGTTTGGCGTAGGTCGACAAATCGCCCGTGATTCGATCATCAAATCGCATTCCAATCGCAATCAATAAATCGCAAGAGTTGGTTAGGACATTCGCTCCATAATTTCCATGCATGCCAGGCCAACCGACAAAAAGTGGGTGATCCGCATCCATCGCCGACATTCCTAAAAGCGTCGTAGCGACTGGGATACCTGTTTTATCTACAAATTCATTTAATTCTTTTTCAGCTCCCGAAATTAAAATTCCATGGCCAGCCAAAATATAAGGACGTTTGGCCGCATTAATTAATTTAGCCGCTGCCTCCACATGTTCGGCTTTAGGCTCCACACGGGGTTTATATGAAATTAACGTTTTGCACAATTTATACTGATATGGAATCGTCATTAAATCAGTTTGTGCCGTACGTGTTATGTCAATCAAAACGGGTCCTGGTCGGCCAGTTTCCGCGATATAAAATGCTTTGGCTATAATTTCAGGAATCTCGTTGGCATCAACTACCTGATAATTCCACTTTGTCACTGGCATCGACATCCCGATTACATCGCATTCTTGAAATGCATCTGTACCCAACAAATTTGCTTTAACTTGGCCCACAATGCAGACCATTGGGGTAGAATCCAACATCGCATCCGCAATGGGCGTAATTAAATTGGTCGCCCCAGGACCTGAAGTCACTAAACAAACGCCTGCCTTGTTCAACATTCTGGCATAGCCTTGAGCGGCATGCCCAGCACCTTGTTCGTGGCGAACTAATATATGTTTTAAACGATCCTGATAATCAAAAAGTGCATCATAGGTTGGCATAATAGCGCCACCTGGATATCCAAAAATGGTGTCTACCCCCTGCTCAACCAATGACTGCATGATAGCCTGAGCCCCCGACAAAAATTTCTTTTGTTTAGGTTGGTTTGATTCAGCAGTTTTGGTTTGGGTTTGTCCCATGTTTAATCAGAATTTTATTTTAAAATATAATCGAATGGCTAATTTAAGTCTTCAAAATTTAGAAAAAAACCTAAATCGAAAATTTTTACAAATCAGTGACACATCCTAAGCTAGCGGAAGCCACATTTTTAATGTACTTGCGCAAAACCCCTGAAGTATGTGGTGAAACGATTGGCTTCCATAATTTACGCCTTTCAGCCAATTCCTCATCCGAGACATGCAGGATAATTTTATTGTCAACGGCGTCTATCGTGATTTTATCTCCGTCTTTAACAAGCCCTATGTTACCACCATCAAACGCTTCAGGCGTGACGTGACCTACCACAAATCCATGAGTACCTCCAGAAAAACGTCCATCAGTAATCATTGCCACACTATTTCCCAAACCAGCACCCATCAAAGCTGATGTGGGCTTCAACATCTCTGGCATCCCAGGTCCACCTTTAGGCCCCTCATTCCTGATGACAACCACATGGCCCGCTTTAATTTCCCCTTTTGACAAATACTCCATCACTTCTTCTTCCCGATTACATACTTTAGCTAATCCCTCAAAACGCTCCCCCTCTTTTCCAGTAATTTTAGCTACCGCACCTTCTGTGGCCAAATTACCATACAATATTTGAATGTGCCCCGTCGGTTTTAATGGCTGCTCGATAGGGTATATTATCTTCTGTGTGTCAAAATTCAAATCGGGAGCCTCCGCCAAATTTTCAGCCATGGTCTTTCCTGTTACAGTCAAACACTCCCCATGCAAGAATCCTTTTTGCCATAGATATTTTAATATGGCTGGCATGCCGCCGATCGCCAACACATCCTCCATGTAGTATTTCCCTGAAGGTTTTAAATCAGCAATCAATGGCGTACGATCCGAAATATCTTGAATATCCTTCATGGTAAAGGATACTCCCGCTGAATGCGCAATCGCTAAATAATGCAAAACTGCATTCGTTGAACCTCCTAAGGCCATTACCACCGTCATCGCATTTTCAAATGCATGTCGGTTCATAATATCCCTCGGACAAATATTTTTTTCTAGCAATACTTTCATCGCCGCGCCTATCGCCAAACACTCTTCTTTTTTCCCTTCATGTGTAGCTGGATATGACGATGAATTAGGCAAAACTAAACCCATTGCTTCCATAGAAGAAGCCATGGTATTGGCTGTATACATGCCTCCGCAAGCTCCTGCTCCCGGTATCGAATTGCGAATCACCCCCTCATAATCTTCATCTGAAATGGTACCTGCATATTTTTTACCTAAAGCCTCAAAAGCCGAGACAATATCCAATTTTTCTCCTTTGTACATTCCAGAACGAATTGTTCCGCCGTAAACCAACATACCTGGTCGGTTCAATCTAGCCAAAGCCATCATAGCTCCCGGCATATTTTTATCACAACCCACCACGGCAATAACGCCATCGTACCATTGCGCGCCCACAACATTTTCAATCGAATCTGCAATAATATCTCTTGATGGAAGTGAATAACTCATTCCATCATTGCCATTTGTCATTCCATCTGAAACACCAATCGTATGAAAGATAAGACCGACCATCCCATTTTCTTGAATTCCCTTTTTCACATGAACGGAAAGACCATTCAAATGCATATTACAAGGATTACCTTCATAACCTGTACTTGCAATACCAATTTGCGCTTTATTCATGTCTTCAGAAGTCAAACCAATGCCATATAGCATCGCTTTTGCAGCTGGATTCGTGATTTCTTGCGTAAGTGTTCGAGAGAATTTATTTAATGACATAAGGCTTTTGATCAAATTTTTCCAAATTACAAATATAGGTAAAGCAATTTGTTCTTTCTTAAATTTAGCCAAAGAATATATGGCAAATCAAGGATTAACAAAATAAATACTATTCAAAATTTAAATACTCAACGGTTTGTTCTCTCCTACCTGTTGGCGCCACATCGCATAATACAAACCTTTTACCTCCAGCAGGCTTTCATGATTCCCCTGCTCTACGATGCGACCTTTTTCCAACACATAAATTCTTGTCGCATGCATGATCGTCGACAAACGGTGAGCAATCAAAATGGTTAAATGCGCAGAAGCTTGCGATACGGAACGGATCGTTTCTGAGATTTCCTCCTCGGTCAACGAATCTAATGAGGATGTAGCTTCGTCAAAAACCAATAAATTAGGATCTCTTAATAAGGCTCTTGCGATACTTAACCTTTGTTTTTCTCCTCCAGAAACTTTTACGCCACCTTCTCCAATCATCGTGTCTAATCCTTTGTCTGCTCTGGCTAACAAGCTTTGGCATGCTGCCTTTTCTAGCACCGACATACATTGTTCATCAGTCGCATCTGGATTTACAAACAATAAATTTTCCCGAATAGACCCTGAGAATAGTTGGGTATCCTGCGTCACAAATCCGATCTTTTTTCTCAATTGGTCAAAATCAATTGCATCCCCAGATTCTCCATTGTAGAAAACTTGGCCTTGTTTGGGACGATATAAACCCACCAATAATTTAACCAAAGTGGATTTACCGGCGCCTGATGGCCCGACAAAAGCAATCGTTTCACCACCTTTGACTTCAAAGCTAATCTCATTCAATGCCGACTGAGTCGCAGACTGATGTTGGAACGTAACTTTGTCAAAGGCTAGTCGGTCTATCTGCTTAATCAATATAGGATTTTCAGGTTTACGCTCAGTTGGAATAGCTAAAATCTGTTCAAAATTTTGCAAGGAAACCTCTGCTTCCCGATACGTATTGACCACATTCCCAATTTCTTGTAAAGGATTGAAAAGAAAGAAGGAATAAATGTTTAAAGAATAAAATTGGCCTATGGTAATCTTACCTTGATAAATCAAATAAATCAACACTACCACCATCAACATCCTTAGTAAATTGACACAAGTCCCCTGCACAAATGCCATCGAACGAACATAGCGAACTTTTTTCAATTCCAATTTTAAAATCTTATCGGTCGTGGCATTCAATTGGCTTATCTCCTGCTCGGCCAATCCTAGCGACTTGACCAACTCAATATTTCTCAATGACTCGGTCGTTGAACCCGCCAAACCCGTAGATTCTTTCACAATTTGAATCTGAATGACTTTGATTTTCTTACTTAAAACGGAAGACACATAACCAATCAAAGGACCCGTTACCAAAAACAAGGGCATCACCATCCAATGCACTGAAAAGGCATAGACTGAAATGAAAACTAAAGCGATCACCGACTGGAACAAAATGTTAATTCCAAGCGTAATTAATTTCTCCACATCGGTCCGCACTTTTTGAAGCTTACCCAATGTTTCTCCAGAGCGCTGGTCTTCAAAAGTCTCATAAGGTAACTCCAGTGAATGCCTAATTCCATCCGAATATAGATTAGCACCCACCTTTTGAGTCACGGTATTAATCATGTAATCTTGGAAATTTTTAGCTACCCGACTAACAAAAGCCACCCCCACGGAAGCTAAAGCTAACGGCCAAATCGCTGCAATAAATTGGTCCATGGTATGGGTATCTGACCGATAAACGGCAGCCACGTCGTCGATGATCCTTCTGAAAATATAAGGATCCATCAAAGAGAAAATCTGGTTGGTAGCCGCAAGTCCAAGTGCCGCCAAGACGCGCCAACGGTAATGCTGCAAATAGGTAAATAATAATTTCATATTTTGTGGAGACGCGATACCTCGTGTCTAATAAATGTAGAGACGCGATACCTCGTGTCTAAAATACGCAGAGACGCAATACGTTAAGTCTGAAAATTGTAGAGACACGATACCTCGCATCTTTACCCTGCAATTAAAACCTAGTCAATGCCATTTCAGCCACTGTTTTGCCAATCGACAAAGAAGAAGTAGCCGCGGGACTTGGTGCATTTAAAATATTGATCACTTTGGGATCTTCCACAATGGAGAAATCATCTAATAAACCGCCACTTCGATCGCATGCCTGAGCACGCACGCCCGCTCCACCTTCTACTAAATCTGTTATTTTAATCTCCGGAATTAATACTTGGAGTGCCTTTGTGAATGCTTCTTTTGAAAAACTACGATACATTTCTCCTAAGCCCGTTTCCCAGTACTTGGTTGCCACCTTTTGAAAACCAGGCCATGTTAATGTATCCCAAAGCTCCTTAAAATCGATACCTAATTTTTTATACCCTTCCTTTTTAAAGGCCAAAACGGCATTTGGTCCTGCCTCCACGCCACCTTTCATCATGCGCGTAAAATGAACCCCTAAGAATGGGAAATTAGGATCTGGAACCGGATAAATTAAGTTTTTTACCAAATATTCTTTATCGGCCTTCAACTTAAAATACTCCCCTCTGAATGGAACTATTCGAACATCTAAAGGTTCTTTTTGAGTCCATTGGGCTACTTTATCGGAATAAAGACCTGCGCAATTAATGATTAATTTAGCTTCATAGGTCGACTTATTTGTCTCCACAATCGAATACGTTAAGCCTTTGGTGATGTTAATAACCTGCTCGGCCAAATGCAATTCGCAACCTTTTATTTGTATTCCATTGGCTAATTTTACAGCCATCACTCGATAATCAACAATCCCTGTTTGAGGTACAAACATTCCCTCCACACCCGTTACATGAGGCTCATGCTCCCTCATTTCACTCAGACTTAATTTTTTCAATCCCCCCAATCCGTTTTGAATTCCCCTTTGATATAAATTCTCCAAAGCCCCTCGCTCATGTTCAAAACTTGCGACCACAATTTTTCCAGTCAACTCATAAGGCACGTCTTCTTTTTGGCAATATTCAATCAGTTGATGGTACCCCTCAATACAATTTTTCGCCTTCAATGAACCCGGCTTATAATACAAACCTGAGTGGATTACACCCGAATTATTGCCCGTCTGATGCATGGAAACCATGTTTTCCTTTTCAAATAGTGCTATTTTTAAATCTGGCTTAGATTCTAATAATCTATGCGCAGTTGCTAAACCCACAATACCTCCACCTACAATAATTACATCTAAAGCCATTGGAATCATTCATTTATTGAAGAGCAAATATACGGAAATTCGATGGGAGATTTGGCATAAAATTATCAAGAGACTGAATATTTTAGGTATATCAAAAGGTTAAAATTTTGTAGCTTTGCCACGCTCCTCAGGTGTCTAGCTCTCTGACAGCTAGGTTAAATTCAGAAGATGCTGAAATAAAAAACACAATGAATCCGGGAATTGAAGCCTTGTATAAGATTGCCAATAAGTCCAAAAGAATGATTTTGGGTTTAATGTCGGGGACTTCCTTAGACGGTTTGGACATTGCCTTGTGTGAATTTGAGGGTTCGGGTTTAGGTACAAAATTTCAATTAAAACAGTTTGTCTCACTGCCTTATTCGACAGAATTTAAACAAAGTATACAGGCTGTATTTGCGAAAGAACAGGTACATTTCCCTAGTCTAAGTACGCTCAATGCGGAAATAGGGATCAAACACGCTGAACTCATTTTAAGCGCGCTAAAATCTTGGGGAATAAAACCGGAAGAAATTGATTTGATTGCTTCTCATGGACAGACCGTGATGCACCGGCCGATGCGCAATAAAAATCAGCCAAATTCTACTTTGCAAATTGGCGACGGAGATCATATGGCATTAAAAACGGGCATTATTACCCTCTCAGATTTTAGGCAGAAACATGTAGCGGCTGGAGGCGAAGGAGCTCCCTTGGCAATCTATGGCGATTACTTTCTGTTTTCTGAAAAAGGTGAAAATCGGATCTTATTGAATATTGGCGGAATCGGGAATTTCACTTTTCTACCGGCGAATAAGGATCCAAATTTAATTCTTGTAACCGATACTGGCCCAGGAAATACCTTAATTGACGCATGTGTTCGCAACTATTTTCCTGGCTTTTTTTATGATAAAGACGCTCGTTTGGGAATCCAGGGAGTATTGCATACCGGCTTATTGCAAGCATTAATGAATTTGGATTTTTTCAAAGAAGATTTTCCGAAAAGTACAGGGCCGGAATATTTCAATTTAGAGAAAGTCGAAGCATTGATACAGGCCAACCAATGGACCTTAACCCCTACCGATTTAATCCGAACATTGACTGAATTTACGGCTGAATCTATTGCATTGGCTATTGAAAAATATGTGCCTGAGACTAGCGCAAGTATTTACGTAAGTGGAGGAGGAAGTCAAAATCCATTGCTGATGCAAAGAATTTCAGCATTATTACCCGACATCCAGGTAAGAAATAGTTCAGAAATCGGAATCCCAATGGATGCCAAAGAAGCTGTTTTATTTGCTTTGTTGGCCAACGAAACCATGATGGATGCTGGGACAAGCAGGGTGCGCCGACTAGGCGATTCGCCTTGGGTAACGATGGGGAAAATTTCTTTCCCTTATTAAAGAAATATGAAGCAAAAATTAGAGGAATTTATACTTTTTGAGAATGATGATTTTATCGTCATCAATAAGCCATCGGGCATTGCGACGTTAGATGAGCGGAAGGACGTTTTTGCCCCTGCTATTTTACGCATGGCCAAAGAGTACAGTTCAGATGCGCAGGTTGGACATCGATTAGACAAAGAAACCACAGGAGCTTTAATCATTGCCAAAAACCCTGAGGCCTATCGGCATATTTCCATGCAATTTGAACATCGAGAAACCGCGAAAAGATATCACGCCGTAGTCGATGGAATGCACAACTGGGATGGCATGTTGGTAAATCTACCTATCCTTCCTCTAAAAGACGGCAAGGTGATTATCGACCGCAATAAAGGAAAAGATGCTGAAACCTGGTTTCAAACCTTAAAGGTCTACAAAGGATTTACCTTAGTCGAATGCATGCCCATCACGGGCAGAATGCATCAAATCAGAATCCATTTAACCTGTTTAAAAGCACCCATCGTGGCTGATGAAATGTATGGGGGACCGGATGTATATGTCTCAGATTTAAAACGAAATTACCAGTTAAAAAAAGAATCGGAGGAATTGCCGATCATGCGCCGAGTGGCCTTACATGCCTTTAGTTTAAGTTTTAAATTGATGGATGGAAGCCCGATGACCGTGGAAGCGCCGTACCCAAAAGATTTTGGGGTACTGATCAAAACTTTGGAGAAGTATTCGTAATTTTACCGCCTCGGCTTCATAGTTCAATGGATAGAATGTAGGTTTCCGGTACCTAAGATGAAGGTTCGATTCCTTCTGAGGCTACAAGATTTAATTGCCCAACAAAGAAAAATTCTTTTAGTGAACTCGTTGGCAAAATCCGTTTCAAATTAAAAAATGTCTACAAAAAAGAGAATTTTATTCTTTACCAAAGACCTTAACCGGACTGGAGCGGAAATAATTCTATTCAACATCGTGGAAAGCTTGGATCGTTCCAAATTTGATATTGGGATAGTTTTGATGCAACAAGGGGGTGAATTAGTTCCTAATCTGCCGCAAGACGTCAAATTATTTTACTTAGAAAGCACCTTCAACATTTTCGATAAAATTAGATTTCATCTGGGAGAAGATGTTATGCTAAATCGATTAAAAAAGATTGAGAATGAGTTTAAAAGTGACATTTGGTATATTAATACGATCACCAACGCAGGAGTATTAAAATATAGCAATCATTTTAGCACCTACAAATTTTTACATATTCACGAAAATCTTTTTGGAATAGGTCACCTGAGCTTAACTGATACTGAAATAATTTTAAATCAGGTAGACCATTATATTGCCTGTTCAGATATTATTTACAATCAATTAAAATCCATCACACAAAAACCATGTACAACCGTCACATCTTGCATTGATAAAAATTATATTGATTCATGTTTATTTAATTTACCCGAGCGACCAAAAAATAAAATAAAAATTATTGGCTCAGGTACAATTTGCCAAGTCAAAGGTGTAGAAATATTTGTAGAAATTAGTAAGTTCTTTGATCCAACAAAATATGAATTTGTTTGGATTGGGAATTGGTCAAAAACGGGATATTCAGAAGTTCTAAGAAGAAATATTAATTCCATAAAAAATCCTGCCATTGAAATTAAAAATAACTTAAGCCCATTGGAATATATTCAAGAAATAAATTCAGCGGATTTATTTTTATCTTGCTCTAGAGAAGAAAGTATGGGTTTAGTGATGATGGAAGCCATTTACTGCGGAGTTCCCGTTCTTGCAACAGATTCTGGAGGATCTTCATTAATCATCAATGATCAAAATGGTAGAATTTGTTTCGACCTAAGACCTGAAATCCTTGCGAATGAAGTTTTGAATTTAATAAAGGCTCAAAACCAATTTGATAAAAATGTAATGAAGGAATCTATTGAGAAATATAATATTCAAGTGGAACTCAAAAAGCTCGAAAATATACTCTCTCAAAAGTCATCCGTTACCTGAACAAAAGATCATCTCACTTAGAGTAAATCCATTTTAATTTCTTGAGGTAGAATTAAGTTTTGACGTCGACAAACCAAGGAATTTAGCTAAATCAGTGCCTCTGGAATAATCAAGTTAGGATTTTGACATGCTCTTAATTTAAAGAAAAATAACCAACTAATAATTACACCTTAAACTTTGTATTTAAAATTGTTAAGTTTGTATTTTGACATACAGATTCATTATGGTTTTGAAACAGTTTTTTGTCGTTTTAATCATCTCTATAGTTTGTTATTTTGGTATAAACTTTCATCAAGACGAATTTCTGCACTTTCATAATTTAGCCTATCTAAACCCAAATTTTTATTTAGTGAATTTTACTGAGGGTTTTCAAGCCTACAGTAAAAGCGTATTAAATCATCAATTTAATATGCCTTTCCCTTACACAGGGACAATACAAGGATTACTATTTTTTCCGTTTTTCAAATTATTTCCATTGATCATAGGCAAAGGGATTTACTCATTTTTGTCTTTGATTTTATTCTTTTATCTGCTAAAAAAAGAATTAAATTTGGGAAAAGCGGGCACCTGGGCCATGTGTCTTTTTATTCCATTTTACTTTAGCATCCTACATGACGCTGGACCTGTAAATTTAGCCCTAATCATATATTTGCTAACTAGAATACTTGTGGGTAAAATTTATGCATCAAAATCATTTTTAAGACTTCTGTGCCTATCCAGTATTTTATTAATCATTTGGGCAATTGCCTGCTTTGATAAATTATTTTTCCTCTATTTAATACCTTCGCTAATCCCATTTTGTTTAGTTAAAATTAATTTTAAAGATATTAATTGGAAATCAACTATTTCAATTTTCATTACATTACTTGTATTGTTTACCTTATTTAATCAATATTTAAATTCAAATCTTTCAGTAAAATATTTCAGTAATGCCACACCTAGTTTTGAAACTAAACCCTTAAAAAAACATTTGCTTGATGAGGAAAAATTGGGTATTGAATCATTAATCAAGGGTGTTTTAGATCCCTATAATAACAAGAAAGTATTATTTGAAATTTTAAATGATCGACTTGAAGGCACTAACGCATTCATCAAACAGTTTGATTTTAGTTTTTATTTGAACCGTAATTTGTCAGGAAATTCATTTTTTCAATATTTCTACTTTGAAGGATATCCTATTTTTTTATTCGCATTGATTTTGGCATTTATCATACATGTCGCAGCCAAAAATTATAAAAAAATTAGTTTTTCATTTTCAAATTGGATTGAAAATCCTAGATCAAATGACTTCTACAAAACTAGCCTTTATGGATTGTCCATATTATTTATGTTAGCCACTTTTCTGATCTTAGGCAGAGTCAAATGGGGTCACCATTTTGTTTTTGTTTGGATCCCAATCTTTGGATTTTTATTCGACAACTCTTATAAATTTTATCGAAGCATCTTCTTAAAAACTTACTTTATTTTGGCCCTAATTACAGTAAGCATTAATTACAAAATTAGCGATTGGTTTTATTGGATTCCTATTGATTATGCTACCATCCAAAAATATACTAGCTCATCTGAAAAAAAGAAGGCTATTGTAAATTTTGACTCCTGGAGCTTTTATTACATCAGGTCCATCGATGATCAAAATGATGATATTGTGACATGGGTAAGCCCTCTTGACACAATTCAAATGACTAGACTATTGGGTTTATCGGACTCATTAAAAATCCCAATTATCAATGTAATGAATATTGATTATGTAGATACACGAAATAGGCAATCCTTTAACAAGAAATTGAATGCTTATTATAAGCTAGGAAGAAAAATCAAAATGATTTATCCTTCACAAAAAATGCCAATTTTTGAAATAGGATACTTAGATAAAAAATGAAAGCTTACACATCCTGGGCATCATACACCAATACCTTTTTCCAAAGGTGTGCGCAGTTTTTAACAAATTCCATGTGCAACGGATGATCTTGGTAAACTTTTTGGCCCGTAGCATCGTTGAAAAACATGATTTCGGATACGTCCCAAGAAGTATCCACCACATCACGCTTTTCGGTAGATGCTAAAACGCCTACATGCATTCTCTGAATCGTAGGGATCGCTCTTAAGGTATTCAAACCGGCAATTAATGCATTTCTATCTGCCTCGGATTCTGGATGGTTCAACCAGAAAAATACATGATGTATTAAGGCGATGGAAGGTTTTACCATGGCTGGCGCTTCGTTATGGGTCGTCGACATAAAATGATTTGTTCAAAATTAAAAGCCCAATATCCAAAAAAAATCACAAATTCTTATCCCTAAAATCTTCAGTTTGTTGAATTTTATTAAATATTAATTAATTTGAAGGCTTAAACATAAACTATGAAATCAAACGAAAAATCGCGTCGGTCATTTTTGAAAAAATCGACCTTGTTGACAGCCGCTTCAGCATTTCCTTCTATTTGGACTTCATCGACCAACCATTATTTACCGGGACCCGCTAATCTACCTGCGAAGGACAAGGTTAATTTAGCTTGTATCGGTATTGGAAATCAAGGGGGATCTGATGTTATGTCCTTCGCAAAAACAGGATTGGCTAATTTTGTAGCCTTCTGTGACGTAGATATGGGGGCTCCTCAGACGAGAGCTGTCTTAGAGAAATTCCCGGATGTACCGCGTTTTCAAGATTTCAGAACGATGTTTGATAAAATGGGAAGCCAAATTGAAGCAGTGGCCATAGGGGTTCCTGATCATTCACACTTCCCTATTACCATGATGGCTTTAGCCTTAGGCAAACATGTCTATGTAGAAAAACCGATGGCTAGGACATTTAATGAGGTAGAACTCATGATGGCAGCCGCCAAAAAACATAGCCACCTAGTGACCCAAATGGGAAATCAGGGCCATTCGGAGGCCAATTATTTTCAATTCAAAGCATGGCAAGAAGCGGGCATTATCAAGGATGTAACGTCCATGACCGCACACATGAACTCTGCGCGCAGGTGGCATGGTTGGGATACTAATATTAAAAAATTTCCAGCCGGGGAACCTGTTCCAAGCACCTTGGATTGGGATATTTGGCAAGGCGTTGTACAGCCACATGAGTACCAAAAAGACTTTGTCAATGGACAATGGCGTTGTTGGTTCGATTATGGATTAGGAGCACTAGGCGACTGGGGTGCACATATCATGGACACCGCGCATGAATTTTTGAATTTGGGATTACCTACGGAAATCAATATGCAGAGAGCGGATGGACATAATCCATTCTTTTATCCGCTATCGACGACCTTGTTGTTTAAGTTTCCTTCGCGTGGCAACATGCCGGCCATGGATATTACTTGGTATGATGGGATTAACAACATTCCTCCTGTTCCCGCAGGGTATGGGGTTTCTGCATTAGACCCTAATATTCCACCACCAAGCAATGGAAAGATTCAACCCGTTAAATTAAATCCAGGCAAGATTATTTATTCGAAAGAGTTGACCTTTAAAGGCGGATCCCATGGAAGTACGTTGTCGATCATTCCGGAGGATAAGGCGAAAGACATGGCGAATAAGTTGCCCGTGGTGCCTATAAGTCCATCGAACCATTATGCCAACTACCTAAAGGCCTGTATGGGATTGGAGAAAACGAGATCGCCATTTGCAATTGCGGGACCTTTAAGCCAAGTGTTTACCTTGGGTGTGATGGCACAAAAATTAAACACTAAATTATTGTTTGACCGTAAAACCAAACAGATTACCAACAATAAAATAGCCAACCAATTATTGGTAGGTGCGCCTCCAAGAAAAGGTTGGGAGCAATATTATAAAGTCTAGAATTCCTTTAGGAATTTTTATAACCCTTGATTGAAACGAAATAGACGCAAAAAATTGCGTCTATTTCGTTTAGCAAAGGAAAGGAAAATAAAGTATGTCAATAAGAAACTAATCCCTTGGCCACCCTACACTTTCACCTTTTTGCCCGTACGAACAGCCTCATAAATCGCATCCACAATACGTAAATCCCTTAAGCCCTCTTCCCCATCCATAGGAATGATAGGCTGCTTGCCATCCAATAAAATCTTAGCCATTTCATCCATTTGAACCGTTTGATGCGTCACATGTGGAAACTCAATCTCGCCTTTATTCGTTCTCGCCATAATTGGACCATATCCAGTAGCCGGCTTTAACTCAGCAAATCCCTTGGTTCCATCCATAAAAAAGCGGTCCAAATTATTTAAGGCGTAGGTCGACAAACAAGATGCGACGGCACCGCTTGGGAAACCCATTTGGAACTGAATCGTCTCATCAACTCCCTCCTTAAATTTCACAAAGTCCGTCTTCGTTTCTTGGGCCGTAACCCAAATAGGCTCCTCTCCAATCATATACCGTGCGCCATTGATCGAGTAAATTCCAATATCCATCATGGAACCACCCCCGGCCAAGGCCTTATTCAACCTCCATTGCTTCGGATCCCCAATCACAAAACCTGACAAGCCTTGGAAAAACAAAATCTTGCCAAATTCTCCCTCCCGACGCATACGGACAACTTCCAATGTTTTGGGTTCAAAATGCATGCGGTAACCGACCAACAAATGTACCCCGGCCTTCTTGCAATAATCGATCATTTCCTTTCCCTCCTTGGCATTCAAAGCCATCGGCTTTTCCACAATCACGTGCTTGCCCGCCCGTGCAATCTGGATGGCATTGTCTTTATGCAAAGCATTAGGTGTGATGATATATACCGCATCCACTTCCTTATTGTCTTTGATTTGATCGACGGTCGAGTAATTATAGCGGCTCGACTCCGGGACTTGATATTTCTCGCCCCAGGAGGCCAATTTAGCCGGCGTGCCACTCACCAAAGCCGTAATTTTAACTCGAGGACATGCCTGAATCGCTTTGGCCACCATATTGCAGTATCCTCCCAAGCCCATCAAAGCTACCCGTAAAATTGGGCCATCAGCCACCATAGTGTTAGAAATTTGAGGCGCAGTCAAACCTGATTTTTCAAGTTCATTCGCTGCAGAAGCAGCAAAAGGCATCGCCATTAATGGCAATGAAAGTCTTTGTATAAAATCTCTCCGAGTACTCATATGTTCAATTTTTTTGTTCTTAATCCTTAAATTCACGTTTACTCACTACATCCGGTTTAGGGAAATCAGTTGGGATGGGAATATCCACTTTGCCAGTCGCTGCCCATTGTGTTCCACGCAAGATACTTGTGATAAATCCGACGCAACTAACGGAATAATCCGCATGGCCCATGGGCGTATGAAAAATTCTTCCTTTGCCATAATTGATCGTTAATAACATAGGCTCATGTCGGCCTGATCCCTTATTTTCAATAGATGAAAATGACGTTCCCAACACCTCCATATTCTCTGCAGGGCCCCTTAATCGATCATACATCTCATCTTGGGCATGCATCCAGGTCAACGGCATTCCCTTGGTAATCGGGTGATTTGCATTGCGAATCGTAATAAGATAATCTTTCTGTGGCCCGTGTGAACCCGCACGACCAGGTGCCATATCACGGACCAATTGGTTATTTAGGTCATAATACACATAAGGACCATCCTTCTCGGTCCGATTACCCCAACCCCCAATACCAATCATCTGATTATAGGCGGGCCACTCAGGAAATGAATTATCTGCCGCGTGAATGATCACCAAACCGCCTCCTTTTTTTATAAATTTATCAAAATCCTCTTGGGTTTGTTTTGGCCAAGGCGCTGCATTCCAACCAAAATTACAAATCACGACATCGTATGCTGCGAAGTTGGGATGAAAACTAGAATCCATCCTCGACTTAGGTAAATCTACTGTCGCCGCAAGCCCAGGAATCTTATATTTATCCACAAAACCCTTTCCATTCCACGTATATTTTGTTCTTTGAACATCAACAGAAAACTTACCTGTTTCCTCTAAATAACGCTTCATCATATACGTTATCTTGGCCCATTGGTCATGGTTATTTTGACCGTCGACAATCAAGGTCTTAATGATTTTAGCTTTTACATTTTTTGGAGGATTTGCAAACCCTACATAAGAGCTTGATGCTAAAAAGGCAATGAATAAAAGGACGAAGATCGGCCTCAGGGAAGAAATGGTTTTCATAGGTTCAGGTTTATTTTTTTTGAATTTACCAAAAAATATAGAATTTCCATCTGAAAACAAAAATTGAAATTTTTCTTTCAAAGGATTCAGCGATAAAATTTTGATATTATTTAATTCTAATGCATTATGAATTCAATTCATCCAACAGATCGAACGCCCGCTCAATAATTTGATGCATGTCGTAATATTTATATTCGGCCAATCGACCCCCAAAATACACATGGGTCTCCGCATCTGACAAAGCCTTATATTGACCATAAATGGCATTATTTGCTTGATCATTCACCGGATAATAGGGCTCTGTCACCTTGGCCACATACGGTTCAGGATATTCATACGTGATGCAAGTCGTATCGGTTTGACCAAACTCAAAATGTTTGTACTCAATGATACGCGTATAAGGGACTTCCGCATCCGTATAATTCATCACGGGAACTCCTTGATAATTATCCGTATCGGTTAATTTCTTATGCTCAAAACGCGTGGTTTTGTATTCCAAAGGGCCAAATTGATAATCATAATACGCGTCAATAGGACCGGTAAATATAATATGTCGGGCTTTGGCATCCCAGGCCGACTTATCCGCCAAGTAATCCGTATCTAATTGGACCTCTATTCCAGCCAGCAACTTTTCGAAAATCTGGGTATAACCGCCGATGGGGATACCTTGGTATGGATCGTTAAAATAGTTAGTATCGTAGGTAAAACGAACAGGAAGTCGCTTAATAATCTCCTTAGGCAATTCATTTGGAGGTTTCATCCATTGCTTTGATGTATACCCCTTGATCAGTTTCTCGTACACATCTCTGCCCACAAGTTTGATCGCCTGCTCCTCTAGGTTTTGTGGCTCCCCTATTTCCTTCGACTGCTCAGCAATAATGGCCTTCGCCTCATGCGGATGCGTCACTCCCCACAGTTGGTTAAAAGTCCACATATTAAAAGGAAGGGCAAATAATTCGCCTTTGTAATTTGCAATGGGCCGATTGGTAAAATGATTGAACGTAGCAAATTGATTAATCCACTTCCAAACACGCTCATTGGACGTATGAAAAATGTGCGGACCATACGTGTGCATATTAATGCCGTCAATTTTTTCAGTATGGCAATTTCCGCCAATATGACTCCTCTTCTCTAAAACAAGGCATTTAAAACCCTTATCTGTTAACTCCCTCGCACAAACGGAACCAAAAAATCCTGAACCGACAATAATATAATCGTACATTATTTGTAAATTTTATTTTTCAATGAATAAATTTCCATAAAAAAAACATGATTAAAAAATGGTACAAGTTTAATAAGTGAACAAAACCTATTAATCTATTTAGAAAGAACTGTAAAAAGCATTACTAAATTACTAACCTTTGAAATATAGTCATTTGGGTAAAGGTTTTTAAAAATTGAAAATTAAACAGGAAAAAAACTCTATTTAAAACACTATACTATGAAAAATTCCTCCAGAAGAAATTTCTTGAAATCAAGCTCATTAGGTACGATAGGCCTAATGGGGGCTGTGCAAGAAAGAAATCAAACACAAACTTCCCCATTGAATGCGAAGGCTAAATCCAAAAGGGATTTAATGGAAGACGTGCTCCAAAAAGGATCTAAATCCGATTATATACCTGCAGGTTTTTTTATGCACTTCAATAAAAAAGGGGATGAAGCAGTTAAAGCCCATATGAATTATTTCAAAGCGACTCAAATGGACTTTGTCAAAATTCAATTTGACGGAATGAGTCTGCCGCTCAACGAGCAAATAAAGACAGCAAAAGATTGGTATAAACAACCGATTATGCCCGAGTCCTTTTTTGAGCCTATACTATACGTCATTAAAAATATAGTCAAAGAAGCGAAATCAGAGGCCATGATCATTCAAACACTTTACTCGCCCTACCAAATGGCCAAACAAGCCGTGCCCTGGGAGTTGCTTGTTAAACATGTCAAAGAAGATCCAGAGGCAGTGTGTCGTGGCATGGAAAACGTAACTCTTTCCATTTTAAATTTCGTTCAAGCGGCTGCTAAATTAGGCGTAGATGGATTTTATACCTGTGCACAAGGGGGTGAAACAAATCGCGTAGCCGACTACCAATTATTTAATCGGACGATTAAAAGTTTTGATATGCTTCTTTACAAAGAAGTGTCCCAATTAGTTCCCTATAACATCCTCCACATCTGCGACTATGACGGCGAATATGAAGGTTTTACCCCTCGTTTCCAAGATTATCCTGGACAAATTGTTAACATCCCCCTGCAAGCGGATGGAAAAGTTTTAACCTTGCAAAAAGCCTCTGAAATCTTTGATAGACCTGTTATGGGCGGATTGGATCGACATGGTGTTATCTCAACGGGAACCGTGGACCAAGTTAAAAAAGCTACGTTGGACGTATTGAAAAATGCTCCCAACCGGGTGATTTTAAGTGCAAATTGCACCGTTAGTAATACCACGCCCATCGAAAATTTAAGGGCAGCCATTCAAACGGCACATGAATTCAGAAAAGGATAAACTTCAAACCCATTAACCGATGATCAAAAAAGCACTCTTTTGCTTATTTTTCGCCCTACCTTTTTTTAATGTTTTGGGCCAAAATACAGCTAAAAAACCCAACATCCTTTTTATCGTCGCAGACGATTGGTCCAAACATGCAGGAATCTACGGAGATAAGGTTGTGCGAACACCGAATATCGATAAATTAGGAAAAAATGGCTTGATTTTTGACCAAGCGTTTTGTTCAGCAGCCTCCTGCAGTCCTTCTAGAGCAAGTATTTTAACCGGAAAACATCCTCATCAAATCGCAGAAGGAGGAAATTTATGGGGGAGTCTTCCCGCAAGCATTCCCAATTTTGTAAGTCTCATTCAAGCATCAGGTGGTTTTGTGGGTAGTGAACAAAAAGGATGGGGCCCAGGAAATTTTAAAATAGGTGGATACAAAGACAATCCAGCAGGGAAAAACTTCAAAAATTTTGAAGAATTTTTAGGGGCAAAGCCAAAAGACAAACCTTTCTTTTTTTGGTTCGGATCCATCGATCCCCATCGTGATTATGTAAAAGGAACTGGTGAACAAGCCGGACTGGATCCACAAAAAGTAAAAGTTCCTGGATTCTTGCCCGACACCGATGTAGTTAGAAAGGACATCTTAGATTACTATTTTGAGGTAGAAAGATTTGATAGCAATGTGGGTAAACTCATCGCCACTTTAGAGTCAAAAGGTGAATTAGAGAACACGCTGATTGTCATTACTAGTGATAATGGAATGCCTTTCCCAAGAGCAAAAGCCACTTGCTATGATTCAGGAACCAATATACCGCTCATTATGTATTGGAAAGGTAAAATAAAACCTGCCCGCTCCAGCGAATTAATAAGTTTAATCGATTTGGCACCTACCGTCTTAGACGTTATGGGCATCCAAAAACCCACAGATCTTCCGTCAAAGAGTCTGACCAATTTGATTAATGGTCGGCCCATAGCCAATAGAAATGCTGTTTTTGTAGAAAGAGAAAGACATGCCAATGTAAGAAAAGGGGATTTGGGTTACCCGGTTAGGGGTATCAGAACGAAGGAGTTTTTATACCTGCGCAATTTTGAACCCAATCGTTTTCCAGCTGGAGATCCACAGAAATGGGTAGCCGTAGGTCCCTACGGTGACATAGACGATTCGCCGTCCAAACAATTAATCATGTCAGACAGCAGCAATTATGCCTTCTTTTTTAACCGCACGTTCAAGAAGAGAGGTTCCGAGGAATTATATGATTTAAAAAATGACCCGAGCCAATTGCATAATTTGGCCAATGAAAAACGATTTGAGAAAGCAAAAAAATACTTGAAAATCGAATTGGAAGCTTGGATGAAACGAACGAATGATCCGCGTCTAACAAACCCAAATACAAATCTTTGGGATAAATATCCATATTATTGATCATGAACAAATCGATGAAAATTTTCTTGGCTTCCCTACTTGTTTGCGGGTATCTAATGGCTTATGGCCAATCTAAAGTACCCGGAACAGTCATTGCCTATAGCCCCGCGTCAAGTGGTTTATACATCGGATCGCCGAGTATCGTTGTATTGGCCAACGGACATTATTTAGCTTCGCATGATTTTTTTGGGCCTAAATCCACGGAACATACCTCCGCCATTTCACGCATTTACAGGTCAAAAAACAAAGGCAAAACGTGGGAAATGATCAGTGAAATCAATGGTCAATTTTGGTCTAAATTGTTTATACATCAGTCTAATTTATACCTCATGGGAACCCATAAGCATCATGGAAATGCCATTATCAGGCAATCCATGGATGAAGGCGAAACATGGACCAACCCCGCGGACGCTGAAAATGGGTTATTATTAGCCGGCGAATACCACTGCGCTCCGATGCCCTTAATCATCCATGAAGGCCGATTGTGGCGAGCCATGGAAGATGCGATGGGGCCAATTAAAACTTGGGGAAAGCGGTATGGAAGTTTTATGATGTCGATTCCTTTAGACAAAAATCCGATGCAGGCGGCCAATTGGACAAAATCGAATGTGTTGGGATATGACTCAACTTATTTCAATGGGGCATTTGGCGGTTGGATCGAAGGAAATGCCGTAGTAGGCCCTGATGGAGGAGTTTGGAATATGTTGCGCGTCGACAATAAAAAAAGTCTACAAGAATATGCGGCGATGGTAAAAATTAGTGCGGATGGAACGCAGGCTATTTTTGATCGATCCACGGGTTTTATCCCATTCCCTGGAGGGTCTAAAAAATTCACGATTCGATTTGATCCTAAAACGAAGCTTTACTGGACACTAAGTAACTTCATTCCTGAGGAAGTCAAAAATGCAAACCCCGGTAAAAACCCAGCATCGATCAGGAATACCTTGGCCTTATGTTTTTCAAGCGACTTGAAAGATTGGAAAATAAAAAAGATTGTGTTCCAACATCCTGATGTGATCAAGCACGGGTTTCAGTATGTTGATTGGCTTTTTGACGGAAAAAATATTTTGCTGGCTTGTCGGACTGCCTACGATGATGCCTTTGAGGGCGCGCATAATAATCATGATGCCAATTACCTCACATTTTTTCGAATCAAAAAATTTAGGAAATAAATTAGTGAGCCGTTTTATAATGCTCCAATAACAAATCACCGCCAAAATCATTTTTCAAATCTCGAATGACCGAATGCACATGGTTGGCATTGTTCTGAGTATTGTCGTATTCAATCAAAACAGAAGGTCCCTGAATCCGATAATAAGTACCCTTCCCAATCACAGGTTCGGTATGTCCAGCCCATGCAAACCACAAGTTTTCAAGCCCCGCTTTTTGAATATCTTTCACCATACTTTCGGCCAATAAATGTGAGTAGCGGAAAACATATAGGCGAACAAGGGCAAGCATCATCGCTTTTTGCTCCTTATTCAAATCGCTATATTTAACACCTTTGGGGTCCCCGATAAATGCACTTCTTTTGTCAAAAGTCAAAATATCCGGGTAGGCAACCGAGTCGATCATCGCCTGTTTAAACTGAACTTTATTCAAGGAATGTAAAAGATCGAAACCTAAATCAGATTCCTCTTTTAATATTTGTGTGCCCATCGCAGGCCCTCTAGGTACGATAGCTGGATTAGTGCCCAAGAACCCAGGAGTCCCCGAAACCAATAATTTCTGATCGAATGAAAAATTAAATGAAATGTGATGGCCTTCAAATCGCCATCCCCAGATATTCTTTTCAGAAGGTATTCCAAAAATAGTAAAATGGTAATTACCCGGATCGCGGTATTTATCCTCCGGTTTTCTTTTTTCCAGCTCCTTCAGTATGGCTTCCAATTTGACGATATCGTTGGTCTTTTTATACGTCTGATCACTCAAACAAATCTTCAACAAACCTAAACCTACTTCTATTTGCTCGGCAGACATTTCATTAAAAGTGACCCCTTTCCGCTTGATGGGTACAAAATGAAAATTATACCGTTCATTATTATCAAATGGAAAAAGTGTTGAGAGCTTTTGCTCCTCCGTTAATAACTCAATAAAGCGATTGGCTTGTTTAACGGCATTTTGGCCTAAACTCGAATGTGCGAATGTGCCAAATAGAAAAATCAAAAAAAGTAATTTTTTCATATAGGTTTATGTTACCGAAACAAGTTAGGATTATTTATTTTATTACGCCAAAAAAATAGCTGATTTTACGGGATTTCGGGAAGGTACTTAGAAAAATTAATGCAACACTAAAAACTCCAACCAGAAGATGATTTGTTGGCCTCCAACGAACCCTCAATATCATCAGCGAGGGAGGAGAAAAAATCTAAATTTGTCAACTTCTCAATTTGGTCCACAGAAACAATAAAGTTTTTTAGCGGCAAGGAAGAGCCCGAATTGCTCAACAAAAATCCAATCATTTTGGGGTTTGAACCTTCCTTGAAAATTATCTTATAAAACGAGCAAGGCACAGTGATGCCTCCGCCAATGGTTCCACAGGTATTCGTTAAAACAGGTCCTGTCACCACATAAACACCCCCTAAACTCAACGCGTTTTCACGTACTTTATCTTCTAAATTGCTCCAAATTCCTCGATTAAACGATGGGGTCATCGGGGACATATTGGACATGAAAAAGGTTTCTGACATGGCGATTAAATTCAATTTGAAATCGGCAGCAGGGGCTAAATGTCCACGATCAAATCCAGATCCTTGGTAAGATGTGCTCGTCACTGGATTCAATTTAACGGAGGGGTCTATACGAAAGTCATCCGTTCTTTCTTGCTTGCCATTGATCGACGCAATAGACAAATAATAAAAGGCATATTCAGCTTGGCGGTCAGACGGCGAATAGGATAATGTATAATAGGTATGTGGGATTTTATAGCCTTTGGCTACTTGCGGTACATAATCTGCCGACGGATTTATTTCATCCTGGGCGCAAGAAATGAATAGGAGAAAAAAAATGGCAAATTTTGACATGTAATGAAAGAAGCTTGAATAAATGTAAGGAATAATTTATTGACAAAGGTTTGTTGGCATATTTGACAATTCTTTTTTATTCGATTTTTCATTTAAAATCACTTGATTCATTCAAAATTAGGGTATGCTTGAGAAAAAGATTTTGGATAGTTAATGGGTATGAAAACTTGTTTTTCGGCTATTAATAGAAATTAGAATGAGGCCCTACAAGGTACTAGACAAAAGGACTAAAGTCCAAGAATTACTATCTAATTCCTGCTATTTCATTTGAATGTCTATTTTCAGATCATCGCATCAACTTAAATAGGCAAGCTTAATTTTAATAAAATATGTTTAAATTAGAAAAAATTTAATTTATCCATTAACATGTTTCGATATCCAAAAATCAAAGGATTAATTGCAGCTGTTTTTACTCCTTTTACTCCAGATGGAAAAATTCATTTGGACCTGATACCAGCTTATGCCAATCGATTAAAGAATCAAGGATTAGCTGGTGTTTTTGTCAACGGCTCCACGGGGGAAGGAATGTTATTAACGATTGAAGAACGAAAATCCATCATTGAAAAATGGATGGAATTTAGCGATGAGAATTTCAAAATCATCGTTCATGTAGGTAGCTCTAGTGTTGAAATAGCAAAAGATTTAGCCGCTCATGGTGAAAAAAATGGCGTATATGCAGTGGCTTGTATGGCACCTAATTTTTTTCCATCTTCAGACTTGGATGTGATGGTTGATTTTTGCCAACAAGTAGCCTCATCCACACCAAATACCCCTTTTTACTATTATCATTTGCCGGCTATCACAGGCTGTCATATCAAGGTAAACCAATTATTCAAAAAAGCCTCGGGTATCATCCCCAACTTAGCCGGTGTTAAATTCACCCATACCGACTACATGGATATGCATCAATGCATGGCTTTAGAAAATGGAAGATTTGATGTCTTGCATGGACATGACGAGATTTTGATCAATGGACTTGTCTTAGGCATTGAAGGGGCCATTGGAACTACATTTAATTTTATGCCTGGTATTTATCATGCAATTTTGAATGCTTATTCCGATCAAAATTATGCCTTAGCTCGTAGCCTTCAAATGAAATCGATTCAAGTGGTAGAAATCATGTTGAATCATGTAAATGCCATCGTAGGTGGAAAAGCGATTATGAATATGACAGGTTTGGACTTTGGTCTTTGTCGAAGTCCTCTACGTAATTTAACCATTGAAGAAATAAAGCGGTTGAGAATGCAGTTAGAAGAAGTCGGATTTTTTGATTCAATCATTTCGCTAGATGGAATAAAATGAACCTCTTGAGCTTGTTTATTTCCTTTGTCTTTTTACCCACGCTGAGGGAACTTCCTGTTCAATTACCCACAGAATCAGATAAAATCCAAGATTTAGTCGAGGTGGCCCAAAGTTCTAACTTTTGGATCTCAGTGCATGCAATTGAATACCTAGCAAAATTAGGATATAAAAAAGAGGCGAAAGCATTAGCCCTGACACAACTTAAACCCTTTGAAGAAACACCTGAGAAACGAATTGGGTTTTGGCGTGCCCAATCCCTTGCTTCCAAAGAAAGGGCTGAACGTAACTTCTGGATCAATAAAATTAAAAACGCTTATTTAAATACCTCAGGGCCCGATCGAATTCATGCAGCTGAATCTTTAGCCAAACTTGGCGTTTCCTTTAAAAATTTGAGCCCCAAAATAGTACGTAAGGATCTAGTTTCCGAGGGTATGATTTTTTCATTTAGTCATTGGGGATATTGCCTGCCCATACAAGCCGGTGAACGTCCTAATTATAGCGCACTACTTGAGATTATAAGTAAGGTAAATGCGAAAAACCGTTCATTGTTCGCCTATGCACTAGGTTTTTTAGTGCCCGATATGAACAAAGATACTTGGGAGACTTTAGCCAACTTGGCTTTGAACGAGGAATCGAATTCTGAAACCTACGTTTACCTGATTGGTGCAGCCTATATTCATTATAACCGAACCAAGCATCATGCTGATGATACTTTCCAAGATGTAAGAAACCGGCTCCTTCGCTTTGAGTATTCACAAAAAAAATTAGAAAGGATAGAATTATGCAAGGCACTAGCAACTAATTATTTAGCGCAAGATCGAATGATTATCGAACGAGTATTATCATCCACTGGCCCAAGCCGCTATCCTGTAGATTCAAAAGTGTCTCTAAACCAAGATGATGCCGATAAGTTAGATATTAAAGCAGCAGCGGCATATACTTGGTTACAAATGAATGCCAAACAAAATAAATGAACCTATTAAAACATATGTTTTTAAAATAAAAAATGATCTGTTATGAAACTGCGCCAACTTATTTCCATTTACTTTTTTTTGACATTTGCCTTTCAACTGCTGGGGCAAAAGGCTGAAAATGTACAAATCACAAAAATTTGGGATAAGGGAGAACATAATGCTTTTACAGATCTGATTCGATTTAAAGGTAATTTTTATTGTGTTTTCAGGGAAGGATCAGGTCATGTAGGAGGTAGCGACGGGAAAATTCGTATCCTTCAGTCGAGAGATGGTCAAATCTGGAATGAGCTAGCATTATTGGAAAAAAAAGGCTTTGATTTACGCGATGCAAAATTATCAATTACGCCCCAAGGACGAATCATGGTCATCATTGGAGGAAGTATTTATGTTGATAAAATATTAAAAGGGAGAATTCCTCATGTATCTTTTTCGAATTCGACAGGTACCATATTTTCTGACCCTGAACCCGTTGAAATCGACCCAACTATCGTTTCCTGGGGTGATTGGATCTGGCGAGTTACCTGGCACAAAGGCATCGGATATAGCATAGATTATCAAGTCGGACCAGACGAAAGAAAAGGTCCCACATCTCTTTTTCTCGTTAAAACACTGGATGGCAAAAAGTACACCAAAGTTTCTAAACTCGAACTTTCAGGATTCCCAAATGAGGCAACTATTCGCATCGATAAACAAAATACGATGCACACCATGATTCGAAGAGAATTAGAAGATAAAGTAGGTGTCATGGCAAAAAGTACATATCCCTATGTAGATTGGACCTTTCAAAAAATGCCTATGCGTCTTGGTGGTCCTAATTTTATTTTTGACAAAAATCAAACGAATATCATTGCTGCAACAAGAATTCACGAGGGAACTAATTTGTCAACAGGAATTTTTGTCAAGAAGAGTTCAGAAGATTTTAAGGAAATTATCCGATTGCCTTCAGGAGGTGACACGAGTTATGCCGGAATAGTTAGGTATGGCAACTATTTATGGGTTTCATATTATTCCTCGCATGAGGGAAAAGCGTCGATTTATTTGGCTAAAATACCGTTATCTTATCTCAAAAAAGTCATACATCAACTTAATTGAAAAATGATTCGCGCGTGAATTCCATTTTGAAAAACAAGCTTAATGTCCATAAAAAACAAACTTGATTTAGGATCCCCAACAAAAGATATTCGGCTATCTTCCATGACAACATTTTGGTCAAAAGAATGGCTCATTGTTTATTTATTATGCCTTGTAGGACTTCTTAATTACCTCGATCGAACGATGATGAGCACCATGAGAAGTTCTATTATAGAAAAAATACCGATGAGTAATGCGCAATTCGGCATGCTATCGAGTGTATTTTTATTTTCTTATGGTATTTTTAGTCCAATTGGAGGTTTTTTAGCCGATCGATTTCAAAGAAGTCGAGTCATCATTTTTAGCACATGTATCTGGTCAGTGGTCACTTGGATGACATCCTATGTAACAAATTTTGACATGTTATTACTAACTAGAGCCTGTATGGGAATAAGTGAAGCTTGTTATTTGCCTGCAGCATTGGCCTTAATCACAGATTATCATGGCAACAAAACTAGGTCGTTGGCCATAGGAATACATATGACAGGAATTATCGCAGGGCAAAGTTTAGGCTTTTTAGGTGGTTGGATAGCCGAACTTCATTCATGGAACTATGCCTTTTTTATTTTTGGTATTGTGGGGGTATTTTATGCCATAATTTTGGCGTTTGTGTTAAAAGACAAGCCTGTGCAAGTAGAGGCAATAGCAAATCGCCTAGTTGAAAAAAAGATTCATTTTTTTCAGGCAGTACGCACATTATTGACAAACTTTAACTTTTCTCTTTTACTTAGTTTTTGGTGTTTACTTGGGATTGTAGGTTGGCTCATCATGGGCTGGTTGCCTACGTATTACCAAGAACATTTCAATTTATCTCAAGGAATCGCAGGTTTATATGCTACGGGATATTTATATCCCTTTTCGATGGTTGGAGTAGTCGTAGGAGGATTACTTGCAGATCGGTGGAACAAAACAAATAAAAGTGCAAGAATTCTGATCCCAGCGATTGGTTTATTGATTGCGATTCCAGGCATTTTATTGGCCGTAAATACAAATTTAATTGAAATAGCGATTTTAGGTTTTATGATATATGCCTTTACCAAGGTATTTTCGGATGCCAATCTAATGCCTATTCTATGTACGATTATTGATGAGAAATATCGAGCAACAGCCTACGGCATTTTAAATTTATTTGCTTGTATTGTGGGAGGCATAGGAATTTATGTAGGGGGGATTCTTCGAGATTCGAACATTTCGATGGATTATATTTTCATCTTTGCGTCTTTTGTGTTACTCCTTTGTATTTTACTTTTGACAATTATCTACTTTACTAGCAAAAATATAAAAACAGAAATTTAAATGGCACTACTAATCAATCGTATTATTCAACTGGTCTGCATAAACACAAATCAAATGGACAAAATTTGGTTGATCAAGAAGTAAAAATGAAATGCGTTCAAATTTAATTCAGCTTCATCAAATGACTAATTTTGAAATGTAGTAATTTGGGTAAAGCTAATCAGAAATAAACCTATAAAACCTATGAAAAGAAAGCAGTTTTTGCAACAAAGTGCATTGGGGATTTTTGCTGCCTTGTCACATCAAAATGACTTGCTGGCCGAGGCACAAAATAATATAAAGAGCAAGCGTTTTTCCATCGGTGCATGTGATTGGTCGATCTCCAATACCTCCAATTTAGGGGCGATGGAAATGGCGAAAGAAATAGGGTTAGATGGGGTCCAATTAAGCCTCGGCCTAAAAGCGAACAACATGCATTTACGCAGAAAAGATGTCCAAGAAGCCTATAAATCGTTAGCTAAAATCTTTAACGTTGGCTTTACGGGATTGGGCATCGGCGAACTGAACAACTACCCATTTAAGTCGGACCCGCAGACGGACCAATGGGTCGCCGACAGCATTCAAGTGGCCAAAGAATTCAAAATCAAAGCGGTTTTAATTGCCTTTTTTAATCAAGGGGACTTGAAAAATGACCCAAAAGGACAAGATGCTGTCATCCAAAAATTCAAGGACATCATACCCATGGCAGAAAAAGCAGGTGTTACTTTGGGCATCGAATCTTGGTTAAGTGCAGAGGAACACATGCGCATCATCGACGCAGTGGGATCGTCCCATTTAAAGGTCTATTATGATGTGGCTAATTCAGAAAAAATGGGTTACAACATCTATGAAGAAATCAAATGGCTTGGTAAAAAAAATCAAATCTGCGAATTCCATTTTAAAGAAAATGACGCGCTTTTGGGGCAAGGAAAAGTGGACTTCCAACGCGTAAAAAATTGCATCGATGAGATCGGATATTCCGGGGCCATTCAAATTGAAGGCGCCGTTCCTCCAGGGAAAACGATGCTGGAAAGCTATTTAAAAAACAATCGATTTGTCCGAGATTTAGTGTCCTAAAAAACCATTTAATTATTATTCCAAACATTGTTATTCATGAAAATCATTAGCACCATTCTCCTGTTTTTATTTCCACTGTTTTTTACCAATGATGGAACTACCTTGTTTGTTCCGGAGGGTTTGGAGGTCGAACTTTGGGCGGAATCACCTATGTTGTACAACCCGACCAACATGGACGTGGATACCAGAGGACGTATTTGGGCAACTGAGGCCGTTGAATACCGTGATTTTAATAATAAGCCTGATACTCGATTTAACTTCAAAAACCAAGGGGATCGAATTGTCATTTTAGAGGATACTGACCAAGATGGCAAAGCCGATAAGTCCACCGTCTTTGTACAGGATATGGATTTAAAAGCCCCATTGGGCATTGCGGTGATCGGCAATAAAATTTTCGTCAGTGCATCCCCCAACGTAATCGTGTATACAGATGAAAATAATGACGATAAACCCGACAAAAAGGAAGTCTTTTTAACGGGATTTGGGGGTTTTGACCATGACCATTCCTTGCATTCATTTTTAGCCACTCCCTACGGAAAATTTATATTTAATGTAGGTAATGCTGGGCCTCATGTGGTAAAAGATAAAACGGGTTGGACGCTACGTTCAGGTAGTCTTTATGCCGGTGGAACTCCCTACAATAAAAACAATGAGGGGAATCAGAAAAGCGATGATGGCCGTGTGTGGGTTGGGGGTTTGGCTTTGGAAATCGCTCCCGATGCAAGCCAATTGAAAGTAATGGCGCATAATTTTAGAAATAGTTATGAGGTGGCTATGGATTCTTATGGTAATATGTGGCAAAATGACAATGATGACCAGGTCATTGCCTGCCGAACTTCTTGGCTCATGGAAGGAAGTAATGCCGGATATTTTTCCAAAGACGGAACCCGATATTGGCAAGGGGATCGAAGATTAGACCAAGATATTTTTACAGCCCATTGGCACCAAGAGGATCCCGGTGTATTGAAAGTTGGTGACAAAACAGGTGCCGGTTCCCCCACGGGAGTGACCGTTTATGAAGGAGATGCCTTGGGAGAAAAATATAGGGGCATGCTGTTAAGTTGCGAAGCCGGAAGAAATTTAGTGTTTGGATATAAGACCAATCCAAAAGGTGCGGGATTCAACATGAAAAGATTTGACTTTTTAAGTTCATTTCCAGTCTCGGATGATTTTTACATTTGGAATGACAATTTTGAAGCCGATAAAAGAAAATGGTTTAGACCTAGTGACGCGGTCACAGGGACCGATGGCGCCATTTACGTGGCTGATTGGTACGATGCGGTCGTAGGCGGTCACGCCATGAACGACAAAAAAGGATACGGTAGAATTTATCGGATTACGCCAAAAGGCAAAAATCTAAAAGCGCCCACATTAGATTTCTCGACCACTAAGGGACTTGTGGGCGTGTTAAAATCACCCGCCATCAATGTGAGAGCTGTGGCCTACGAAAAATTGAAAAATACAGGAGAAAAAATAATCCCAGACCTTTTGCCCTTGTTATCAGACCCAAATCCCTACATACAAGCCAGGGCCATTTGGTTAATGGCTAGTTTAGGTACAAATGGACTAGAAAAAGTAGAAAATTTATTAATCAGAAACCTAAAAAATCCTGCAAATAAGGCCGAAAACTCTTCAGAAATTTCGGTAACTGCTTATCGTGCGTTACGCAAGTCTGGCAAAAATCTTCAAGAGATTAATCATACGCTTTTAAAATATGCTTTACCCTCCGCTTTATTGAGAGAAATAGCAATAGGTCTTAGGGACCTAAGTTACCAGGATAGCAAAGAAAGTTTGTTGCATATAGCCCTTAGGGTTAGCGCAAAAGATCCCTATTTATTGACCGCATTGGGGATTGGCGTGGATGAAAAAAGGGAATTATTTTATGGGGATTTTGTCAAAAAATTACCTGCGAATCCGCTCAATTTATCAGCAGCCCAAAGTTCCATTTTATGGGAACTGCACCCCAATGCCAGCATAAATCTGATTAAAAAAAGAGCTCAATCGCCGACATTAACAGTTAACCAACGAAAAGAAGCCATGACGACCATCGCATTTATGAGCACTCCTGAGGCGGCGCACGCGATGCTTGATTTAACAAAATCGAAATTGGCCGACGTAGCCCAACAAGCAGATTATTGGGTTAGTTTTCGTAAAACAAATACATGGGAAAATGTAATTGCCTGGAAGCAAGAAGAAGAGCAACAATTAAGTCGGGAGCAAAAATGGATGATCCAATCCGAAAATTCCCTATTAAATGATACGACATTAGTGGCTGAAAAAAAGCAAGAGCTCGCTCAAAAAATAGCGCTAGATACCTATGGAGCTAGATTATTGATGGTTGACGCAGCAAAAGGAAAAATCAAACCCAAGGTCAGGGAATTAATTGAACTTCATATATTCAATAATAAAGACATATCCATCCGCAGTTTGGCAGCCGATTATTTTAGGCGTCCGGGAGGAAAATCACTGTCCATTGACTTAGCCATGAACATGCCATCCGACGCAATAAAAGGCAAAAATATTTTTGAAACCAATTGCATTTCTTGCCATAAAATTGCCGGAAAAGGAGCTGATATTGGTCCAGATTTATCTTTAATCAAAAAGAAGTTTGACAAAAAAAGCATGCTTGACGCCATCATTAATCCTTCGGCAAGCCTAGCTTTTGGGTATGAGCCCTGGATGATTAGCACCCAATCTGGAAGTTACTATGGATTTTTAATGGCCGATTCCAAGCAGATTATCTTGAAAGATTTAACTGGGAAAAGGAATAATATCAAAGCTTCAGACGTGACGTCACGGGTACAGCAAAAAAACAGTTTGATGCCGGAACCCACCTCCATGGGATTAAAAGAAAAGGATTTATCGGATTTAACTGGCTATTTATTGAGCTTATAAACTAGCATAAAAGAACTCCTACAAAACCCAACCTGAAAGATATAAAGGTTGACAAAAATCATTTTTAGCCCCCCGCAAATTTTATAATTTGCGGGCTATGCAGGAGATTCCATTTGACTTACTAAGCAAATATAATGTGCCCATTCCGCGGTACACAAGTTATCCGACGGTGCCCTTTTGGGAGGAAAGAATTGATTCTGATCATTGGAAATTATTATTCACCAGAAGGTTTCAGGAATCAAATGCCCAAGAAGGAATTAGTTTGTATATACACCTTCCCTACTGTGAAAGTTTATGCACATTTTGTGGCTGCAACAAACGCATTACGACCAATCATTCAGTCGAAAAAGAATACATTGATACGCTCATAAAAGAATGGAATTTGTATAAAATTCTGATGGAGCAAAAACCCGTGATTCGAGAATTTCATATAGGCGGTGGAACGCCCACTTTTTTCTCGCCTGAAAATTTGAAGCGTTTATTAGCCGCCATCTTTCAAGATTCCATCCTTCCAGAAGAGCATGAATTTGGATTTGAGGGACACCCAAATAATACGACTAAAGCGCATTTGAAAATGTTTAGGGACTTTGGATTCAATCGAGTAAGCTTTGGAATGCAGGATAGTAATTTGGAAGTCCAACAAATCATCAACCGGATTCAGCCGCTTAAAAATGTAAAAAGAGTCGTTAAATGGGCTCGAGAGCTTGGTTATGAGTCCATTAATTTGGATTTAGTTTATGGCCTACCTAGGCAAGATTTGCCAAAAATAACCAAGACCATTGAAGATGCCATGGCCATCAGACCTGATCGAATAGCCTTTTATAGCTACGCCCATGTGCCCTGGACGAGCAGGGCCCAACGCCTATTTGATGAACACGATTTGCCTAGTGCGAATCAAAAAATGGCGCTGTACCAACAAGGTAAAAACATGTTTAGCAAGGCGGGATATATTGACATAGGCATGGATCACTTTGCCCTACCTAATGATC
>SXXW01000037.1 GCA_005791165.1 Cytophagaceae bacterium
CGTGTCTTTCGACGAATGTCTTTGATGTAATTTTCTGCTGTTTGTTTTTTTCTTGTTTCCATTTTGTTAAGTTAATAATTGTTTGGAAACACTCCCTAAGAAATAACCTCTATCGGTCCACTTTTTGCTGACGATTTACATCGCTTCTTGTAAATAAATCGTGTCTAAAAACAGCGTAGGATTGGGTAAATTGAGTAAAGTTCCATTTAGTTGTGCCAATGCTCGCCCAGCCGAAATTGTTTTTCGAAGTATGCGTTTTGTTTCTATATCTGCCTTTGGTGGTAGCAAGGGCAAGTCGTTATAAGGAATTTTTCGGTCAAACTTTACCATTATGTTTAAGTGTCAGTTTTACTTTCGCTATTAATATAAGGGTAAAAATACTAAAAATTTACTCTCGTTGTCAAAATGAAGGTAAAAATTACTCTAGTCAAATTTAAAAGTGAATGTCTTGTTTGTCGGTTTTTTGGGGCTTGCCACAACTCACTTATACAGGTAGCACGAGAAAGGTTTTCGAATGAAATGTGGGTTTGTTAAAATTTAATCAAAGTCAAGAAAATAACCTTTATCAGTCTAGTCTTTTAGCGCTTTTACAATTCAAAGAAGGACTAGTCAAACCCAATGTAAACATCAAATACACCTTATCTCCTGATTATCAAGCAAGGGGAAAGCGATTTTCAAGCCATAAAATTTGTGAGATAACTATTGGGTTGACCTACATTAAAGTGGGCAGGAGATTAGACTTGTATTTTAATTGATGGATATTTTATTTAACATTGTTTAATATTAAGCAATAGCGGAGGACTTTTAATTCGGGTTACATGAATGTTTCAACCGCTTGCTACGAACATAGATCTTAAATTTAGGTAATGTCTGACAAATTAAATGCTTGGCTTTTTCGTTTCGTTTTTATTTGTGCATTTGTACTTCATGGAGTGTTCATTAATGCGCAAGCCGAACGGCCAACCTTAAAACTAGCAGTATTCGATGTGGATGCAACACCACCAGTAGGGACTCAACTAACGTATGATCCCATGCTTAATAACTGGGATTTGGGTTTACGCGCGAAAGGGGTCGTTATTTTGGGTGCAGGGTTACCAATCGTCATGTGCTCAGTGGATTGGATTGGGATCAGCAATGATAGTCAAGATGAATTTAAACGCGTTATGGCTGAAGCAGCTGCTACTATTCCCTCTCGAGTTGTCGTACATGCCATTCATCAGCATGATGCCCCCTCATCTGATTTAGGGGCAGAGAAATTAATGCAAGAGGCAGGTTTAAATCCAATCGCTTTTGAAGGGACTTATACAAGAGATCTGATTAAACGCCTAGGACTTGCCATTCAGAAATCTATTTCGGTCGCAGTACCCTACACGCACATCGGGAAAGGAGAGGCTCCTGTATTCCAAGTTGCCTCCAATCGGCGGATTATAGGTCCTGATGGCAAAGCCAAAGCTTCGCGAACTTCAGCCACCCTTGATTCAGCTATTCGTGCTGAACCCGAGGGATTAATTGACCCCATGGTCTCTTTGATTAGTTTTTGGAACAATGATAAACCCATTGCGGTTTTAAGTTATTATGCTTCACACCCCCAAAGTTATTATAGAACGGGGGTGGCTAATCCCGATTTCCCTGGAATTGCTCGTTTTTTACGCCAATTGGCTGTTCCCGACGCACTTCATATTCATTTCAACGGAGCAGGTGGTAATCTAACGGCAGGAAAATACAATGATGGAAATAAAAAAAATAGATTGATTTTAGCTGAACGCTTAGCAGATGGGATGAAAAGGGCATGGGATCAAACCCAACTTGAGCGCGTAGAACCAAATTCCATTCAATGGAACATCGAATCGGTCACTTTGATTCCTGCAGCTCATATTGAATCCCTGGAAGCAAAAATGAAAACAGAGACAGCTGTATTTTTAGCCAATAATGTATCTAAATTAGTTTGGTTAAAGCGCCTGCAAGCTGGCAAAAAGATTGATCTTTCGTGCTTAACCATGGGCCACGTAAGAATCCTTCATCTCCCCGGTGAGCCTTTTGTTGAATACCAACTAGCAGCCAAAGCTGAACGCAAGGATTTGTTTGTTGCCGTAGCTGGTTATGGAGATTATGCGGTGGGGTACATTGGAAATTCGATTGCTTACACGGAAGGGGGTTACGAAACCGGACAGGCATCAGCCGTTACTGCCGAGGCAGAGGCCATATTAATGAAAGCAATTCGCAAGCTCTTACATTAATTTTTGAACTATAAGCTTTTATGTATTTCTCGCACAATCCGAAAAATTTAAATGATTAAAATTTCATTTTTAAATTAAATCCACCTTTGCTAGCTTGACAAATCTTAATTGCACGAATCAAATGGATGAATTGTCCTGAGCAAAAATTATAATGACAGTCACCTCAAAGGATATGTCATTATTCGTTTATCGGAGCCCAATAAGCACAATGTCCCTCAGGGCTCACTGGGCCTTTAAATAAAAGACAAGCACCACATGGTTTATCTGGGGCGGGTATAAAAAGATTGCAATTTCTACATTGGTTATTTTCAACAGGCGATTGACTTACGTAGGCCAATTTTTTTCGCTTCGAAATTTCATCTGCACTGACTTTAGAAAGATCATCGCATGGATTTTCAGGATCACCTTGGGGCACTATTTTTTTGGTAGGCTGCTTTTTTGAGGCGCTCATTTTTTTCCATTCAGTGACTGAAGCATTGGATTTAAGGTTCAGTATAAATCCTGATCCTGCCACTAGGTAGACCATTTTCAAATACTTTTGAAGAAAGTTTCTTCGTGCATATTTATTCTCATTCATTTCAGTGCAATTTGCTCATTTTCAATTTGATCTAAAGGAATTGAAATTAGAGTGCTGAGTAAATTTGACGCAAGGTTTGAAAGGAAGCATTTACTTCAGATGCTAATCCTGTTTTTAAATTCCCTGCGATTTCCTTTGAGGTTCCATTTTTAGTTAAGCCTAATTTAAGTCCTTTTAGTGCAGCCGTTTGTACATTTAAATCGCTCATGGTAGCAAGAGAAAACAAATTTAAATAGGATAGCATTTGGGATTTATTGTTTCTAGCTGCGATGGTATAAGAAAGGTCTTGTAAAAAACGCAGTTTCCAAGTTTCAGGATTGGGAGAAAATACATGATGGTCTACCATAGATTCCAAAAGATCTGGTGATGAACCAAGCTCTGAACTCAAAACCGCCAGCCTCAGCCATTCATTTTGGCCATGACTTTGAATAAGTTTTGAAAATGCCGCGATAATTTTTTGGTTTTTAAATTGCCCAAGACTTAAGGTAGCCTGCAATTTCACCCTTGGGGACAAATCATTCAGCATTTTTAACATGGTTGGCATTAATTCTGAATAGCGTTCAGCCAGCATTAAAGCATTTTCACGTACATCTGGGGAAGAATCTTGTAATCCTTTTTTAATGACCGCTATATCCAAAGCGTTTAAACCCTCAAGCACGTATAAAAGATGTAACCTCGTTCTTGGATCCTTGCTTTTATTGAATAGAAGTTTGGCTTCTTTTACGACTGACTTATCTTGACGTTCGAGAAGCAAACGGTGAGCATGCGTACGGTACCATCCATTTTCGTAAGATAAATAGGTAAGTAAATTGATACTTGATACCGCATTTAGATTGACTTTGACACTTTTATAAGGAGTGTTAGCCGGTTTAACCCGATAGATTCGCCCCATATCACTTCCTGCCATAAAATCCATGTCCGCTTTTAGGTCATCAGGAATCGAAACAGGTGTTTCTATATGTTGACGGTAATAATCAAGCATATATAGGTAACCGTCAGGGCCAACCGAGAATGTAATGGGGCGAAACCAGGGATCGGTGGAAGAGATGAATTCCTTGTTTTTTTCAGATTCAGCTCGTTTAGCCACCATGACAGGACTTGTTTCACTTGGACTTAAGATATCCCGATGGACCAAATTTCCAGATACGTCACCCGTGAAAATATTCCCATAAAACTCTTTGGGCATTGCATCCCCGTGGTAGATGGTACTTCCGGTCGACCCACTAAATCGGTCTTCCGCGTATTCGATCCGATTCAAATTCGCTTCTTTGAATGATTTATTTCTACGGGCACTTCTTTCCGCCCGCCAGAAGGGAGGTTGAGTTTCTTGAAAAGTATGTTCTTCGTGATCTGTGATACTTGTACTAAATTTCGATACGGGAAGATAGGCATGCCTGTGCGTATAGCGCCAAGGAATAATGGATTGTTGGACATGAATTGAATTCTCAGTAAAGAAGCGATGCCCCCAGTCATCCATGGTTTGACCAAATTGTCCTGAACCAGTTTCAAGCTCAAAAATATTTCGATCTAATCTAAAACGAAAATCGGCACCTTTAACATCTAATGGGGGCATTCCAGATAATTGGCTAAAGCTTACTTTTCCATTTTGGCCATGGTTATTTGCGTAAATCCAATTGTCAACGCCTAATTTTAGGCTGGTAATTTGAGCTTCTGAATTGTTTTGAAAAAACCCTGAAAATAAAATTTCCGAGGTATCTGATTTGCCATCCCCATTGGTATCTTTTAAACAGAGAATATGAGGTGCCGCGGTAACAATTAACCCCCCTTTCCAAAATAGCATGCTTGTCCCCTCCGTTATATTTTCAGCGAAAACGATTGATTTGTCAATTTTACCATCACCATCTGTATCCTTCAACAAGCGAATTCGGCCATGGCCTTTTCCGAGCTCAACTTCGTAGGGGTAATCGGGCATTTCTAAGACATAGGCATTTCCTTGGGCATCAAACTCTAAAGCTACTGGATCAAAGACATGGGGTTCAGATGCAAATAATTCAACGGAGAAACCTTCGGCCAACTGCAACTTTTTCATGGATTCTTCGGGACTAAGAGGTGTGGCATATTTCTGAGCCAAACTCTCCGTCATTCCACAAATGAATGCTATTAATAAAAGGATATTTCTGTTCATTAAAGGAGTCATCATAAGTTATTTTTTATGATTGAGATTTTCAATTAAATAGGTCATTCTAATTGTTAATTTGACGATTTTAAAATTAAAAAAAATCAGAAGACCAAATTACAAAAATTTAGGTAAAATAATGTCAGCTGATGGTAGCCGCATCGAGTCGGCCTTTGGGTACACCAGAATATACCTAAAAAGGGTAGATTATTTCTTTATGTGGATCAATCCGCTATTTTTCTCAATCGTATTTCCCTCAAATCTAAAATAGCCCCCTCCTTAAAATAATCATTCGATTTAAATCGAATTCGCTCATTGCCTTTTTTCAAAGGAAATTTCCCCACAATTTCCGCTGCGTAGTTTTCCCAAGATCCACTGGGCCTTACTTGTTTCTTTAAACTACCTTTTGAACTAGAAAGCAAGAAATATTTGCCCGCTTCCGCATCATCCACTGACCATTCCAGAAGCACCTCATAATTTCCAGATTCAGGAACTTGGACATCCCAAACCACCTCGTCTTTGGCAGTAAACCAACCAAACGCACGCCATTCTGGCATGTATTGAATTTTAGGACCGATCGCCCTTCCTTTTTCAGCCGTTAATCGCAAAGAACCGTCTTTTTCAACCAGAACCCGGCTGGGTCGATTCACCGAATCCATTGGAAATGGGGTATTTACCAAATCATTTTTGAAATAATCACCCACTGCTTTTTGAACATCGGCCTCCACAGAAGAAGTAAACGGAGAAACAGTTTCCACCTCATAGCCTCCCAAAACATATTCTTTAGCTGTGGGAATATAACCCAACCAGCCATTCGTATACCCATAGAAAAAGGTGTTTTCAAAGGGTGAGATTTTCCTGATTCCATTGGAAATCTCACAAAATAATTCGCCTGGTAAGCTCCAAATAGCCAATGATTGATTGAATTTTAAAAATCGAGCAGGTAAAATAACCACATCTTCTCCTGCCCTATTTTTCTTTTCATAAGCTTTTAATTCCGGAATCCATGTAAGTGATTTTTTCCGCAAGCTCTCGATTTGAGTAGCACCGGAACTTATTCGCATCGATTGAGTGAGATGGCCAATAGACTTATAAATATCGACAATTTTATCCCCCAAAGCTTCTTTAAAAAACCTCATGGAAGTATCCTTGGAAACTACTTTATTCCCCAAAGGCATGGTATTGGGAGCTAAATTACCCGCGGCGCCATTGATAAATAAAACAGGTGCTTTTAGTTTTTCTTGGACATACCTAGAAATGAGACCGGGAACATCCCCACTGATATACAAATTATCCTGCCCAAAAAACGTCCCATGAATAGGAAAATTGGCTATTATAGCCAGCGGACTTCCATCTAAATTATCTAAACGAATTAAGCCAATTTGATCGTCTACAGGGCCTTCCGGGTAAAACCCCAAAGCTATTTTGCCATTGGGCCTTCGTTCCCTCCGATTGATGTTGGCCTTAGATTCTCCCATTCCAAATCCTATAGTAACTGGTCTCAACATCCGCCTAGCCTCCACAATCCCATCGATTAATTTTTGCTTAACCTCTTTTAAATACTCAAAATCAATCGGGTGCTGATAGCGATCACCCATAAAAACCGCAGGAAGTCCAGGAGTACCCAGTTCGGGAGCCGAATGGGTATGCGTCAGCGTCCACCAAAAATTAATGGGATTTATTCCAAGTTTTTGATCTACCTCGGCCGCGACTTGATCATAAGTAGCCGGAGACATGACACATAATTCAGAAGAAACAAGCAAAAATTGGGTAAATCCATCATCCATCAAGACGATTCTGTGAAAAATACGATCACGCACGCCGATCGACTGCCTAGCGGCATAACCTAAAAGCATTTTGGGGCTTTTGGGTGTTATATCTACCGTTACTACCGAGGCCCTAAAATTAGCCTTCAATCCAAATGATATCAATAAGAGGAATAATAGAGCGTATTTTTTCATCATAAAATCATAAACCATTACCTGTAAAAAATAAGATTAAACTTAATCAAGCCTAATTAAATAAGTATCAAGATCAATCACTCCTTAAGGAAAAATCCAATTTTGCTGACGATTTTAAAAAAATCATCCCAATTTTATTTTACATTAATGTGCCTAAGTGCTAAATATAATAGTATCGCGGTTATCAAAAAATATCATTTAAATCGGCTCAACGATAGAATTTTATCACCCGATTGCTATAAGTCCTTGACACAACGAAACCCTACCGGGTACCTACTAATCTCAATGGGATCGAGGTAATATCGATGTGAGGTAATATAGAAGGACCAGTTGTTAAAATTTGAACCCCCTCGCATCACTTTATACTTTTCGCCATATTCCGCTATAAGCTTGCTATTGCCTGGATACGGCTTATACCAATCTGCAGTCCATTCCCAAACACTACCTGCCATATCGTAACAGCCATAAGGACTAGCAGGTTTTGCGATGGAACCGCCTCTCGATTCATTGTAATCCCAAGCCACAAAAGATTCATTGAACGTATTGCCCCAAGGAAAGAGTCGACCATCGGTTCCCCTAGCCGCTTTTTCCCATTCTTTTTCAGAGGGCAATCTAGCCCCGGCCCATTTGCAATAGTTGTTGGCCTGCTCCCAATTGACAATTACGGCATTGCCCAATTGCCCTTTTGAGTACTTAAAACGAGGATCAAACCCAAGATACTCTTTAATGCTGATTTCATATTTGTGGATAAAAAAAGCACTTGTCGCGGTGATATGTTGAGGTTTTTCATCATGGTCGCCTATTTCACTTCCCATAATGAATACCCCAGCTGGGACATAAACCATTCCTTCAGGAGGTGTGATTTGAACATGATCTTGCGCCTTAGCGTTTGCCGAGACAAAGATTACTGCCAAGAAAAGGAATAGTCTAGCGTTTTTCATTTTTACCATGAAGGGGGGATTAATCCATAATATCTTCCAAACCAATAATTACGAATCATGGCAGCAGCCGTTCCCTCTTCCTCTGATTCAACCATTTGAATGCTTCCGTCTTCCTTTGGAATCTCAAATGCTTTTTTCTTTCTTTCGAATCCCCACATATTTTTCCACACCATTTTTCTTTCATTGCTAGAAACATCTTCTCCTGTAAGGACATGATACACCATAGGAAACCAAGGGCTACTTTCCCAAGACATGTCCATGCTTTTCCAATCAAACCAATGGCGATTGAGGTTCATCCGGTATTTATTTAGCAGAGACTTATCTTTTTCTAATCGCATAATCATATAAAACGCTCTTGCCGCGTGATAGTCATCCCCCACGTTTCTCCACTCTTCCGGAAAAAGGACTTTGGCAGCTAGTTGATGGTCATCATAATGGTACTTTTCAATTAACATTTTATATGCCACATCGTATTTATCTTTTCCTGTCATGTGAAAAGCAACTTTTAACCCCGTGAGCATGAGGAGGGAATTTAATGGTTGATGCGGGAGATCAGGACATAAATTGCCCCATAAAGTCATTTTGCCATCTAAGTCAGTAAGTTTGTAATTATCATCCATCACTTTAGTGATAAAGCGATCTATCAGCGCTTCCGCTCTATTTCTTTTCTCTTGATCTGCACAGAATTCCCAATAAGTACCTACGCCATAAATGATCGAGGTATATTTATCTACACTGATGTCCCCCAACCAGCGGTATCCAGGCATCGAGGTAGACGCATGCCATTCGTGATACCATAATGCTTTTTCATGCCAAAGTGCCTTATCAGTTTGATTAAAACTTCTAGCAAAAAGCCCAGACACACCCGTCACTTTCTCAAGTTTTTCGATGGCTTCAAATATTTGATCGGCCATTCGTTTTGCTTGAGGGTCTTTGGTGATGGAATATTTAAAACTAAGGGCCACAAGCATTTCGGAAGTAGGATCTAGGCAATCAGCCTGTGAACCTACAATAGGCCTATTAAGTCCCGCAGGTGGAAAAATAACATGCTGCATGATGGCACCTTCGTTCCAGTGATTGCCTAGCATAAGCTTTTCATAAAGGGCCACTTTTTTAAATAGCTTATCCGTCTTTTTGGGAAACTCATTTACACTTTGAGCAGATAACTCATAGAATAAACAAATCCCAATTATCGTAATTTTGATTAAAATAGTTGTAAAGCGCATGGATCTAGTTAAACTGAAATAAAATTTCCTAAAGGAATGTTTTACTTCGGTTCTAAATTAGTCATAAATTCATTTTAAATAAAACAGTTTTCTACTTTTACTTATTTAGCTTCATAACGTTTGATAACCACAAAACAACTAGGATTCTTAATCCTGAGTTGCCTCCAGCAATGGCTTTGTGCTTCGGTCTAATGAGTCATGAATTAGTTGCTCCTCGCGTGGCTCATCTTAACTGTCCAATAGGTATATTTAAATTTGGTAGCATACATGCTTAATTTTATACTCCTTCCTAATTCCATTGGTTAATCATATCCGTGGTATAGATAAATCGCACCGTAAGTCCAATTTGGACCTTTCAAGCCAGGGTAATTAAATCGATCCATCATTAATGCAATATATCGAAATGGATAGCCGTCTGGCAACTGAACTACGTTAGGCCATACTCTTGTGCCAGATGTTTCGTCCCAGGGGGGTAAGTCCATCTGCAAACGACCCAATTCAGTGAGCCCAGGATAACTGTATATATAAATTTTCCGATCCGAACTACCTGAAAAACAAAACAATTTATCGCCTATTTTTTGAATGGAGGTACCGGTCGAATTATGTGCAACGGGACCCGCAATTTTTTGATACCCTTTGTTCCATTCATCCGATTCCAACACAACAGCTTTATACCCATTCAGATTTTCACAAGTCAGCATGCGCCATTTATGTGCCGTTGAATCAAACAATATATGTGGATCTTCAATATCTCCCACCATGTCAATAGGTTCTGCGGTCATGGTCGAGAAACCAAATCGAGGATCCTTTTTACTCTCAATGGCCAGCAGTTGTTTTTTCTCTTGACTAGGATTCGCAAAAGCGCTAAAACCGGTAGTCAATCCCCGCCAAACCTTATTTTTTCTATCATAAAAAAGATGCGAAGCCACCTCATTTCTTAATATACCATCATTACGATCAAACAAGATAATTCCCTCAAGCTTGACATCAAAGACCGTTGGATCCATACTAAATACCCCTTGAATATGATGATCTAAGGCACGTCCACGAATCGACATCGTATACCACAACCGCCCCTGATCGAGCATTGGATCTCCATTTTCATAGGTAATAGCCCGTATATCAGCCAAACCAATACCTGTGGTGATAGCCATTTCAACCTTTTTGATCTCAACTTGCCCCCCTTTCAAATCTGCAAATAGGTGTGATTGAAAAGAATGCATATATTTTTTTTCGCGTAAGTCAATGTAGGTGTTAAAATCACTTTGCCCAATAACTTTTGGCAACCCTTGATCTTGCAAATACAAGGTAAATCCACTTCCCAGCATTTGAAGAATAATGCTACCTTTTATGATTTTTACTTCGTTAAGGTTTACGGCAATTGATTTATCTACGATATCCTTAGCATTTTTAACGACTCTCAACTTTACTTCTGTCAGCATTGAGTCCTTAAATTCAAGCTTGACAAAGCATTGCTCGTTTTTATTGGCATCCGAAAATTCAAAACCAATTTCTCCTTTTCCAGAGCAAGAAGCGAGATCGATGGAGTACGTTGCAAATGAATTAAAACCCCCAAACCAAATGGATGTCTTGCTTTCTTTCGCTGATTGAATAAGCAGTTTGTCTTCGCTGACAAATACCTTGGAGTGATCATCCGTGTAATGGCTGATGGGATGCATGGCAGACAATCCGATGATTTTACCTGGTTCAATTCCCGCCAAATGAATGGATTGTTTTTCGTCAAAAATCAATCTTTTTACCCCCTGCCTAACAAATTTTATCTTTTCAGGTGAAGTCTGACTTTGAGCGACATGACTTAGAGCAGTAATCAGTAAAGTGAAAAGTAAGATGTATCTGTTATTTTTCATATGAATTTCACTTTTGTCTACAGTTTTCTCAAATTAAGGGCTCACGATTCAAATGAATGCAAGAAATATCCCCTTTGATGATCCAAATTTACTACCGATTGGCAAGTTTTTGCCGGCGATTTACCGACAATCCTAAAATACGTGTTAAATATCTTAAATGGTTTCCACTAATTATTGTTTACCTGCCGCTTTTCCTTTCATATCAATATTAAAATTTGTATTAATAATAATTCCATTATTATTCTGAAATACATTTTTTCCATTAATAAGTCTACCGAATTGTAACGTTTGATTTAAATAACCTCCTTCGATCCTGACATTTTTATTGAAGCGGTAGCCAATTAAAATACCTATTCTGTTTTGGTCAAAAACATTTGCATTCACATTTTTGCCAAATCCAATAAGAATCTCATCATAAGCCGCAACATACGGTGTCTTATCTTTTATTTCTTTACCCCTTAATGGTACCTGAAGGCGAATCATATATCTCGCTCTATTAGACATAGGAAATTCGTCTTCTGTGTACTCGTTTGCCGAACTATATTTTCCGATGAATCTTTGTTCCAACATAAACCGGTGGGAAAAATCGACTAATCCCTCTTTGTGTGAGAGCTGAACCATTTCAAAAATTCTATGTTCCGTAAAGCTCCTGCCCAATCCATTTAAGGGATACTCGCCATATGGGTACGTTTCGGCCACTGCATAACCCAATCTAAAAAATACTCTTGCGTTTACATTATAATTTAACCCCGTTCTTAAAAGACTTTGTTGCCAAAAGGCAATCAGGTTATTTCTGCGCCATTGATATTCCGTATGTATGCCTACTTTTTCGGATACTTTAAAAGTTCCTGTGTAACTGTACCATCCAATTTTATTGGTCGTTTCTAAGCGGTTGTTTTGAGCTAATGAAACTTGAAGATTCATCAATAGCAATCCTAAAAATAATTTAAACCTCATTTCCATAAAAAATTAAAACCTTAAAAATAGCAACTCTCCGCACTAGCAGAGAACATTAAAGCGCATTTAGCTTTTTAACTTCTGTTTTGCGTCGTCAAAAAATTGTTCGCTTATTTCTTCGTTCATTGTTCGGTTGGATTATATTCTTCTGCAATCATCCATTTTTCACGTAGGCGAAAGGAAGGAATGGTTTGCCTTTTGGCTTTGTTGGCAGCCACATTTGCTTTAATGGTTTTTTGCAAAGCCCATATGGAAAGAGGAATTATTTTTTTTGCGGTGAGTAGGGTTATTCGTTTGTGTAGACTTTCTTGCAAAAGCAAGGCAAATAATTCAGTAAAACCACCAAATTTCATTGTAGTTTGAAACTGAGAAAATAGTGGATAATATTCGGTATGCTTGCTTTTATTTTGAATGATAATCGGCGGAAATCCTGCATTCATTAACTGCAAATTGATAAGTATTCTACCCATACGCCCATTCCCATCCACAAAAGGATGAATGGTTTCAAACTCTGCATGAAAGTTTGCAATAGCATCTAAAAAATAGCTAGTTTTATTCTTATTGTAATCATCGACCAACCTTTGCATAAGCATATTTACAAACTGCGGATTTGCTCCCAAGTGATTACCTACCCGTACCCATTCTTTACCTATTCTAAATCGACCAGCAATGTTGTTGTCAATTAGGGTGAGTAAGATTTTGTGCCAACTTAAAATGAGTTTGATTTGGAGTGCCGAATTGTTTTTTTCCAATAAGGCTTCTGTAATCGTAGCTAAATTTTTAGCTTCGTATACTTCACGAACATTTACTTTTCGCCTCAAAATGCCTCCCAAAAGAATTTTTTCGGTGTCTTCTAAGGAAAGTGTTGAGTTTTCAATCGCATTTGAGTTGTAAACCATTTCTGGAATTTCGGCAAGGGCTATTTCTTTCAACAAAGGTTCATTTCCCTTTGTCAAATTCATGTATTGCTGACGCAATGCCTCAATTTTATCTTTTGTAGTTTGGTTTATCATGTTGATCAAACCTATTTATCGTGAAATATTATGTAAATATGCAAATTTTCACGATAAATTACCAAAACCTAGGCGACTGCTAATGAATATTCTAGACGGAGATCTAATAAAAAAGAGTTTTCCCTACCAGATTCCTTTTCCTAACATTAACACCCATTCTGTAGGTAATTTTGTAATATTGTCGGAAAAAAAATTTCCAATGAATAAAATCTTACTACTCATAGCGCTACCCTTACTGGCTCAGGCGCAAAAAATTGACAAAATTATTACGCGCGCAGAAACGGAGCGCATAGAAACCTATTTAGCGTCAGATGAGTTGGCCGGCAGAAAACTCTTCACGCCGGGCATTGAAAAGGCCGCAAATTTCATTGCCGGTGAATTCAAAAAAGCAAAATTGCAAAAGACCAACGGAACGTATTTGCAAACTTTCCCCATGTTTAAGTCCTCACTAATTTCCGCTAACATACGCGTGGATGAAAAATCTTTAGAGGCAAACCAAATCGCGATTATTTCCAAAGAGTCTTCAGTTGAACTCGACGAAAAATCGGGTTACGAAGTGGCAAGCATTCAAGAAGGATCGAATTTTGGCCAAAATGCTTATAAGATTATGAATGCCAAAAAGCCAACCGTCGCTTTCTTGCACGAGAGCTTTGCAAAATATATTCCTCGCCTGTCGGGCAGAGGTCCGCTCAGAGAATCACAGGCCAACATAATTTTCGTGATTGCCAATACCATACCTGCCAAGTTTAAAATCACCGCGGCCCAAAAAGTCGAACGTCTCGAATTAGCTAACGTCGTGGGGATCCTTCCTGGCAAATATCGCCCAAACGAATACGTTATTTTCTCAGGTCATTATGATCATTTAGGGATCGGGAAAGCTGTGCAAGGAGATTCTATCTACAACGGGGCCAATGACGATGCTGCTGGAACAACCGCTGTAATGATGCTAGCAAAATACTACGCTAAAAAGCATGATAACGAACGTACCCTGATTTTTGCGGCCTTTACAGCCGAGGAAAGCGGGGGCCACGGAAGTTCTTATTTCTCAAAACAATTCAATCCAGACCAAGTGATGGCCATGTTTAATTTGGAGATGATTGGCACAGAAAGTAAGTGGGGAAAAAATAGCGCATACATAACAGGTTATGAGAAATCTTCGATGGGTGAAATTATAAAAAAGAACCTAACTGGATCTCCATTTACTTTTTATCCAGATCCATACCCAGATCAAAACTTATTTTACCGTTCAGACAATGCGACCTTAGCAGAATTAGGCGTTCCAGCTCATACCATTTCTACCTCAAAAATGGACAGTGAACCTAATTACCACAAAGCAAGTGATGAAGTACAGACTTTGGACTTAGCTAATATGACTGAGATTATTAAGGCGATCGCTAAGAGTGCGACGAGTATCATTTCAGGTCAAGATACCCCTAGCCGTGTAGATACGACCCAACTTAAATAAAAAATCTTTTCATTAACAAGCAAAAAGACTAGGAGGTAATTTCAACCAGCTCAAATTGAATAAGTCAAATAAATGGGAATAGATTAAACTGGATACGCTTTTGACCTAATTGAAAAAATTAAGCAAAAATCCCAGACTAAAAACATTCGAGGATTTCAGAAATGTTCTCAAAAAGGTTATTCGTTTTTTAAAAGAGGTAATTTTGACTTACATCATCCGTTCGATAATTTCAATAATTCCATGAGGTAAAACAGACTTATGTTTGATACCCATGCAGATTGAAAAGGTCCATTCAAACAAAAGACAAATAAGCGATTTTAATACAAAAAAAAAGCACCTTTCAATAAATGAAAGGTGCTTTTTACAAAGAGATATGTATTAAACTAAATTAAAAATTTGACTTAACACCTGTGTCAAAGTATAAGCGAGTCGCTATATCATCCTTTGCACCAGATCCCATTTTAGATACTGCATCAGCTACGCCAGCCGCGTTACCTGTTCTTTCAGCATTGGTGAATGGCATTCTCTTGATAAACTCTCCTACAGGAATAATACCCCAATCTGGGCTAGAATCATTTTTAGCTACAGGAGGAATCTTTGGATATCCTGTTCTTCTAAAATCAACCCAA
>SXXW01000038.1 GCA_005791165.1 Cytophagaceae bacterium
ATTATGCTACGAGCAAATAACTTGGTTTGATATGGTTCGCTTGAAAAAAGCATTCAATCAGAATACAAAAACCTTTGAGGAATTTGTAGGTCATACAAACCTTAGTTCAAATCAAAAGTTGCAAGCGAAGCATTTATTACTTCCTTTGCCAACTGCGGAATTGTTAAACAATCCAAAATTAGGAAAGCAAAACACTGGATATTAATGTCAAAGTTTAAAAGTTTTATATCTTTGGGATACAAAAGTGTCTGCCATTGGAATAAATGAGTTGAAAAAGAAGAGGCCTAAATTAAAGATTGAATCGGGCCAATTTACTTTTAAATTAGCAGATACAAATTTACCTAAACGTCTAGATTCTAATAAATGAGGCTTCCATTCCTACAAATCTTATGTGCATGTTTATTCCTATCCTTTGGCTTTAAGGATAAGGAGGTTATGCCCAAAGAGGTTGCTTTGGAATTGAAAAATTTGCCTAATGAAATCGACTTTAATATTCATGTTAAGCCCATTTTATCTGATAAATGTTTTGCTTGCCATGGTCCAGATAAAGCAAAACAAAAAGCAGGATTGCGCTTAGATTTGCCCGAAGGTGCATTTTCCCGATTGCCCGAAAGTCCTGGCAAATTTGCCATTGTGCCTGGAAACCTAGGGAAAAGTGAAATGGTTAAACGAATACTTTCGGTCGATCCTAGCTATAAAATGCCAACTCCTAAATCTCATTTGGAATTGAGTTCTCGAGAGAAGGCCGTACTGATTAAATGGATTCAAAAGGGTGCGGAATATAAACCACATTGGGCTTTTGTGGCTCCCATTAAAAAAGAAATACCTGCGTCAACTACAGAGAATAACCCGATTGATTACTTCATTTCAAATGCGTTGGCCTCCAAAAATTTAAAATTTAGTGGATCCGCTTCTCGGAATTTTTTATTGCGTCGCTTATCCTTTGACTTAACAGGCTTGCCTCCTACGGTGGATGAGATTGAATTTTTCAAAAATGATGCACGGCCTAATGCCTTTGAAATCCAAGTAGATCGTTTGTTGGCATCACCTCATTTTGGGGAAAAGTTGGCCGCCGAATGGCTCGATTTAGCTCGGTTTGCAGATTCTCATGGCTATACGATTGACCGAATTAGAGACATGTCGCCCTATCGTGATTGGGTGATCCAAGCGTTTAACAAAAACATGCCCTACGACCAATTTATTCATTGGCAATTGGCCGGCGACTTAATGACAAATCCAACAAAAGACATGCGGATTGCTACGGCATTTAATCGGAACCATCAGCAAAATACCGAAGGGGGAATCGTAGAAGAAGAGTTTCAAACGGAATATGTGATGGATCGCGCAAACACTTTTGGAGATGCTTTTTTAGCTTTAACGACGGGTTGTGCGAGATGCCACGATCATAAATATGATCCAATTTCTCAGAAAAATTATTACCAGTTATTTAGCTTTTTTAATAATGTGAAGGAAGCAGGCCAAATTTCATATAATGATGATATGCCTACGCCAACCCTATTATTGCCGACGGACAAGCAGCAAGCGATCATGGATTTTATTCAAGCTAAAATTAAAACGACGGAGGAAAAATTGCATACATTAAAACCGTCAGGCTTTGATACCTGGTCAAAAGGAGAAGGCCCCATTTTATTGAAAAAGCAAAGTATTCCACAAAATGGATTAGTCGCCTATTATGATTTTGAGTCTACTTTGGCCAACTTGAAAAATGAGAAGGAAATAGGTATTTTGAAGCATGAATCGGGGAAGACGGGGGATATTCCTCAGTTTCTGGAGGGTCATTCTGGGAAGGCTTTGGCCTTTGACGGGGATGTGTATTGTGACTTTAACCGTGTAGGAGTTTTCAGAAAATCAGAACCTTTTTCGATCGGGATTTGGGTGAATATTCCGAAAAATTTAAAGGAAGGAGTGATTTTTCACAAAAGCAATGCCGAGCGATTGTACAATTTTAAAGGCTTCCATGTATATCTAAAAAACAACTCTTTGGAAGTTATGATGGCGCACTCAGCTCCATCCAACGCCATTACAAAAATCACTAAAAATGATATTCCACGGGATCGCTGGGTTCAATTGACACTGACCTATGATGGTTCTTCTCAAGCCAAAGGATTAAAATTATACATCGATGGGACTGAGCCGGCTATGGAAACGACGATGGATCAGTTATATAAGGATATCATTTTTTATTCAAAGCAAGAGCCCGGTTTACAGATTGGTGGTTGGTGGCGTGGCTTAGGTTTTAAGGGCGGTCGTGCAGATGATGTGCTCGTTTACAACCGAGAATTAAGGCCTTATGAGGTAATGATTATTGCACAAAAAAATACATCGGATCATATTTTTAATGACGCAACTCATGTCGTTGACTATTATGCGACCAACGTAGATTCTAAGTATTTGAAGCTAAAAAGTGAGCTAAGGAATTTGCGAACGGCTTATTCGGACTCAACGGAATCGACTCAGGAGTTAATGGTCATGCAAGAAATGGCCAAACCTAAGAAAGCGCATGTTTTATTAAGGGGTCAATATGATGCACCTGGGGAGGAAGTATTTCCCAATACCCCTGAAAAAATATTTCCATACCCGGCTAATTTGCCTAAAAACCGTTTAGGTTTAGCTACGTGGTTAACTGACAGTCGAAATCCTTTGACATCTCGTGTTGCGGTTAATCGAATTTGGCAAAATTTATTTGGAATCGGTATCGTAAAAACAGCTGAAGACTTTGGGAATCAAGGCGAAATGCCTTTCCATCCAGAATTATTAGATTGGTTGGCCGTCAATTTCAGAGAAACGGGATGGGATGTTAAAAAATTAATTAAGTCGATGGTGATGTCCAAGACATACCAACAAGATTCTAAGGCTTCTCCTGAATTAATGGAACGCGACCCTGAAAACCGGATGCTTGCTCGGGGCCCGTCTGCGCGCTTGACCGCTGAAATGATTCGTGATAATGCGTTGGTTGCTAGTGATTTGATCAACCGAGAGATCGGGGGAAAAAGTATGTACCCCTATCAGCCAGAGGGTTTATGGGAAATAAATAGCCATAAATATAAGCAAGACACAACGCAGGCTATTTATAAGCGGAGTTTGTATGTAGTGGTTAAACGTTCGGTTCCAAATCCCATGATGTCGACTTTCGATGCCACATCACGAAGTTCATGTTTGGTGCGACGCCAAAAAACGAACACACCGCTTCAGGCTTTGGTGGTTCTAAATGATCCAACATTTCTGGAGGCCTCAAAGCAAATGGGGATCAGGATGTCAAAACAAAGCAATTTAAATGCATCCATCAAAGACGCATATGTGAGGTTGACCGGCCGAGAACCTCAAGAAGGAGAAATTAATATTTTAGTCGAGTTGCAAAAAATCGAATGGGCTAAATTTAAAAAAGCGCCAGAGAAGACAAAGGGTTGGTTATCAGCTGGCATGTCAAAAATAGATTTGAAAGAAGTGGATCGGCCTTATGTCGCATCTTTAGCTGTGGTGGCAAATACCATCATGAATTCTGACGCTACGATTACGAAAAGATAAGAACATGGGGAATCATCACGAAGATAATTATCGATTAAATCATCCAGATTTCCAATCATTGGATAAGGGCTTGGACCGTAGAAATTTTCTTCAGAAGACTGCTATGGGTTTAGGTGCGGCCGCATTGCAAGTGTTAATGGGCGGCCAATCATTGCAAGCAAAATCCATACAAGATCAGATATTAGAATCTCTACCGAAGATTGCACCTAAAGCAAAGCGTGTAGTCTATTTATTTATGAGTGGGGGACCTTCCCAATTTGAGACTTTCGATTACAAACCTAATTTAAAAAACATGTTTGGCGAAGGCCTTCCGGATTCCGTTCGTAAGGGTCAAAGGCTAACGGGAATGAGCGCAAACCAAGCCGTTTTACCCATTGTTCCTTCCCTGTACAACTTTAAACAATATGGGCAGAACCAAACTTGGGTTAGTGAGTTATTGCCTTACACGGCTCAAGTAGCGGATGAATTGTGTGTGATTAAATCGATGTATACCGAGCAGATCAACCATGATCCTGCGATTACCTTTTTTCAAACGGGGCATCAATTGCCAGGCAGACCGTCGATCGGTTCTTGGTTGAGTTATGGTTTAGGAAGTGAAAATCAGAATTTACCCGCATTTATTGTGATGGTTTCTAAAAATGCTTCTAAGGATCAGCCGCTATACTCTCGATTATGGGGAAATGGTTTTTTGCCTTCGGAGCATCAAGGAGTTCAATTTAGGTCAAGCAAGGATCCCGTTTTATATTTAAATAACCCAGAAGGTTATGACGGAGAAGATCGAAAGGAAATGCTTGAATATCTTAAGAAATTAAATCAGGCACAAAATCAAACTTGGGCTGACCCTGAGGTCGAAGCCAGGATTTCCCAATATGAAATGGCCTTTCGCATGCAGACTTCTGTTCCTGAAGTTATGGATGTGAGTTCTGAATCAGATGAGGTGTTTGATCTTTATGGTCCAGGAAGTAGGGACAAAGGTACATTTGCCGCGAATTGTTTGTTGGCCCGAAAATTACTAGAAAAAGATGTGCGTTTTGTTCAACTATATCACCAAGGGTGGGATCATCACGACGCATTACCTAAAAATATAATTAATCAATGTAAGCAGACGGATCAAGCGACCGCTGCATTGATCCAAGATTTAAAAAGAAGGGGTATGTTAGAAGATACCTTAGTGGTGTGGGGTGGGGAGTTTGGCCGGACCGTTTATTCCCAAGGCAAACTTTCAGCGAATGGGTATGGAAGAGATCATCATCCCAAATGCTTTAGTATGTGGATGGCCGGTGCTGGTGTAAAACCAGGTAGCTATGGTGAAACGGATGATTTTAGTTATAATATTGCGAAGGATCCAGTACACGTGCATGATTTTCATGCTACCATGTTACATCTATTGGGAATCAACCACGAGGAGTTAATTTTCAAATCGCAAGGAAGAAGGTTTAGGTTGACAGATGTTCACGGTAAAGTGGTGAAAGGTGTATTGTCCTAATTCATTTATTTATAATCAATAGCTTGTCCAGTATAACATTGGCGGAGTTCATTTTAATAATATATTGTCCATTGGGGATTGAATGAATTTTAATTTTTATGGCGTCCTTCGAATTTTGGAAGAGCCATGTTCCTAAAACAATTCCTCTTAAATCCGTCAACAGGATTTCGCCAGCACCTGTCTCTTTAAGAATTTCAATCGTCAATTGATCCCCAATTATCGGATTGGGATAAATGGAAAAACCATTAAAGTTTTCGGGAATATTGAAAACCATTTTTTGAAATTCAGAGAAGCATGATAGCAAGGGATTGGATACTAAATCAAAATTTCGCTTAGCCCTTACTTGATGCAGACCATTGACAGCCATTTTCAAAATCGCGTTAGTGTCCACCATTTTTGATGGTCCCACAATCCATTGATAACTGTCAACGATATCAAAATTTCGTGCCTTAATAAAAAAGGTACCGTTTTTTTCTAAAATTGGCATGAGGGGTAATGTCCGTCCCAATATATATTGCTCAATACTCGGAATAGACCAGCATCCATATTCATTTCTAGTTTTTAAATGGTATTTGCCAGACTGACTCACCTTTATTGAATCAGTCGTTTCCCCCGTATTCCATAAATATCCAAAAGCAGGGCTGGTCTTTAATGTAACAAAATCCCCCAGGCAAAATTGGTTCGACGGAAACGATTTAGTGACGGGTTGTTTTTCTATAGGAAAGTAAAAGCTAGTGACTGGCTCGCTTGGTGGGGACCAACAATCTACCGAGTCTTGTATCGCGACTGTGTAGGTTTGTGGTTTTTTCGAATAAATAAATGATTGGGTTTCGGAGCTAGACCATTTCCATGACTTTGCATTTTTTGTCGTCTGCAATAAGGTGGAATCTCCTCGGCAAAATCCTGCGTTTCTAATGGTCACTATTTGTGGCTTTGTTGGCGTGGGATGGATAATAATTTTAAATGGATTTGACCATGCCGACCAGCATTTCCCATCCAACGTTATTTTAGATTTAAAAACCTCCACACCAGCTTTTTTCCCAACATAGGACAAATTTTTTGTCGTTTCCCCCATACTCCACAAATATTTGTTAGCATCATTTTTGATTGAAATAAGTAAAGAGTCATTTTGGCAAATGGCATTTTTGGGACTAAATAGCAGAGGAGGTTCTGGGGTATTATGAACATCTACGATGACCTTTTCACTCCGATAAAAACATCCTGCTTTGGAGACGGTTGCTTGGTAAGTTCCTGCATTTGCCACTTCTTTGATGGTTGGATTTTCACTGTAGCTGTGGCCGTCTTTTTCCCAAACATGAAATTGCGAATCCGATGAATAATTTAGTTTGATCTCTATGTTTTCGTTTTCGCAAACGAAAGAGTCAAAGCTCGATTCCACTGTAAAATTAGGTCTTTTTAAGCTGGGTAAAACGACCAACATTGGGTCTGCAAATTCACCTTCACAGATAACATTTATCTTTGTTTCATTAGGGCTATGTACCAATAGGTCTTCTTCGGGTGACCTATAATCAATTCCGCCATTTAAATTCTCATATTTTAGTGGTACCGGACATCCTTCCACATGCAGTAAATAGGATTCTTCGTCGCACCTTAATTGCGTCGAGTATCGAAGAAATAGTTTTTCTTTTGGAAGAATTATTTCCTTTAAGTCATATACCTCAGGTTCTGCGGGTACCTCGGTAGGTATGGAAATTACTTCTGGATTATCACTTGGATTTGCTGGGGGTGTTGTAGGTGGTGATGTAATTAAAGGTGGTGGAGGAGTTGAATTGGCAGGTGGACCCGGAACAGGGATAGTTGGTACCACAGGAACAATAGGTTTAACAATGGCTGGAATGCTAACCCTGATGGCCGTTTTGGGACTTTCGCAATTGTTTACTTTCTGGGAAACCCAACGAACTAATTCAATCGCTGAGGTGCTCGTATTAATAGGTACGGCTACGCTAAGGGTAGTTGCTGTGCTGATTGCTTTTGTATCATTTTCGTTTAAGTACCACATGTTATTTGTACCACCTGTCGCTTTAAAAATAATGCTACTTTCCAACAAGGTGGCCGTTGGCGTACCGGCATTGCTGGGCGCAGCTGGAATATTGAATGCCTGTGCGGATGTACCTAATGAAGGCAAACTTTCACAACCTAGTTTTAGGCAAGTAGCTTTATATATTTTTGGATTTAGATCGGTATGAGTGACAAAAATTTTGGCACCTGTTCCCAGTTTATTTTCATTTTCATCGTACCATTGAGTCACATAGGGAGAACATCCGGTCGAGTTAATTAAAATAGGAGCCCCCAGGCAACCCGTATACAAAGAAGATGAATGAACGAGTTGAGGACTTGATTTTATGGTTAAGGTTACCTCATTGGATGTCCTTGGGCATGAACTTACTTGATTTTCATTATTCAAAGAACCTTCATTATCATTGTTTAAGGTGATGGAATATTGAATTCTAATTTTAAATCGTTGCCCTTGAAGTGAGGCGGGAGCGTTGTTAATGGTTAAGTTTTTGGTTTGGCTTCCCTTAAAATTTGCGTCGTCTGAAATATCTGCAAAATTGCCTCCATCTTTAGACCGTGTCCATTGGTACGAAATAGCCTTTGACGCACTATTTTCTTGCATTTGAACTTCCAAAACTACAGCCCCCCTTTCGCAAACACTCGGGTTTAAAATACTTGTTATTTTTGTTAGGGTAATCTCTGCTGCTTGTGAATAGATGCTACAGGAATTTAACGTCAATTTGACTCGATATAATGTACCCGAAGGACTATTGGAATCGCCGCTTGGGAATATTTGATATGCATTCGAAATTGCCCCTGAAATAATTGAATAAACCCCATCTTGAGGTCTTTTTCTTTCCCATTGATAGCTGGAACCTGTTGTGGCTTGGCAGATCATTCGGATACTATTTCCATCACAATCCGTCTGACTTTGAGGTTGTTGGACGATCGTGGGGCATTGGCTAAATACCAAAAAATCAAACAAAATAAAATAGAGCAAAAATGATAATTTCATCAGAACTTCTGGGCTTGAAGTCCTGAAATAAGTCAATAATTGGCCTCGAAATTTTGTTTTAAAATTTTGATCGAAAAATAATCAGCTTGCTGATAAAAAAAAATACAAACCCTTGGCTAGCAAAGGTTTGTATTTTATCAACTACTTGGTTTTATATATCACATATTTTTACCGCTTGTTCTAGAGAAGCCATTTTATCTTCTCTTGCCGGTATAAATTCTTGACCGATAAATCCTTTGTATCCTGTATCGTAAATAGCCTTAATAATTGGGGCATAGTTTAATTCTTGCGTCTCATCTATTTCATGTCGGCCAGGAACGCCACCCGTATGGTAATGAGAAATATATTGATAGTTTTTCTTAATGGTTGCAATCACGTCGCCTTCCATAATTTGCATATGGTAGATGTCATAGAGCAACTTAAACTTATTGGATCCTACCATTTCGCATAATACGGAACCCCACTCGGTATGATCACATTGGTAATCCTTGTGGTTTACCTTTGAGTTCAATAACTCCATGGAAATTGTTACATCATGCTTTTCAGCCGTTTTCATAATTCTTTGAAGTCCTTTTTTACAATTCAAAAGTCCTTGTTCATCGCTTAGTCCATCTCTATTCCCGGAAAATGCGATTAGGTTTTTAACCCCTGCTTTGGCAGCACGAGGAATCAAGTCCTCGTAAAACTCCACTAATTTATCGTGGTTTTGGATCTTATTGAAGAAATTGGGTAATCCCATTTTTTCTGGATATTTACCCCAACCAATCGCCGCGGTCATATCATGTTTTTTTAGGATATCCCATTCGTCTGGACCTGTTAATTCGATCGATGTAAGGCCAATTTTTTTAGCGTTTACAACTAATTCTTCAAAAGGGATTTTATCATAACACCATCTGCAAGCAGAATGGTTGACCTTTCCTTTTAAATCGGCGCCAACTTGCTTGTCGGCCTCTTTAAAGCGGTGTTCCATCGAGGTGCCTAAAAAACCAATTCCAGCGAGTCCGGCTGAATTTTTTAATAGGTCTCTTCGACTCATGTCATTTTTCATAGGTTTAGTTTTATGTGTTTCTAATTTTAATTTTTCCAAATACCCAATAAAGTAGCTGTGTCTAGCGCCATTTTGGTATTATATTTTCGGGCTATTTTTTTATATCTAAATAGGTCAATAATGGTTCCAATCAAAAGAAAACCTCCCGTAAAAAAATACAGAAGGCCTAGGCCAATTCGATCAGTGATAAATCGATGTAAATTAGCAAACCCTAAAAAACCGGCCAATATACAAACTAATATAAGGCTGGCATCTCTTCGCTTATTTAGATAGATAGTCGCAAATTGTGCTTGTTGGCCTTCATCTAAACCATCCAATATTGCTTTAATCGAGCCTGATTCTTCAGCATCTAAATCAGAGAAAAGCGGAATCAAGTTTGAATTCATGTAGGGTTTTATAAAATATTGGTCAGTAATTTTAACACAAAATTTTCGCTTATGCTAAATAACATATTTGGAAAAATTCCTAGAGCAATAGTGATCACACCTAGTGAGTACAAACTCAGGGTTTCTGTTGGGCTTAAATCGTTCATCATCCACGTAGCATTTAAAATATAATGCTTGCCTAAAAAAACCTTTTGGAACGTCCAAAGTAAATATCCCGCTCCTAATAAAATCCCTAAAGCACCCAAAATTGAATAGATTGGCATTAATAATGGGCTGGTAAATGATCCCATTAAGCTGAAGAATTCGCCAATAAACCCTGAAAATCCGGGTAGACCCAAGGAGGCAAAAATGGCTACTCCTGAAATGAGGGTGAAAACAGGCATTTTGCCAGCAAGGCCTGAGTAGCTGTCGATATCTCGGTTGCCCGTTCGGCTATATAAAACGCCCGCCATTAAAAATAACATGGCTGATAAAATACCATGAGAAACCAATTGGAATATGGCCCCTTGCCAACCTTCTACATTGAAGGCGGCGATTCCCAATAATACAAATCCCATGTGAGAAATGGACGAGTAGGCGACCAGTTTTTTGATATCCTTCATGGCTAAGGCATTATATGCCCCATAAATAATGGAAAGCGCGCCTAATCCAGCTAACATTTGCGCATGGCCCACGGCCTCTTTTGGAAAAAATGGGATAGCCATTCTAAGCCAACCATAGGCTCCAATTTTCAATAGAATCCCGGCTAATAGAACAGAAATTGGTGTGGGTGCTTCTACGTGGGCATCTGGAAGCCAAGTATGCAGAGGGACAAGGGGTAATTTAATCGCAAAACCTACAAATAACAGCCAGAATCCCCATTCTCTTCCGCTTAGGCCACTGAGTAACCAACCCGAATTGGGGCTGAATATGCTTGTCGGCATGCAATTATTTACATCGCTCAAGGCTTGAATATCAAAACTATGTACGATTTGTCTCATCGGGATTTCCTGCAAGGCCAATGATTTTTGAATGGCAAATAGTCCTTCGACCGTAAAGCTTTGTCCTTCTTGGATCGCTCCGGTCAATAGGGCCGTTTCATAAGGGTCAATGTAGGCGATGCTAATCCCCAGCATGATAATTAGGATAAATAGAGATCCTACGAGGGTATAAATAAAAAATTTCAGAGAGGCATAATTTCGGTTTGGCCCTCCCCAAATTCCAATCAAAAAATACATGGGCAATAGCATGAATTCGAAAAAAACATAAAAAAGCAACATGTCTTTCGCTAAAAAACAGCCTATTAACGATGCATTTAACAATAATACCAAACCATAATACGCATTAAATTTCTCTTTAATTTCTGTCGAATTCCATAGGGCTACGAATGTAATCAAGGATGTTAGCGCTAATAGTGGAAGGCTTAGTCCATCAACTCCCAAGGAATATTTTGCAGTAAATTGACCCAGACTACCTAAAGATAAATGAATCCAATCCTTTGATTCCTGAAACTGAAATGAAGCGGCTTGTTTGTCAAATTTCGTAAATAAATAAACCAAAAGGCTTATTTGAATTCCTGAAAAAAGAATGGCTATGCTCCGAATGTATTTTTTAATCACCCCGAATCCTATGAATATCGAGCCCAATAATGGGATTAGAATTAGCAGTGATAATATCGATTCAATCATCCTCTTTGTAAAATTGTAAAAAGTAAAAATAGCCCAAATGTAACAAAAACCAATATCCAATAGCTTTGAACTTTACCGGATTGCCAACGGCTTAACCCGGCGCCCATCCATTGACTTAATTTTGAGACGCCACCCACCAGAATTCCATCCACGATCCAATGATCAATCCAGGCAATTAAGTGTGCGATAATGACTTGTACTCGCGCTAGGTTGTTCACAAACCGATCATAAATTTGAACTTCAATCCATCGAACCATTGCGCTTTTGAAAAAGATTAATTTGAATAGGGAAGGCCAGAAAAATAATAAAAATTGGACATTCGTTTTAGGGATCCAATGCCTCGTTAAGTAGGTTAAAAAGATTCCAAGGATCCAAGTTGACACCGTAATCCACAGCCAAACATCTGGCACATGAAAGGACTGTAAATCAAAATAGCCTAAAAATTCAGATTCCTGAACATGTAGCGGATTTAGGTTCAATATTATGGAAAGGCTTAAAATAGCTAATAGGGCAATCGGGATAATTTGCAATCCATGGTTTCTAGCTGTTTCTCTCGGGTTTTGTTCCCTAGAATTCCCTAAGAATATCAGGTAGAAAAGCCGAGATGCATAGAAAGAGGTTAGGACCATACCGATACTTAGCGCACCCAAAAGGACAAAATAATAGGTCGAAAAGGGGCTATTTTCAGCCGATGCCCATAAAAACCCAGCTATATTTTCTTTGGAATAAAATCCACTCGTCAACGGAATTCCCATCATCCCTGCACTGAAAATCAAAAAGGCGACGCAGGTAATAGGGATTTGTTTTCTTAAACCACCCATGTGATTTAAGTTTTGATGATGCACAAAATGAATTATGGAACCTGCGGATAAAAATAGTCCTGCTTTAAATATTCCGTGCACCCACAAATGAAACATCGATGCGTCGGAACCCATTCCCATCCACATAAGTCCTAATTGAGATATCGTAGAATAGGCGAGAATTTTTTTAATGTCATTTTGAAAAATAGCCAAAATTCCTGCTGAAATAAGCGATATAGCACCGATACCTGCCATAAACAAATGTACTGATTCACCAAAAAATGGGAATATTCGAATGCCTAAAAATACACCTGCGGCTACCATCGTTGCCGCATGAATTAATGCTGAGGCGGGTGTAGGTCCTTCCATGGCATCTGGCAACCAAGACATGAATGGAAATTGGGCCGATTTTCCCATGGCGCCAATCAATAGAGCTATGCCGATCCATGTGGGAGCAATATCTAAAGCCATCGGGTCCATGGCAGAAAAATACGAAGTTTGGAAATGAGAACTAAGTCCTACAAGTCCAAAAACCAAGGCAATATCGGCGAATCGATTAATTAAAAATGCTTTTTTGGCTGCTCGAATGGCTTCAGGTTTTTGATGCCAAAAGCTAATTAATAAATAAGAAAAGGCACCGACCAATTCCCAAGAACCATAAAAGAGGTAAATTTGGTCTGCAAAAATAAGGCAAATCATGGCGCCGACAAAGCCATGTAGATAGACGTAATAACGGCCTAAATTAGCCTCCTTCTCCATGTAAGATTTGGAAAATACTTGGACGAATAAACTGACGATGCTGACCAATAGGGCGATAAGTTTGGCTGATGAATTGATCCAAAAACTGGCAAAATAGGTTTCATGCCCCATGTTTATCCACGGGAAGCCTATTTTTAAATTTTGTCCTGAGAGCCTATAAATGAAATAGCATGTAAGGACTGTAAAAATGAATGAGAGCGAAATAGAAATACTGGAAATGTTTTTTTTCGCTTTTTGGGCGAGTAGTCCAACCAAAAGCGCTGAGATCCAAGGGAGTAGCAGGAGGCCGATAAATTGGAAATTTATTTCCACGTATTATTTTTTTTGCAAATATAAACTAATCTAGTGATTCTATAGAGAATTAGCCGCGATTATCCCCCACTAACTGGTGGAATTAAGGCAATTTCCATATTTTCTTCCACCATAAATTCAGGTTTAGGGAAATGATGATCTACGGCAATTCTAAGGGAAGGTAAATTTTCTAATGCCGGATAGCTTTTTTTGAGCGATTGCAATAATTGGCCTGAGGTCAATAAACCATCATTTTGATGCTCAATTGTTTCATTATTTAGCAAATCGCGGCAAATTCCAAAGAGGAGAATTTTATAGTTTGGCATTCGATTGAGGTCAATTTTGTACCTTTGTTTTCTAGTACAAATATATTGGATAATTCACAAAGCTTAAAGACTAATTTACCGCTTCTTTTTGACAATCATGGTCGGGAGATGAGTTATTTGCGTTTAGCCGTCACGGATCGATGCAATTTAAGGTGCACCTATTGCATGCCTGCAGAAGGGATTGCCTACTTGCCCGAAAAGAAATTATTGTCTTGGGAGGAAATGCTCCGAATTGTTCACGTGTTAAATCAGTTGGGGATAAGAAAAGTTCGGATTACAGGTGGAGAACCCTTTGTTCGCCCTGGATTGATGGAATTTTTACAGGAATTAGCTAAGATTGAAAATCTTGAAATTTGCCTGACGACCAACGGTGTTTTGCTAGAAAATCACCTGGATTCTTTGCTAAACTTAGGAATTAAGAATGTGAATTTAAGTTTGGATTCATTAGACTCTGAGCGTTTTTTCAAAATTACTCGGAGAAATGATTTTGACCAAGTATACCGAAATTTGATGCGTATGATTGAGGCTAGTTTTATCTTGAAATTAAATGCCGTGGTCATGCATGGCATGAATGAAACTGACATTTTACCCTTGGTCAATTTTACAAAGCATCACCCCGTTTCAGTACGTTTCATAGAGGAAATGCCATTTAATGGATCCGGATTAGTCGAGGAGAAATTATTTTGGGATTACCGAAGGATACTTTCCCATATAAAATCTAAATTTCCTCACATCGAAGAAGTGCCGATGGCCTACGGTGAAACGTCAAAAAATTATCATGTTCCTGGTTTTATGGGGGATGTGGGAATTATAGCTGCATTTAGTAGGACCTTCTGTGGTTCATGTAACCGAATTCGAGTGACCTCTTTAGGCCAAGTTAAAACGTGTTTATATGATGATGGTGTTTTTGATTTAAAGGATTATCTGCGTTTAGGAGTTTCGGATGAAGATTTGAAGAATACCATGATAAAAATTTTTGGTGAGCGGCCAAAAGATGGTTTTGAAGCAGAAAATAATAGAAAAGGAGTTATTAACGAGTCTATGACTTCAATAGGAGGGTAAAATATGCAATCGGTTTCAGAATTAATTAATGGATTTAGTCGATTAAAAGTCTTAATTATAGGCGATTTAATGATCGATTCATATACCTGGGGAAGGGTTAGCAGGATTTCTCCTGAAGCGCCTGTTCCCGTAGTGAATGTTATTCGCCGGGAATCTCGTTTGGGTGGAGCTGGAAACGTAGTTTTAAATATTGCCAGTTTAGGGGCTACCGCCGTGATTTGTTCTGTGATTGGCGATGATGCACCAGGAAGGGAATTGCAAAAAATAATTCTTGATTCAAATTTGTCGACGGAAGGTTTGATTGTAGAACCAGGTCGAATGACTACGGTGAAGGAAAGGATTATTGCTGGTTCCCAACAAGTCGTTCGGGTGGATTCAGAGACGGAAAGTTCGATTTCCTCGTCGAGCCAACAAGCCTTATTGGCCCATATAAAAGATTCAATTTCTGACGTGGACGTCATTATTTTTGAAGATTATGACAAAGGAGTTTTAAGTGCAGAGTTGATTCAATCCGTCATTTCGATGGCCAAAGAAAATAATATTCCTACCGTGGTCGATCCCAAACGGAAGAATTTCTTTGCCTACAAAGGAGCCACTTTATTCAAACCTAATTTACACGAATTAAGAGACGGCTTAGGTTTAATGCCAACGGATTTTGATGCGGATCATTTAGCCGATACGGTTCGGAAGTTCAAAGTTTCACAGGAATTTATTGGTGTATTTGTGACTTTATCAGAACGAGGAGTTTATATTGATTTCGAAAACGACCAAAAATTAATACCGGCACACATTCGACAAATTTCAGACGTTTCGGGTGCTGGAGATACGGTCATTTCCATTGCCGCTTGTGTCCTAGCCTTGGGTGGTTCTACGGAACAAATTGCCGCTTTGGCCAACTTAGGAGGAGGTTTGGTTTGTGAATCTTTAGGAGTTGTTCCTATTAACTTAGCGCTTTTGAGAAAAGAAGCAGACCAACTGTAATTTTTGTAAGATTCTTTAGCTTACCATGAGCCGAAGAAATAATTACCCAACCCAAGCAGTGAACTCGATTTCCACTTTATATTGAGGTGCAATTAAAGCCGAAATTTCATAAATGCCCGTAGTGGGTTTTATGTCCTTAAAAAAATGCGCGTGTGCCCTTGCAATTTCTAAATTTTGAGAAATGTCGGTTGTGAAAATACGCGTTCTTACCACGTCTTTAAACGATGAACCTGCTTCTTCCAGAACCACACCGATTCGCTCAATGATGTTAAAGGTTTGTGCATATAAATCATCTGCGCTTACTTTTTCTCCATCGATGATAGCTACGGTGCCAGAAATTTCAAGAAGATTCCCTGTTTTAACTGCGCGGCAATAGCCAAAAGTGTCTTCGAATGGGGAACCTGAGGATATGTTTAATCTTTGTGACATGGTGTTTTGTGTTTTTAGACGCGAGGTATCGCGTCGCTACAGTTTATTATACGCGATTATCACGGCTATACTATTTTTATGATAAGGCTTGTTTTAAGATTTTTTTCCACAATGCTGGTTTGGCATGGCTAACTACTTCGCCTATCACGATGATGGCTGGACTGCAAAGTTCTTCTTTTTTCGCCATGTTTTCAAGGTCAGCTGCGGTTGAAATCCCGATTCGCTGAGTTGCCATGGTGCCATTTTGAATGATGGCTGCTGAAATATCTCCCTTACCATAGGTTTGGCATAATTGTGCTATTTCACCTAATTTATTCATGCCCATCAGGATGACTAAAGTGGCCGTCGATTGAAGTCCCAATTTCAAGTCTTCAGTCAAGGATCCGTCCGTTTTTGTTCCTGTCATGACCCAAAAACTTTCATTGACCCCACGAACGGTCAAGGGAATATCAGCACTTCCAGCTGCTGCGTAAGATGAACTAATGCCTGGGATGTAATTTGTCAATAAGCCAAAAGCTTTTGCATATTCGATTTCTTCTTGGCCACGGCCAAAAACAAATGGATCACCTCCTTTTAATCGGACTACATGACCAAGTGCATAGGCTTTTTCAACAATCAATGCATTGATAGCAGACTGAGAATGACTCTCTCCCGGTTTTTTCCCAACAAAAATTTTCTCACAATGGGCCGAGCAATGTTCCAATAATGAAATATCGATTAATGCATCATATAAGACAGCTTGCGCGGAGGCTATGGCTTTTATAGCCTTCAATGTAATCAATTCCGGATCACCAGGTCCTGCTCCCACGACACTTAGTCGGGGCTGTGGCTCTAATTTTCTGAATTGAGTTAAATTTTTCATGCTTTATTTTGGCGGTATGATGTGGCAGCCGATAAAAATCTTTCTGCTTGTGCTACATATTGATTCGCAAATGCTTCTGTTGGTTCTTGTTGGTTTATTTGTAAAACCAAAACTGAAAAAGTTTCCGCATCTATGGCAAATTCACCCGTTGAAACGAAATTTTCATCAAATTTATTGATGACAGCAGTTTGATTTGAAACCGTTACACTTTTATCCAACAACAATGCTTTGGCGGCTGAAATAAATACGGAATACCCATGGTAAATCGCATCGGCCCAGCGTTTATCTTCTAAAGCCGCAACAGTCCATTCGTATTTTTCTTGCGATTCAAAAAGTAGAGTTGCCACCAAATCGATCATGACACCGGCACATTCTCCTACGCCAATTTCCGTAATAAAGTTTTCTGAGGCACCCCAATCGATAAAGTCGTCTTGAACCAAATTGGATAAATCGGCCAATGGTTTAATCAATGTATAAAAATGATTTTCGCCTAAACGGTCATAATATTCATGGAAATATTCCCCATCCTGTGCATTTTCTTCGTAATTATTTAGAACAATTCTAAGCACTTCAGGTCCTCTTTTCGATGGCACTTTGATCACTTTGTCTGCGATACGCCCCTCACCATTTCCTAATGTTGCTCCTCCTAAAAGGACTTGTAAAGCAGGTAAAACCCGTTTATCAGGAGCCTTTAAGGATGAACCATGAAAACCGATCGAAGCCATGCTGTGTTGACCGCATGCATTCATGCAACCCGAAATTTTAATTTTCATTTGGCTGTCATGAATCAAAGAAGGGAATTCATCATTGATTACTTGTTCCAATTTGGATGTAATATTAGTCGAATCCGAAATAGCCAAATTACAGGTATCTGTTCCTGGACATGCTGTAATATTGGCAATGGAATTTGCTCCTGGCGCTGCTAATTCGTGCGCGGCCAACGTTTGGAATACGTAGGGTAGATTGGCCGTTGGCACAAATTTTAACAACAACCCTTGGTTGATCGTAATCCGAACATCATCCCCTATATACCCTTGGAGCGCATTGATTAACGATCTAGATGTGTCACTTGAAATATTTCCATTCAAAATACGCACGTAAACGCCATGAAACCCTTTTTGTTTTTGTTCGAAGGTATTTGTGGCCAACCATGTGTTATAAACCTCTGACGAAGGAATAGCAACATCTGATAGTTGGGTCGGTTCGCTTACTTCCCATGCTGCCGCATCTGAAATCGGAAAGCTATGATTTTTTAATGCTTTAGTTTCCGCTTTCACTAAGTTCATGAATTCTTCAAACCCAATTTTTTGAATCAAGAATTTCATACGTGCTTTGTGACGTGAATTACGTTCTCCATGACGGTCAAAAACACGAAGTACGGATTCAATAAAAGGAATCACTTGGTCCTCAGCTAAAAACTCATGCGACGTATACGCGAGCATGGGTTGGGCTCCAAGTCCGCCACCAACGACCACTTTAAACCCTTTAAGCCCGTTGACGATTTTAGGGATAAAACCCATGTCGTGTAAGTAGGCCAAAGAAGTGTCCTCATCGGTATTTGAGAATGATATTTTTACTTTGCGTCCCATTTCTTGGCAAATAGGATTGCGCAAGAAATAGCGAAACGCTGTATCAGCATGTGGGCTGACGTCAAAAAGTTCTTTTGGATCTATGCCAGAAGTGGGTGAGGCCGTAATGTTACGAACGGTGTTTCCGCAGGCTTCACGTAAAGTAATATCGTCTTGTTCTAATTTTGCCCAAAGTTCCGGAGTTCGGTCTAAGGAGACAAAGTGAATCTGTATGTCTTGGCGAGTGGTTAAATGCAAATTTCCAGTTGAGTATTCATCGGAAATGTCGGCAATTCGTTTCCATTGGTGAAACTGAATTTTGCCATAAGGAAGTTTTATCCGGATCATCTGAACACCTTGTTGGCGCTGCCCATAAACCCCTCTTGCCAACCGTAGGCTTCTGAATTTTTCCTCATGAATTTCGCCAGCCTTAAATTGAGCAATTTTTTTTGCTAAATCTAAAATGTCTTTTTCAACGATTGGATTTTCTATCTCAGTGCGGAAGCTTTGCATTTTATTATCTTGTGGTGTTGTTAAAGTCTATATAATAGATAGAGTAGGTGCAAATCTACGAAATTACCTTTTATTGGCAAACAATTTTTATATTCGTTTTAAAATTAATTTAGGATGAAAAAATTATTGTTGATTATAATGGTTGCCATTTCCTTTAATGGTGTTTCGCAAAAGACAGCTTCCATTGTCCCAAGCGATCCTGAACCACAGGGGGTCCAGGTGGTAAAAACAACACATTCGATTTTAATCGGAGGGAAGACGATTCAGTATACTGCATTTACTGGATACATGCATATGAAGGCGGATACGGGAAAAGTTTTGTCCAAAATATTTTTTACTTATTATCAAAAAGAAGGGGAGGATGCGGGAAAGAGGCCGGTAACATTTACATTTAATGGAGGTCCAGGATCAGCGTCGTTGTGGTTGCACATGGGAGGTGTGGGTCCTAAAAGGGTACTTTTGAAAGATGATGGTTCAGCGACTGCTGCACCTTATACGTATATTTCAAATGAATTTTCATGGCTAGACAAAACGGATTTGGTCTTTATTGATCCCGTGTCTACGGGTTTTTCAAGAGCGGTCAATGGCGAAAAGGAGAGTAATTACCATGGCTATGTGGAGGATATTACCTCTGTAGGGGCATTCGTTAGAAACTTTTTAAGCCGGTATGATCGTTGGGCTTCTCCAAAATTCCTCGCAGGAGAGTCCTATGGTACGACACGTGCGGCAGGATTGTCTAAATATTTACAGGATACACATCGGATTTATATCAATGGTGTCATTTTAATTTCGGCGGTATTGAATTTTGGAACGAATAATTATGACATTGGAAACGATTTGCCCCGTGCTTTATACATTCCTTCTTATACAGCTGCCGCTTGGTACCATAAGAAATTGGCCCCTGCTTTATTGGCCCGTCCCATCGCAGATGTCTTGAAAGAATCGGAGGCTTGGGCGATTGGGGAATATGCTTCAGCATTAATTAAAGGCGGTTGGATGTCTGCCAAAGAAAAAGATGCCATCGCTGAGAAAATGGCCTATTGGACCGGTCTTAGTAAAGAACTTTGTTTACAGGCGAATTTGCGTGTGGATGAGAACAGATTTTATAAAGCTCTACGCCGCGGGGATGGCTTGTCGGTAGGCCGATTAGACGCCCGATTTACGGGTCGCGACTTAGATGATGCTGGTGAATATGTCGATTTTGATCCATCATTTGCCAACATTGACGGTCCGTTTACAGCGACAATTAATGATTATTTGTCCAAAGAATTGAAGTTTAAAGAAGAGAAGGGATATAATGTATTTGGCAATGTGTATCCATGGTCTTACAAGAATGTGCAAAATAAGTATTTAAATGTGGCGGAGAGCTTGCGTGATGCAATGGCCAAAAACCCTAATTTGAAAGTGTATTTAGGCTGTGGTTATTATGATTTTGCTACCCCTTATTTTACGGCTTTATATGATGTGGAACATATGTTTTTGCGCCCTGAACAAAGAGCGCGCGTAGACATAAAGTTTTATGAATCAGGACATATGTATTATATACACAAACCAAGTTTGATTCAATTTAAAAAGGACATTGATTCCTTTTTCGATTCTTCAAAATAAATTCTTAGCTTTGCCATCCCATTCAGAGGGGTGTCCGAGTGGTTTAAGGAGCACGCTTGTAAAGCGTGTG
>SXXW01000039.1 GCA_005791165.1 Cytophagaceae bacterium
TGGAAACTTTAAAACAAAGAAGATTGAACTATGAGAAAATAAAAACAGCCAAAGATTGCACAGAAAAAAAAGAAATTATACATTCACAAAAACACGAAACACTCCTTAAGGAAAAGTCCACTTTAGTTTGACGACGTACATTGTATTCCATGCTGGTCCACTCTATTAAAAATAAAGCACTTACGTTAATTGTAAGTGCTTTATTTTTAAAATTAAATCAAAAAAACTAATTAAAGCTCTTTAATTTCAGATACGACTTTTGCAATTGTTTGTTTAGCATCTCCAAATAGCATAAGGCAATTCGGGTAACCAAACAATTCATTTTCTACTCCAGCATACCCTTTTCCCATACTCCGTTTGCTCACAATGATAGTTCTTGCCTTGAAAGCATTCAAAATTGGCATTCCAAAAATTGGGCTTTGTGGATTGGTTTGTGCCGCTGGATTTACCACATCATTAGCACCTACAACAAAGACTAAATCGGTATTTGAAAATTCATTATTTATTTCATCCATCTCGATTAATTTATCATAGGATATATTAGCCTCAGCTAATAATACATTCATATGGCCTGGCATTCTACCCGCTACTGGATGTATAGCAAATTTGAAACTGATATTTCTTTTTTCACATTGCTCCATCAGCTCTCTAATAACATGTTGAGCTTGCGCAACGGCCATTCCATAACCAGGAACAACGATAACTGATGATGCGCCATCAAATAACATGGCAGCTTCTTCTACGCCAACTTCCTTGACGACAATGGAAGGTCCTTCAGCTTGTTCGCCAGCTACCGTTTGGCCAAATCCACCTAAAAGTACATTCACCAGCGATCGATTCATCGCTTTGCACATAATTTGTGTTAATATGATTCCGGATGCTCCTACTAGCGCACCCGCTACAATTAATACATTATTATTTAAAATGAAACCTGTGGTGCAAGCGGCCATTCCTGAATATGAATTTAGTAGGGAGATCACAACAGGCATGTCTGCTCCACCAATCGGGATGACTGTTAATATGCCAAGTACTAGTGATATCAAAACTAAAATAATCATAAAATTAATGTCCGATGGATTCATCCATATAGCCACTGAAGCCAATATAAATGATATCAACATGATTAAATTTAGCGGATGCTGACCTTTAAATGTGATTGGACTTCCTGTTATTCGACCATTCAATTTCAAAAAAGCCACCATTGAGCCCGTAAAGGTGATACCTCCAATAAATACACTTAGTATGATGCTAACTAAAATTATGATATCAATGTTTGCTACCGATATTTGGCTTTTAAACCAATAATCTGAAATGGCCACTGCTACGGAAGCTAGTCCTCCAAATCCATTGAATAGTGCCACCATTTCTGGGATTTGAGTCATCTCGACCTTGTAAGCATAATAAAGGCCTATGAGTGAACCAATAAGGATACAGATAAAAATTTCTACCATGGAAATGACCTCAATTTGCATTAATGTGGCGACTATGGCAATGAGCATTCCCACTGAAGAAAGTAAATTTCCCGCCCGCGCATCTTTTGTTTTATTCATCATTTTAATCCCAATGATGAAAAGAACAGAAGAAAATAAATACAGAAGTTGGATAGTTATATTCATTTTTATTATTTCTTGAACATTTTAAGCATTCGGTCCGTCACTGCATAGCCGCCAACTACATTAATGGTGGCTAATACAAGTGCGATCATCCCCATCCACTTGCTTAATGTTGTATATCCTAATTCATTACAAGCAAGTAGTGCGCCTACAATAGTAATTCCAGATATGGCATTGGAACCTGACATAAGAGGAGTATGTAGCGTAGGGGGTACCTTAGCGATTAATTCGAAACCTAAGTAACTAGCCAAAACTAGTACGTATATTAAAATAATGAGTGAGTCAATGGACATAATGATCTATTTAAATTTATTTTAAAATGGATGCGGTAAATTCATGTACTAATTTACCTTGATGCGTAATAAGTGAACCTTTAGTGATTTCTTCTTCCATTTCCCAAAGAAAAGATTCAGGGTTGGCTAAATGTAAAATTAACGCACTGATGTTAGTGGCATATAATTGACTGGCATTGGTCGATAGCAAGGAAGGAAGGTTAGCAACACCAATCAAGGTTACGCCATGTTTAACGACTGTTTGGTTTATTTCAGAAAGGGCACAATTTCCTCCTGACTCAACGGCTAAATCAACAATCACTGAACCCATTTTCATGGATTTGACCATCTCTTCTGTGACTAAAATTGGAGCTTTTTTTCCTATAACAAGGGCTGTCGTGATCACAATATCAGCATCCTTTATTTTATCTTCGATTAATTTTTGCTGTTTTGCTAAAAAATCAGCCGATATTTCACTGGCGTATCCTCCTTCAACTTTTACTTGATCAACTCCTTCGACACTTAAAAAACGTCCTCCCAAGGATTCTACTTGTTCTTTTGTCTCAGGTCGTACATCACTTACTTCTACTACAGCTCCCAATCTCTTAGCTGTTGCAATAGCTTGCAAGCCAGCCACACCAGCGCCAAAAATCAGTACTTTCGATGGGGTAATTGTTCCTGCGGCTGTCATCATCAAAGGAAAAATTTTCCCCAATGCATTCGCTCCCAATAATACAGCTTTATAGCCAGCTAAGTTGGCCTGAGAACTTAAAGCATCCATTTTCTGAGCCCTTGAAATCCTAGGTACCGCATCCATCGAAAATGCGCTGATATTTTTTGATTTTAATGCATTGACCAAATCAGCTTGCGTGTAAGCATAAAGAAATGAAATACAAACAGTTTCTGATTTCATCTGATTCACCTCCTTAATCGTAAATGGATTGACTTTTACCAGAATTTTTGCTTCGAATATTTCATTGGCGTCGACTATTTTTGCACCCGCTTCTTTATAATTTAAATCCGAAAATGCCGAAGATAATCCTGCGCCGGTTTCTATTAAAACTTGAAAACCTTTTTTGATGAGTAGCTTTACGATATCCGGTGTCAATGCCACTCTTTTTTCGAACTCCTTTGATTCTCTTAGTACGCCAATTAGCATTTTATAAATAAATTAAATGAATTTTAGAATTTCAAAAGTATTAAAAACTTGTACTAATTAAAAGTAAAGGGTTATTAAATAATTCATTTATTGAATTATAACATCTTATGGTAAGGCTAGTGCGACATAAGAGTTTCCTTTGGGTGTTCCCAACTTTGTTCCTCCACACGCCATAACTACATATTGTTTTCCATTGACCATATAAGTAGATGGTGTTGCGAAAGCTGCGGCCGGTAAAAGATATTCGAATAGTAATTTGCCATTTGACCGATCAAATGCCCTGAATTTTCCATCTTTCGTCGACGCAATTAACAATAATCCATTTTCAGTTATAATAGGCCCGCCATAATTTTCAGCTCCTGTATTTTTGATCCCCTTTTTTGCCAACAATGGTTCATCACCAAAAGGGATTTTCCAGAGATATTTACCTGTATTTAAATCAATTGCATTTAAAGTTCCCCAGGGCGGACTAATCCCTGCCATACCCTCTGAATCTAAAAATTTATTATAACCGGTCATTTTGTATGGTGGAAGATTTTTTGATTTCAATTCTTGTAAACTCACTATTTCTTTAGGCGCCTCTTTAAATAAAAATGCTAATAAATTTGATTTTTCTGTGGCGGTCAATTGACCAAATCCAGGCATCATCCCCTTTCCTTGAGTCACAATTTCACTGACAAATGCCTTTTTTCTTCGTTGATGTATAGTATTCAATTCTGGGAATCCACTTTTTATATTTCCTTGCAATTCCGCTCCATGGCATGACTTGCAATACGTTTTATATACGTTTTCGCCTGTCGCTTTTAAGTTGGTAGCAGCAGGTTCCATGATTGAAATCCAGCCCATTTCGTTAGAATTGATATAAATAATGCCATTTTCAGGATCAGCACCTGCACCTCCCCATTCTCCCCCTCCGTCAAATCCTGGCAGAATTAAGGTCCCTTTTTTTGAAGGCGCCGCATACCAATTTTTATCAATTGATTTGAGCGTTTGTTTTAGTTGGGCTATATTTTGCGAATAAGGATTATAGTCTTCACTTGATAATTCATTTGATTGCCTAGCATAGGGTTTTGGTAATGTGGGCACAGGTTGTGTAGGCCAAGCACTTTCTGCAGAAAATTCAGATTTGGGGACTTTTTTTTCAATGATCGGGAAAAGAGGTTTTCCACTCACCCGATCAAATACAAACACGTACCCTTGTTTAGTAATTTGTGCTACGGCATCAATTTTCTTTCCATTTTTTACTACAGTAATTAAATTAGGAGGAGCAGGAAGGTCGCGATCCCATATATCATGATGTGTAGTTTGAAAATGCCAAAGCCTTTTACCAGTATTTGCGTCTAAGGCCAAAAGGCAATTGGCAAATAAATTTTCGCCCTTCCGATTTCCACCCCAAAAATCATATCCAGCTGATCCAGTAGGTACAAATAGGATTCCTCTTTTTTCATCGACAGCCATTCCGGCCCAATTATTAGCTGCACCTACATACTCATTTTTATAGGCGTCTTTGGGCCAAGTGGAATATCCGTATTCACCAGGGTAGGGGATTGTATGAAATGTCCAGGCTATTTTTCCTGTTATTACATCAAATGCTCTCAAATCTCCTGGTGCGGCATCTGCTCCTTCCGATAATCGGACAGGCATAATAATTAAATTTTTGTAAATCGTTCCTGGAGTATTGGATATGATGAATTTATCTTGGGCAATTTTCGGTAATCCCTCGTGCAAATCCACTTTCCCCGCTGTGCCAAACGAAGAAATCGCTTGGCCCGTTTTTGCATCTAATGCCCATAAATTAGGCCCAGCTGTAAATAATATACGATTCTCATTTTTGCCTTTCCACAAACTAACCCCTCTGCTGGTGCTTGCCCAGTTCTTTAATGGATCGCCAAATTTCCAAATTTGTTTTCCAGTAGCTGCGTTTAACGCAAATACTTGAAGTCCTGAGCTGATGCCATATAAAATTCCGTTGGAAATGATGGGGTTACTTTGCATCTGACCCGAATCTGGCATAGCATATGTCCATACTATTTTTAATTGGGCTACATTATCTTTCGTAATTTGATTCAAGGTGCTGAAATGATTACGGTCAGATCCACCTAAATAGGAATCCCAATCATCATTTTGATTCTGACTCATGAAAGAAATTATAAAGAAACTCGATAGAAAAATGGTGATTGCTACGAGTATTTTTGCGAAAATAGACAATTTATTTGCTTTCATATAGGGTATAAGTATAGTAATTTGAGGATATATATATAATTTACCAATGAAAAATTAACACAATATTTCAAATTTACTATTTTAAATTAATTCCATGGGCTCTATTTTAGGTTTATTCTTTCATTCGCTAGGAGGTTTCGCTTCAGGTAGTTTTTATATTCCTTATCGTAAAATTCAAGTGTGGTCTTGGGAAAGCGCATGGATTATTGGCGGCCTATTTTCTTGGATTTTAGTTCCATTATTGGCAGCCTATTTAACCATTCCGGATTTCATGGAAATTATCATGAATGCAAATAGCAATGTTTTGCTATGGACGTTTGTATTTGGTGTTTTGTGGGGAATTGGTGGATTGACTTTTGGGTTAGCCATGCGGTATTTAGGTATGTCTTTGGGTATGTCTATCGCCTTAAGTCTTTGTAGTATTTTTGGAGCCTTAGTTCCTCCTATATATCGAGAAATTGCGAAAATTAAAGGGGACACTATTTCACATATTGTGGGAAGTACTGGAGGCCAAATTGTCTTATTAGGTATTTTAGTTTGTGTTCTGGGTATTTATTTATGTGGAAAAGCTGGGATGATGAAAGAGAATGAATTATCTCAAGAACAAAAACAAGAAAGTATAAAGGAATTTAATTTAACCAAGGGCTTAATTGTTGCCACTATATCGGGTTTATGTAGCGCATGTTTTAATTTTGGGATTGAAGCTGGCAAGGATATGGCTGCAGTGGCGGTAGAAAAAGGTTCCGACCCCTTGTTTCAAAACAATGTCATTTTTGTCGTGGTGCTTTGGGGTGGTTTTTTGACCAATTTTGTATGGTGTATGTATTTGAATTTCAGCAATAAAACCTTTGGAGATTATTTAAATAAAAATTCCCCATTGCGAATGAATTACACTTTTGCCGCTGTGGCTGGAACGACCTGGTTTTTGCAATTTTTCTTTTATGGAATGGGAGAGAGCAAATTAGGGAATGGGGCTAGCTCATGGATTTTGCACATGGCTACGATTATCATTACATCCAATTTTTGGGGAATTTATTTCAAGGAATGGAATGGTGTTTCAAAATCTACCTACAGGACCGTTGTGGCAGGAATTGTTGTTATTTTAGTTTCTGTTATTATTGTTGGCATAGGAAATTCATTTAGCTAATTATGGCCATTTTTGAATTTATACATATTGATGAATTTTCGTCGACTCCGAAATATCGCCAACTAGCGCATTCGATTATTGAGGCTATTCAAAAAAATAAATTAAAAAAGGGCGATGTTTTGCCATCCATTAATGAAGTTAGTTTTCATTATTATATATCTAGAATAACCGTTGAAAAGGGCTATAATTATTTGAAATCAATCGGGATTGTTGATTCTGTTCGAGGAAAAGGCTTTTTTATTAACGTTGATTCTATCCCCGTCACTTATCGGATTTTTCTATTGTTCAATAAACTTAGCGAACATAAGAAAATTATCTACGATGCTTTTGTCAAAGAATTAGGAGAAAATGCAGCAGTTGATTTTTATGTATATAACAATGACTTCAATTTGTTTAAGCGTATTATCGAACGTAGAGAAAAAGATTATTCCCATATCGTCATCATCCCACATTTTCTTGAGGATGATATAGCAGCCTACAAACTAATCAACACCCTTCCTAAAGAGAAATTGATAATTGTAGACAAGAAAATACCAGGGATTACTGGGCAAATTGCCATGGTCTATGAGAATTTTGAAAAAGATATTTATGCAAGTTTATTGGAGGCCAAAGAATCGTTAGCAAAATACAATCGAATCAATTTGATTTTTCCATCGCACAATTATTATTCGATTGACATTGTCCATGGTTTTAAAAGTTTTTGCCAAGATTTTGCTTTTGATTATGCTGTGTTAGATTCACCTACCAATGTCAATCTCTTACATGGTGATTTATTTATTACGGTCATGGAAGATGATTTGATCATTTTGTTGGACCAAATATTAGCAAAAAAATTAAGGATAGGTGTTGATTTAGGTCTTATTTCATATAATGAAACTCCCATAAAAAGATTGATTGGTAATGGTATTTCCACCATATCTACGGACTTTGAGCAATTAGGAATTTCAGCAGCAAAACTTGTCATGTCTGGAGAAAAAGTCCAAATTGAAAATCCTTTCTACTTTACGCATAGGCCATCCATTTAATGACTTATGTGTTAGCACATGTTTATGGATTTTACGGATTGTAGGGATTCATTCTTTGCTTTTTTGCAAAAAAAATAGCAATTTTAGGGTTTAGGTTTAATTAATTAGATTAAAATATTAAATTTTCACAATGAGCAACTCCCCAAAAACCTTGTTTGATAAAGTCTGGGATTCACATGTTGTTCGTCAAATTGCTGACGGACCAGATGTTTTTTTTATAGACCGACATTTTATTCATGAAGTGACTAGTCCTGTAGCCTTTTTAGGTTTAGAGCAAAGAGGGGTTAGTGTTTTATTTCCTGAGAAAACATTTGCTACAGCAGATCACAATACTCCTACGATAAACCAACATCTTCCTGTCGAAGATCCTTTGTCGGCGAATCAATTGCTACAATTGGAGAAAAATACAAGTAAGTATGGAATTTCTCATTGGGGTTTAGGTAATCCCAAAAATGGAATTGTACACGTAGTAGGTCCCGAAAACGGAATTACCTTACCTGGTATGACCATTGTTTGTGGTGATTCACATACTTCTACGCATGGTGCCTTTGGCGCTATTGCTTTTGGAATTGGTACTTCTGAAGTAGAAATGGTTCTTTCTTCACAGTGCATCATGCAGCCGAAGCCGCTTAAAATGCGGATCAATGTGAATGGCCAATTAGGAAAAGGGGTAACGCCGAAAGATGTGGCTCTGTATATAATTTCAAAATTATCAACTTCAGGTGCAACGGGTTATTTTGTCGAATATGCAGGAGATGTTTTTGAAAATATGTCCATGGAAGGACGTATGACAGTGTGTAATTTAAGTATTGAGATGGGGGCTCGGGGTGGAATGATTGCTCCAGACCAAACTACTTTTGATTATATCAATGGGCGCGAATTAGCCCCTAAAGGAGCAGATTGGGATAAGCAAATGGCTTATTGGAAAACATTGAAAACAGACGCAGGTTCTGATTTTGACAAAGAAATTACTTTTTTAGCTTCCGATATTGAACCTATGATTACCTATGGTACCAATCCAGGAATGGGCATGGGTATTTCAAAAAATATTCCTCAAGCTAAGGATTTGGAAGGTGGCGAGTCTAGTTATGCAAAGTCATTAGATTACATGGGATTTGAGGAAAATGATTCGATGATTGGTAAAAAAGTTGACTATGTCTTTATTGGCTCTTGTACAAATGGCCGTATAGAAGATTTTAGAGCATTCGCTTCGATTATTAAAGGTCGAAAAAAAGCGGATCACGTAACGGCTTGGGTCGTTCCAGGTTCTCATGTGGTGGAAGCTCAAATACACGAAGAAGGTATTTATGATATTTTGATGGAGGCGGGTTTTGCCTTACGCCAACCAGGTTGTTCGGCTTGTTTGGCCATGAATGACGATAAGATTCCTGCAGGAAAATATGCGGTGAGTACATCGAATCGTAATTTTGAAGGTCGCCAAGGACCAGGTTCAAGAACTTTGTTGGCCAGTCCTTTAGTAGCCGCAGCAGCTGCAATTACTGGGGTTGTAACAGATCCAAGACAATTTTTATAATATTTAAAAAGATTATTATGGCTTACGATAGTTTTAAAGTTTTACGTAGTTCTGCCGTTCCTTTGCCCATAGAAAATGTGGATACGGATCAAATTATTCCAGCTCGTTTTTTGAAAGCTACTGAACGAAAAGGTTTTGGTGATAACTTATTTAGAGATTGGCGATATGATAAAAACGACCAACCGAAATCTGATTTTATTTTAAATAATCCTACGTATTCAGGTAAGATATTAGTGGGTGGTAAAAATTTTGGATCAGGTTCTTCACGGGAACATGCTGCCTGGGCCATTTATGATTATGGTTTTCGCTGCGTAGTTTCTTCGTTTTTTGCAGATATTTTTAGAGGAAACTCGATCAATGTAGGTATTTTACCTGTTCAAGTAAGCCCAGAATTTTTACATCAAATATTTACTGAGATTGAAAAAGATCCTAAGGCTGAGTTGGAAGTAAGTTTGCCAGAACAAACCATTACTATTGTTCCAACAGGCGCTTCCGAGTCCTTTCAGATCAATGGTTATAAGAAGCATAATTTATTAAATGGCTTTGATGACATCGATTATCTTCAAGCGATGAAAGATGAAATAGCTACGTTTGCACTAAACCGATAAGCATTTGAAACGCCACATAGAAATAATGGACACGACTCTGCGCGATGGAGAACAAACAAGCGGGGTGTCGTTTTCAGCTTCTGAGAAATTAACGATTGCGCAATTACTTTTGACTGAATTAAAAGTTGATCGGATTGAAATTGCCTCTGCTCGTGTTTCTGATGGCGAGTTTCAAGCAGTAAAAAAAATTACAGAATGGGCAGCCATTCATGGCTATCTGAATAAGGTCGAAGTGTTAACTTTTGTGGATGGTGGAACTTCGGTGGATTGGATGATATCTAGCGGTGCTAGAGTCATGAATTTGCTGACCAAGGGTTCTTTAAATCACTTGAAGCACCAACTGAAAAAATCTCCTGAACAACATTTTTCTGAAATAGCTGAATCCATTCATTTGGCCGTTTCTAAAGGATTAGAAGTAAATGTGTATTTGGAAGATTGGAGCAACGGGATGCGGAATAGCAAAGAATATGTGATTGACTACCTTGACTTTATTCAACATTTGCCCATCAAACGCATTTTATTGCCTGATACTTTAGGGGTTTTAATTCCTTCTGAGGTGGCAGTATTTATTTCGGAACTCGTTCAGCGGTATCCAAAAATTCATTTTGATTTTCATGCACACAATGATTATGATTTAGGAACAGCGAATGCCCTTGAAGCTGTAAGGAATGGTGTACATGGTTTACATTTAACGGTTAATGGCATGGGGGAACGGGCAGGTAATGCTCCTTTAGCCAGTGTGATAGCTGTTTTGAATGACTATCAAAAAGATGTTTCTACTTCTGTTTGTGAAAAATCATTGTATAGCGTAAGTAAGTTGGTCGAGACTTTTTCAGGATTTAGAATTCCTGCCAACAAGCCCGTAGTAGGTGAAAATGTATTTACCCAAACTGCGGGAATTCATGCAGATGGGGATAAAAAGAATAATTTATATCACAATGATTTAATGCCTGAACGTTTTGGACGGGAGCGCAAATATGCGTTAGGTAAAACAAGTGGTAAGGCAAATATTGCGAACAATTTGGCCCAATTAGGCATTCAACTTTCGGATCAAGATCTTAAAAAAGTAACCCAGCGAATTATTGAATTAGGAGATAGAAAAGAGGTAGTCACTCAAAATGATCTTCCTTATATTATTTCAGATGTTTTGGATAGCAGTGCGATTGAGGAACGTGTTCAAGTTTTAAATTATGTGCTGACACATTCCAAGGATTTACGACCTTCAGTTACATTAAAAATTTCCATTGACGGTGAATATTTTGAAGAACACGCACAAGGAGATGGTCAGTATGACGCTTTTATGAAAGCATTGTTGATCATCTTTGAAAAAAATGGTCAAATTTTACCTCAATTAAAAGATTATGCGGTTCGAATCCCACCTGGTGGCGATTCAGATGCATTATGTGAAACGATTATTACTTGGGCTCACGGGGATCGCGAGCTAATTACACGGGGTTTAGATTCTGACCAAACGGTTTCTGCGATCAAAGCCACTCAGAAAATGTTGAATTTAATTTAAAATAAAAATGGTGAAAAAGCATATTTTAATTGTTCCAGGGGATGGAATAGGCCAAGAAGTTACGGCAGTCGGCAAAAAAGTATTAGAGAAAATTGCTTCCAAATTTGGTCACGAGTTTACATATGATGAGGCATTAATTGGTCATGAGGCGATAGAGGCAACAGGCGATCCACTTCCTGCTGAGACTTTAGCAAAAATGAAGGCCTCGGATGCAGTTCTTTTTGGCGCCGTAGGTCATCCCAAATATGATAATGATCCTTCAGCCAAAGTTAGACCTGAGCAGGGTTTATTGAAAATGCGTAAGGAATTAGGTTTATATGCGAATTTGAGACCTATAAAATTGTTTGATGAATTATTAGGGGCTTCGAGCATTAAACCAGAAATCTTAAAAGGAGCAGATATCCTTTTCTTTCGAGAATTAACTGGAGATATATATTTTGGTGAAAAAGGTCGTAAAAACAATGGGGATACTGCCTATGATGTGGCTGAATATAGCCGTTACGAGGTTGAGCGCATTGGCCGAAAGGCATTTGATGCGGCAATGACGCGTAAAAAGCATTTGGTTTCCGTAGATAAAGCGAATGTGTTAGAATCTTCTCGTTTATGGAGAGAAGTTATTCAAAAATTAGCTTTGGAATATCCAGAGGTGACGGTCGAGTATCAATTTGTGGATGCTACAGCGATGTTGTTAATTAAAGATCCAAAGCGTTTTGATGTGGTGGTAACGGCTAATTTATTTGGCGATATTTTAACAGATGAAGCCTCTCAAATTGCTGGTTCTATGGGGATGTTGGCTTCTGCATCCATCGGTGATGGAACAGGTGTTTATGAACCTATTCATGGTTCTGCGCATGATATCACTGGAAAAGGTTTGGCTAATCCTTTAGCTTCTATTTTATCAGCGGCTTTGTTGTTAGATATATCATTTGGCTTAAAGAAAGAGTCGGAGACGATTATAAAAGCGGTAGATGCTTTATTGAAAAAGGGTTTCAGGACCCGTGATATAGCAGATGCTAGTACTCCAGCGAATATGATTTTAGGTACTGAGGCGATTGGCGAGGAAATTCTAAAATTGATTTGATTCCAAATATTTGTATTTTTATGCTCAGGGATTTGTCTCTGAGCATTTTTTATGGAAGTAATTGTCGTTTTAGGTTCTCCCAATTTTCCTGATGGTACTTTAGGTCCCATTGCGCTGGATCGCATTAAAGGCTGCTTGTCTATTTTTGATCCTACCAAACATAAAATACTTTGTACGGGTGGTTTTGGTGCTCATTTTAATACGAGCCCTGTCGCGCATGCGAATTACCTAAAGGATTTTTTAATCCAAAAAGGAGTTCCTTCAACTGCTTTTTTACCGTTGGCCTTCTCTTCAAACACTGTTGAGGATGCGGTGATGTCTAAATTTATTCTGAAGGAAGTCGAATATAAAAACCTTTTAATCCTCACCTCTGAATATCATTTAGCCCGAGTGAAATTTATATTTACTGAAATTTTAAAAGATTTCAATTTGAGTTTCAATGCGGTTATACATCATTCCATGGATGATTTGTTGGAACCATTAATCCAACATGAAAAACTTGCTATGGAACAATTAAAATCAAACGGATTATATTATTAAAACCTTTTTTGAAATGAAAAATTTCTTCTTCTACATTCTTCTAATATTTTCAACCCAATTATCTCTCGCTCAGCAGAATGCTTTAAAGCCGATTGAAGTAACTGATATGTTGAAAATTAAAACGATTGGAAAGCCTCAAATTTCTCCAGATGGTTTATATGTTCTTTTTTCGATCATGGAAATTAAAGATGATGTGGATAAAAAAGGTGATTTTACCTATCTTACCCAATTGTATTTAGGCGAGATAAAGACTAAAACGTATCGGGCGTTGACCTCCGGCAAATATTCCATTTCATCACCTTCATGGAGTCCTGATGGCAGTTCAATCTTATTCTCTAGAGATAACGGTAATAAATCCCAAGCATATATTATGAAGTTAAATGGGGGAGAACCTATAGCTATCACAACGTCTTCTAGAGGTGTAATTAATCCTATTTGGTCTAATGATGGCCAATTTATCTTTTATCAAGAACGAAAATCGATGAAAGAATATTTGTTGGATTCCTTACATAATCCTTCGAAGTCTATTCCTTCATGGAATATTGAAAAACCGAAATTGGATGCAAATGTATATGCCCTTTCATCTAAAGCTGACCCCAATGGAAGTATAAATGAGGTTAGAGCCTATTTATATCAAAATGAAAAAGATAAAAAGGCAAAGGTTATTAATCGGTTAAATTTTCAAGAAGAGACTACAACGACTGGTGAATTTCCAATTAACTTATTATTTAAAATTTCAGTGAATGGCTCCTCTAAACCCGTTTTGATCAATAATCCTTATGAACTTTGGGCAGAATGGATAGAAACCCCCAAAGGTATTATAGCCATCATTCCGGTCGATAGTGTTACACATCCTGACCGTGTTTTAGATCATAAAATTGTGTTGTATAATCGATCCAATAATCAATATACTACCCTTGTGGAAAAGAAAGATTTTGCATATTCGAATATCAATTTAAGCCCAGATGGGAATTTCTTATCCTATGTAGAAACTAGTACTTCGATAGTTCGAAATGGTACTTTAAAGATTCTTAATTTGAATAACTTTGACATGATCGAGGTACCCATGGATCGGGTTGTCACTCAAATGAAATGGTCAGAGAATAGCGAAAATATTTATTTTACAGCTCAAGATCGAGGGGGGGCTCCCTTTTTTGTTTATAATATAAAGACAAAAAAGGTTAAACAAATTACTTCTGAAGTGGATGGTATTTTAGGTTTTGATGTTAAAGATGGTAATTTAATTTACTCCAAAACTTGTATAAACAATCCATCTGAACTTTATGTAAATGATTTACGAGGAGCCTCTGAGTCTCTTTTTACGGCTGAAAATACAAAATGGCTAGTGGGTAAATCGATTTCAAAACCTATCAAAAAGTCTTTTCTAAACAAAAAAGGTCATCGAGTTGATTATTGGTTAATGAAGCCCATGAATTATCTATCAGGAGTTCAATATCCTTTGGTTGTCGATATTCATGGAGGTCCTTCTGCGATGTGGGGAACTGGAGAGGCAAGCATGTGGCATGAATTTCAATATTATGCAAGTAAAGGAATGGGAGTTGTTTTTGGCAATCCTAGGGGAAGTGGTGGGTATGGATCAGCGTTTTTAGCTGCCAATGTTAAAGATTGGGGAACTGGACCTATGTCAGACATTATGCAAATGACTGATTTAGCCGTAAAGGAAGGTTGGGTCGATACAACTCAATTAGCTATCACGGGAGGCTCGTATGCAGGTTATTTAGTTACTTGGATGATCGGACACACAAATCGGTTTAAAGTAGCATGTTCCCAAAGAGGAGTTTATGAGTTAAGTACTTTTTTAGGTGAGGGTAATGCGTGGCGATTAGCTCCTCGATATTTTGGTGGTTATCCTTGGGAAAAAACAGCTAGAACTATATTAGACCGAGAGTCGCCATTGACCTATGTTCAAAACATTCGGACTCCATTAATTATTTTTCATGGGGAAAATGATTTGAGAACGGGAGTCATTGGAAGTGAGACGCTATATAAAAGTTTAAAAATTATGGGCCGCGATGTGGAATATGTTAGACATCCAGATGCTTCTCATGAAATAACTAGGACTGGAAATAATCGTCAAAGAATCGATCAGATGCTTCGTACCTATGAATTTTTTAGACGGTATTTGAAATTGAATTGATTTCAATAGTCTGAATATGCAAAAAAGGTGAATGTTTCCATTCACCTTTTTTGTTGTCGACTTATCGTGAAACCTGAAGTTATGTTAAAATTTATTTAAAATATCTCCAATCTTCATTTCCTTTTACTTTGAGAAGCGTTTGGTAAATTAAATCTATCACGGCATTCATGTCATCTTTGGCAATCATTTCTACCGTGGTATGCATATATTTTAAAGGCAAGGAAATTAAAGCGGACGCGACTCCTTCAGTGGCATAAGCAAAAGAATCTGTGTCAGTACCAGTAGACCGAGAAACGGCTTGCCTTTGATATGAAATTTTATTTTCTTCCGCTATGTCAATGATAAAATCACGCACATTATTTTGTACGGCAGGACCATAACAGATGACGGGCCCTTTTCCACAAGACATATCGCCTTGGGTTTTTTTATTGTACATGGGCGACTGGGTATCATGTGTAACGTCCGTAATAAATGCCAAATCAGGTTTTAATCTGCGGACGATCATTTCAGATCCACGTAATCCAATTTCTTCCTGTACTGAATTAACAATGTATAACGTATAGGATAGTTTGATTTTCTTTTCCTTAAGTCTTCTGGCTACTTCGGCAATCATGTAACCACCGATTCGATTATCTAAAGCTCTACCTACTAGATACTTTTTATTCAGTTCCATTAATCCATCTTCGAAAGTAACGACACAGCCTACATGTATACCCATTTTTTCGACTTCTTTTTTATTGGATGCACCACAATCAATAAAAATATCGGATATGCTAGGAACTTTGTCCTTCGCTAAATCGCGCACGTGAATCGCGGGCCAACCAAATATACCTTTGATGATTTTATCTTTCGTGTGAATATTTGCACGCATGGAAGGAGCAATTAAAGCATCAGAGCCTCCATTTCTACGTAGAAATAAATATCCATTTTCATCTATGTAATTGACAAACCAGGAAATTTCATCTGCATGAGCTTCTATGACAACAGAATAGGGCTGACCTGGATTAATAACACCTACAGCTGTACCATAAGTATCTATAATTTTTTCATCTATATAAGGTTTAATGTAGTCTAGCCATATTTTTTGGCCTGACATTTCAAATCCAGTGGGTGATGCGTTATTTAAATAGTTATATAAGAATTCGTTCGCTTTGTTTGACATAATTTGTATTTTTTTGCAAGTTACTAATGCTTGTTTATAATTAATTTTTAATAAAATAATATTTTTAAGTTTTTTTGAATCATTAAAAATTTATTTTAGCTGATATAATCTATAAAGATTGTATTTTTGAATGTATGAAAAGTTGGAGTGACATAAAATTGATTAAATGAAAAAAATAGCTGTCTTTACATCAGGAGGTGATGCTCCTGGAATGAATGCTTGCATACGCGCCATTGTACGTGGCGCCGCTTATCATAATGTTGATGTTTTTGGCATCGTTAGAGGTTATAATGGAATGATAAAAGGAGACATTATTCCTTTAAATTCTCAATCCGTCAGTAATATAATTCAAAGAGGTGGTACCATCCTAAAATCAGCTCGATCAAAAGAATTTATGACCTCAGAAGGTCGTCAAAAAGCGTACGATCAGTTGAAAGAAAAAGGAATAGAAGGTCTAGTTGCCATTGGTGGTAATGGTACATTTACAGGTGCTGAAATTTTCTACAATGAATTTAAAATTCCTACAGTGGGTGCTCCAGGCACCATCGACAATGATTTGTATGGAACGGATTATACGATTGGGTATGATACCGCTGTAAACACTGCTTTAGATGCGATAGATAAGATCCGCGATACGGCTGATTCACATGACCGAGTATTTTTTATTGAAGTCATGGGGCGCGATTCAGGATACATAGCGATTGAATGCGGCATAGCAGGAGGTGCAGAAGCTGTTATGATTCCTGAAAATTTAACCCCTGTCAGTGAGATTGTAGCAATTTTACAAAAAGGATTTGCAAAGGCTAAGTCTTCTTCTATTGTAGTAGTAGCTGAGGGTGATGAAGAAGGAAATGCACAAATAATAGCCAAAAAAATAAAAGAAAGTATGAGTGCTGAGTTGGATATCCGAGTAACTACTTTAGGCCATATTCAACGAGGTGGAATTCCGACTGCTTCTGATCGAATATTAGCTAGTAGATTAGGTTTAGGAGCATTAGAAGGATTGTTAAGAGGGGAGAAGAACGTAATGGCCGGCGTGGTTAATAACCAATTAGTGTATACTCCATTCCATGATACCATTACTAAAAAGAAACCTGTTTCTGAAGATTTAATCAGAATGGTAGAAATCTTATCTACTTAGCAATACCCCATTATCTTGTAAATGATCAAGCCACTAATCTCGCGGATTAGTTGGGATGTTCTTGAAAGATTATGATCTGATGGAGTTAACAAATCGAGTATGCCAGAATCATTTTTGCTTCCTTTTTTGTCGACCGGATAGGCTTTAACTTTAAATCCTGCTTTCTCAAAACAACGAATAGATCTGGGCATATGCATCGCAGATGTAATTAAAAGGACTTCTTCGTTCTTAATGTAGTTTTTAAGTTTTTGGGCAGAATACAATGCATTTTCTCTGGTATTACGGGCCTTTGTTTCCATGTATATATCTTTTGGATTCACTCCCATAGAAATCAATAATTGCCTGACGTCACTGGTTTCATGCCCTTTATCTACCTTAATTTTCCCAATACTGGTGTTCCCTCCCGTAATTAATATTTTCTTTATTTTTCCAGCTTTATACAATAGAATGGGTTGAATAAAACGATCAGCCGTTTCTCCTACATTTATTTTGTTTGAATGGTCATCATCGCTCGGTCTTATCATGCCACCCCCCAAAACGATGCTCCAAGTGTAATTCTCGTTTTGCGATAGTGAAATAGTAGGTTGTTCATAAAAAAGATACAATCGATTCACAAACCAAGGGTTACTAAAAAGTGTTAAAATTACTAGAATCGATAAAAGAGAGCGTTTTCTTAATTTTTGATTCTTTGTTAGGTATGAAATAAGCAGTAAAATAAATATCCAACAGATTGGCAAAAGAATAAAATCTATAATTTTAGATAGCGCAAAAAACATCGTAATTTTATTTTTGTTTATTTGTAAAATTATTCTAATTCTATGAAAATATTTTTTGTTTATACGTTTATTTTCTTTTCTTTTTTCTCGGCCTTTGCGCAGACCAAAGTAAGTAGTCCAACGAGCGTTAAAGGCTATTTAATCAAAGGTAAAATTGTAGGGGTTAAGAATACAGATGTATATTTAGCACATTATTTTGGTTCGACCCAACAAGTGGTTAAGGATACTGCCAAGGCGGATGGGGACGGTAATTTCACTTTTAAAGGTAAAACAGAACTACCCAAGGGTCTTTATTTGATCACATTTGATCAGTCAAAATATTTAGATTTCATAGTTGGAAGTACTAATTTTTCATTTGAGACTGATACGCTGGATTTGATCAATAAAATGAAAATTATAGGTAGCGACGAAAACCTAGCTTTTTATTCTTTTCAAAAAGAAATGGTGAGTCTGTATGAAAAATTAAGATCTGTTCCTCAAAATGATCCTCGGTTTGCTGCGATTCGAAAATCTATTTTGGATTACCAACAAGCTTGGATGCTAAAAAACAAAAATTTATTTGCCTCTAAATTGATTAAAGCAACCTTTGAACCTGATATCCCTGCCTATTCAAAGGTGGTAAAAAATGCAAAAGATAGTGCCGATTTGTTCCAGTTTCAATATCGATATTATAAAAAGCACTTTTTTGATAACGTAGATTTAAACGACGAAAAGTTCATTCGTACTCCATTTTTACAAAAGAAATTAGAGAAATTCTTTGCTGATTTAGTGGTACAGGAATCAGATTCAATCACAAAAGAAGCTGATATTATTTTGGCTAAAATTAAAAATGAAGATGTTCGTAAATATGTCATTTATAAAATTTCAAGTACCTATGAAAATCACAACGTAATAGGTACCGATGCGGCTTTTGTGCACATGTCTGAAAAGTATTATATCAATGAACCTAAGCTTTGGGATACTTCTACCGTTAGGCGAATAAAAGAGCGAGTTAAGGTTCTTAAGCCCCTTTTAATAGGCAAGAAAATACCTGAAATGTACTTAACAGATCCTTCTGGTAAACTCTTAACATTATCTGCTTCACCAGGTAATTATACGATATTATTCATCTATGATCCCGAATGTAGTCATTGCAAAGAGGAAGCACCAAAATTAGTGGCTCTTAATGATTATCTAAAATCTAAAAGTGCTATTGTATTTGCCGTTTCAATCCTCAGAGAAAAGGAGCAATGGAAAAAATTTATTGCCGAATTCAAAATTCAAAATTGGTATAATGGGGTTGACGTACATGTAAACACAAAGACGGGGAAGGAGGAATATTACACTGACTTTAAAAATACGTTTGATATTTATTCCACCCCGATAATTTATATTTTAGATAGAAATAAAAAGATTATCGGCAAAAGAATTCCCATCGAAAATATAAAAGATTTCATTGAATTTCATGAAAATAAATTGAGTGCCGCGATTAAATAATTTGCTTGATCAAGGTAATTAATGGTTGTTCTACCGAAATCACATGGGTTTTAATGCCCTTATGGATAAGTTTTGAAATAAGACTTTCGAATTTAAGCTCATGCATTTTTTGTAATGTCTGATTTAAATTATCTACATGTATAGATAAGATTTCATCTGTTTCTTTGTCCTCAATGTTTATGTAGTTACTAAACGAAATCTGGGATTTGATTTCCGAAGGATCTACCATGTACAGAATTTCTACCTCATTTTTCAGCGCTTTGATTTCCAGCATAGATTGTATGAATAATGAATTTTCAACTTCCGTAAACATTAGATCAGAGATGAAAAAGATTTTTTTCTTACTACCTAAAAACTCAATTCTACCTTTTATTAATTCAGGAAACCCTGTCTTTTTTTTGATTGATTTTTCATCTAGTAGATTTTCTAATGCTTGATAAATGTATTTTAAATGAGCTAAACTATGACCTAATTTACTCTCAAATGTCAGATCATCGGACATGAAAATTACACCAAATGAATCTTTTTGTTTTTGAAGTATAGTGGATAGGGTAGCTGTTATTTGAACTGCTTTGTTTATTTTCTCATTAGTCTCAAATGGGAAAAACATGGAAGATGAAATATCTAAAATAAAATAGACTTTAATATTGGTCTCATCTTGATATATTTTGGTGTATAATTTATCAGTCTTGCCAAATAATTTCCAATCAATATTTCTAGGATTTTCACCTTGTTCATACGATTTGAATTCTTTAAACTCAGATGAAAATCCATGAAGAATACTCTTGTGTTTTCCATGAAATAGTCCTTCTAAAATCTCTTTGGATAAAATTTCTAAGGATTTATACTCACTTTTTTTTAGGAGTTTTTCGATCATTTTTCACTTTTTTAGAGGACTTGGATGGCTTCGTTACTTGTTTCTTCGGCACTGTTTTTTTACGGATATTCTTTTTAATCGGAGTCTTCTTTTTGCTTTTTATTTTCTTTCTTTTCCTTTTTTTAAGGTATTTCTTGTGTATGATATTACGTTTTAAACGGTATTTTTTTTTGTATTTTAATCGGGTCTTTTGATAATATTTTCGATTGAATTTCGGATTGGTCGCCAAAGATAGATGTTGGTAAGGTATCAACATCTGTTCGCCTTCAAATCCAACTATTTTGACTTTCACCTTCGCTAATCCGATTTTGTTTAATCTGAGTTTTTTGGCGCCGGCATCTGTAAGGTCTATTATTCGTCCTTTTTTATAGGGTCCTCTGTCATTAATTCGTACAATGATGGATTTTCTATTGGATAGATTTGTTACTTCAACTAGCGTATTAAAAGGATATGCTCTGTGTGCGGCTGTGAGTTTTGTTTTATTTAATTTTTCTTTGTTGGCAGTTTGTCTCCCATAAAATTTCTCTGAATAAAATGACGCAATTCCATATCTTTCGTCTCCCAAATCTTGGGATAAACAAATGCTTATCGAGATACAGAAAACAAGAATGGAACTATAGAATACTTTTACCATTAATGGATTTTATTACACCTTAAAGATTCATTTTAATTTCAAGAATTAAAAATTCTATTTTTAATATGCGGCCATTGTCGCTTGATTACAAGATTAAAATTTTAAAATATTTTTGAGTCAATAAAATTAATAGTAGATTTACGAAATTATAAACCAAAATTTATTTAAAGTGGAAGAAAGAGATAGAGAAGAATTGTTTTCTAAACGCATTAGAGCAGGTAAAAGGACTTATTTTTTTGATGTTAAGTCTACCCGTTCTTTTGATTATTACATTACAATTACGGAAAGTAGACGCCATCAAAAAGAGGATGGATTTGTTTATGAAAAGCATAAAATGTTTTTATACAAGGAAGACTTTGATAAGTTTGCTGAAGGGTTAAAAGAAGCCATAGATCATGTCAAAACTGAATTAATGCCCGAAGTTGATTTTAATCAATTCAATAAGGAGGATGAAGAATTTGGTAATACAGATCTTAAATGGGAATAATTAATATTTAATAATCGAAAGCCTCTGTGAAAGCAGGGGCTTTTTGATTATTAGCCGTATTTTTGCAATTGAAATATAAAATTTTATGGGATTAACGTGTGGAATTGTTGGATTACCCAATGTAGGTAAGTCCACTTTATTTAGTGCTATTTCTTCAAATAAAGCCGAAGCGGCTAATTATCCATTTTGTACGATTGAGCCCAATGTGGGAATTGTAACGGTACCAGATGAGCGTTTGAACATATTGGCAGAGTTTGTTAAACCTAACCGTATTTTGCCAACGGTCATCGAGTTTACCGATATAGCAGGTTTGGTGAAGGGTGCTTCGCAAGGGGCTGGTTTGGGCAATAAGTTTTTGGCTAATATTCGTGAGGTGGATGCCATTATTCATGTTGTACGTTGTTTTGAAGATGATAATATCATCCATGTGGAAGGAAGAGTTAATCCAGTTTCGGATAAGGAGATTATTGATATGGAACTCCAACTTAAAGATTTGGAATCTGTTGATAAAAAAATAAGTAAAATTGAGCGTGCCGCCAAAGCAGGAGACGCTAAAGCGAAACAAGAATTAAATGCATTGCTTTTATTTAAATCAACTTTAGAAGCTGGTAAATCAGCTAGGACTGTAGATATGGATCCTGATTTACGGGAAACTTCAATCGGCGACTTGTGTTTGTTGACGGATAAGCCTGTTATTTATGTAGCCAATGTTGATGAAAATTCTTTGTCGACCGGCGGAAATATCTTTGTAGACCAATTAAAATCAAGTGTTTCGGCTGAGAATGCAGAAGTAATCATTGTCTGTGCAGCGATCGAAGCACAAATAGCTGAAATAGAAGACTTAGATGAAAGGGCTATGTTTCTTAGTGAGTATGGTCTTGAAGAATCGGGTTTAAGTAAATTGATTAAGAGTTCATATTCTTTACTTAATTTGATTACTTATTTTACTGCAGGAGTCCAAGAAGTTAGGGCTTGGACGATTCAAAAAGGTTGGAAAGCTCCTCAGGCAGCGGGTGTCATTCATACTGATTTTGAACGTGGCTTTATTCGAGCTGAAGTAATTAAAATGGCTGACTACCAAACCTACAAAAGTGAAGCTGCTTGTAAAGAGGCAGGGAAATTAAATGTTGAGGGGAAAGATTATGTAGTACATGATGGTGATATCATGCATTTTAGGTTCAATGTTTAAAGAGGAAAGTGTATTTTTTGATAGCCAATGAATGAATCATAACGTTCTCCTGGCTTTCTGAAATACACTAAAACTTCATAATAATTTTCAGTTTCGGAATGATTTCCCTCTAAAATATTATTTAGTGGATTGCTGCTAACAAATTGATAATTATATATTCCCTGTTTTAATAATACTCTTCCTAGATAGGCACCTCTAGTTTCATCATATTGGAGCTGGTTTAAATTGTTTAATTCATACGAATTGAACGCTCCATTGACATATATTTTTTCATCTTCAAATTTTCTGGATTTAAAAATAAAGGTACACCAAACATAATCTGCTTGAAGTGGATTATTTGGATTTTCGTAGTTGGCAATCACAAAAGCCCCATTGAAATCAGGTCTTTGAACATATGAGTAATTACCTTGCGCTTGCTCGGGTATAATTAATATTTCAAAATATCGATCCAATGTGTTGATTTGACCCACGAAATTTAACCTTTGCTGCGTACTTCTTAGGTCAATTAATCTAAATTCATTGCCCCCAGGAATCGCATTTTCTTGGTTATAAAATTGATACGTTATTCTTCGCTCTATGGCTTGAACCATTGGGGTAGGAATTTTTGGTAAAAAGTTTTTAGGTTGATTATTTTTACGGACTTCAATTTTCAAATTTTCATCTGAGTTTATTAAATAGTTGGACGGATATCCTAAGTTCAAGTCGATGAATTGATGGGTGGAACGTAATAGGTTGGATTTGGCAAAACTTATCTTGGCGCCTATATTAATTTCATTTTGATAAATAGAAAATCTTTTGGTTAATACGGTGTCACGTTTATTTCGATTGGCATAGATCATCGCGATGTAATTACCACTTATTTTGACTTTGGGTAATGAAATTTTATACTGTTTATATGGCATTTTGGTACCCATGGAGGTTTCAGGATATCGAACGGGGATATCATTGAAATCAGCTAAATATTCTATATCATTTAAGGTAGAAGGTTTCCAGTCAGATTGACAATGGATAATTCTTAAGAAAAAATTGGTATTAGCTAAGTTTAAATCATCAAAAATCAAGTTGATATTTCCTTGCCTCTCGATATCTAAACACAAATTATCAACGATTAACTCGTTAGCGGTATTTTGACTAAGAAATACGGTCTTAATTTGCTCTTTATTTACCTTATTAGGTATTTGAGCATGTACCGAATTAAAATAATGGGTAATAACTAATATAATCTGCCATGAAATAACTAGGCTTTTGATTTTCATTCAATTAATTGATTAGCAATTCCCACTCATTGGTAACCTTCAACAATTCATCTTTTTTCTCATTAATTTTTAATTCAATGGGGAGTAATTCATTGAATTTTCCTTCTTGAGCTAAATTAGCCATTGTGGTTTCCAGTTCCGTGATGGATACTTCTAAATCCATAATTTTGGCTTCAAGTTTCTCGATTAATTTCTCTTGACTAGGGTTACTCGACGTACTTTTAGGTGAATGGGGAGCTAACTCTGGTTTCGGTTTTTCACTCGTTTTTTTTGCTGTGCTTACATCAGAAAGGCCTCTGCTGGCTTGCCAAACTTCGTATTCGTCGAATGAGCCAGGGTATTCTTTAATTTCATAATCTTCAATATACCATATTTTGTTGGCGATGTTGGTGACAAAATAACGATCGTGTGATACAACTACATAAGTACCTTCATATTGTTGCAACGCTTGAATTAAAATATTCACAGATTGCATATCAAGGTGGTTAGTAGGCTCATCCAGCAATAAAAAATTGGCTTGGGATATTAATACTTTGGCTAAAGCCACACGAGATTTTTCCCCTCCAGAAAGTACTTTTATTTTTTTGAATACTTCTTCACCTGAGAACAAAAAGCATCCTAATACACTTCTTAATTCCATCTCAGTTTTAGCCGTGCCAGTTGCTTTCAATTCTTCCAATAAATTATTTTCTACTTGTAAACTTTCTAATTGATGCTGCGCAAAAAATGATTCGATCACATTATGACCAGTTCTACGTTCGCCTACAATTTTTTCAGTTCCAGATATAATTCTTAATAAGGTTGATTTTCCTTTTCCATTGGCACCAATGAGTGCGATTTTATCACCTCGATTGATCGTTGCTGATGTGTTTTTTAGGATTATTTTATCACCAAAAGCCTTAGAAATATGTTCTAAAAACAGAATGAATCTTCCAGGTTGTGTACCAAAATTAAATTTGAAATTAACTTTTGCTTTTTCGTCTATCACTTCATCTACAACATCTAAACGATCTAGTGCTTTGACCCTAGATTGTACTTGGCGCGCCTTACTTGCTTTCGCCTTAAACCGCTCTATAAATCGCTCTGTTTGCCTTATTTGAGATTGTTGGTTTTCATATGCACCCTTTTGAATTTCATTTCTTAAGGATTTTTCCTCTTCATAAAAAGAAAAATTTCCGGGGTACAAAGTGATTTTAGCATTAGATACTTCGGCGATATTGTCCACTGTACGATCTAAAAAATAGCGATCATGGGAGACAACTACTACAGAACCTTCATAGTCATGAATGTATTTTTCAACCCATTCAATGGATGGAAGATCAAGGTGATTGGTTGGCTCATCTAAAAGCAACAATGCCGGTTTTTGTAATAATAATTTTGCCAGCATCACACGCATGCGCCATCCTCCTGAGAATAAACGCAATGGTTTATTTAAGTCCTCAGTTGTAAATCCAAGACCTTCTAAAATCTCTTCAGATTTTGACTGAATGGTATATCCGTCTAATCTTTCAAATTCTTCTTGGAGTTTAGATAACAAATCGACATCCTTATCCTCATAATTTGTTTCCATTTTATGTAGCACTGCGTCAATCTGTATTTGAAGTTCTAAAGCTCTTTCAAAAGCTTGCATCGCTACATGAAGGATGCTATCATCCGTTTGATAGGACAGGAGATCCTGATTTAAAAATCCAATGGTACACTCGCCTGATTTTGAAATATTTCCACCATCTGGACTATATTCACCTGAAATTAATCGGAGTAAAGTAGATTTACCCGTTCCATTGGCCCCAATTAGGCCAATTTTTGTTTTAGGTTTGATATGTAAATTGGCTCCATCATAGAGGGCCCGACTACCGAAATAGAAACTTAAATTAGATATTGATAACATGTTACAAAGATAACCGATTATCTTCAATAGCTAAAGTCGGTTCCTCGCATTTTGTCCTCCGAGGTGTGTGCATTTGATAATTTTCTCTAAACCTTCATATTTTATCGGATTTTTGTGATATCCCATAGTTTTGGAAAGACTCATGGTTCGATTATTATCACCCATCGATAATTCAATATCTTCCATCGTCATTTGACTTGGATGCTCATAACCACAGGCATGTGAAATTTCGGCTATTTCTTTGACTAATGACCGATGGTAATTGTAAAATCGCTCACTTTTTAATTGTGGATCAATGCCTGCTTGCAGCCATTTATTTGATGTGGCAACTCCGGAAGGACAATTATTCGTATGGCATTTTTGGGCTTGAATACATCCAATGGACATCATAGCTTCTCTAGCAATGTTAACACTGTCAGCGCCCATTGCAAAAGCCATTAAGGCTTTTTCTGCGAAGCCCAATTTTCCTGAAGCAATAAAAAATATTTTATCTGTTAAATCATGCCTTTGAAAAATTTGATAAATCTTAGCAAATGCAAAGGTAAATGGCATGGAAACATGATCAGCAAAGGCGTGCGGAGCGGCCCCTGTTCCCCCTTCTCCACCGTCAATCGTAATAAAGTCGGGTCCTGAATTTGTTTTTACCATGTAGGCTGCAAGCTCTTCCCATTGCTCTAATTTGCCGATGGCCGATTTTATGCCAACAGGCAATCCCGTTTCTTTAGCCATACTTTCAATGAATTGAACCATTTCGGGTATGTTTGAAAATGCCGTGTGAAAGGCTGGCGATACGGCATCTTTTCCTTTTGGAATTAAACGAATGGCAGCTATCTCATCATTAATTTTGGAACCAGGCAACATTCCCCCTTTTCCTGGTTTAGCCCCTTGGGATAATTTAAGTTCAATGGCTCTTAAAAATGGATTCTTTTCTACCTTCTCTTTTAATTTTTCCATAGAAAAATTTCCATCTACGTTTCTAACTCCAAAATAGGCAGTTCCAATATTTAAAATTACATCAGCTCCATTTTGGTGGTAAGGAGACAATGAACCTTCCCCTGTATTATGAAAGCATCCAGCTAGATCGGCGCCTTTATTCAATGATTCAACTGCCTTAGCGGATAATGAGCCAAAACTCATCCCAGATATATTAATGATCGAATAAGGACGGTCAGGCCTTCTTCTTTGATGATATTCTCCCATGATTTTGGCCGCTGGCATTGCACCTGGATTTTTATGAAAAGGATGGTCCATTGGTGGATTAAACCCAATCATGGCATTTTTTATGAAAATATATCCTGGGGCATTAAAATCTTGATCACTTCCAAAACCCTGAAGATTATTTTCTTTTTTTGCCGATGCATAAATCCACGATCTTTCTTGGCGATTAAATGGCAATTCTTCTCGATTGTTAGCTACAATGTATTGCCTAATTTCTGGTCCTATCTTTTCCAACCAATACCTTATGTGTCCTACAATCGGATAATTGTGCGTGATGGAATGTTTTTTTTGAAAAAATACATCCCTTATGGCGACGACTACTAGGATTGAAACAATCCAAAACCAAATAGATGATAGCATGTTGAATTGAATTTATATTCAAAGATGTCAAATTATTTCCCAATTCTTATTTTTATCTTTGCGTTTTTACAAATTTATATGATTGCAAATTATACCCTTTTAAAGCAATATGTCATTTCGGTTTTCGAATCGATTGGTTGTAATGAGCATGATGCTATTTTGGCAGCTGATGTGTTAGTTTCAGCTGATTCAAGAGGGATAGATTCTCACGGGGTAGCTAGATTAGCCGGTTATATTCGTTTATTTGATCATGGCCGTTTAAATCCCAAACCTAATATTAAAATTTTGCATGAAAGTCCCTCTACGGCTTTAGTGGACGGTGACCGTGGTCTTGGTTTGGTCGTAGCACCTAAAGCCATGGATATTGCTTGTAATAAAGCTAATGTAGCTGGAACGGGTTGGGTGGCCGTTCAAAATTCAAACCATTTTGGGATTGCCGGATACCATGCGATGAAAGCCGCAAGCCAAGATATGATCGGTTGGGCCATGACACATGCCGCACCATTAGTAACTCCTACATTTTCTAGGGAACGATTACTGGGTACAAACCCCATCGCTGTATCCATTCCTGCATTGCATGAACCTACCTTTTTAGCAGATTTTGCTTCTACGGCTGTGGCCTATGGGAAGTTGGAAATACTACAAAGAAAGGGCCTAAATACGCCAGATGGTTGGGTTCAGGATTCAAACGGTAAGCCAAGCAACGATGCTTTTGCCATTAAAAATGGAGGGGCTTTATTGCCTTTAGGAGGTGATAGAGAGCATGGTTCACATAAAGGATATGCACTTGGGGCCATTGTTGATTTATTGTCAGGCGTATTGTCAGGAGCTAATTTTGGTCCTTGGGTTCCTCCTTTTGCGACGGCAGGATTTATGAATGCGGGAGAAACAGTTGGAAAGGGAACGGGTCATTTCATAGGTGCGATGCGAATAGATGCGTTTAGACCTGCCATTGAGTTTAAAAAAGATATGGACATTTGGATCCAACGGTTTAGAAATGCTGAAGCTATTGAAGGTCAAAAAGTCATTATTCCTGGAGATCCTGAAAGAGAGTTGGAAGTAGAACGAAAAGCCAATGGTATTCCATTAATTGACCCAGTAGTGGATGATTTAAAAGCCTTGTCGGTTCGATTTAATTTAGATTTTAAAATTGCATAATATGGTTTCTAATAAGCGGTTAAAGATTTTTTTATTAGTTTTTTCATTGTTGATGGCTATGTTTTCATATTACGCCTGGCAAATTTTCAAAACTCCCAATTTTGATGTGAATAAAAAGCCATTTGCTTTGTTGATTCCCAAAAGATCAACGTATGAAACGGTTTTGGATACGCTAGAAAAAAATAAGCTAATACGGGATGAATTAAGTTTTCGGTTTTTAGCCAAAGTATTTAATTATCCGTCTCGAGTGAAACCAGGTCGGTATTTGATATATGAAACGACGGGCAACTGGGAATTAATTCGAAAACTTCGTAATGGTAGTCAGGACCCTTTGAAAATCACCTTTTCAAATATCCGTTTAAAAGAAGATTTAGCTGGTAAATTGGGTCGTCAATTAGCCTATGATTCTGCTACGATTTATCATTTATTGGATTCCTCGAGCATTGTAGAACCACTTGGGTTTTCAAAAGAAACTATTCCTTGTCTATTTATTCCTGATACCTATGAGGTTTTTTGGACTATTTCGTTTGAAGACTTTTTGGCTAAAATGAAAAAGTCTTATGATCGTTATTGGACTTCAGACCGGGTTCAGGCTGCTAAAGCCTTGGGATTAAGCCCAAGTGAGGTGGGAGTGCTAGCTTCAATCGTTTATGGAGAAAGTAAAGAAACTAAAGAGCAATCAAGGATCGCAGGTGTTTATTGGAATCGTTTACAAGTAAAAATGCCTTTGCAGGCAGATCCAACCATTGTTTTTGCTTGGAAGGATTTTACGATTAAACGTGTAACGGGTCGTTATACATCGATTAATTCACCTTATAATACGTATCGTGTTATAGGTTTACCACCAGGGCCAATTTCTATACCGGATCCAAGAGTGATGGATAAGGTTTTGAATTTGGAAAAACATAATTACTTATATTTTTGTGCGAAAGAAGATTTTTCCGGTTCTCATAATTTTGCCGTGACGTATTCTGAGCATTTACAAAACGCAGCTAAATTCCAGAAGGCCTTAGACGACCATAAAATCTATTAAATGTATACACACGCGATTAAATACCGAGTTTGCTACGCCGATACTGATAAAATGGGATACGTTTACTATGGAAATTATGCTCGTTTCTACGAAATAGCGAGAGTTGAAACCTTGCGATCTTTAGGTGTGAGCTATAAAGTTTTGGAGGATAATGGAATTGGTTTACCTGTTTTTGAGCATTATTCAAAATTTCATGCGCCAGGATTATATGATGATGAATTGACCGTGATTTGTCATGTAACCCAATTGCCTTCAGCCAAAATTGAATTCAGCTATGAAATCAAAAATGAAGATTTGCTTTTAATTAATGAAGGCAAAACAACGTTGGTCTTTATGGATATGGCCAAGAAAAAAGTTGTAAAATCACCCGAGTGGATCATTAATGCTTTAAAGCCTTATTTCAATTGATGAAAAAAAATTTACTTAAGGAGATTAAAGCTATTTGGAGAGAATATGAGGAGCATTATGTGCTCTGCCGTATTATTAGCATCTTATATCAAAAGATTTTTCAATTTGATATCGACGTACGTGCTGCTGCTGTTGCCTATAATTTTACTTTAGCTGTTTTTCCCACCATCATTTTCTTGTTTTCCTTATTGCCTTACATGCCCATTGATCATTTAGATCTTAAAATGATAGGATTTTTAAAGGGCACAATTCCTAAAAATCTTCATGGTGATTTGACCGAGTTAATACGCGAAATAGTAAATAAGAAACGAGGTGGCGTGCTTTCTTTTGGTTTTATTTTTGCCTTATATGCGAGTACAAGTGGAATTATGGCTTTAATTAGGTCTTTCAATCTTACCTACAAAACAAATGAAAATAGAGGATTCATTAAAGAAAGAGTTATTGCAGTGGCCCTTAATTTTCTATTGACCTTTGTTCTATTGATTGCATTTGTTGCTTTTATTCTGGGGAATTTTGTTTTAAAAATGTTGGCTAAAAAAGATTTAATTGAATATAATTTTACCTATTATTTGACCAAATCATTGACTTATTTAAGTATTTTCTCCGTATTCTTTTTTACCATTTCCATTATATATTATTATGCCCCTGCGATTCATAAACGTTGGAAATTTTTTAACGCAGGTTCTATTACAGCTTCCATTTTGACTATTTCGGTCACTAATATTTTTTCTTATTATTTAGTCAATTTCGCTAGTTACCATAAAATTTATGGGTCTATTGGGTCACTAATTGCCTTAATGGTTTGGTTGTATTTTATTGCCTTGATTTTGATTGTGGGTTTTGAAATAAATGCCAGTATAGACCAAGTGAAAACCGAGGATAGTGATGTTGAAAAAGACACTGATTTTTTCAATACGTATTAGTCATGGCAGCCCATCTAATTAAACTATACGATAAAAATAATTCAATCGATATTCTTGATTCCATCGTGCAAGTATTGCATAAAAATGGAGTCATTATCTACCGTACGGATACCATGTATGCGTTAGGCTGCTTGATAAATTCCCAACAAGCCATTCAACGGATCTGTGATATAAAACAAATTAAACCCAATAAGAATCGTTTTTCATTCATTTGCAACGATTTAAGTTCTATTGCAAATTATGCCAAAGTCAGTGATGTGAATTTTAAATTATTGAAACATTATCTTCCCGGTCCATATACTTTTGTTTTACCTGCGAGTTCAAATGTTCCATCGGTTTTGGTTCAAGGAAAAAAAACAGTGGGTATTAGAATTCCTGATTATTCGCCAATACTTGAGTTAATTAAAGAACTTAATGCTCCTTTATTGACAACAACATTGGCCCATGAAGGATTGGATGTAGAAGAATTTACGGATCCAAGTCTTATTTTTGATCGTTACAAAAACCAAGTAGATTTGGTTCTTGACGGAGGATTTGGAGGGATTTATCCTTCCTCTGTGATTGATCTAACAGATGAAATTCCAGTGATCATCAGGGAAGGTGCGGGTCAATGTGATGATTTTAAATAAATCACCATTTCATCGTTATATCTGAAGGTTTTTCATGTTTCCAGCGTTTATGTGACCATAAATATTGATCTGGATATTTTAGAACTGACTTCTCTAACCTTCTCGCAAAAAGTTCAATAATAGCTCCTTTGTCCACATTTTCATAAGATGGTTTGATTAGTTCTTCAAAACTCATCGTATAATAGCCTCTTTTTTCTCTAATTAATTCAACAAAGATTACTGGATATTGATATTCTCTGGCAAACCTTTCCATTCCTGTAAAAAAACCAGTAGGTTGATTTAGGAAATTTGTCCAATATGCACTTTCGGGTTTAGGGGGTGATTGGTCCGCTGCCAAACAAATGGCTCTTGGTATATTTTTTCTTTCCCGCGCCAAAACGACAGATTCTCGTTTCTCCATTAAAACGTTGCTGCCAAACCTTGACCGCACCCAAAATGTAAAGTCATTAAACAAAGGACTAGATAGCTTTTGATAGACAATGTCATATATGTTTTCTGATAAGGCTAGTCGATGCACCGCCCATTCCCAATTACCCTGATGGCCCGCAACTAAAACTACGGGTATCCCTTTGTCTAGGTAGTTGGTGATAATTTGCTCATTAACCAAGTTTACTCGTTCTAGTATTTCTTCTTTGCTAATGGTGGATCCTTTGAAGAATTCTACCATTTGGTCCGACAAATACCCATAGAATTTCATGGTTAATGCATTTACTTGTGAGGTGCTAAGGTCAGGAAAGGAGTTTTTGATATTATTAACAATGACCATTTTTCGATAAGAAAATACAAAATAGAGTAACCATTTAGCTAAGGATGCTATTCGATAGAGAATAAATAGGGGTAAATGGCCGATTAATTTTAAAAAAAACATAGATAAACGTTAAGGGTATGCCATCATTAACATGTAATTTTACAAATATCCGATTATTTTTTCAATGCACATTGAAATTCAATATTTGCCCTGCTTAGAATATGTAAGTTTATTGATTCATTCGAATCATGTTGAATTTGAAGTGATGGAGAATTTCTCCAAACAAACTTTTCGTAATCGCACATATGTATTGGGAGCCAATGGAAAGGAATGTTTAACAGTTCCAACGGTGCATGTTAGTGGACAAAAAGTATTAACTAAAGATATTAGAATTGATTATTTTCAAGATTGGCAGCGTCGTCATATGGGCGCAATTCAAGCAGGATATGGGAAAGCACCTTTTTTTGAATATTTTGAGCCATATATTAGCGATATTTTTGCGAAAAAAAATAAATTTTTAGTAGATTTAAATATTGATTTCATTCAGTTAATCATGAAAATTTTGAATGTTGAGTTTTCTTTCACTCTAACAGATCAATTTAATTCAACAAATAACCTGAGTCTCTGGAATCAAATAAATGCCAAACAAGATTGGCAATTAAGAACAAATTTCAAATCGATTCCGTATCGACAATGTTTTGGTGATTCATTTGTCCCTAATTTATCTATTTTGGATTTATTGATGAACCACGGGAAGGAATCGAGAAATATTTTAAGTTAATTTCGTTAATATTGAACAAATAGATATTGAGATGTGTTTTTCGCAATAGATAAAAAGAAATCAAATGGAAGCAAAGTTTTCAAATAAAGTAAAAGAAGTGATTTCGCTGGCCCGCGAAGAAGCATTGCGTTTAGGACATGATTATATCGGGACAGAGCATTTAATGTTGGGAATGATTCGTGATGGAGAAAGTTCAGGGGTTGAGTTATTAGTAAAATCAGGTGTATCATTGGATCAATTGCGCCAGAGTATTGAGCATTCAACTGCGTCTACCACTAAATCTACTTTTGATAAGCAGAATTTATTGAACATTCCCTTGACAAAACAAGCGGAAAAAGTTTTACGTTTAACCTACCTAGAAGCCAAATACTTCAAGACAAATTTGGTTGAAACAGATCATTTGTTAATGGCGATACTTCGAGATGAAGATAATGTGGCTACACAGATTTTGGAAAAATATCAGGTTTATTATGATTTGATTAAAGAAATGGTTGATTTTCAGTCAAGTACTGGTCAAGATATTTCGCCTAAATCTTCGTCAGATACGGATGATAATGATGACGATAGTCGTCTTTATTCAGGTTCAGCCTCTAATTCACCAGGGGGTGCTTCTGCCAGTGGAACTAAAGGAGCAGAAAAAAGCAAAACACCTGTGTTGGATAATTTTGGTCGCGACTTAACTAAAATCGCTGAAAATGGTAAATTAGATCCGATTGTAGGTCGTGAGAAAGAAATTGAACGTGTGGCACAAATTTTGTCGAGACGTAAAAAGAATAACCCTATTTTAATTGGAGAGCCGGGTGTGGGTAAAACGGCTATCGCTGAAGGTTTAGCATTACGCATCATCCAGAAAAAGGTTTCTAGAGTGTTATTTGGAAAACGTGTGGTTACCCTTGATTTAGCTTCATTGGTCGCTGGAACTAAGTATCGTGGACAGTTTGAGGAGCGTATGAAGGCGGTGATGAATGAATTAGAAAAGTCGACCGATGTGATTTTGTTTATCGATGAATTGCATACTATCGTAGGTGCTGGTGGTGCTTCGGGCTCATTAGACGCTTCTAATATGTTTAAACCATCGTTGTCACGAGGAGATATTCAGGTTATTGGAGCTACAACTTTAGATGAATACCGACAATACATCGAGAAAGATGGCGCATTAGCCCGTAGATTTCAAACGGTAATGGTGGATGCGACGACCATCGACGAAACGATTGAAATATTAAACAATATTAAAGATAAATACGAGGAGCATCATCATGTGATTTATACTCCTGAATCCATTATTTCAGCGGTAAAATTATCGGATCGGTATATATCAGATCGTTTTCTTCCTGATAAGGCTATTGATGTAATGGATGAAGTGGGTGCTCGCGTACATATTTCTAATATTAATGTGCCTGCTGATATTGTGGCATTAGAAAATCAAATTGAACTTGTCAAAAAAGAGAAGAATCAAGTTGTAAAATCTCAAAAATATGAAGAAGCGGCACAATTGCGCGACCGGGAGAAAAAGTTGATAGACCAGTTAGAGAAAGCGAAGCAAATTTGGGATGAGGAGTCTAAGAAACAGAAATTTACTGTTACCGATGAGCATGTTGCCGAAGTAATAGCTCAAATGACGGGTATTCCAGTGAATCGTGTGGCAGCCAAAGAGGGGGAGAAATTGTTGAAGATGGAAGAAGAGCTAAGCAAACATGTGATTGGCCAAACAGATGCGGTTAAAAAATTAGTTAAAGCGATTCAGCGTACTCGAGTGGGCCTTAAGGATCCTCAAAAACCGATTGGTTCATTTATCTTTTTAGGACCTACGGGAGTTGGAAAAACTGAAATGGCTAAGGTATTAGCTACTTATTTGTTTGACAAGGAAGACTCACTAGTGCGTATTGACATGAGTGAATACATGGAGAAATTTAGCGTTTCTAGATTAGTGGGAGCGCCTCCAGGCTACGTGGGTTATGAAGAAGGGGGTCAGTTGACCGAAAAAGTTCGTCGCAAACCTTATTCCGTTATTTTACTGGATGAAATTGAAAAA
>SXXW01000040.1 GCA_005791165.1 Cytophagaceae bacterium
CAGAGGTCAAAAGAATTCAATAAATAACATAGTTTGCTACCACTTCTGCTACCTCTCCCGTAAAATAAAAGAAACCACTCGCCCTGAGTGGTTTCTGGTAGTCCGTACGGTTTAAGGAAACCCTACCCTATCGTATCTAAAACATCTCAAAACCAAACCAGATTAATCTATTTGTATTTTTTGATTTTTGAAACACATTTAAATCGGATGAAATAGAGTGGTGTTGCTCGCTTATTTGCTGCTCGTTTTTAAATATGATTTGTTTTATTTAAAATGAAATTATTACTAAATTGGTGTCAGCGAGAAACACTCCCTAAGAAATAACCTCTATCGGTCCACTTTTTGCTGACGATTTACATACAACATGCCACTAGGTGCAAATTACGCTAAACCTCAATTAACAGACGAAGAAGCATGGGATTTGGCAGCTTATGTAAATTCGATGTCTCGCCCTAGTAAGGATTTAAGTAAGGATTGGCCAGATATCGCGGGCAAGCCTTTCGATCATCCATTTGGTCCTTTTGCGGATCCATTTACAGAAGATCAACATAAATATGGACCTTATAAGCCTATAAAAGAGTGGATTGCTAAACACAAGAATTCAAAAAAATAAACGAATGAACTCAAGAAGAAAATTTTTACAAGGTGGAATTCTGACAAGTGTAGCAGCTTTAACGCCTTCTACCTTACAGGCTAAAAGTATTGAAAATAATGCGCCAACGTCTAAATCAATGGTTGGCTCGGGTCAAATTACCATTTTACAAACCACGGATGTGCACTGCCAATTGCATGCACATGATGAATTGTTTTGGGAAAATAATGAGTTGACCTTTCGTCAGGCAGGCGGCTATCCACACATGGCGACTGCATTAAAGAAATTAAAGGAGAAAAATCCAGGAAATACAATCACTTTAGATACTGGTGATATGTTTCAAGGAAGTATGTTGTCTGTAAAAACGACAGGTCAGGCATTCGTTCCCTTGCTAAATGCTATGGATTACGACCTTTATTTGCCTGGCAACTGGGAAGTGGTTTATTATAAGAAAAACATGCAGAAATTGTTGGGAGGTTTATTAGCTCCCAAAATTTGTGCGAATATGTTCCATGATCTTGGCAATGGGAAAAAAGGTGAACTTATCTTTCAGCCTTATCAAATCATGCACCGCCTAGGGGTAAAAATTGGTTTTTTAGGCTATACGGATCCATTGGTTCCTTTGCGTCAATCGCCTTTATATTCAAAAGGTATTATTTATACTAAGCCAGAGGATAATCTTAAAGAATATGTGACTTTATTGCGCGAACAAGAACAATGTGACTTTGTCATTATTTTATCACATCTAGGCCTATCTCAACAAATCGCATTGGGAAATAATCCTGATTGCCAAGGTGTTGACTACATTTTCGGAGCAGATACGCATGAGCGAGTTCGTAAGCCGATTCAAGCGGAGTATACGAAAATTGTAGAGCCAGGAGCGTTTGGCTCTTTCATCGGTAAACTTGATATTCATGTGAAAGACGGCAAGGCTATGGGGTCCTCCTATGAATTAGTGGAGGTTGACCCTATGAAATATCCTGCTGATCCGGCCATAAAGAACTTAGTTCAAGACTTAGAGAAACCATTTAAATAAGAAATTAATAAGGTTTTAGGGTACAGTACTGTTCCACTTTACAGGAATTTTGTTGTAGAAAACACGATTGATACGATGATTGTAGATGCGCTAAAATGGAAAGTAAATGCAGATGTTGTTTTATCCAATGGATTTCGTTTTTGCCCACCCCGTGTACCTGGGAAGGATGGGAAAGTGGCCATTACAGAAGGTTATTTGTATGATATGCTGCCGGTAGATTCCACGATTCGAACGGCAAAAGCCACGGGCCAACAAATCATGAATTGGTTAGAAAAGGAATTGCAGAATGTTTTTGCACAGGATGCATCCCTGCGTTTTGGCGGTTGGTTTATACGTTTCAAGGGCATGCAAGTGGAGTTCAAAGCATTTGAGCGAGCAGGGCATCGTGTTCAAAAAGTGATTATCGGTGATGGTCCTTTAGAGCTAGAGAAATCTTACGTGCTTTGTGCATGCGAGCGTGATGGAGATCCAGAGGATATGCTTTGTCGAATGAAAGGCGTAAAGGAGGCTAAGAATACGGCTTATACGCTTCATAGCATGATGAAAGAATATTTAGCTAAATTCTCTCCCGTAACGCCTACCTTGCGTCATGATGCTAAGATTTTAGATGGTCCACAGACTTTGTTAAGTCAGGTGACTGGTGTGGATTATACGTTTAGGTAATGGAGAATTAGGGGGGTAATAAAAAGACGCTGTCATTAGTCAGCGTCTTTTTTGTTCATTCACGTAGTTAAAAATGCAGAGTACATCCAGACTAGTTTTTCTTGAGCTCGAATGTAATTACTCATTAGTGCATTTGTCCCTTCATCTTCCGCTGCTAAATGTAAGATTTCCCGTTGGAGTGTAATTGTAATTCTAAATGATTCAAGGATATTTTCCACGGCCTTAATTCCGTCTGAAACTTCTGTACTTTCAGTAATAAGAGAAGTTTGTTTGTAGGTAGAATAGTTGTGAAGCGGCGTGTTTCCTAAGGTTAGTATGCGTTCTGCTACTTCATCTATTTTTAAAAGTAAATCAGTATACAATTCCTCGAATTTCAAGTGAAGTTCAAAGAATTTTTGGCCTTTGATGTTCCAATGGTATCCTCTTGTATTTTGATAGAAAATAGAATAATTCGCTAAAAGAGTATTTAATTTCTCTGCAAGCTCTTTCGATTTAGACTTGTCAAGTCCAATGGCATTTAGATTTTTCATCATTTTAGTTATTTATTTTCCGTCGCTATTATTTATATATCTTTAAAAACTAAAGAGGGATTCCGACTTAAACTAAAATCCTTCTTATTCCTTAGTGAGGCAACTGGTCTCTAAACTTACCATAAACCCACGTGCCGGCTGTAGCGCTGAGAATAACGACTAAAACAACTAGGGCACCTGAACCTACTTGTGCAAAAAGTGGACCAGGACAAGCACCCGTAAGTGCCCACCCTAGACCAAATGTTAGCCCACCCAGGATTTGGCCTTTATTGAATTTTTTGTCGGTGAACGTAATTTCTTCTCCATGTATCGTTTTAACCTTGAATTTCTTGATTAGAAATACGGATATCGCACCTACAACCACGGCTGTTCCAATAACGCCATACATGTGAAAACTTTGAAGGCGGAACATTTCTTGAATTCTGAACCAAGAGATGATTTCAGCTTTGATGAATACGATTCCAAAAATAATACCGACTAAACTATATTTTAAGTTGTAGTACCAAGGGTGCTTTAATTCGGATTCATTCACACACATAGTGTCTAATGAACGTACTTCGAAATCTGTCGGATTTGTGTGTTGATTTGTCTTGTTTTCCATGTGAATTATAGGTGTAAGATGAATGGTAAAATGAAATTAGCCATGATGAATCCACCAATCATAAAGCAGATGGTAGCGATTAAAGATGGCCACTGTAAGTCGGAAAGTCCCATAATGGCATGACCTGATGTACATCCACCCGCATAACGAGCGCCGAAACCCACTAAAAATCCACCTCCAATCATCATGACTAGGCCACGGACTGTGAATAAAGATTCAAATGAGAATAATTGTTTAGTTACCATACCTGAGAAATCAGTGATGCCATAACTAGCTAATTCTTTTGCTAAATCTGGGTGCACGATAACGTCATCTCCTGATCCTAAGTATAGGGTTGAGATGATGCCGCCCACTAATATTCCGCCAACAAAAAAGAAATTCCACGATTCTTTTTTCCAATCGTATTTGAAAAATGGAATGTTGCTAGGTAAACATGCTGCGCACGCATGGCGTAGGTTAGCTGATATGCCAAAGTGTTTGTTGCCTAGGATTAATAAGGCCGGGACAATAAGTCCAATAATGATTCCAGCCGTATACCAAGGCCAAGGTTGGGTGATCGTTTCCATCATAGTAAGTTAATTTAGTCGATAGTCTATTTCTAAAATTAATTCAATTTATAATTTATATTTCTTTTTGCTCTGGTTTTAGCTTACGCCATTGTGAAATTGTACCTAGTATGAAATAGCCTAAAACAGCGAAATAAACAATGCTATTTAGTGGCTTACTCGTAATCGGACAGGTTCCTGATACGCATCCAATATCTCTCCAATAGAAATATCCGCCAATTCCACCGAATATTCCTCCTAAGATTTGCCAACCATTATTTCGAATGAAATTCTTCATATTCCACATCATCATTTTCTTTTATTGTTGATTTATGTACGGGGACTCCACATCCTTGAGTACCGCATCCTGCGTTCAATAGTGCCATTCCTACCAGCACTAACCCAAGTATACCCATGAGTATGTCATGACCTCGATAAGCTTCGATCAAGGCATATCCTCCTAAAACGAGACGAATGATACGCATAACGTTCCAATTCTGTGTCAGTGTTGTGAACATGTTCATATTTGTTAAAAGCCCAGGTCATGCCTGCGCTCATTAAAGGTGTTTGTTAATCTTGGAAAATAAGCATTTCATGTAATCCACCCCCGTTAAATACCTCGGTTAATCCTGCTTGTTTTAACAAGTTCATCGCCATACCTGAACGATTTCCGCTACGGCAATAAACCACGATCGGTCCTTGCATTGCCTTGAACTTATCTAGCCGAAGCGGAATTATACCTAATGGTATATTTATGGCACCTTCATAGTGGCCGCTTGCAAATTCTCCTGTTTCACGTACGTCAACAACCGTAGTTGCTGGATTTGCTAATAACTTTTCCATGATTATAAGAGGGTTGAAGGACAAACATAATCTGATACTTGAAACTTGCCTGATTCTTTGATCGCTTTGAAACCACCATTGATGTCAATTAAGTTATCATATCCACGAGCTCTTAACGTAGAGTTGAAAATCATGGAACGATAACCTCCTGCGCAGTGTACGAAGTAAGTTTTGTTTTTATTGATTTTCAACATGCTTTCATTGATGAAATCCAACGGCGCATTTTCTACATCAATTACGTGCTCAGATAAGTATTCTGAATTTTTTCGTACGTCGATGATTTCACCTTCACCCGCTGAGACACGCTTAAATGCTTCTGCTGGTTCGATTGATTCGATTTGGTCAAATTCTTTACCTGAAGCTTTCCATGAAGCAAATCCTCCTTTTAGGTAACCGATCGTAAAGTCGTAACCTACACGAGCTAAACGGGTGATTACTTCTTCTTCACGACCTTCATCTGTTACTAATAAGATTTCTTGCTTGATATCAGGAATCATGGCACCTACCCAAGGAGCAAAAGATCCATCAATTCCGATGTTAATTGAATTAGGCACAAATCCAGCTGCGAACGTCTGAGGATCACGTGTATCTAAGACTAGAGCACTAGTTTCGTTCGCTGCTGCCTCAAAACCCTCTGGACTTAAGGCATGTTGGCCACGCTCCAATACTTTGTCAATCGAATCATATCCTTGGATATTCATCAAAACGTTCAATGGGAAATAAGCCGGGGGAGCTACTAACCCTGTCAAAACCTCTTTTGTAAATGCTTCTTTTGTTAATGCCGGGTTTAGCGCATAGTTCGTTTTCTTTTGGTTACCCAATGTATCCGTCGTCTCTTTGCTCATATTTTTTCCACAAGCTGAACCAGCTCCGTGGGCAGGATATACGATAATATCATCTGCTAAAGGCATGATTTTATTGCGAAGAGAATCATATAAATGACCCGCTAAAATTTCCTCTGTCAAGTCAGCTTTTACTTTTTGAGCTAAATCTGGACGTCCTACATCGCCGATGAATAAAGTATCACCTGAGAATAAGCTTGTTTCTTTTCCATGTTCGTCAATCAAAAGGAAACAAGTTGATTCCATCGTGTGACCTGGTGTATGAATCACCCGGATGGTAGCGTTTCCTAAGGGGAATACTTGACCGTCAGTAGCTGTGATACATTCAAATTCGCAAGCTGCATTGGGTCCGTAAACGATTGGAGCACCTGTTTTCGCTGATAAATCGATGTGACCAGAAACGAAGTCGGCATGGAAGTGAGTTTCAAATACATACTTTATTTTTGCCCCATTACGCTTTGCTTTTTCGATGTATGGTTGCACTTCGCGAAGTGGATCGATAATCGCTGCTTCACCATTGTTCTCGATGTAATAAGCACCTTGTGCTAAGCATCCTGTGTAAATTTGTTCTACTTTCATTTTATTAATTTTATGCTGTGAATGTTTTTTTATTTTAATGGGAAGGCTAATTGTTGGATCAGGATATACATACCCATCACCAAAACAAACCATCCAAAACCTACTTTTAATTTATTTCCGTCTACTTTTTTACTGATGACATCGCCTAAGAAAATCCCAACGATGGCAAGCCCTGTTACGATTAACAATAAGTTCCAGTCGATTTCTTGATGTCCTAAGTCACCTGTAAATCCAATTAATGATTTAGCCGCAATAATTAACAAGGAGGTGCCTACAGCCTGTTTCATCGATAATTTTGAAAGCATCACTAAAGCTGGGATGATTAAGAAACCACCACCGGCACCAACTAATCCAGTTAAAGTTCCTACCACTGCTCCTTCTATTAGGATCATTGGGTAATTGAATACTTGTTTTTCCTCAACATAGGTTCCTGATTTCTCTTTTTCGCATTGCTCGCATTTACCACGAATCATGGATATAGAAGCTGCTACCATCAAAATCGCAAACAAAACCATCATTAAAACAGATTTAGTGACAACAAAATCACCCAAGGTAAATACTTCAGATGGGATTAAGGGAACGATGAATTTACGCGTGGCATATACAGCTGCAATCGATGGTATGCCAAAAATGACTGCTGTTTTTACGTTGATTAAGCCTTGCTTGTATTTAGGAAATGCTCCTACTAGTGAACTAGCTCCTACTACAAAAAGAGAGTAAGCTGTTGCTAGTATGGGATCAACTCCAAATAAGTAGACCAATACAGGCACTGTTAAAATGGATCCCCCACCACCAATCAGTCCTAGTGAGACCCCAATTAGTAAAGAAGCAAAATAGCCAATTATTTCCATGCGTTTATTTGTTGTTTTTGATAATGCAAATGTCTGGTGTTTTCAGAAGTTAATTCGTGATATTTATCACAAGCTAATTTTTTTATTTGACCTAAAAATGGAAGTTTAAAATCAAGTTATAATTACTCAAATTCACCTTATTAATAATATATTTCTCGTTTTCATAGGTTTCCCCTTGATTGGATTTATGGACGTATAAGGCTTGAATTTCTAAACCTTCTAAGAATCCTTCGAATTCATAATTGATATCCAAGTTAAGTTGGTTATAGCTAGGAAGTCCATATTTATTTAAAGCTACCTGTTTTACGTCTGGTAGTTTAAATAAACCATAACTCAGAGATGCCTTAACGGGTAAATTGGGTGTGGCATAGCTTACCTTTCCTACGAAAGCCTGCACATCGCCTAAACCCTCATTACGCTCTCTAGGCATAAAGGTGAAAAAAGGATCTCTTCCCCATTCTCTGGGCATTAAATAACGGCCTTCACCTGTAATTCGAGTATAATTTAGCGAAGTTTTCCATTGGTTATTCTCCCAGCCAAGTTTTGTACTAAACACACGGGACATTTGTGAGGGGTCAAAATAGGTTTTCGACGGGTCTTCGTTTCCTCCAAAATTGACAGCATGTTGTTCTGTATACTGTACCCCTGCGACCCAATTTCCTTTTTTGATATCCCATTGAATTTGTGACGTATTGAAAACATTATCGACATAAACATTCCAGACTTTAAAGGAATAACCCTTGGGTAAAGAATGCGTATATCCCACTAAATAAATGCCTTTTGATTCGATGTTCTGCGCATAATTGCCTTTCGTTCCATCGATATTTATGCCATTTGAATAAATACCCATTGATTCACCAATCCCATACCAATCCACAGTTCCTCTAGGCGAGATTTCGTATAAATACCCGCCTTCTAGTTTATTTCTTTTGCCTATATAGATTTCGCCATATAAACCACCTACTTCTGTGGGGCGCATACGTCCATCTTGTAGATTAATGAAGGGCGTATTAATTAATTGTTTACCTGCTATTACATGTGATTTGCCAAAGTTGTATTTTAAATATAACTCTTCTAATCGATCTAAATCGTGCTTATTTGCTGGATTTTTTATGTCGAAGAGGGAAAGTTCATAGCGATTAACTGCTTTAGTAAATGGATCGACTTTCGTCATATCTGACGAACCCAGGTTATAAATAAAATAACCACCTACACCCATTTGAAATCCTTTGTAAGCGGCAGTTTCGTAAAATAATCCACCTCCGGCCGCATTTGCATAAGCATCAGTAAGTCGATCTTGATTTTCCGTTGCCATGAAAAAGTAACGTAGGTTTCCGTGTACTTTTCCATGTTTGAAAGCAAAAAGGAGAGAAGTAGAGTCCTCAGCCATACTTTTTTCCCCTTTCCAAAGATGGGGAGCAACATGTATCTCTTGGTGTTGGGCAAGTGTAATGGAGGGGATTAAAAGACTGATAAAGACTAGAAAACGAATTTGCATAAGACAGATTTATTTGATTAACAGCTGCAAAATTCCGCTTAATTTACCGCTCTTTATGTGATTAATATCACAAGTTCTTTAAACGATGATTTTGATATAGCCCTTCTTCGCTAATTTCTTCACTAACTAATTAGAAAAAGAAAAAGCCGCTATTTAGTTTTAATAGCGGCTTTCTTTTTTAGATGGTTTTCTTCGCCAAATAAAAATCGATTTTTTCACATGTCGTATCTGCGATACGTGCATCCATTTCAGCCAAGGTTTTTGGTGGAGGAATAATCACCTTTTCACCTGGTTTCCAATTTAAAGGCATAGCTACTTTGTGTTTATCAGTGAATTGTAGAGCTTGAAGAGCACGGACAATTTCATCCATATTACGCCCTACGTTTAACGGATAGTACATGATGAGACGAATTTTCTTAGACGGATCAATGAAGAATACGGCACGAACCGCTGCCGTTTCACTTTCATTGGGCTGTAGCATGCCGTATAATTTTGATACGTGCATGTCTATATCGGCGATGATCGGGAATTGAAAATACACCCCTGTTTTTTCACGAACGTTATTTACCCAGGCTAGATGTGAGTGAATGCTGTCAATGCTCAAGCCCAAAAGTTCCGTATTCATTGCCGTGAACTCATCATGTCTTTCGGCAAATCCACTCATCTCCGTGGTACATACTGGAGTGAAGTCGGCCGGATGCGAAAACATCACAATCCATTTGTCTTTTGCGAAGTCTGAAAATTTCATTTTACCTGTTGTCGTTACTGCGGTAAAGTCAGGTGCCATATCCCCAATCCGAGGCATTGCATACATTTGTTCAGTAGTTTCCATGATCTTTTTGTTTATTAGTACACAGCAAACTTAATGAGCTAATGAGTCTTAATTCGTGATAATTATCACTTCTGCACAAAGCCTGTCCTTTTTTTATAGGTATGTGGTACATGAATATACTTATTTAAAAGAATAATCTTCATGTTTTGTGTTTACATGGGTTAGCTTGTTTAATTCCTTAAAATTATCTGAATGCAGCCATTGTGGGCGTACTTTTGTTTCTCTTATAGATTTTCAGAGATGTAATTAAGTCCTTCTTGTAAAATTACAAGAGGTTAAACCCCTCAATTTTCTGTGTTCGTTGTCAAACTAAAATGGTATTTTGAAAAGGAGTTTAAATAGTATTTTTTAAAAAACAATTCACTAAAATAACAAAGCAGCAAATAAGTGAGCAACACCACTCAATTTCATCTGATTTTAGTGTGTTTCAAAAATCAATTAATATTCAAACTGGTTTTGATTTGAGACGTTTAATATAAGTTAAGGTTTTTCTTAAACGGTAAATTAAAAGATACCAAAAACTTGATTGGTTTTTTGATTTTATCGAAGCCTATCGCTTTATCTTTAAAATCTTTTCATTTCTCTTTTTTTTCGTCGTTAAGCTCTAAAAACTGATTATCACCAGTTAATGTCTATTGGTCTTGAATGCACCGTTCATATAAAATAACTTTTGGAATATTTCACTAGAAATGGAGTTCATGAATTATGAATACACATTGTAATGGCTGGGTCTACGATTGGGATCTTCTTATTGGTGAACGAGTAAAACATTAAGTATGGGAATGAGTTTAAATGGCTGAATCTTTTTGTTTATTAATCGCTAGATTTGAATCTTATATAAGACATTACAGTACAATTTATTGAAAATCATGCCTAAGAATATAAAAATATCGGTGTTAATGGCGGTATTTAATACGGAATTTCATTTCATTAAAAGAGCCATTGATTCTGTTTTAGAGCAGGATTTTCAGGATTTTGAACTCATAATCATAGATGACGGAAGCAAGGGCAACGACCGAAAATCACTGTTGGAATACGTGGAGAAGCACGAAGACAAAATCGTCTACATTCGTCACAGTAATCGGGGCCAAGCAAAATCCATTAATCGTGGTGTGTTGATCAGTGTCGGTGAATTTATCACCATTTTAGACAGCGATGATGAATACAAACCGTTTCACCTAAGTTCTTGCCTTCAGGAAATGGAGGATGTAGATCTGATTTGTTCCACCACGGAGACTGTGGTGAATTCATTAGATGATTATTATGTTCCAGATAAAAATGACTTAAGTAAGCCCATTCATTTGGACGATGCTGTTCTTTTTGGGACTTTGTTCGGTCATCAGAAGGTATTCAAAAGTATTGATTTTGAGGGGGGATTTGCCGCTGATTCAGCTTTTTATGAACGCGCTCAAATTCAGTTTAGAGCGAAGAAGGTATTCCAAAAATCCTATATATATTACCGCAATAATCCGAATAGTACCTGCGCTGTTTTGAAGAAGGAACTATCGTCAAACCCCATTTAATGGCGTCTAAGCACCAACTTATTCTCGCCTGCCACATCACAGGAGTTTATGATGTCAATCGGAATACGACTTTACAGGACGATGCCTATGAATTAGTGCAAGGATGGGCGGAATCAGTGGCTAAGGCTAATCTAAAAGGCATTATTTTTCACAATAATTTTTCTGACGAAACGTGTGCGCGATTTGAAAATACACATATTTCATTCGAGCGCATCGAGTATAATCCCGAATTTAATCCAAATGTGTATCGCTATTTCATCTACCGTGATTTTTTAGCGAAATCGCTTGATCCTATTCAAGGTGTTTTTGTGACGGATATCTTGGATGTTACCTTGGCCCAAAATCCGTTTAATGATCCTTTGTATCAAGATAACCCAAAGACTCTTTTTTGCGGGGACGAACCTACATTATTAGCCAATGAATGGATGCTCGCGCATGCGACTCACCTGCGAGAGCAAATGGCAGATTACCAATCGTATGAGGAACAGTTTGCGAAAGAAACACTACTGAACTGTGGAATCATAGGCGGATCATTTCCAGTCTTTTTCGCCTTCCTTCGGCAATTATGCGAAATACATGAAACGTATAATCGTGCCAATAAAACTGCTTATACGGGTGATATGGGTGCTTTTAATTATTTGGCGCGAACTCGATTTAATGAAAATCTACGCCATGGCTTTCCTGTTAATACGGTATTTAAGGCGTACGAAAACGACCGTATGGATTGTTGGTTTAGACATAAATAACCACAATTGATTTCCCATTTATTTTATTGACTTTGAAGTCTTTAAAAATATGAATTTTCATTTTTAGTTTTGGGAGCATTATGATTGTGAAGAATTTTCTTTATTTTTTCAAGATTTCATTTTCCTTTGTATAAAAATCTTTCGATTAAATTCATTCAAATATGCTTTACTATAAATCGGTTTTAATTTTTAAAAATGCTTTCGCTTTTGGGCTTATTTACCTGGCTATTTTATGTCCATTGAATACATCTGCTCAAATGATGCAATCGTATGATGTGGTAATTTATGGTGGTACTTCCGCCGGTGTTTCTGCGGCCATTCAATCGTCTCGAATGGGTAAAAAAGTAATTTTAATTGAACCTTCAAATCGATTAGGTGGATTGACTACTGGAGGATTAGGCAAAACGGATATTGGGAATAAACAAGCGATTGGGGGTATTTCCCGTGAGTTTTATCAAAATGTTAAAAAATATTATTTGAAGCCTGAAAATTGGATTTGGGAAAAAAGAGAGGCCTATCGGGGCGTTGGTTACAATACTTTTGACGAGGATGCAATGTGGGCTTTTGAGCCTTCTGCTGCCTTAAAAATTTATTTTGACATGTTAGAAAAAGAACCTAACATTCAAATTGTTTATCATCAGCGATTAAACCGAAAATCAGGTGTAAAGCAGGAAAATAAGGTCATTCAATCTATTCAGATGGAAACAGGTCAGATTTACCAAGGCAAAATGTTCATGGATTGTTCCTATGAGGGGGATTTGATGGCCGCTTCTGGTGTTAGCTATACGGTAGGTCGGGAATCTAATAGTCAATATGGCGAATCTTTAAATGGAGTTCAGGCGAATAACGTTAGTTTGACGCTACATAAGAAAGCATCCATGAATTCAATTCATCATAATTTTATCGATGGTGTGAGTCCCTACCTTATAAAGGGTAATCCCAAAAGTGGATTATTGCCATTTGTTCGTGCAGATAAACCTGGGATGGACGGTCAAGCTGATCATAAAATCCAAGCGTATTGCTACCGCATGACTTTGACCAATCATCCTGAAAATCGCATTCTTTTTAAAAAACCATTGGGCTATAAGGAGTTAGATTATGAGTTATTATTTCGCAATTATGAAGCCGCCAAAGGGGACATTCGTAAAATGTATGATTATGGCGATCCTTTAGTGCCTTGGATAAATTCTGAAATGCCAAACCGAAAAACAGATACCAATAATCAAAAGGGCTTTTCAACGGATTTCGTTGGTCAAAATTACCAATATCCTGAAGCGAGTTATGAAGATCGGATTAAAATTGCGGCATTGCATCGAAAGTACCAACAAGGCCTTATGTGGACTTTGGCTTATCATCCGAGAATTCCTAAGCAAGTCCGTGATGTGGTTTCCCAATGGGGAATGTGCAAAGACGAATTTGCTGCAGATGGCGGTTGGTCTGACCAGTTATATATCCGAGAAGCCAGAAGAATGGTTAGTGATTATGTGATGACCCAACGAAATTGCGAAGCTTTGACTGTTGCCCAAGATGTCATTGGTCTTGGAGCATATCAAATGGACTCTCATCCTATTCAAAGGTATGTCGATTTAAATGGATATGTCAAAAACGAAGGCAATGTAGAAGCGCATGTCGATGCACCTTTTCCAATTAGCTATAAATCCATTATCCCTAAAAAGTCAGAAGTAACCAATTTATTTATACCCGTATGTCTTTCATCCTCACATATCGCGTATGGTTCGATTAGAATGGAGCCCGTTTTTATGGTTTTAGGCCAATCTGCAGCAATAGCAGCTAGCATTGCCATCGATAAAAATGTACAAACACACGAAGTGCCTTACCCAGAATTACGTGCAGCATTAATCAGAAATCATCAAATATTGGAATAGTTATTTATCAAACCTTGAATTTTACTTTTTCATCGTTTGCATGTATTTCACTAAATCCAATACTTCATTTTCTTGAATGGTTTCTAAAATACCCACGGGCATCAACGAAGTAGGCATCACTTCCCGTGATTGAATTTCCGACTTATTAATTTTTGATACATCCTTTCCTACAATGCGCATGCTCACTTGTCGGTCGTTTTCAGCAATCACATTACCCGAATACGTGCGGCCATCTCGCGTCGTGATGACAACTAATTTATAGTCGTCTTGAATTTCTCCAGATGGGTTTAGGACGTTGAATAAAAAGTAATCCAAATTAGCCCGGTTAGAGCCGGTCAATTCAGGACCTATATTTCCGCCGTTTCCATACATTTTATGGCATGAACCACAACTTTTTTGAAACACGATTTCTCCTTTGGTTGCATTCGCCTCTAAAATAGCGGCCGGTGTGAGGATGTTGCGATACTTAATGTAAGCCTTTTCTAAGGACTGTTCCTGCTCGATCGGGCCCCAATATTCTATAAATCCACTACCCACCACGCGCAACAACTGGCGTGCCGTATAAGCCGGAATATCAGATTTTGGAATCGTTTGATTTTTAAGGGCTTGCGTAAGTTGCCAACCGTATTTTGGTCTAGAAGAAAGCGTTTCGATCGCCCTACGTTTCTCAACCAATGATAAGGTTTTATAATTGTTAACTAGTAAAGCCCCTAAATTATCCTCGTTGAAATTCGCAATCGCTGAAATTACATCCATTCTCAATGGGATTTGGTTGAATAGGTTAGGTAATTCGTTTTTCAATTCAACTCTCTTGGCCGCTGCTAAATAGTTTAATGCCTCTTTCCGCTGGGGGATAGACGAATTTTTGTTTTTCAAAAGAGCTAGGTTGTTTTGAGTGGCATCCGTTTCTCCAAAGCGCTGGGAGATGATTGAGGCCAATTTAGCTACTTCTCCTTTTCTTAGCTTAAGTTTTTTAGATACTGCATTCCAGTTTTTGGGTGCTTTTAAATCAATTCGCTCATCTAAACCGTCCCTCATTCCTTCTAGAATTGGAACGATGTTTTGCGTATTTTTTTCAAGGTAAGTCACTAATAAGGCATGTTCATTCGCATCCATTAATCTTCGTGCGATGTAATTTGTAATCAAATTGATCTTAGCATTTTTTAATAGTTCCAAACCTGCTTTTGGGTTAGCCTTAACCAAAGGTTCAAGCCCAAACCAAATCATTTTTGGTACGTTATGGTCTTCTGAGTCTTCTTTGTGTTGGGCTAACTCAGACGCAATTTTCCAAGCTGATTGTTCATTCATGCGTTGCAAAGCTGAGGCTAAATACAATCTGACCACGGGTGATTTATCCTCTTTGGCCATTTTGATAAACTCAGCCATGGCCTTTTCTGAAGGGTTTTTATCTTCACACAAAAGCTGAATGGCCCAAGACCGAATGTACTCATCTGAATCTAAGAGTAGGCTTTCTAATTGGCCTGCAGCAAAATTATGCGTCACATGCAGCGACCATAAAGCCCTTAAACGATAATCGGTATTTGAATTATTTTTTAACATGTTTTGCAACTCGTCGATGGCTTGTTGGCCTATCCTCCCTTTCCCCGCTCTATTTTGCAAAATTACTCGGGCTCTTCGTGCGTGCCAATCACTACTATTCGTCTGAAAAGCAACTAGTTTCAGGTCAGAAAAAGTATTTAAATCATCAAATCTTCCGGCCCAATTTTCAGCCAAATTATCCGTGGGCATCACTCGGTAAATCCGACCAGTCTCTCCGTTTAAAACTTCTTTTCCACAGATATCTGCGTCATGCCAATCCAACACATAGAGTCCACCGTCAGGACCCACTTCTATACTGAAGCCAACCCACTGTGCATTGTTGGCCAGTAATAATTCCTCCCCATGTTTGGCCACAAAGCCTGAACCGGATTTTACCAAAACGTCGGATAAAATAGCATGCTCATGGATGTTGGCCATAAAGATTCTTCCTTTTTGTTCAGCGGGAAAAGCATCCGATTGGTATACGCGGGCACCTCCGTGGGCGGAACGGTGGGTATGATCTGCAACGGTTCGAATATCACTGTACAAATAAGGATTAAAATGCTGGCCTCCTTGGCGATGATATACACCTCCAGGAACGACATGCCACATGTGAGGGATGACGCAGGCTGAAATAAAAATCTGCCCTTTTGCATCAAAATCGATTCCCCAAGGATTACTAAACCCATGGGCAACCACCTCGAAAATATCTTTCGTGGGATGATATCTCCATACTCCGCCATTGATATCTACACCTTCCCCTTTTAAAACATCCTCAGGAAAAGGATCATTTTGTTTATAAATTTTTCCTTTCCCTTCTGGTTTTCGGACCTTAGAAGGGGTCGCAAAACCTTGCAAGCCATAAAGCCAGCCATCAGGACCCCAATGTAAACTATTTAATGTTTCATGCCGATCGCGAATTCCCCAACCCGTTAGTTTAACTTGAATATCTGCCATGTCCGCCACATCATCATGGTTTTTGTCTGGCACAAAAAGTAAATTGGGTGGTGCACCTAAGTAAAGTCCATCGAAACCCACAGCAATAGCGGAGGGAAATGCGATTCCTTCTAGAAACACTTTTTTTGAATCTGCGATTCCGTCATGGTTGGTATCTTCTATGATTAATATTCGGCTGTTTCCAGCTTTAGAAAAACCATATCCACGCGACTCATAATCTCGGTTTTCCGCGACCCAAAGTCGGCCTTTATCATCCCAACAAAATGCCATGGGTTGTGTGATCCTAGGTTCAGCGGCCCAAGCGTTTACCTTAAAACCGGGTTTTAAAGTCATCGCAGCCGTAGCTTCAGCCGGGTTTAAAAACTTGGCATCCCGACCTTCTTGTTGGGCTACGCCCCAAAGAGCCGTGGAACCGCCACCTACGTTGAACGACATGTCTTGTCCACTGTAGCTAGCCCATAACTTATTGATTTCTGTTTCAGTTAGATTTCCGGTATAGACAAGGATTTCATGTTTGATCGTTTCGATCTTCCCTTTTTTGATTTCCCAATTTCCTTTTCTGGCCCGGGCCACTCCGATGCCCAATTGGTTGTCGACCCGCCAATGCTGAGGGAATCCATTGTTTTCTGGATGGTCGAAAACGGCTATGTGCGCTCGGTCTTGTCGGCCTTCAATTTTAATTCCGACATCGACCCAATTGGATCGTTGGCCTTCTGCTTTTTCATTTTTTTGCCTAGCTCCATTGTTTACTTCGCCTTCGATGCCTTCTTTCCATGGCATACGAACAAATAATCCACCGTAATCATACATGCCGATGGTGACATCCGTTTTTGCCTCACCGGTCCAAATTAATTTGAGCAAATACTTTCCGTTTTCCTCACGCATAGACCAAGTTTGCGTTTCGGTTAATACGGCATTTCCTTTCTCGTCTAATAAATCATAAACGGTTTCCCATTTTACTTCATTGCCGCTGTTTTTAATGACGCTGGCTTTGGATTTGCGCCAATAATCACCTTCTGGATGGTGGAAATAATCGCGGCCATTCACCCTTGTATAGCCCCAATAGATACCGGTTTGGTGCTTGTGATGTCCTGGACTATATTCTGTTAATACACCATTGCCGTCCGGCGCCACGATGGGATGGAGGAATGGACGGAAATTATCTTTGGCTACTTGAGTGAGGATGGGAGATTTTCCATTCTTACGGAAAATAGAAATACTACTTGTTTTAGCATCTTGCGTGATGAATAAGCTAGTAATTTTTATGGGACTGGATTTTGTTTTATTGCTTTGAGCAAGCAATAGCTGGGTTGATGATGCCAAAAATAAAAGGCAAAATAGGAAGTTTTTTTTCATAAGTCTTATAGGTCGTATTAGAGAGAGAAGCCTTAAGTTTCCTTGGTTCTCATTCGAATTTAGCAATAATTTGATTTAAAATAATACGTTTACCATAAATTATAGTCCAATTTGATATTGAATTAATTTGTATGGATTTAATTAAAATTAAACATATTTTAGTTTAAATTTTTTTAATATTTTGATGTTGAAATATAATTTTGAATTAATCTATAGAAATATAATTTTCTTAAAGATTTTAGAACACAACAGAATTTTAGAAAGCTCATTTTTGATAAGAATGAGCTTTTTTATTTTAACGACTGTTAAATATTGGTGTTTTAAGTTTTGTAAAATGTTGGCTTTAAACGATCATATTTATAAAGTCTAAAACGTATATTTTCCACAGATCAATTAAATGATAAAAGCATATTCCCTTTTTTTTATGTCCTTTAGCTTTACTAACTTCTCAAAAGTTAGTAAAGCTTAGGACATAGCGTATTTTTGATATCGATTGAGGAGAATAATCGCGTATGAAATTGAGTTAAATGTGGATGTCGTATTTGAAGATCAATTCATTATTTACTAACTATTGGTCATTGGCAATTTACCTTAATAAATGAATCTGCTTCAGCATAAGAGCGTTTTTTAGCCTCAGCAAGCGCTGTGCAAGCTTGATCTTTTTTTCCTGACGCAATTAAGGCCATGGCTTTGAAAAAGTAGGATTTACCTGCCGTATTTTGGGGAAGCGAATTAGCCTTGTCGAAATATTGGATAGATGTTTCAAAGTTCTTATTGGTGTAATAGCAAATACCGATATTTTCAAAATGTGTATAATTATTGGGTTCTTCTTGGCTTGCCTGTAAAAAAAACTTAGCTGCTGCTGCGTATCGACCTTTTTGAAAGGCTAATGAACCTTGGGCCGCGTAATTGTTCATGTTTCCTGTAGCTGCTGCAGTTCCCATGATGGTATTTTTGGCATCGGAAATGATGACAGAATCCTGGGGGAATTTTCTCATCGCGAAACCTAGAATATTGATCATCCTTTTGTCTGAGGCGCCTTTAATTTCATATAGGCCTAAAACATACTGTGAATACGCTAATCCACCAGGTCGATACCGATTATATAGGTTAAATACTTTTTTATTTCAAGCGTATCTCGTTTTTTTGTGGCCGCAAAAATTGCATTTTTATAATAGCTGCTAGATCTGGGCCAATGGTAAAAAGCATTAAAAGCAAAAAGTGAAACACTGTCTAAATTCTTTTTATCAGCATAAATCGCTGTCCTGATGAAATCATTGTAATGTAAATAGGGATTATCTTGATCACTTTCTTTCAATAACTTTAAAGCGACATCGTATTTTTTATCTCTAAATTCATAGCGGGCAATAAGTGCTTTAATGGGTTGGGTTGAAGTAGATAAATTCGGAATTGCGGGAAAGGCATTTTCTACTTCTTCCAATGCCATTTTGGGTTCGATGTCAATTTCCCCCATGACAAATTTTTGAACTTTGAGGGATTTGAATACTTGGTTATTGATAAAGATTGACCCGCCGATGAACATGAAACCGATGACAGTATAAAGGAGTGCTGAATGATTGACAGTGATTTTTTTGCTTACATTGGGTAATAAATAAGTTGGCGCAAATAACAATCCCATCGTAAGTGTCAACATCGTTTGCATCGAGGTTCTTTCCGTGGGAAAATTAAGAAATGCATCCACGAAATAGCAGGTTAGTGCCATGAAAGATATGGTTGCAAACAATCGAAATTCTTTGGCGTCCTCCTTTATCCAAAGCCTCAAAGTAAATAAAAATGCCAAGATAAATAATCCTAAGTAAGCCAATCCACCCATGATTCCTAAATCCGCTGCGGCCTCGATAAAGTCGTTGTGCGCATGATAGGGTACGAATAAGTCATTGGTATATTCTTTTTCGTAAGGGATAGAGGCCAGTTTCCAATTGCCGTATCCATCACCTATGAAAGGGTGTTTGGATGTATAATCTAAGCCTGCTTTCCAAAGTCTCAAACGGCTTTCTTCCTTCGTATTGGCCGTAATGTCATCGATTCTTTTATTGACAGTTCCGTAGCCTCCTTGTACTTCTTGAGATTTAACGGCATTTTCTAAGACTAAATTAGCAGAAAAGAATGCGATCGATATAGGGATGATGAAGTAGGCGAGGGGACAAGCGATTTTAGGCCAAGCTGATTTTATTTTAAAGTAAATTGTGCTAGCGGCAAATATGAGAAGGATTAATAACAGCCCCACAAAAGTAGACCTAGTATTTAAGATAAATAAGGCAAAGCTTCCAAAAAATAGAATAAATACACCCACCACGCGCATTAAAAATGTAGATCGTAAAATAACAAAAAGGGTAAAAGGGAATTTGATTAATAAACTGGCAGCCATCACGTTCTTGTTGCCATTATTGCCAATGAGGCTTAAAATATTTTGATCTAAGAGCATCGTTTTTGAATTCTTAGTAAAGCCTGAAATCACAGCGATGCTATCATAAAATAAAACGAGACTAATCAATATTGAAATGGGCAGGTAATAAGATTTGATATCTTTTTTATACAGAAGAATCGCAAAATTAGTGTAGATAAAAAAGGTGCTGGCTAGCCTCGCTAAGCAAACAATGGCTTCCGTTGGGTTGATGGCATAGCTAACAGAAATGATGGCCCAAATAAAATAAAAGGAATAAAGAAGGGAGAATTTTTGGCTGAAAACCGCTTTTATTGCTTCATGATACTGATTTCTTTGAAAGAAAATATATCCTAAAACAATGGCATGAATAACACTTGTATATAACCACTGGGCACCCATCACATCGGCTCCACCAAAATCAGGGATAAAATGTACGATTAGGTATAAGAATAATATGATTAATAGAGAAAAATTAGGTAGGATTTTCATTCGACGGTAAATGTTAATTTTCTCTTTAGGTTTAATAAATTAGATTAGAAATAAATTGATTTAATTAGATTCAATTTCGAAATTACTGATAATATTTAGTTTTTTGATTTTGCAATGATGCATTTAGATTTAGTAAGCCTCATCATTGGTTGTATTTAAATTCAGAATTTTTGTTTAGTTTTTGTGGTTTAAATATTCTTGTAGGTTTAAATTATTGATATAGTTATATGAAAGTTTTTTTTCTCTTTTTGTTTGTCATTTGTTGTGAAAACCTTTGTGGTCAGAATAAGCATTTGTTAAATCAATTGGTTAAAAATAAGCATTTAATTGCCCTTTGGGACTTTAAAGAAGCTAAAGGGGAAAAGAGAAAATCATTGTTGGGCCCCTATGAACTATCCGAAATGGATGGGCAAATTGAGCGAGTGGATGAGGGGCCACTGTCTGGATATTCTGCCAAATTTGGCCATGGAGCTTATTTGTCTTTACCTAACAATCAAACAGGATTCTTGAATATTTATGGTATGGGCCAAGGAGTGACTGTGGCTGCTTGGGTTAAATGGACGGGAGAGACTACTGGATTTGTTGGTGGTATGTGGAATGAATATTTAGATGGCGGCAAGCGCCAATATGGTTTATTTGTTTCATTGCCACATTACAACGGTAAAAATCAAGTCTGTGGACATATATCGTATACCGGTAAGCCTACGCCTCCTTTCCCATATTCGAGTGATTATTCCGCGAGTAAACAAGAAGTTAAGGCGAATGAATGGACATTTGTCGCGTTTACTTATGATGGTCGATATATTCGCTCTTATGTTAATGGGCAATTTCAGTCGAGGGAAAAGGAATTAATTTTAAATACAAAGGGCTTCGATGGGTATCCTGATGGCTTAATTCAATCTAAAAACCCCTATTATTTTCCAGATGGAATAGGCAATAATGGGTCGGATTTTACGGTAGGTGCGGTGCTTTTAAAAAGAGGGATGGGTAACTTCTTTAAAGGGCAAATTGGAGGCCTAGCCGTTTTTAACCATGCTTTAAGCCCCAAAGAACTAAATAAATTAGCAAAAAAATAAATACGCCTATTACCTCTAATACCTCTTTCCTGTTCTTATTACCTCATACCTCTTACCTAATACATCTTACCTAATACCTCTTACCTCAAATAATTCTTTTTGCAAAACAATTTTAAGAATTGTAATTTTAATTTTATTACTGTCAGTTTAGTGAATTGCAAGGGCGGGGCAAAATCAATAATATTTGTCCCATGAGGCTAGAAAAGTATCCGCATTTTTATTTTTTCTTATCCCTGATTCCAATCTTTTCCTTCTTTTTTATTCAAAATAAGTATATTGTCAATGCTGCGTATTCAGATGATTGGAATGCCATTAATGGTTTAGTCATTCGGTATTTTTCAGCGGGGGATTCTTTTTTTGATAAACTATCTCTCATCATTAGTCAAAATAATGAGCATCGAGAAGGCTATTTATCCATTATTGCCATCGCACAATTTTGGATTTTCGGGAATATAAATTATAAGTTGTTTGATTTACTTGGTTCATTATCAATCTTAGGTACATTTTTTATTTTTTACGGGTACCTTTTAAAATTCAAAAAGCCTCGTTGGATTATTTTACCTATTTCCTTCATTCTTTTCAACTTCCTCTACTATCAAAATTCTTTTTGGTCCATCTGTGCGCTTCAGAATAACACCATATTATTTTTTGTGTTAACTACATTTTATTTTTTAATGGATCTGAATTCAAAGCTTAAATTCGTTTTAGCATTGTTTTTTGCGATTTTAGCCACGTTTACCAGTGGGAATGGAATGCTTGTATTCATAGCTGCAATTCCAATGTTCAAGGGTTCCAACGCTAGATTTATATCGATTTGGGCCATTACTTTTTTACTCATCATATTACTTTATTATCAAGGATATGTCCATCCATTACATAGAGGTGAAATATTGGATAATGTATTTTTATTTTGGCCCATAACTAAAACTTTTTTTGTCTATTTAGGCTCATCCTTATCCGTTTTAAATTTTCAGTCCATGGATGTTTTAATTACATCTAGTTTTTGCTTAGGCCTTATTTTAACAGCTTTACTTATTAAATTCTTAATTGATCATTTTAAATCCATAATAAGTGTTAAGTCTAATTTTGATTTTATTATTTCAGGCTTATTATTCATTTTATTGACCATGTTGGTCTATTCAATAGGGAGGGCAAATGATCGTGTCGAATTAGTTTTTGAAAGCCGATATGCCATTACTATGTCGATAGGTTTATGCTTAATCACTCTATTATTATATGATAAACTACCTGGAAATCGAGTGTTTAAGCATAGTTTATTATTTATGTCAATCTTTTTTTGTTCGCTTTCTTACACCAGTAAATTGTTAGATAGTGTCAACTTCAATAATGTAGTTGCAGCTAATTTTATTAAACACAATTTACAGCATCGAGAACATTTTTTTTACAAGACTAATGAAGGTAAAAAAGTTGATTTGACCCATCCAATTATCTTAAACGATTATTTATTGCCCAAACCGATGGTCTCCTTATCGACCACAGTGATGGGCAGTATGACTTATTTAAATGAGGTGATTGATATTTCATTTTCATATCATTATGTCAAATTAGACCCTGAATTAGAAGCTATTTCTCAATTGATCCAAGGTAATTTTCACACACCTCTGCCAAAAGAAAAAAATTATATATCTGACTTTAACATTGTTACTAAGAATAAGGTCATCTTTTATCAAAATAAAAAAGCTAAATCTGTCATTACAAAGGGCTCTGATGGGTATTATATGGTCCTCCAAAATGAATCAAAACAATATTGGGTATTTAATATGTTTTGGGAAAACAGTGATTTTGAAAACCAGTTATCCAATTTTGGGGGTATTTGCGTTAAAAATTTAAGTGGCAATATTCCGTTTAAATATTTCCCAGATGATATTTATACCCTTCGAATCATCAATATTTCAGGCGCTAAAAAAGAAGTATTAGGAGAGCTAACCGATGTAAAATTGTTGGGAATATAAAAATATGACAAAATTAATGGACTTGTCCTTGCAAATCCAATCCTTTATTTGTTCTAAATCACTCTTTTTCGTCGCTAAATAGTACAAATCACCTAAAAAAACCTTTGTTTTGTAATTGATTTAATCCGATTAAATGTCTTCTTTTCGCTTGTCGAAGTTATTTATCATTACCCTACTTGGAATTTTTCTTCGATACAATAGCCATGCTCAAACCATTGCTAAATTAAGATTCGATGACGATTTTTCATATTTGAAAGCCGATTCTCTTAAATCAACTTGGAAAGAAAAAATTAAAAATGTGTCATTAGGTACTGATTTCCAATTGAGCCTCGGTGGAGAATGGAGAGAGCAATATCAGTCCTATGAACATGTGAATTTTGGTGAAGTACCTTCCGATTTTATAACGGATAGCCCGCACCAACTCATGCATCGAATCATGTTTCATGCGAATTTGGTCTATAAAAACACCTTTCGTCTTTTTACCCAATTGAATAACACGGCCCGATTTTTAAACCCTAATCCAATCAACTCTCAAATTGACGAAAATGTATTGTCCACACATCAAATATTTTTAGATTATAAGTTTAAAAATCATTGGATATTTCGTGTGGGCCAACAAGAACTTGCCTATGGCTCAGAACGTTTTGTGGCCTCAAGAGAAGGCCCAAATACGCGGCTTACTTTTCAAGGTGCAACACTAAAATATGTAAGTCCACGAAATAAATTAGATATTTTTACCTCCAAACCCATGAAAATGAATACCGGTGTTTTTGATGATGTAACTGCTTCAGAATCACTATATGGTTTTTATTACATGCATAGCTTCCCAAAATCTAGATTTAATGTAGATTTGTTTTATTTTAACTCAGAGAGTAATTTGAGGCAATTCATGTTTAAAAAAGGAAATGAAAACCGCCATACATTCGGTACGCGCTTGTATAGTTCTTTAGGTCCCTGGAATTATGATGTGGAATTAGCCAAACAAGTAGGTGCTTTTGACCAATTATCTATTTCATCTTATATGGCCGTTTGGGACTTTAGCATAAGCCCTAAAAAGTATTTTTATCTTGGATTTAGTGGAAATTATGTTCCTGGGGATAAATCAAATTCAGATTCAGAACTAAATACGTTTAATACGTTGTATGCCAAACCTCCTTTTGGTCAAACCGTTGCCCTGAATATTACGAATACGATAAACCTTAGTCCGTATGTCCGTTATCAGCATACCAATAAATGGTTGGTTACATTACGCAGCTCATTTGTAACCCGAGAGAGTTTAGCCGATGGAATATTTACCCCTAATATGATGCCATTAAGGCCTATTTTAGGCAAAAACAAGGATAGTAATGCTCGGCGAGTAGGGAATATTTTTGCTTTAGATGTAAATTATTTCCCAACTAAAAATGTTAGCTTACAATTTGAGTTAGGTTATTGTGAGGCAGGTGATTACATGAGCGACACAGGAAATGGTCGAGATGTTATGTATTTTGCGCTCAAAAATGCATTTAAATTTTAGCCAATGAGAATTTTAACATGTCTAAAACCCGGGGATTTTGCCTATTCAAATGGTCCCATACCTGAAATCAAAAAAGGTTTTGCTTTAATAAAGGTCCAACGCATTGGAATTTGTGGGACTGATTTGCACGCTTTTGAAGGGACACAGCCATTTTTTAATTACCCACGTGTTCTTGGGCATGAACTAGCGGGCGAAATCGTAGAGATTGAAACCCATGCAGATTATCGAATAGGTGACCAAGTCAGTATTATCCCATATTTCTCTTGCGGGACATGTTTTGCATGTACCCAAGGAAAGACTAATTGTTGCTCAACTTTAAACGTTTTTGGAGTTCATAGTGATGGAGGAATGGCAGAGTTTATTTTAATCCCTATTGATTCATTATTTAAAGATACCTCCTTAAATCTTGACGCATTGGCTCTTTTGGAACCCTTGGCTATCGGTGCTCATGGAATTAAACGAGCCCAAATCAAGCCAAATGAATTTGTTTTAATTGTAGGTGCTGGTCCCATTGGCTTGGGAGCTGCCGCCATGGCTTCATTGGCCGGTGCCCAAGTTATTATCCAAGATGTCAATCAAAATCGGCTCAATTTCGCCAAAGAAAAACTGCATATTCCCTTTAGCATTAACCCAAACCAAGAGGATGCCTTAATCGCTTTAAAGGAAATAACGCATGGTGATATGCCTCGAGTAGTCATCGATGCCACGGGTTATAAAAAAGCCATCGAGCAATCATTTCAATATATTTCTCACGGAGGTACCTATGTGTTGGTCGGATTACAATTAGATGAAATTTCATTTTCACACCCAGAATTTCACAAGCGAGAAGCTACCCTGATGAGCAGTCGGAACGCCACGCGCGAAGATTTCCAATGGGTGGCAGATTCTATAGGCCAACAAAAATTAGATCCAACTCTATTTATATCACATCGAATTGCTTTTGACGATGTGGTAACCCAATTTCCAGATTTAATCAATCCTTCTTTGGGTGTTATAAAAGCGATGGTAAGCTTTTAATAATGTAAAATTAGAACTGAAAGTTTAGACCTACATTCCAATTAAATTTTGATTTGGGTTCTGTATGTAATGGATGAACGGTTTGGAAACTTAGATTAAAGGGTGTTTTTTTTAAATACAATGTTGAAATTTGGGATGTAAAATATCCGGTAAATGGAGCTGTATTGTCAATCACAAATAGACTAGGCCTAATGCCTAATCGTATATTTTCTCCATTCCATAGGTCACTAATTTGTCCTACTAAAATGACAAATAAACCGTTTTTTATTCCTACTTCATCTAAGGATTGAGATTTCCAATACATCAAATTCACCCCACGCATGCTGGTGAAATGATAACCCAAATTGAATTCAAAAGCTTGATATCTTTGCAGTTGGTATTCTTCCTTCGTCAAAGCAGGATTGTTTTTTTTGAAAAATAATGAAAAGTTATTTCCTAAGGTAAAATCCCATTTTTTTTGTTGAATGATTTGGTACCTAACCCAGGTATTGATAGACCATGGTTTTGCTTCTAAATCAAAATTAAACTCAGGATGGAATGCTAATCTGCCTTTTTGTAAATATAAGGTGGTTAATAGAGCGGGTTTTCCCAGTGAAAAAGCAGGTACTGGTGAAATGGCATTGTTGGTCAATTGGATATTGCCACGAATACTTATGGGTGTTTTTAAGGAATCTGGTTTATTACTTAAAATCCATGTATTCAGAAGTAAAAATAATAATTTCAAGAGGAAGTAATTTATTTGAGTTTCTAAAGGTAAGAATAATTCATATTATGAAACCTTTAAATCCTGAATTCGCTTTCGTAATTCCGAATATTGTCAATAACTTGGTCAAAATTTAAATTATTTATGAAGCAAATTTTAGTTCTGTTTTTCCTTTTTTCTACTTCTCATTTAATTCAAGCTCAAAAAATCCTAGAAGTACCTGGATTTAATCAATTTGCTAAAATTGACACAGCTGGAATTTCTGTTTTACCTAGCGGCCGCTATGTGAAACCTGCTGGAAAAACGGTTAGAATTACAAATGATCCCTATGGCATGGCGATTAGTCAAGATGGAAAATGGGCGATAACCTTGCATAATGGAGCTTTTACTCGGATCGATTTACGAACTAACCAAGCGATTCGCTTTCCGAAATTTGGTACTCTCGGTAAGCTTTCCCCTCATGGAAAGAGTTCCTTTTTAGGTGTCGTTTTTTCAATGGATAGCCAAAAAGTGTATTTAAGTGGGGGAGATGCCGGTACTGTGCTTGAAGTCGATGTGCAATCGGCGAAAGTCTTAAGGACTTTTAGTTTAGATGGTCTCGTTTCAGGAGTCAAATATGAAGATAGTTTTACCTCTGATTTGACGATTTCACCTACACAAAATGAATTGCTTGTCCTGGACCGAGCTAATTTTCGCTTGGTTCGCATCCATTTAACGGACGGAAAATTATTACATAGCATCCCTACGGGTAGGTTACCTTTTGGGGTTACTTTAAGTTTAGATCAAAAATATGCTTTTGTAGCTAATGTGGGTATGTATTCATATCCTTTAGTGGAGGGCACCAACCTGCTAAATTTAAAATCCCAGTACATACCCTTTCATCCTTATGGAAATGATACCAAAGAATCGCGTGAAGGAACTGTTATTGACGGAAAAAAGATTCCTGGTTTAGGTGATCCTAGATCCGATGAGGCGATGAGTGTATTCCAAATTGACCTACAGACAAATAAAATTGTCAAAAAATATAAGCCCGGATTCCAATTGGGCGAAATGGTGGAAGAAATGGAAGTAGTTGGCGGTTCTAGTCCTAATTCCCTCGCTGTAGGTTCCAAATTCGCCTATGTAAGTAATGCAACGAATGATAACATTGCGGTTTTGGACTTTAAAACGCAAAAAATTAAAAGTCATATTCCGATTCAACTTTCGCCGTTATTGGACAAAAGAAGGGGTTATTTGCCTTTTGGTCTATGTCTTTCCAAAGATGAAAAAACCCTGTATGTTACTTGCTTAGGTTTGAATGCGGTAGCGGTAATCGACGTAATATCGATGAAAACTAAAGGTTTCATTCCCACCGGCTGGGGCCCTACGCGGGTGTTACTATCTACGGATGAAAAATCTATGTATATAAGCTCCAGTAGGGGATATGGCGCTGGACCTAATGGAGGAAAAGGATTTGTAAGACCTGTTCAAGGAGCGTACGTTGGCGATATTCAATTGGGCACATTCCAACAATTAAAAACTCCCAATGCAGCCGAACTAGCCAAATACACGCAGGAGGTTTTGTCTTATACTTTTGTTGAGAAATCGATGGCTAATCGGGGCAATAAGACCTTCAATATTCAAGGAAACCCTAATTCCCCAATCAAACACATTGTTTATATAACGAAGGAAAATCGTACCTATGATGAGATTTTTGGCCAATTTAAAGGGGCCAATGGCGATTCTACGATTGCGCGTTATGGGTTAGGAAGGACCGTAATAGATACAGCGCATGTATTTGAAAATGTGAATGTGATGCCGAATCATCATTTGATTTCAAAAGCATTTTCAATGAGCGATAATTTTTATTGCGATAGTGATGCCTCCATTCATGGCCATCATTGGATGATGGGTGTCATTCCCAATGAGTGGGTAGAAACTAATTCTAGTGTTTCAAAATCTGCAAAAATATTTTCTAATGCGCCAGGTAGACGTTTTCCTGGTTCAACGGGAAGTATGGATCCTGAAGATTTTGCTGAGGTTGGTGGAATTTGGGAGGCCTTAGAAAGAAAAAATGTTTCGTTTTATAATTTTGGAGAGGCCAATGAGACGGGACATGTACGAGAAGATTGGTTTGATACCTTAACCGGAGCAGGACATGTCGTGATGGTTCCGATGCAAAAAGCTTTGTATAATCGTACGAGTCATAATTATGCGGGATTTAATACAAGTATTCCGGACCAATTTAGGGTGGCCCAATTTGAAGAAGAATTTACCAAAATGTGGTTAACAGGGAAGGAGAAAATGCCTTCTTTAGTGACGATCCAACTGCCCAATGATCATGGGACGGATCCAAGCGCGGTTGATGGTTTTCCATTCAATGAATCATACATGGCTGATAATGATTTAGCTTTGGGCCGTATGCTTCAGTTTTTATCGCATACTCCTTATTGGAAAAATATGTTAGTCATCGTGACAGAGGACGATCCTCAGGGAGGGGTGGACCATATTGACGCTCACAGGAGTGTGTTGATGTTAGCTGGACCATATGTTAAACGCGATTATGTGTCGCATACACATGCCAATTTTGGATCTATTTTACGCGTTATTTATACTTTATTGGGTATTCCTCCTGTAAATCATTATGATCAAACCGCTAGTATTTTAGATGATTTCTTTACAGAAAAGCCTAATTTCAAGCCATATCAATTTGTTTTTCCTGACAAAAGAATTTTTGATGCAGATAAAACGATGATTAAATATAATCGGACGATTGACTGGCGTAAGATTAAGAAAACGGTTGAGATGGATGATGTGGACGATGCAAGAAAAAACTTTTAAATTTGGACTTTAATTTTTTGATTTATAGTTTAATTGAAATTTTTAAATAATTTTTAATGTAATTTTGACAAATTTTAAATTTTAATCCCTTACCAAAATGAAAAATGTTTTAATGATTGTCGGCCTTATGGCTTTAGGTTTTACAGCTACTGCACAAAAATGGAGTGTTGATAAAGCTCACTCTAAAGTAGGTTTTAGTGTTGTTCACTTAATGCTTTCTGATGTTGAAGGTTCATTTAAAATCTCTGATGCTTCTTTAACTGCTACTAAAGATGATTTTTCAGACGCGCAATTTGAGTTGACTGCTGATGTTAATTCAGTATTTACAGAACAAGAACGCCGTGATACTCACTTGAAGAGCCCTGATTTCTTTGACGCAGCTAAATTTTCTACTATCTCTTTCAAGAGTAATTCATTCAAGAAAGTGGCTGATCGCAAGTATAAGTTGACAGGCGAATTAACCATGCACGGTGTAACTAAATTAGTGACTTTGGATGGTACTTTAAATGGTGTGTCTACTAACAAAGCAGGTAAAAAAATTGCTGGATTTAAGTTTACTGGAACTTTGAATCGTACAGCTTTCGGTGTTGGTTCTATGCCAGCAGCTGTAGTAGGAGAGGAAATTGAATTAAAAGCGAACGGAGAATTTGTTCAAAATTAATTTTATTGATTTGTAATGGAAAGGCGACCCAATGGGCCGCCTTTTTTTATGCCATTTTTTTCTCACGGATGAGCCATAGCAAAAGGAAACAAATGCTCCCATTCAATATCAGCTTAGCAAAGCCAAATCCTCCAAATAAGGATTGAGATTGTGTTTCTAAAATAAAAGTTATCACAGGTGAGCCCACACAAACGATAGGTACTAGTTTATCGCGAACTTGTAATTTGGTAAATAAACCAAACGAAAATAAACCTAATAAAGGTCCATATGTATAGCCAGCAAGGTTGAATACTGCTGCAATCAATTCTTGGTTATTGAACACATGAAATAATCCAATCACCACAAAAAACAAAAGTGAAAATCCCAAGTGGACACGGTGTTTGATCTTTATTCTTTTTTCCTCTTTGAACTTTTCTATACTTAAAAAATCAATACAGAAAGAGGTGGTCAAAGCCGTAAGCGCAGAATCGGAACTCGCGTAAGATGCGGCTATAATTCCCAATAAAAATGTCACGGCGGCCAGGGTTCCAAATTGGCCTCCCAACGCGAGCATCGGGTATAATTCATCTGTTTTTGCAGGGATAGCTATTTGATTTGCCTGCGCATATATGTACAATAAAGCTCCTAAGGATAAGAAAAGTATATTGATAAAAAGCAATACCCAATAAAACCAAAACATGTTCTTTTGAGCTTCCCCAATCGACTTACAAGTCAGGTTCTTCTGCATTAGATCTTGGTCTAAGCCCGTCATGACAATAGCAATGAAAACTCCGGCTAAGAAGTCTTTCCCGAAGAAATGCGGGTTTTTCCAGTCCCATTCAAACATATGGGAATATTTACTATCTGAAATAGTCTGAATCATATCCCCTAATCCCATGTTCATTTGCTGGCCCACCAAATAAATCGTAATAAACAAGGCAATCAATAGAAATAGTGTTTGTAAAGTATCGGTCCAAATTATGGTTTGTACCCCTCCACGATGTGTATATAACCAAATAAGTGCGATGGAGATAAAAACGGTGACGACAAATGGAACGCCAATGGGCGCAAAAATAGCTATTTGGAGTACATTGACAGCTAAGTATAATCGAGCGGCAGACCCGATCGTCCTAGATAATAAAAAGAACGCCGAGCCTGTTTTATAGGACCAAAAGCCAAATCTTTTTTCAAGGTAGCCATAGATCGATATGAGATTCATTCGATAATATAGCGGCATTAGAACTAGCGCAATGGTTAAATAGCCTAAGGAATGCCCTAAGATTAATTGGAAATAGGTAAATGAAGTTTTGCCAACGGCCCCCGGAACGGAAATAAAAGTTAATCCTGAGATAGAAGTACCGATCATACCAAAAGCCACTAACCACCAAGGCGATTGCCTATTGGCCGTAAAAAATGCATTTGTATCGGCACCTTTTGACGTATAATACGAGATGACCAAAAGTAAAGCAAAATAGATGGCTAGAATTCCACCGGCTAATTGGACAGACATAGGTGATTAAAAGGATTTTTTTTTAAATTTGTCTTAGGGCTTTTTTAATTGAATCAAAAATATGGAATTCTCCGTAGATAACGTTTCTCAATTTCATTTTTCTTTTGGTAATCAAGAGAAATGGCAGGAAGAAATTTCGGTTCAAGTGGAGGAGGAAGTGGTGTCCGCTCATCAGTTGGTCGTGTATAATGATGAAGTTAATTCCTTTGAATATGTCATACTAACGCTGATAGAAGTATGTAATCATTCGGCTGAACAAGCGGAGCAATGTACCTTGATGATTCATTTCAAAGGTAAATGTGGCGTAAAATCAGGAGAATTTGACGAATTAGTGTCTATGAGAAATGAGATTTGCCGCAGAGGCATTTCCGCAGAAATTGAATCTTTTCAAAACTAATATGATGCATACTTATCCTTCTCGAATCATTGAACAGGCTGTAGAGGAAATTTCTAAACTGCCGGGGATAGGTAAAAAATCAGCTTTAAGATTAGCTTTACATTTGTTGAAACGCCCTGAATCACAATCATTGCAGTTGGCCCATGCGGTAGTCCAATTACGTACTGAAACGCGCTACTGCCCTAAATGCCACATGATTTCGGATGGTGACCTGTGTGGAATTTGTGCCAGCAATAAACGCGATGAATCTATTTTGATGGTGGTGGAAGATTTAAGAGATGTCTTAGCCATCGAAAACACGGGGCAATATACAGGACTTTATCATGTCCTCGGCGGTATTATTTCTCCTTTATCTGGGATATCTCCCTCGGATTTGACGATTGAATCTTTGGTGGCTCGAGTGGCCTCAGGAGATGTTAAAGAAGTGATTTTAGGGTTAAGCCCAACGATGGAAGGGGATACAACCGCGTTTTATTTAACAAAAAAATTGGCTGATCATTCCATTAAAATATCGACGATCGCACGTGGTATTCCGATTGGTGGAGACCTTGAATATACAGATGAAATTACCCTCGGCAGAAGCATAGTAGGCCGCATTGTTTACGAATAGTATAAAATATAAAAAATGAAACGCATTAAATTTTTGCAAAGTTCACTCGCTTTTTTAGGCGGTGGTTTTTTACTTTCAAGTTTCAAAATGAAAGATGTTCAGGGAGTTTTTATTGAAAATGCGCCCTTTGCATTGCCATCGCTTCCTTATTCTTTTGAGGCTTTAGAACCTCATATAGATAGAATGACGATGGAAATTCATCATGATCGCCATCACAAAGCCTATGTGGACAATTTAAATAAGGCGGTAATTGGTTCTCCTGCTGCTTCCCTTTCTTTGGAAGAATTGTTGGGCCAGATCAGTAAGCAACCTGCTGTCATTAGAAATAACGGAGGAGGACATTGGAATCACAGTTTTTTCTGGCAATTATTAAGCCCTGCAAAGGGATTGCAAGCTAGTGCTTCTTTATTAGCACAAATCAATAAAGATTTTGGCAGTCTTGAAAACTTGAAAGTTGAGTTCAATAAAGCCGCTACCACTCGCTTCGGGTCTGGCTGGGCCTGGTTATTATGGAGTAATGGTAAATTAGTTATTTCGTCGACGGCCAACCAAGACAATCCGTTGATGGATGTTGCCGAAGTGAAAGGAACCCCAATTTTAGCTTTAGACGTATGGGAACATGCTTATTACTTGAAATATCAAAATAAGCGTGCCGATTATATCACTGCATTTTGGAACGTAGTCAATTGGGATTTTGTATCCCAACAATTTGATAAATTAAAATAATAATATGCTTTTAGACGAAATCCCATCCTTAGATTTAGCTGATTTTAGGTCAACTGATCCCGCTCAAAAGGCCAATTTTGTGCAGGATTTAGGCAATGCATTTAATACCATTGGCTTTGTGGCGATTAAGGGCCATGGTTTGTCGGAACCTTTTACAAACTCACTTTACCATCAAGTCGAGACTTTTTTTAAATCTTCAGATGAGGTAAAAAAGCCTTATGAAATTCCTGGAATTTCGGGCCAACGAGGGTACGTGGGAAAGGGGAAGGAGACCGCTAAAGGCTTTAATGTACCAGATTTAAAGGAATTTTACCATGTGGGTCAGCCTTTTAAAGAGGATGGTGATTCAGTTTGGGATGAATATCCTTCCAATGTGTTTCCAAACGAATTTCCTGAATTTGAAAAATATACGGTTGAAGCTTTTCAAACTTTAGAATCCGCTGGAAAATCGTTGCTACAGGCTATTGCGCTCTATTTAGAATTGCCTGAGGATTATTTTGAGCCAAGAGTGGTCAATGGAAATTCTATTTTAAGAGCCATTCATTATTTCCCCATTGAAAATCCAGATTCATTGCCTGTTGGCGCTGTTCGAGCAGCTGCTCATGGAGATATCAACCTGATTACCTTGTTAATGGGGGCTTCTGCTGAAGGGTTAGAAGTTTTGCGCATGGATGGGAAATGGATTGCCATTACAGCCCTTCCGGACCAATTGGTAGTGAATGTGGGGGATATGTTGGATCGATTAACCAATCATAAACTTAAATCAACGATTCACCGCGTGGTCAATCCACCCCGAGAAAAGATGGGGACTTCTCGATTCTCCATTCCATTTTTTATGCACCCAAGATCCGAAATGGATTTAACATGCTTAGATTCTTGTGTATCAGATGAATTTCCAAAATTATATGTGGATATGTCTGCCGGAGAATTCTTAAATGAACGCTTGATCGAATTAGGTCTTAAGACGAAGTAGATCATGAACAAGCCAAAGCATCTAGCGTTTTTATGGGATGTTTTAATCATGGCTTCAACCTCTTTTGGCGGTCAGCAAGTTCATATGGCGCTTTATTTAGAGCGTTTGGTTAAAAAAAAGCAGTATTTATCGGAAGAGGAGCTTTTTGAAATACATGCTTTATGTTCCGTTCTTCCAGGGCCTACTTCTACTCAGGTTTTAACTGCGATTGGTTTAAAGCGGGGAGGAACTAGTTTAGCCTATTTAACCACGCTGATGTGGATTAGTCCGGCTATATTCATCATGACATTGGCTGCTTTTGGGATGACCTATCTTCAAAATAAAGCTATTCTAAATTTTGTACTTCCGGTAGGTGTGGGCCTAATTTTACAGTCGGGCTGGGTGATGGCTAAAAAAGTTATCAATGGACCTTTATACGTATTGATTTTATTGATAACTATTCTCATTGGCTTATTATTCCCCAATCCTTTTATTTTTCCTTTGGTTATTGTTTTGGGTGGCGTTATTTCGTCCTTTAACTACAAATTATTCCCAAGGCAGAATAAGCATAAGATGGTGATTCCTTGGGCTAATTTTCACTTGTATTGGGGCTTTCTCGTCCTTTTAGCCCTCTTAGGTCATTTTACAGATTATTTCCCTATCCGCATTTTTGAAAACTTTTACCGAAATGGTAGCTTGGTTTTTGGTGGCGGCCAAGTATTAGCTCCCGTTCTTTTTACCGAATTTGTGGAATTTAAACATCTGATTTCTTCGGATGATTTCTTGACCGGAATGGCATTATCACAATCTTTACCAGGTCCTGTTTTTGCGCTAACGTCTTATTTGGGTGTTTTATTAATGAAAGACTATGGGACGATAGGCCAATTATCTGGCAGTGCCATTGGGGCTTTGGGGGTGTTTTTGCCAGGTACTTTTATGATATTTTTTGTTTTCCGAATTTGGAGCCAACTCAAACAATACCGATTTATTAGAGCTTCTTTGGCTGGAATTCAGGCTGCTTCAGTGGGCCTAACGGGAGTCGCAGTTTACGCCTTTGTGAACCCCATTATTATCCAAGGTGATTTTATTGCATTGGGTGTCATTTTAATCACGTTTATTTTATCCCAATCAACGCGTTTCCCCTCCATCGTCCTTTTTTTGATGGCGCTAATGGCTGGGTTTTTCTTAGGATAAAATATTGAGTAAATATTGCCCATATCCACTTTTAACGAGTGGCTTCGCAATAGATCGTAATTGGTCTGCGTTGATGTAGCCCATTCGATAAGCAACTTCCTCGATACAACCGATTTTCATTCCTTGTCTTTCTTCAATCACTTGAACAAATTGGCCTGCTTGCATTAATGAGGCAAAAGTTCCAGTATCTAGCCAAGCCGTTCCTCTATTTAAGATGCCGACAGATAGTTTTCCGCGTTTTAAGTATTCTTTATTGACATCTGTAATTTCAAATTCACCTCGAGGGGAGGGAGCGATGTTTTTGGCAATTTCTACTACATCGTTATCATAAAAATAAAGTCCAGGAACCGCGTAATTCGACTTAGGATTTGTAGGCTTCTCTTCAATAGAGATGACTTTGTTTTCAGAATTAAACTCTACTACACCATATCTTTCTGGGTCATTTACCGAATAAGCATAAACAACTCCTCCAATTGGGTCATTGTTGGCCTGCAATAATTTACTTAATCCTGAGCCATAAAAAATATTATCTCCTAATACCAAAGCTACTTTATCTGTTCCTATGAATTTCTCGCCGATCACAAATGCTTGAGCAAGTCCATTGGGTTCTGGTTGGGCTGCATATTCAAAACGACATCCCAGGTTACTTCCATCACCCAATAATTTCTCAAAATTGGGTAAATCATGTGGCGTCGAAATGATCAAAATCTCTTTAATTCCTGCAAGCATCAGAATCGAAAGCGGGTAATAAATCATCGGTTTGTCGTAAATAGGCATTAATTGCTTACTTACGGCTAAAGTTAATGGATGAAGTCGAGTGCCGGAACCACCAGCCAAAATGATACCTTTCATAATTATCTGCCTTGATACATGTTTGTATAATATTTTTGATAGTCACCTGAAGTGACTTCATTAAGCCATTTTTCGTTGTTCAAATACCAATCTACGGTTTTTTCTAAACCTTCTGCAAATTGCAGTGAGGGCTGCCAACCCAGCTCTTTCATGATTTTATTTGCATCAATTGCATAGCGTAAATCATGTCCAGCTCGATCTGTAACGTAAGTGATTAATTGGGTCGAAGTGCCCGTTGGTCTGCCTAATTTTTCATCCATGATTTTACATAAAAGATGTACTAGATCGATGTTTTTCCACTCATTAAATCCACCGATATTATAGGTTTCCCCTATTTTACCCTCATGAAATACGGTGTCAATCGCTCTTGCGTGGTCAATAACATACAGCCAATCCCGCACATTTTCGCCTTTTCCATAGACTGGTAAGGGTTTATTGTGCATGATATTATGAATCATTAAAGGGATTAATTTTTCCGGAAAGTGATTGGGCCCGTAGTTATTGGAACAATTTGTGATGACTGTTGGCAAGCCATACGTCTCATGGAAGGCTCTTACGAAATGATCTGAACTAGCTTTTGAGGCGGAATAAGGCGATCTAGGATCATATGGAGTGGTTTCAAGAAAAAACTCATCAGGATTATGCAATTCACCATATACCTCGTCGGTGGAGATATGGTAAAATCGTTTTCCTTCATATTGGCCATTCCAATGCTTTTTGGCTGCCTGTAAAAGATTAGCTGTACCCAAAACATTCGTTTTTACGAAGGCCAATGGATCTGTAATAGACCTGTCGACATGCGATTCCGCCGCCAAATGTAATACTCCGTCAAATTTATATGTGGCAAAGAGTTGGTCTATTTCCTCCGCATCCGTAATATCAGCTTTGATAAAATGGTAGTTGGCAGCTGTGGCTACATCTTCATTATTAGCCAAATTTCCAGCATACGTAAGTGCATCTAGGTTATAGATTTGATATTCAGGGTATTTATTGACAAATAAACGAACGACATGTGAGCCAATAAAACCTGCGCCTCCTGTGATTACAATTTTTTTCATATACTTATAATAAGGCTTTTTGCCAAGCCCATGCATCTTTTAAGGATTCTTCTAAACTTCTTTTTGACTGCCAACCTAAAATATCTTTTGATTTGCCAATGGCCGCATAAACAGCGGTTATATCGCCAGATCTCCGAGGTTTCAATTCGTAATTTACTTTCTCTCCTGTGGTCTTTTCAAATGCTTGAATGATTTGTAAAACGGAAGTACCATCACCAGTACCTATGTTGAAAAAATCATAGTAAGAAGTGGTATCTTTTTGATCTATAAGGTGTTGCAAAGCTTTTACATGTGCCTCTGCTAAGTCGCAAACATGAATATAATCTCTGACCGCTGAACCATCTGAGGTGGGGTAATCCGTTCCAAAAACTTGAAGTGGCCCCCTTAATCCAGCAACAGATTGCGTTAAAAAAGGAATTAAATTGGCTGGCGGACCTAGGGGTAATTCGCCAATTAATGCACTTTTATGAGCACCAATGGGGTTAAAGTAGCGAAGTGAGATGGCTTTCAAATCGTTGGACGCTTGCGTCGTATCTGCAATAATTTCTTCACACATCTGTTTGGTATTTCCATAAGGGGAAATAGCTACTTGGACGGGTGACTTTTCAGTGACTGGAAGTTCGGCTGGTTGGCCGTAAACGGTACAGGAACTTGAAAAAACAAGGTTTTTAATGTTGTGTTCCTGCATTTTTTCTAAGAGCAAAATGGTGGAAGCCACATTGTTTTTATAATATTTTAGAGGATTTTCTACGGATTCACCGACTGCTTTTGACGCGGCAAAATGAATAACCCCATCTATTTTATATTCTTTAAATACTTGATCGTAGGTTTTCGGATGGTTAACATCCAAATTAAAATAAACGACGGGCGATTGGCAAATTGTTTCTAAATTCTGAATGACATTAGTGGAAGAGTTAGAGAAATTGTCTACGATAATTGGGTTAAACCCATTTTCTTTTAAGACAACATAGGTATGAGAACCTATAAATCCTGCGCCTCCAGTAATTAAAATATTCATTTGTTTCTTTTCAGATTAAATCAATAACAAATTTAGGTCGATTTTCCCCTTTAAAAAAATTATGCGTTAAAACATTTATTGTGAGGTCTTATAGGTTAGCTTTTTTGATTTAAAGCAAATAGTCTATATTTTTGAATTAATTATTCCAAAAATGACTGAGCCAGCGATTAAAGCGATGATTCAATTGATGGATGACTCCGATAAGGAAGTTGTTCAAATGGTTGAGGACAAGATTCGAACCTTGGGCCCATCCATTATCCCAATTCTTGAATCTGAGTGGGAAAATCTTAGTTTGAATCCAAATTTACAAGTAAAAATTGAAAACTTAATTCATGATTTCCAATTGGAATCCATGAAAAGTAAATTGATGCATTGGAAGCAGAGTGGGGCTATGGATTTATTGGAAGGCATGTGGATCATAGCTACTTATCGTTTTCCTGATTATTCTTTTGCGGCATTAAAAGAGGAAATGGAGCAGTTGTATTTTGATGTTTGGCCTCAAATCAGAGAGAATTTGCATCCGATGGACCAGGTGAAGGTATTGAATGGGGTGATTTTTGACCAATTGAAATTTGGCGCCAACACAAAAAATTTCCATGCGGCTAATAACTCATTTTTAAATGTTGTGTTAGAGTCCAAAAAAGGAAATCCAATTAGCCTTTGTGTGATTTATATGTGGATAGCTCAGAAGTTGGGCTACCCGATCTATGGCGTAAACTTGCCTAATTTGTTTGTATTGACTTATAAACAGAAAGAAATTCAGTTCTACATTAATGTGTTTAATAAAGGTTTGATTTTCAATCGAGTTGATATAGATAATTATTTAGCTCAGTTGAACCTAACACCAAATGATATTTATTATAATCCGTGTTCTAATTTAGAAATTATCAGAAGGGTATTGCGCAACTTAATCATGGCCTATGAGAAGTCGGGCGATGAAGATTATAAGGCTGAATTGACCGATTTAATCGCGTCTCTTGACTAGTCTTCGATGGCGATTGAGCACGCAAAATCTTGAAAAACCTCAGTACTAATCGTTATTTTTTTATCTCTAACGTATATTTTAAAGGGATTGTCAGGAAAAGAAGGTAGTTGGATATCTTGTTGGAATACTAAACCCGGAACGCCCATAGCTTTGTAAATAGCCTCTTTACAAGTCCAAGCTTTTGTTAAATCGCTATGTGAATCTTGCCAACGATTCAACTCTTCTGTGGATAAAAATCGAGGGCCAATTTTTTCAACATTTCTTCCAAAACGCTCAAGGTCTATACCAACTGATTTTTTATGGCTAATGACTGCGGTTACAAATGGAAATGAATGACTTAAGGAAATGTGATAATCGGATTGATCAAAATAGGGCCTATTTCTGTCATCTTTTTTTAAATCCCATGGTCCCGTAGAAATTTGTTGGCATAAGGTCCAAAGACAAAATCTAGCGGCTGAGGATTCTAATTTCTTTTGCGAGACAATTTGATGATCCTTGTTTGTGGTCCAATTTTCAGGAAAGGTTTGAAAAAAGGATAGGTCCTCCGTAATTTCCCAAATCATCCATTGAAAAGAAGTGGAGGATAATAATAATGATTTGGATGAAATTTGAGGCATGGATGAATGTATTTGCTTGTAAAATTATCATTTTTGTAATTAATTATTTTTTTAAATTTTACTCATTAAGTCAAAATCTTGGAAATACAAAGAATTGACACTTTTTCAGGGCATAAAGCCCCCATTTATTCCTTAGAAGAGGGGAGGGAACCTCATTTTATTTATTCGGCGGGTTCGGATGGATGGGTGGTCGAGTGGAATTTGCAGAAGCCTGATGTGGGGAAGGTTTTGGCACATATAGAGGGCTCCGTTTATTGTTTGAAATTGGATAGGTCAACGAATATTTTTTGGGTTGGGCAAAATTTTGAGGGAATTCATGGGGTTCAAGTCAATGACCAGAGTCGAGTATTTTCTATTGCCATGCCTAAGAAGGCTATTTTTGATATTTGTTTTTGGGATAATCAAGTATGGGTCGCACATGATCATGGCTTGATATCGGTGGTTGATAGGGAGAGCCAGCAAATCATCAAGCACATTAAATCGGGTGATAAAAGTGCTCGAAAGTTTTGTTTAATGGGCCAAGAAAGAATAGCCATCGGATTTAGTGATGGGTTTATTCGTGTTTTCAACAAGAATTTTGAAATGGAATTTGCGTGGCTTGCCCACGAACTATCCGTGTTTTCAATGATTTATGAGGATTCTATTCATTCTTTGCTTTCTGTTAGCCGCGATGCTAAGATAAAGCGTTGGTTATTAGATGGTGAAAATACGCGTTTGGTACAAGAAGTCCCAGCTCATATATATGCCATTCACGATGTAGTTGTGAGCCCAGATCAACAATTTTTTGCGAGTGCGAGTATGGATAAAACGATTAAGATTTGGCGCGCGAATGATTTAACCTTGTTAAAGGTGATTGACGCCCCGAGGTATGGCTCCCATAAAAACTCGGTAAATAAATTACTATGGTCAGCATACCAAGATTATCTGGTTTCAGCTTCGGACGATAAAAATATTTCTATTTGGAAAATACATTAAAGATTTTATTTATTTTAGCAGTTATATGAGTGATAAAAAGCAAATTCCAGACGTAGCGTTTTCAAAATCATTTCGTGGATATGATGTATCTGAGGTAAATGAATATGTGCAAAATGTGAATGCTTATGAGGTTTCTGTTCAGCATACGATTGAAAAATTGGAGTCCAAAGTAGGCGATTTAGAAACCGAAATCACCCGCTTACGAGAGTTGGAATCCTCTTTGTTCCGTGCCATGAAAATGGCTGAGGAAGCACAGGAGAATTGGAAAGTTAAGATGGCGAAAGAGGCTGAGGAGCAAAAAATAAGTGCCCAAAAACTGGCCAAAAAATTCATTGAAGATGCCACAAAAGAGGCTGAAAAAATTAAATTTTTGGCGGAGTCTGAAAAGAAGCAATTGCTGATGGGTGCTTCTCAGGAATTAAAAGAGCAGGAGCGAGGATTAAAAACATTAAAAGAGGCTCAGCGTGAAATAGGAAGGCAATTATCGTCATTGGCGAATTTGACCTTAGACCAATTAAGTTCATGGGAAGGTTTGAAAAATGAAGAAACTGAAATTACACCCGTTAAGCAGCTTGAAAAAGGTATTGTCAAAAAAACGAGTTCTGTTAAAAAGGCGAATAGAATCACCAATGTCAAGAAGAAGGTTGATTTGCCCCAAAACAGTCAACTAAAACCCGGTGTAAAAAAGAATGACAATGCAAAAAAGAAATTGGCCAATGCTGATTTGTCATCTGAAAATGGGGGAGACGACGGTTTACCTACTTTGAATAAAGTATTAGCTGCTTATGCTAAATCGACCGGTCCCAAAGGTAAAATCGGGGGAATAAATTAATCTAGATGCGGACTTGGCAGATTAAAATAGAAAACGTAAAATTCTTTTCGTTCCATGGATTATTTCCAGAGGAACGTGTATTAGGGAATGAATTTATACTATCCGTTTCTGTGGATCGAATTTCAAATGAAAGTTTTTCAGAAAATCTTAAGCAATCCCTTGATTATGGCGTTTTGTACTCAATTTGTTCTGAAGTTATGTTAAAGCCTGTTGATTTGTTAGAAACCATTTGTGAACAAATCGTAGAAAAAATTCATTTAATTTGTCCCGATTATCAATTGATTGAAATTAGTGTGACTAAAGACCACCCGCCTTTAGGTCAAATTTCGGGCCAATCTACCGTTAAATTAAGCGTATCTAAAGATTAGTTTAATTGAATGATTATAATGTAAATTTGCATAAATTTTCATCACATGCGTCATCAGGTAACCATCAAAGACATTGCTAAGCGACTGAACATTTCAGTGGCGACAGTTTCTAGGGCTTTGAGGGATTTACCAGATATTCACCCCGACACAAAAAAAATGGTGGTTGATTTAGCTGAGGAGTTAGATTACCAACCCAATGTTATTGCCACTAGTTTAGTCAAAAGTAAGACTAAAACCTTAGGGGTTATTGTACCAGACTTGGGCTATTACTTTTTTTCAACCATTTTAAAATCGATTGAGGAAGCGGCCATCGCTGCCGGCTATAGTTTGTTGATTACCCAGACACAGGAATCTTATGAACGGGAATTAATAAATATTCAGAATTTATCTAGAGGTCAGGTAGAAGGGATCATCATTTCCTTGTCTAGGGAAACGGTAAATTTGGATCATTTGACACGTTTACAACGAAGAGGAATCCCCTTAGTGTTTTTTGATCGAGATAGTGATGAAATTCATGCATCAAAAGTGATGGTTGACAATGAACAATCAGCTTATGAGGCGGTTAAACATTTAATTAATACAGGCTGCAAGCGAATTGCTTTCCTTGCTGGACCGAAGAATGTTTCCGTGAGTAATCAAAGAATTTCAGGCTATTTAAGGGCATTAGCTGAATCAGGTGTCAAGGAAGATTTAAATTTAATTATTCATTCAGATTATGTACAGGATTCAGCGACATTGTGCACTCAGGAATTGATGAGAGCTAAAAATAAGCCTGATGGAATTTTAGTCGTTTCGGACCGACTAGCCTTAGGAGTTTTGGTGGCCTTACGAGGTTTAAATATTTCTGTGCCAGAGGAAGTCAAAATAGTTAGTTTTAACAATGAGCCTATTTGTTCTATTGTTTCTCCATCAATTTCCTCAGTTTCACAACCGTTGGAAGAGATCGGCAGATTGTCAGTCGAGCTATTGTTAGACCAAATAAATCACAAAGGAGAGGATTTGAAACCTAGGGTTGAAGTTCTAAAGACTCAATTAATCGTTCGAGATTCGTCTTCTAATAAGAATTAGTCCTTATTTTCATCGATTTTTCTTGGCCATTTTGTTGGTATATCAAAATGTGCAAACCCGGATTTAATTCAGAAATCAATTCTTTATTTATCATCCCATTCTGCTTAAATTCCTTCGTTTTACGACCTAATAGATCATAAATAGTTAACGATTCAAAAGGTATATTGATTGACTCTTCTACGTTCTGAATGGAAAGGGGAGGATTGACTTTGATGTCAAATGATTCTTGGAAGCAATTTTGGGGATCAGATACTTTAAATACGGTATTTTCAGAGGGGTTAACTTTGATGTTTTTTGTTTTATCACCATTGGACCAGACATATTCGCCGGTCCAGGTGGCAGCTAATTCTAATTTGTCAAAATAATTGATCGTTTGAGTGCTAGGAGCCTTTAGGTTTAGGTCTTTAAATACGGTGAATTGATCCAACACATTGCCTTCTTCATTGATGAATTTAGCATCCAATCTATTGCCATCTATTTCAAAGTAAAAAGACCCTGCTTGTCCAGCAAGGCTATATTCCATGACAGGATGAGTTACTCCATACCTTAACGTACCAGGACCTCCGCCAACGCCATTAACTACATAAATAACGCCATTTTTATCAGTATTGCTTGACGAGAAAAGGTAAGGACATGAGTTGGCCGATTTGTCATAACGCCCAGAAGAACTTTGGGGCCAATGAATTGATTTGTTGAATTCAGAGGATAGGCCATAATGATTTTTCAGGGGTTTACTACGTTCAAAAACATGGCTATGACCGGTGAGGACAAGGTCAACGTTGTATTCATCAAATACTTTGGGTAAAATAGCTCTTAAATTAATTAAATCAGGTACCTTATCGGAATCGTAGGTCCCTTTGGTATAGGGGGGATAATGAAAAAATACGACTTTCCATTTTTGCTTAGTCGCTTTTAAGTCATTTTTCAGCCAGGTTAATTGGTCCGAAGGCCCATCAAAAATACGCTTATTATCTTTTCCCCAAGCGTAGGAATCAAGGCAAATAAAGTGTGTATTTCCGTAGTCAAATGAATAATATGCTTCAGACCCTGAGGCTAAACCTCCTAATTCTCCCTTTGTGGGCAATGTAAAACTTTGATAATAAGCCATGTCGGGATGATCCTGATTTTTAGGATATGCATCATAATCGTGGTTTCCAACGCTAGGGAAGAGGGCCGATTGTTTGAGCAAAGGGCCATTTTGATAAATTTGAAAGAAATTTTTTTGAAAATCATCATCCGTACCACCTCCATACACATTGTCGCCCACTGTCATAAAGAGATTCGTGTATTTATTGCCGATAAACTTCTTAAATCCTTCGTAAACATTTTTTTGATAGGGGCCATCAGGATACATATCGCCGATGGACCAAACGCTGAATTTTTCCTGGGATCCAATGGCCGGAGCGGTTTTAAAGAAATAGGTTGAATCTCCTGCGAATTGGGTTGCGGTTAATCTGATTCGATAAAAGTATTTGTTGGACCCTGTCAATGAGTCAATAAAAACTAAATGTTCGGTATTGGTTTGACTTGATTTCTTGATCCGATTAAATGTTTTGCCATCGCTGCTTATTTGTACCTCACTTAATATGGCTTGGTTGGTTCGATATCGTATTTGGACTGATTTTTCGCCCAGCATTTGAAGGTAAGGTGTCCTGATAATTTGCTGACTATACGCCTGTAATGAGCCCATAAACAGGCTAAAAATAACAAAAATATAACTAGGCGACTTTAATTTCAAAACGATTTTTTATAAGCATTTTTGATAACTCCTTCAAAGCTATGGAATTGATTTTTTTCTACCTAAAAAAACGCATAATTTGATGAATTTTTTCTTGGAAAAATTGTTAGAATTTATGATATTTGTAACTATTGGAAAATCCAATTAAAATCTAGAAAATCGATTTTATCATGTTGGATTGTTCATTGAATCAAACCATTATTTATGTCATTAAATTCTAATATTATCCCTATCAACATCGAAGATGAAATGAGGGGAGCGTACATCGATTACTCGATGTCGGTAATTGTTTCTCGTGCTTTGCCGGATGTGCGTGATGGTCTTAAGCCAGTGCACCGTAGAGTACTTTATGGAATGGAGGAGTTGGGTGTTAATTACAATAAATCCTACAAAAAATCAGCTCGTATTGTTGGGGAAGTATTAGGAAAGTATCACCCACATGGGGATTCTTCTGTATATGATACCATGGTGCGTATGGCTCAGGATTGGTCTTTGCGATATCCTTTGGTGGATGGACAGGGTAACTTTGGATCGGTTGACGGAGATTCTCCAGCAGCGATGCGTTATACTGAGGCACGTTTAAAGCGAATTGCGGATGAGATGCTTTCTGATTTAAATAAGGAGACGGTCGATTTTCAGCCCAATTTTGATGATAGTTTAGAGGAGCCAACGGTCTTGCCTGCTAAGATTCCTAATTTACTGCTGAATGGAACTTCGGGTATTGCGGTGGGTATGGCCACGAATATGGCGCCTCATAATTTAACGGAAGTAGTGGATGGTATTGCGGCTTATATTGATAATCGTGATATTACGATTCCGGAGTTGATGCAATACATTAAGGCTCCAGATTTTCCAACAGGAGGGACTATATATGGTGTTCAGGGAGTAAAAAATGCATTTGAGACGGGTAGGGGCAGAATTGTTGTGAGGGGAAATGCAACTTTTGATACGTCCAAAACAGGTAAGGAGCAGATCATTGTATCTGAGATTCCTTATATGGTCAATAAGGCTAATTTAATTAAGCAGTGCGCTGACTTGGTGAATGACAAGCGTATCGATGGGATTTCGGAGATACGAGATGAGTCAGATCGTCAAGGAATGCGTATTGTTTTTGATTTGAAGAGGGATGCGGTGGCTAATGTAGTTTTAAATAACTTATATAAGCACTCGGCACTTCAATCTTCTTTTAGTGTTAACAATGTAGCCTTAGTAAAAGGAAGACCTATGATGTTAAATCTTAAGGATTTAATTCATCATTTTGTTGAGTATAGGAATGAGGTGATTATTCGCCGTACGCGGTATGACTTACGTGAAGCTAGAAAGCGCGCACACGTTTTAGAAGGCTTTATCATTGCTTTGGATAATTTAGATGCGGTTATTAAGTTGATTCGTGAGTCTAAGGATCCTTCAGCGGCGCAAGAAGGCTTAATGTCAAAATTCAATTTATCTGAAATTCAATCGAAGGCTATTCTTGAAATGCGTTTACAACGCTTAACTGGAATGGAGCGTGAGAAAATCATGAATGAATTTGCTGAAATCATGAAATTGATTGATGATTTGGAGGATATTTTGGCTAAGCCAGAGCGTCAACTGCAAATCATTAAGGATGAATTGACCGACATGAAAACTCGTTATGGCGATGAGCGTAGAACGCAAATCAATATGACAGATGAAGAATTCTCTGTGGAAGATATGATTGCCGATGATGAGATGTTGATCACAGTGTCTGCTCAAGGCTATATTAAGCGTACGGCCATTACTGAATATCGTTCGCAAACAAGGGGTGGAGTAGGTTCACGTGCGGTAGCGACTAAAGATGATGATTATACAGAACATTTGTTCTCGGCAACGATGCATAATTGGTTATTGTTTTTCACGGAGCGTGGAAAATGTTTCTGGTTACGTGTATATGCGGTGCCAGAAGGTTCAAAAGTTTCTAAGGGCAGACCGATTCAAAATATGATGAATATTGAGAATGGAGATTCGATACGGGCTGTCATTAACGTTACGTCCATTACAGATCCTGATTACATCGACAATAATTTCATTGTGATGTGTACGCAAGATGGAACAATTAAGAAAACTTCGCTTGAAGCTTATTCAAGACCTCGTCAAAATGGAATTAATGCCATCACGATAAGGGAAGGTGACCGTTTATTAGATGTGGCGTTAACAAATGGGAATAATCAAATCGTTATAGCGACTAATACAGGTCGTTCGGTACGTTTTGAGGAAACTCGGGTTAGACCTATGGGCCGTACGGCTGCGGGTGTTAAGGGGATATGGATTGATGAAAAAATACCAACTGAAAAGGTTATTGGTATGGTTTGTGTGTCTGATCCTGCGGTCCAACAACTATTAGTTGTTTCGGAGAAAGGTTATGGTAAGCGTTCAGAAGTGGATGATTATCGATTGACCAATAGGGGAGGAAAGGGTGTGAAAGCGCTTAATATCACCGAAAAAACCGGTGCATTGGTAGCCATAAAAGAAGTAGACGACAATGATGATTTGATGATCATTACTAAAGCAGGTATTTTAATTCGTTCTTCAGTCGCAGAACTTCGTGTCATGGGTAGAAATACACAAGGAGTTAAGTTGATTCGTTTGAAAAGTGAGTCTGATGAGATTTCGTCCGTAACCAAAATTGAAAAAGAACCAGAGCCAGAAGAGGTGGAGGTTTTAGAAGGGGATGCAGTATCAGTAGGAGTGGAGGTGATTTCTGAAGGAGCTGAGTCGACAGAAGGAAATGCTGATGCGTCAACAGAAGATAGCGATGGCGAATCTGCTAATGGTGATAAAGTAGATGATTTAACAGAAGAGTAAATTTTTATCGGCCCGAAATTTATTTCGGGCTATTTTTTTAATATAAACAAAAACAATGAAAAAATTAGTTTTAACCCTGTTTACTGTGGCTATGGCTGCAGGCTCGACTTTCGCCCAGGTGGATAAGGCTTTGGTCGAAGCGCAAAAGAAAGCCATTTTTGATGCTGTTAAAAAGACAGACGAAGCGGTAAAGAAAACTCCAACTAAACCCAAACCATGGTTAGAGAGGGCGGTAGCTTATTTGGATTTGGCGTCATTTCCGGATTCAACGGTAGCATTAAAGGATGCAGATGCTGCATTTAAGGCTTTAGAATACATTGCTGAGGCGGTTAAATTGGATACCAAAGATGGTAAAAAAGGTAGCACTGCTAAGGATGCTGAGGCTTTATTAACAGGTCGTGAAAAGGCTTATGGGGCCTTAATGAATATGGGTGTTATTAAATATCAAGGGAAGAATTATGCAGGTTCTTATAAATACATGAGCAAAGCAGCGGAAATTTCTCCTAATGATACAACTTCTGCGATGTACACAGGAGTTGTGGCTCAGTTGTGTCAAAAAGACGCGGAAGCTAAGGTAGCTTATGAGCATTATTTGAAAATAGGTGGAAAAGATATGGCGATCATGTATGGTTTATCACAAATCTATAAAGTAGCCAAAGAAGAAGATAAATCGTTAGCTATCATAGACCAAGCGATGGTTATTTATCCAAATAATAAGGATTTGAAGAATGAAAAATTCAATATGTTGATTTCTTTTAACCGAATTGACCAAGCGATTACTCAGTTGAAAGCAACCCTAGACAAGGACCCAAAAGATGCCATGTCATGGTTGAATTTAGGATTATTGTTTGAGAATAAGGTTTCTGGTGTTAATGATGAAGCACGTAAAATTCAAGAAAAAACGTTTAAGGTAAATGATGCTAAGCGTAAAGTAGCTGCCCAAAAAGACCAAGTGGACTTGTTTTCAGATGAATTAAAGCGTACAAAAGCTAAATTGAAAACAACTCCTCCAGCCAAACAAGGTCCAATTAAAGCCCAAGTTACTAAGTTGGAATCTACGTTAGTTGAATATAACACGGCTTTAAATGATCTTAAGGCTGATTTAACGAAGGCTGAATCGGAAGTAGGGGATTTGGCTGCTAATAACGCTAAATTAGCTGAATTGAATGCTAAAATTGCAGAGTATCGGAAAGATCTACCAATGTATTATTCAAAGGCATTAGAGGCTGATGAAAATTATTATGATGCCTTATACCAATTAGGTGCATATTATTACAATGAAGGGGTAGAAATCAAGAAGAAAGTCGATAATATGGATATGGATACGTATAAAAAAGAAGGGAAGGCGATTGAAGCTTCCGTTTCTGCTAAATACGAACAAGCATTGCCATATTTTGAGAAGGCTTATAAAAATAAAAAGGAAGTTGATTTAAAAGAGGTTTTGAAGCAGATTTATAAAGCTTTGAAGCTTGATGCTAAATTAGCTGAGTTAAATTAATAAGCTCATTTTGTTATTATTAAAAGGCCGACATGATTGTCGGCCTTTTTTGGTTTTATGTTATGCTTGAAATTATATATGAGATATGATTCTAACCTCATAGGGTATATTCAAATATCTTACTTAACATAATATAAATTATAGAACAAAAATTATATATTTAAATATGATGTCAAATTAGGCATGAATAAGCATATTATGGTCTATTATGAGTTTACTTTAGTTAATCTATAGTGTAATTTACTTCTTAATACATTGAGTGATTTCAATGTATGATTATTTTACTAAGAAGCGATGGGAAATTTTACGGTAAATTCAGTCCAGCCATTTTGTTCTGATTGTACGGAAATGGATCCTAGGTGTAAGTTGACAATCCGTTCTACTAAAGAAAGCCCAATGCCATATCCTTTAGAAGCTGCTGTATTTTCAGCTCTGAAAAATGGTTGAAATATATAGGGAATATCTGCTTCTGGAATGCCTTTTCCTTCATTTTTTATTTTGATTTCAATGTTTTCGTCTACGATTTGAAGGCTTACATATACCTGTTTATTTATACTAAATTTGCAGCCATTTTCAATCAAGTTTTTTAGCGCTGTAAGAACTAATTTTTCGTCTCCTTTTATATGTAATAATTCTTCATTATCGGGCATGAATTGAGTGTCGATCATTACTTTATATGCAGCATTTAACTTTTGAGTTAAGCTTCGGGTTTCCCACATTATTTCATCTATTCTAAGAATTGAAAAACTAGCTTGATAATCTGATATGCTTATTTTATTGAGTTCCAATAGGCTTTCCGTAATGGCAGCAAGGTCTTGTGTATCTTCTAATACAGAGGCGATTGTTTGCTTATAATCTTCAATTTTTCGTTCATTTAGAAGGCTAACTTCTAATTGGGATGAAATTTTCGTTAATGGGTTTTTCAACTCATGTGATACGTTAGCGATAAAGGTTTTTTGCAGTTTGAATGCATTTTCAATTCGCTCTAATAAGCGATTAATTGTGGTCACCATCTTCCCTATTTCATCTTCAGAATCTGCTGTATTTAGCCTTTGTTCCAACCTTTTAGGAGATAATTGGTCTACCTGCTTGATTACTTCTGAAATAGGCTTAATGGCCCTTCCTGCAAAAAACCAACCTGATATGACTACGATAAAGACGAATAATAAGAAAAGGGCAATTAAAATGTTTTTTAAATCTTTGGCATTTTCTGCTGAGTATTGGTCTTCAGCGCCTGCAAAAACTACTATTTGGCCTTCTGGAGTCACAAAAACAGTACCAAGTACTTCTAATTCATCTACTTCAAAACGGACTTCTTTCTTTTTAAAGACTTCCTTCACTCGTTCCACATTTATGTGAAAATTGATCGTATCATTCGACCGATAAATTCGTTCGTTGCAGGTATCGTAGGCCATGATGTTTTCCTTATATAGAATATCCCGATTGGCCCGATTGATTATACGAAAAAGTTTGGAGTCTACTTGGTTTACGTTCACTAACAATTCTGCCGCTGTGTTGGCTTTTTGACGCAGTCGGCTGTAAAATTTATCTTTGTAATTCTGTTGAGAAAATACATAAATAATGAAATAAGATACGAATAAGATCGCCGAAACTAGATAAGTAAATTGATAAGTTAGTCGGGACCGTATCTGCATCTTTTATTCTTGTCGTAAAATATAACCCATACCAAATTGTGTATGTATCAATTTACTAGAAAACCCTTTGTCGACTTTTTTACGTAAATAATTAACATATACTTCGATTAAATTTGAACTATTTTCATCTTCTACTTCCCAAATATTTTCAGCAATTTCAGCCTTTGAAATCACCTTTTCTTGATTTCTTAGGAAGTATTCCAAAAGCTGAAATTCCTTGGAAGTCAAATTAATCATTTGGCCAGCACGACTCACTAATGAACTGTTTAAGTCCATTTCTAGATCAGCAAATTTTAAAATCTGCGCTTCTAATATCGTTTGATTAGACCTCTTAATTAACGCTTTTACTCTGGCTAAAAATTCCTTAAAATCAAAGGGTTTAGGTAAATAATCGTCCGCACCGGCTTCAAAACCATTTAATTTATCATCCGTCGTGCTTAAGGCCGTTAACATCAAAATGGGCGTTTGTATTCCTAGACTCCTAAGTTCTCTACATAATTCTAATCCATTAATCCCTGGTATTATAATGTCCGAAACAATGAGTTGGTATGTGTGTGCCAGCGCTAATTGTTTGCCCATATGACCATCATAGGCTATGGAAACATCATAATTATTTTCTTCCAACCCTTGTTTTAAGGATTGAACAGTCTTTGGCTCGTCTTCAATCAATAAAATTTTGATCATTTTAAAATGGATACTAAATCTGCTGGAGAATAATTAATTGATTTTAAAACTTTATTGTCTGCCTTTCTGAAAACTTTCCAAACTCCATTTTCTTCTTTTATTTCAGCTGCTGTCCCATCTTTATCCTGGTAAAATTTAACAGTATATTCTGCTTCCTCTAAACTTTGACATGCCTTAGACATGTTAGATCGCTGAACTTCATTAAATAAGTCTACAAACTTTTCTCCCAATCCAAATTCTAGAACCGCCCCCGATAATACATATTGTAAGTCACACAACGCATCCGCAATTTCAACCAGGTCATTAGCCGCGATAGCTTCTTTTAATTCATCTAATTCCTCTGCCAACAAACTTACCCTTAATCCACAACGTTCAGGTGAAGGAATAGTAGGTTCTGCTAATATGGGTGCTCCAAATGTCTGATGGAATTGAGCTACTTGGTTTAATGAGTCTAATTTTTGCATATGATGATTACGTATATATTTTAAAATTAATCAATATTAAGCCAAAGTCAAAAAATACAGTCAGTGCTTCATTTTGTAATTATTTGTTAGAGGATTAGCCAATTAATTTGTAATCCAAAGCCTATGATTGATTCATTTGTTAACATATTAGCTACTTATCCACAATTTCCTGTGGATAAGTAGGGTTCATCCTGTGGATAAGATTATTTTAACGAACTAAAAGTCTTTTTCAAAATACAATTGTGCACAAGTGTGGATATCTTGTGGATAAGTGCAACTCAATGGATTATGAAATGGATCGAAATTTGATCAATAGAATTCCCTGAAATTGAATTCATTTTTAAAAAAACTAATCAGAGGGTTTACTTTCTGTAAATGTACCATCTGAATAAAATATAATGACACGATCAATTTTCTTTTGAAGAGACCTAATGGAGGTGTGTACATTTTCAGAACCAGAATTACCCCCAGTATTGGGTGTTAAATTACTTTCTTTTACTGACCGCCTGAGATTTGATCGTACAATAGTAGACTCAGGCAAATTATTTTTAACGGATTCTGAAGCGGTATCATTTGGAGCATCAAATAAATTATTCAATGGCAAAGTTTCCTGACTCGAAGGAGTGGGTAATTTTGTGCTCGTAACTATTAACGTTCGATCTTCAAATAATAAGTCTTCTGCGCTGACCTCTGGGAACGCGGTCAATATTTTTTGTACAACGTCTAAGCTTGGTTTATTTCTACCAGATAAAATATGGGATATACTACTACGAGGAATTCCTAATACATCCGCAAACTGAGAAGAACTCATTTGCTTTTTTTTAATTAACAATTCGATTTTATCGCTTAGATTCATTAGATATACTTTTGTAAATAACAGGTAACAAAAGTAAATTCTAAGTAATTGAAATGCAACAAAAAATCAAGATATATTTTATTTACAAAAGTGATATACAGTCGTGATGAATTGCAATTTGTTTACTTTTGTATAATCCACCAACAGCCTTCTTGAAATCTTTTTTAGACATACCTAATTGATCATAAATTAGTTCGGCTGGGCTTTTGTCATGTAGCATGAGCACTCCATTGTTTTCTTTCAAGGCATCCAAAACCCTGGTAATTTGATTATCAACTCGAACATGTCCCATAGGTTCTAACCTTAAATCCAATTTACCATCGGCCCTTATGTTAGAAATGTATACAGGTGTCAATTCGCCCATGTTTAGTTTTGTAAACACTTGGTTTTTAAAAAGCAATCCGATTACACAATTGTTAACTAAGCATTTGATACCCAAATCTGTGTATTCAAATGGAATCACTTCTATTTTGTCGCCAATTGTAAACATACTTTCTGCATCAACAACCGGTAGAAATTTCTCTACACGTGCGGAAGCAACGATACGATCCGTTTGTGCGTCAAGGTATATGTAGACTAGATATGATCTGCCCACGGTCATTTTTTGAAACTGCTGGCTAAATGGAACAAATAAATGTTTCGCTAATCCCCATTCTAAAAATACACCTAATGGAGTAACTGAATGTACTTCTAAATAAGCAAATTGGTTGATTGTCGCAAAAGGCTTTAGCGTAGTTGCAATGATCCGGTCTTCAGAATCTCGATAGATAAATACCTCTAAAATGTCATCTATTTGGTATGTTTCGGGCACATACTGCAATGGAAGCAATATTTCGTCTTCATATCCATCTAGGTAAAGCCCGAAAGGAACTTCTTTAATTATACGCAGGCGATTGTATTCGCCAATTTTCAATTCATTTTCCATAAAAAAACCCGGCTTATAAGACCGGGTGTAAAGGTAATCATTGATTTTGGATTAGACTACGACATTATTTTCACGTAATGCTTGATTCAATGATGTTTTCAAATCCGTACTCTCTTTTCTTTTGCCTATAATTAATGCACAAGGAACCCCGTATGTACCTGATGGGAATGTTTTTTGAATACTACCAGGAATAACCACTGAGTTTTCAGGTACAAATCCAATATACTCAACGGGCTCCGGACCTGAAACATCGATGATTTTTGAAGAGCCCGTTATGGTTACTCCTGCGCCCAAGACTGCTTTTTTACCTATATGCGCTCCTTCAACTACAATACAACGGGATCCAATAAATGCCCCGTCCTCAATAATAACTGGAGAAGCTTGAGGTGGTTCTAAAACTCCACCTATGCCAACGCCACCACTTAAATGGACATTTTTACCTATTTGAGCACAACTTCCAACCGTTGCCCAAGTATCCACCATGGTTCCCTCGTCCACAAATGCCCCAATATTGACATATGAAGGCATCAAAATAGTGCCTTTAGCTAAATATGCACCATAACGAGCGACAGCCGGAGGAACAATTCTAACCCCTAATTCCTTATAATTAGACTTTAAACGCATTTTATCATGGTATTCGAATATTCCAACTTCACTTACTTCCATCTGGCGAATAGGGAAATACATGACAATAGCCTTTTTTACCCATTCATTTACTTGCCATGTTCCATCCTCCTTAGGTGCGGCTGTTCTAAGCTGACCCTTATCCACCAAATCCACCACATCTTCTATAGCTTTAACCGTTTCTGCGTTTTTTCTTAACTCAGGATTGTCCCAAGATTCTAAAATAATTTTTTCTAACGTATTCATATAAATCTTATGCAATTATTGAAAGACAAAGAACGGGTAAAATGATGAAATTCTCAATGGAATTAAAAAATAAAAGATCGCTTATAGAGCCTTTGTATCGATTTTAATACCAAAATCAAGACTAAATTTAGCTTAAACTTTAATATACCAACTAATTGATTTTCAATAACTTACGTAATCAAACGAAATATTATTTTGTGAATTAAGAGCCTTGAATTTAGCTAAATTGACAAGTGACATTCTGTCACTCCCCTACCCCATCTGACGATTGAAGTATTTTGATATACAAATATAGCAAATTTGTTTGAATAAAAAACGTATCCATGATTTATTTTCAATAAATACACTAATTAGCATTTTAGGTAAATAATAATAATGCGATTTACATTTGTAAGAATCTTAATTTAAATCGTTTAAATAGCCTTAATGGCATTTTAAAAACTTGTTATAGTTATATTTATTTTATAATTTTGATTTTTAATCAGGAAATCAAATTATTTATTCAATGAAAAAAATTAAAGTAGCTATTAATGGTTTTGGTCGCATAGGTCGGCTTACTTTTCGCAGATTGCTTGAAAAGGAAAATGTTGAAATTGTTGCTATCAATGATTTAACTGACAATGCAACTTTGGCACATCTATTGAAATATGATTCAGTACACGGTCGTTTCAATGGTTCTGTTAGTTCTGATGCGAATAGCATCACAGTTAATGGAAAAGCAATTAAGTCTTTTGCTGAGCGCGATCCTAAATTATTACCTTGGGCTTCTTTAGGGATAGATGTTGTTTTAGAATCTACTGGTAGATTCATTGACCAAGATGGTGCTGGACAGCATCTAACAGCTGGAGCGCGTAAAGTTATTATCTCTGCTCCTGCTAAGGGTGATATTCCAACAGTTGTGTTGGGTGTAAATGATGAAACCTTAACAGATGAAATGACTATTATTTCAAATGCTTCATGTACGACTAACTGTTTAGCTCCAATGGCTAAGGTTTTAGATGATACTTTTGGAATTGAAAAAGGATTTATGACAACTGTTCATGCTTACACAGCTGATCAGAATTTGCAGGACGCTCCTCATTCGGATTTACGTCGTTCTCGGGCAGCAGCATATTCAATTATACCTACTTCAACCGGTGCCGCCAAGGCAGTTGGTTTAGTTTTACCTCATTTAAAAGGTAAATTAGATGGTAATGCTATGCGTGTTCCTACTCCAGACGGTTCAGTTACGGATTTTACAGCTTTATTAAAGCGTGATGCTACTGTTGCTGAAATTAATGCAGCTTTAAAAGCAGCGGCTGATGGCCCAATGAAAGGGATATTAGAATATACAACAGATGAGATTGTTTCTATCGATATTATAGGAAACTCACATTCATGTATTCTAGATTCTAATCTTACTACTGCAATGGGTAATTTAGTTAAAGTTGTAGGTTGGTATGATAATGAATTTGGGTATTCTTCTCGTGCAGCAGATTTAATTGCTCGCGTAGGTTAAGAAATCAAATAATGATATAATCGAGAGGCCTAAGAAATTAGGCCTCTTTTTTATTTATAGCTCGTAGGTAATTGATTGGAAAACCCTTTTCGTAGAAAATTTTCTCAAACCTTGTTTTGATTCCAAAATGATCCTTATTCCATTTTGATTCATATAAGTCATTTGTGCAAGCGATGATTTCAAATTTATTCGCTGGTAAACTGTCCATGGAATAATCAAAAAACGGAGCGGAATCAGTTTTGAGGTGGAGAATTCCATTAGGCTTTAATACCTTTTTATACTTATTTAAAAAATGGGGATGCGTTAACCTTTTTTTCTCGTCTCGATCTTTTGGTCTTGGATCAGGGAATGTAAGCCAAATTTCATCTACTTCATTTTCTTCAAAAAAATCATCGATGAATTGCATCATGATTCTTAAATATGCCACATTATGAAGGTTTTCTCGTTGGGCTAATAAACCAGCGGCAGCTAGTCGATCTCCTTTGATGTCCACGCCAATAAAATTCTTATCAGTAAATATTTTAGCTAAACCATTGGTATATTCACCCCTTCCACATCCTAACTCCAAGACAACCGGGTTGCCATTTAAAAATTGCTTAGAATTCCATTGTCCTTTTTGCTGGCCAAAATCTGGTTTAGTATGCTGAACAACATTATTTAATGCCTCAGCCCACTCATATTTTATATTCTTATTTCTGCCCACTAATTTATTTCGTCTATTTCTGCTATTAAATAGGTACTTCCGGTGACCAAAATTAAATCATCTTGTTTCATTTTATTTTTGACAAATGCTATAGCTTCATTCACATCCTCGATGACAGTTCCCATTAAACCATTTTTTTGAGCAATTGATAATAAATTGGAAGCTTTTAACGATCTAGGATTATGTGATTCACTAAAAATATAATCTGCATTTTTGGGCAATATTTGTAAAACTAAATCTAGATCTTTGTCGGCCACCATGCCTAATATGATCCATAATTTACCGATTAATTCGCTTTTTATCTGATCCATTAATAAGCGAATGCCACTTTCATTATGTGCTGTATCTGCGACTATTTTAGGATCATTGCTAATCATTTCAAATCGGCCTTTTAATTGGGTATTTATTCGACTATTTTTTATTCCCAACTCAATCTTCGCCTTATTAAAATTGATAATCCCAATAGCGTCTAATTGGCTGCACCAAGCCAAAACACCCATTATATTATTGATTTGATAGGTTCCTACGTAAGGGCTATATAATTTAAAATCGCCAAAATGTGTACTTTCTAAATCCAATTCTAAAGTCTGATCCCTGGAAACCTTTTTTAAACGAATATCTTCATTGGCAAATTGAATAACAGAGTGATTTTCATTCGCCTTCCCTATAAAAATATCTGAAATTTCTGGTTGAAATTCACTGATGGTCACAGGTGTCCTTTGCTTAATTATCCCTGCTTTTTCGTTGGCAATTTCTCTTAATGAATTTCCTAAAATATCTTGGTGATCATACCCAATATTCGTAATTAAACATCCTAAAGGCGTAATGATGTTGGTGGAATCTAGTCTTCCCCCCAATCCTGTTTCGATGATGGCCCAGTCCACTTGTTGTTCTTTAAAATAACAAAATGCCATGGCGACCGTCCATTCAAAAAAGGATGGACTAACCTCCTTAATGATATTTTTTTTATCACTGACAAAGGTGCTAACCCATTCTTTTGAAACTTCTTTCCCATTAATTTTAATTCTCTCAGTAAATGATTTTAAATGTGGTGAGGTATATAAACCTACCTTGAATCCATGCTCTTGTAAAATCGAAGCAATGAAATGAGATGAACTACCCTTTCCATTAGTTCCCGCTATATGCAAGGATTTAAATGAATGATGGGGATTGTCTAATTGTGCACATAATGAGGCTATGTTATCTAAACCTGGTTTATATGCTTTTTTGCCTTCCCTATGAAATACAGGTAGGGAATTATATAAAAAATGGATTACCTCTTCATAGGTCATCTCTTAGGCCTATAAGAATTAATTGGTTGGAACTATTCGAATCGTTTTTAAGCCACTAGCTCCTTCCCTTTTGCCTTCATCTTTGGGCTGAAACTTAGCTCCTTTTATTGCTTTCTTGTATTTTTCAGCAAGTGATAATTTTACATTGGTTTTTTCAATTCGAATTTCGGTCACAAGGCCTTTTTCATTCACACGAATAAAGAAGGTTATTTCACCTGTTTCATTTCCATTGTCAATCGAGCTGATGACTGAAGTAGGGAAAGTCCAGTTTTGAGCAATTGGCTTATCACCAGCTCCTGATCCACTGCCTCCCGATCCACTGCCATTTCCTGATCCAGTTCCTCCTCCAGATCCCCCTTTACCTAAACCTGTACCTGTACCAGATCCTGAAGATGTTGATTTAGACGTTCTTTTGCCTAGTGTAAGATTTAAATCGACCAAAGGTTCTTCAGGAACAACTTCTTTGGGTGACGGCACAACCGTCGCCTTTACAGTAACCGGACTTTCTACATTGCTTGTAATTGGTGGAACGGTATTTTGTTGGACCACATCGGTCTCAGATTGAATAATTTCTTTCTTTTCTTCTAATTTAGGACTTGGAGCCTCTTGCTCAAAAGATATTTCTCCCTTAGATCCCTCAGGTTCAAGCAAAACCGGCGCATTTGGATTTTCATTCCAAATTTTGACTGACCAAATAAGTAAAAAAAGCAAACCATTGAATATGATGGTAACAATCAACGCTTTAACCTGATTTTTACGTTCTAATTCTCTTTGTGCTTGATAACTAACATTCATATTAATCTTTTTTAAACACCCAAATGTCTATTTTTTTATCTTTTTTCAAGTGAGCAGCTTCTATATATGCCAAATCCATATTTTTTGCGCTTCCCAAACTAATCCTGTAATAGGTTTCATTTTCTAACTTAGGTAAAATAACCGCATTCTGAAAACCCTTCTGAATTAGTTCAGATTTACCTAATTCAGCTTTCTCTAAGGTTTTAAAGCTGGCCGCAACCAAGAATATATGCTCTGAAACTTCAATATCTTTTAAATTGACTGTTGGTTTTAACGCCACATTTTCTGATTTAACCTCTTCTAAATCAACTGAATTAATTGATTTAGGTTTTGAAATGGCATTTTTCGTAGGTGTGATTTTTTCTTGCTTGGTTTCTTTTTTAATTCGTATCGTCAAAGGTGAAAAAGAACTGTTTACAAATTTCGAATTTGGTTCGGTTAAAATATAAGCCCCCATTCCGCCAACGATAAACGCTAAAAGTATATAGGCATAAAATTTCGAGGTGATTTTTCTAGGCTGTTGCACTTCCTCAACCTCCTCTTTTGTCTGCATCGGAAGATCTTCGAGTGATTTTTCGACCGGGGCCTCTACTAAAACAGGTTTTTTCCTAGCTCCTGTCGACACTGAATAAAGACCAAATTGGTCTAAATCATAATTAAACGTCTGATTAGGTTCGAAAATTATTTTAGATTCCTCCGTTAATGAGAATGTTCCTAAATTTCCGAAGGCCAATGGCTGATTATTTTTTAAACCATCCTTCATTTCTTTCCCAAACGCAGCCACTGATTCAAATGCCTTTTTTTGAGAAATAACATTTTGCTTAACAATATACATCGCTAATATCCCATCATCTGATTTTAACCGTTCATTAAAAGCAATGGATTTCTTTCTTGGATAAATAATGGCCTCTTTCTCGTCAAATTTAAAATCCTGTACATTGATCACAAATCCCCCAAAATTAGGTATAATCACACAATCATGCTCTAAAAGCAAGGATTCAATCGCCGATATAAAATCAATATTTTGCATAACTAAAATGAATAGGCTACTCCCACTGTGTAATTTAAGCTTTGTTGAGGATAAAATAAATAGCGTTCATAACTTTTTCCTAAAATATTATTGGCACTGACCGAAGCATTGAATTTTTTAGTGATTAAATAATTCACTTTCAAGTTAAGGTCCACAATATCAGGCATCTTAACCGACAGCCCATTTCTTGGATTAAAACCATATAAACCACCCAAATAAAATACATCTGGCGAAACAATGATTTTATCTTTAAATGTAATGGAGTTAGTAAAAGATAAATTCATCGCTGGTTTATGAAATGGCTTTTCTAGCGAGCCTAAATTTTCATAGGTATTGAAATCATATTTTAAGATGGATAATATCTTATCAAAAATTTGATAATTAATTTGACCCGATAAATTGACCACCTGGACTTTTTTGTCACCTCCTGCATAGGCCACATCAAAACGTGAAGAATCAGCTTTTGTCGCAATAAAAAATCCTAAATTACTATATTCTGAATACCCGAATTTGATTTCAAAATCAAAATTACGCTCATTAGAACCCTTAATACCCCCATAAATATTACTCGACTGTACGGTGTTTTTTAGCGAGATATTATTGGCCATCCAGTTGTTTTCAGATACAAATTGATTCATCGAATTAAAATAAGTATCAGCACCAAAGCCCGCAAAAATATGAACAAAATCTGTTGGCTTGACGTCTAATTTTACCACAGGAAATAGTCTCGTTTGATTTATAGACAAGTTTTTATCCTTTTCGTTCGATATATTAATTCCAGCATTTACTGATACACGATTATTTTTATAATTAAAACTAGGACGAATCCTATATAATTCACGTCGATTATTCGTAGTACTCGTGGTTATTTCAGATAAAACCATATCTCCGTTCAAATAGGCGGAAATTTGATCTGTTACATGTAATACTGACTGGATTTTGCTTCCCCATATCCACTCTCTGTTCTCAAAACTAGTCGACAAGTAATTCAATCCAGAAGTAGCCGAATAATCGTATTTGGCATCTTTTTGCGCATTTCCTATACTACCCGTGTAATGGAATTTATTGTAGACAATATTTAAATCATTTAAATTACCGGTGAATTTCTTCTCATCTCTTCCGTAAAAATTGGCTTCTGTTCTTTTAAAGCCAATGGAACCGTCCAATAAATAATTACCAGTGAATGTTTTACTATAGAGTTTAACCTCATTTTCATTTCGTGCTGAAAACGCTGTACCCACAGGCCCTCTTCTATTTGCATCATGATTAATGTAAATGCCTTGATATTGATTCTCTTTGGGAGATAATCCAAAATGTCCATTGATTAACGTATGGCCGTAATTACCCGCTCCCACCTTAATCATATTTTTAAACTTGGGTCCATAAGACGAAACTAATTCATCCCCCTCTCTTGGACCTATAATTGATGTTGTTAAAATAGCCGGACTTTTTACCTCCCATTTTCTTTCAACAAAATCATACTTCATTTTTCTGCCTTTATTGGTATTTTCAACTTCTTCTAAGGCTTCAAAATTCCTAGAAATTTCAGGTTTGAGTTCAATTTTACGCTCTTTTTCTAAAATTATATCATCATTCTGAATATTGCCCTCTTTTTTTTGTTGGCCATACACGATCGATTGCATACCTAGTAGTATGAACAATAAGCCGATGAATAATGTGGTCTTTTTGAGTTGGATTGTCATATTCATTACTTAATGGGTAGACTTTTTAATTTGTTTTTGGCTAATTCGATGACCGATGTATCACTTGAATTATCGATGACCGATTTTAAAATGGCCTTAGCCTGTGGTAAATTCTTTAAGGAAACAAAGTTCTCTGCTAATAGAATATATGATTTACCAATCACCGCGTCTGACGCTTCTGCAAATTCGTTCTTGAACTTAGTGGTAATCATATCGTTTGACTCCTTAAACTTGCCTTCTCCACTTAATAATAAGGCTAATTCATATTGCGCTTCCGCTCCTATTTCATTTTTATCTAAGCTAATTACTTTAGCTAACCATTGTCTTTTAGAAGCAATCTGGGTTGAATCACTGCTAAACATATCGGCTAATGAGCGGGTCAACTTAGCTTTTTCTTCATTTGTGATATTGCTTAATGGCTCTAATTCATTTAATAAGGTAGCAATGGAATCCAGATTTTTAGCTTCATACGTAATAGCAATGATTTTATTCATGGCCATGGTTTGTTGGTCTACCTCGGTATTTTTCGACTTAAACAATCGGTAAAAATGAATGGACTCTGAATATTTCTTTTGTCCAAATGATAATTCAGCAGCTCTCAATATCACTTTATTGACCTGTGGATGCTCATTTTGATCCATCACTTTTTGATAATATTGAATAGCTGTTAATGTATCATTTATTTGGTCTGCTGCATCTGCTATTAGGTAATTTGCCTCTACAATATTTTCATTTGTGGGATACTTGGCAATAAAATCTTTCAATGAGCCAATGGCTTTGTCAAATTTCTTTCCTTCATAAATGGCTCTCGCAGCTCCATATTTTAAATCAATGGCATCGTTTTCAGACTCTGATTTGTTGGTACTTTGATACGTGTCTAAAACTTGCCCAAATTCCTCTGGTTTACCTACTTTAATTAAGTTTTCTTGTAGGCCAACTAAAGCATCTTTAGCGATTTTTTCTGTCGTAAATTCATTGACAATTCTTTTGTAATCTTGAATAGCCAAATCGAATTTATCGGTATTCGTGTAGGATTGAGCCCTTTTGAAGATAGCTTGAGCTAAAAATTCGCTCGCTTTTGTGGCAGAAATTATTTCCGAGAATCCAAGTATGGCTTCTGGATATTTTGCCGCATTAAACAAAATCAAATTCTCTTGATAAAATGCTTCATCTGCAAATTTAGAATCGGGGAAACTAAGTCTTACTTGTTTCATCGCTGCCCTGGCCTCATTACCGCGATTTAAATAAATAAGCGTCATACTCTTTTGAAACAAGGCATAATCTTTTTCTGTTTTTGCGATATCAGCGGCTTGGCTATAATAATTTAAGGCATCTTCATATTTCCTTGAAACCAAATAGGTATCAGCAAGCCTCAACAAAATGGTTGGATTATTTTTAGCATTTGGCGTCAACTTTAAACGATCTACATATGTCTTAAATAAGGTATTTGCTTTGCTAAATTCCTTTGTGTTGAAATATGCAAACGCTAAACCAATTCTAATCTTCTGTACAAATTCCTCCGATTTATTAGAGCTTGACATTAAAGGCGTATAAATTTGAATGGCTTCTTCAAACTTCTTTTGCACAGATAATGCTTCCGCTTTCCCTAATAAAGCCTTTAGTTTTATTTCTTCTTTTTCAGCGACTAAAATAGCCTCGTCGAAAAATTTTATTGCGGGTTCAAATTGGTTGTCATTATAAGACCTAACTCCTAAATTATACGATAAGGTCTGATAGGCTAAGTTGAGCTTAGGTGACCTATTGCTAATTCCTTTTAAATAATTAACCGCCACTTCTAAATTATCAGAATTGATAAATGCATCAGCTACTAATTCGATGGCTTCCTCCGCATACTTGCTTTTCGGAAATTTAGCATTGAAGGCTTGTATCTCATTGATCGTTTCGGACCCCTTTCCTAAATCCAATAATACTTTTGCATAATTAAAATAGGCATCTTCTTGAATCGCTGGATTGAATGATAAACTTCTAGCTACCTGGAACGCATCTAAAGTAGCCACTAAATTTCCAGCGCTTAGTTGGGCTAAGGCCGTAGTAAATGCAGCATATTGGCCTAAGGAATCCTTTTTGGCCACTAATTCTTTTAAAGTAACCGTGGCCTCATTGTATTTTTTCGTTTTAAATAAAGAAAATCCATATCGATATTGAGATAATGGACTGAACTTTGAACCCGTCATTTTGCCAAACGCCTCATAACTTTTAATCGATTTATCGAATTGATTTAACTGAAATTGCACATCAGCGACCAACAAGGCTAATTCATCTAATCGATATCCGGTGTTTTTCTTAGCAATGATGGGTTCTGCATATTTCAATAATTCGGAGAATTTAGATTGATTGAAATAACATAAACCGATCCAGTTAGGGATCTCTTTTCTGTATTTACTACTGGCTTCTGCTTTGGCAAAATCGACTGCCGCATCTCCATATCTTTTCTCTCCAAAATTAATAATTCCTGCATAATAGGAAGCGGGAAGCGCATATTCTTCCTCGGGCTCCACTTTTATCTCATTAAATAAAGGTAATGCTTCTAAGTATTTCTTTAATTCAAAATATGAAATAGCTAATTTGAATTTAGCATCTAAATTAGTTTCAGAGGATCTGCCTAAGTATTTTATCGCTTTGGTATAATCACCGTTGTCATAAAAAAATGTCCCAATACCTCTTAATAATTTAACGGCCTGTGGATGTTCTGGATTATTTGCAATGAATCGTTCCGCTAAAATTTCTGCCTCAGGTTGACTCATGTATAAGGAGCACATCGTCATGTAATATTCGGCTAGTACCTTTTGGCCCGATTGCTCATTACTTAATGGCTCAAGACTTCCTAAATACGCGGAAAATTCTTCTCGTGCCGCTACATAGTTCTTTGAATCAAAGTATTCCTTTGCTTGTCTAAAATGTAGGGTGTGATCTTTGAAACTTAATGTTTGCTGGGCTATGGAGCCGAAAGAAATAAAAAAAAGAAGTATGAAGGGCAGCCAGCCAAAGGGTTTATTTTTCAATTTCATTGTAAATGATTACAGCATTCTGATTAAAACAAAAATACGATTTTTCTTCAAAATTATTGTGCTACCTAATTATTATTTTTAAGACTATTTTGCCAAATAATCATTAATTACTTTAACAGTTGAGGTATTTATTTAATTTTACATAATATGAAGATTCACCAACAAAATATACGTATGCTAAATCTCAAACTTAAATCATTTGTGCTCTCATTGGGCATTTTTTTATTTTCTTATTCGCTAATTGCAGGTCCTTTAAGTCATTTGATTAAAATGCCTGAGCCACAAACTCATTATTTTGAAATCACCTCGACTCTTGACTTGTCAAATTTATCCTACAAAAAGCCATTCGTAGATTTTAAAATGGCAGCCTGGACACCTGGATCCTATTTAATAAGGGAATTTGCGAAAAATTTAGAAGCGGTTAAAGCTGAGGCTAATGGAAAACCCATACCGATTTCTAAAATTAATAAGAATACGTGGCGTGTTGCTTTAAGTACTGCAACCAAGAAAATTCAAGTTACCTACCGAGTTTACGCCTTTGAATTATCCGTTAGAACCTCTTTTTTAGATGATTCACATGGCTATATTAATCCTGCCAATGTTCTCTTATTTGTAAAAGATTTTGCAAATCTTCCTCATGATATTCGTATTGAGCCATATAAAAATTTTAAAGTGGTTTCTACTGCCTTAAAAGAAACAGGAAAATTTATGTATCAGGCAAAAGACTTGGATGAATTAATCGACTCTCCTATTGAAATTGGTAATCATAAAGTTTGGGATTTTAAGGTGAATGGAATTCCACATCAAATAGCCTTTTATGGTACAGCAAAAGTTGATTCGAGTAAATTTTTGGCTGATGTGATTAAGGTTTGCGAAGAAGCACAAAAGGTAGTTGGCGAACATCCTTGCGATCATTACCTATTTATTATGCACAATATTGGTCGTGGAACGGGTGGATTGGAGCATTTGTATTCCACGACATGTTCCGTTTCTAGGTCGGCCTATGAAAGTGAAAGTGGATACCAAGGAATTTTAGGTTTATTGGCTCACGAATATTTTCACCTTTGGAATGTAAAGCGAATTAGACCCAAAGCACTAGGACCCTTTGATTATGAAAATGAGAATTATACACATAATTTATGGCTTTCTGAGGGTATGACGAGCTATTATTCAGGAGTTATCTTGCAGCGGATGGGTAAAATTTCAAATCAAGTTTATGCCAATCGCATCGCTGCAGAAATTTCATCGGTCGAAAATACGCCAGGAAGTCATCTTGAATCAGCCGCAGAGGCAAGTTGGGATGCGTGGATCAAATATTACCGACCAAATGAAAACTCGCGCAACCAAACAGTTTCTTATTATGACAAAGGTTCGTTGTTAGGTCATGTATTAAACGCATGGATAATCAAATCTACTCAGGGTCAAAAAAGCATTGATGATGTTTTCAAATATCTTTATCAGGCTTATTATAAAAAGTTGAACCGAGGATTTACTGACGCTGAATTAGAAGATGCCTTTACTAGAGTAGCTGGTATCTCGGCTAAGCCTTTTTTTGAATCGTATATTTATGGAGTTCAAACACCTGATTATAAAAATTTATTTAATGAATTTGGATTTACCTGGTCTAATACCAACGAGGGTAAATCAATCCCATATTTAGGTTTCACTGCAGTGTCAGGTAAAATTATTTCTGTTTATCGCGGTGCTTCGGCATATGTGTATGGATTAAATGTAGGCGACGAAATCGTGTCGGTTAACAAAGCAAATTTTGAAGGCTTGGATAAGTTATTGGCCGATAAAAAAGTGGGTGACACTATCTTGTTTTCGGTCAAAAGAGATGGTTTGGAGCGCACTTTTGTGGTGCCGGTCCAACAAAGTCCCCTGCTCGCGTTCTCGTTGACAGATCAAAAGACGCTCAATGAAAATCAGAAAAAGTTACGTTTAAAATGGTTGGGAAGCCTTTAGTTGCCCAAACTTTGTGACATAGCCTCATACATATTTTTGAAATTTTGTATGATGGTATTTTGAAAGGAGGAGCTGGTTGCCAGCTCCTCTATTTCTTTTTGATCCGAAAAATCCATGACCGAAAATTTGAAACTTTGCTCCAATTCAGGCGTTTCAAATTTCAAAATGTATTTAGAATTCCATTCGAATAGGGATATTCGCATGGAATCATGAGGGATTTCTTTGATAAAATGCATTAATCTTCAATGATTTTGATGCTTTGGATTACATCACCTTCTCTAATTTGGTCAATGACATCTAATCCTTCCACTACTTTGCCAAAACACGTATGCTTGCGATCTAAGTGCGAAGTATTGTTTCTTGAATGACAAATGAAAAATTGAGATCCACCTGTATTTGGACCTCTATGTGCCATAGATAAAACTCCACGATCATGATATTGATTATTTCCAGTGAGTTCACAAGCAATACTATAGCCTGGACCTCCTCCACCAGTTCCATCTGGATCGCCTCCTTGGACAACAAAATCAGGGATCACACGATGAAAAGTTAATCCATCATAAAATCCATTTTTAGAAAGGTCAGTAAAGTTTTTTACATGAATGGGTGCATCCTCTGCGTAAAATTCAATTTTCATTAACCCTTTGTCGGTTAACATTTCTGCGTAAGCCATATTGATTTATTAATTTATTAGGCTACAAAGATGCGAATGAATTTTGAATTATTTAAATTGAAAACAAATTCGGCATTTGTTTGATTATATAGCATGAAGCATTTTGTATTCGTTATTTTTTCTGCCTTGATTCTTTTCGCTTGTGATTCAGAAGCAGAAAAAAAAGAAGCTACTCAGTTTTTCCTTCGTGGAAATCAAAAATTCAAAGAAAAAGAATATTATGAATCCATTAAGTGGTATTCTGAGGCCATTTTAAAACAAGGCGAATTTTCGGATGCTTATTATAATCGGGGTCTGGTGTATCAAAGCCTTGAAAAAAATGATGAAGCATTAGCCGATTTTCAAAAAGCGTATGAATTAGATCCTAAATTCTCGGCTGCTCTTTCAAAACAAACAGAATTATTTCAAAATCTTCAAAAATTTGATTTAGCGCTCGAATCTGCTGCTAAATTGGTTAAAAATTTTCCGGATTCAAGTGCTTTTTGGTCTTTGCAAGGAGATATATATTTGCAAAAAACGCAATATAATGATGCCTTAGCTTCTTATGAGCATGCTTTATTGTTGAAACCCAATGCGGTGGAGACTTTGATCAACAAAGGAATTGTGTATCAAGAATTAGGCCAATTGGATCTAGCTGAAGCTTCTTTTACTTCTGCCTTAGCGACTGGAAAATACAAAGACTTGATATACAATAATTTAGGTTATTTAGAAATTCAAAGGAGTCAGTGGAAATTGGCCGAAAAGTGGATTAAAATGGCCTTGGCTATTGATCCAAAAAATGAATTGTATTTAAAGAATTTAGATAAAATTGCGAAGCAATCAAGCGCGGAATAAATCCATATATTTTTTGAGCTCAATCGCATTTTCAATGGAATTTGTGAAAATTTCCACCAAAACTCCTTGTTGGCTCGATGAGAAAAATTGCGTAGAAATAGTATCCCATTCGTCAAAACTCCTTACGCTATGGTAATTAATCCCAGCATCTAAGCAGGTATTTTTAGCTGTCAAATTTTGTTTAGTCTCCATGAAATCCTCCAGTTCAGGAAGTTCCTTGGCTCCCTCTAAGTTTCTAAATATTCCCCCACCCCCATTATTAAATACGATAATTCGTAAATTATTAGGAACATATTGATTCCAAAGTGCATTTTTATCATAGTGAAATGCAACATCACCAATTATGGAAATAATTAATTTTGAGGTTTTTTGACTAGCGCCAACAGCAGTTGATAAACAACCGTCAATTCCACTTGTACCTCTATTTGAAAATACTTCTGCATTGGCAAAATGTTCGGAAGTCCAATTGACATACCTAATGGCTAAGGAATTGGCAATATGTACTTGAGCTGCGCCAGTATTTTCAATTTTCTTTATTAAATCATTATAGACATGTAATTCGGTGAAATTTGGTCGATTGAAAAATTTCTCTTGAATGCTATTTACCCTTTGCGCCAAAAGTTTCCAAGGGTTCGTTTGTTGGACAGGCCAAGTAAATTCTTGGAAAAACTGAAGCGTATCCATAGGGATGACGTCTGTCAACGACTGAAATGGATCGGGTCTTCCGATGGGATTCGGATGAATTAGAAAAGATTTATTCGGTTTCTCACGTCTTAAAAACTGCTTAATACGTTTGGAAACAAATGATTTTCCAAAATGAATATGCAAATCTGGTTTTAACGTGGGCCACAAATTCTCATTGGCCAAAACTAAATCATGATCACATTGGCAAATGGTAGGCAGGTTAGCTGTGGCATCCCCTATCACAGGTATTCCTAATGAGGCTAATTGGCTGAAATATTCATTTTCAGCATTATTGTAAGGCCTCTGGCCTACTGTTACTAATATGGATTGTGTCTTTTTCGTATCAAAATAACGGTGTAAGTCTACGGATTTAACTTGATTTCCCGTGTCTAATTTAACCAGATCGTTTTCAGACAAAATGTGTAGACTGCTTATTGGCAACGTTTCCCCATGGCCGGGATAAAATGGTTCCGAAATAGGAAAATTGATATGAATGGGGCCTTTGGGTTCCGCGCAGGCTTGTTGGTATGTGCCAGCACCCACTTTTAGATAATAATCGCTTTTTTTAAGTGTATGAGTTTGAAAATCAATGCATTGCTTCACATGTTTCCCATATAATTCTTTTTGATAAATGGTTTGACCATCCCACTGACCGATCCATTCTGTAGGTCGGTCTGCGGTGAAGACTAACAAAGGTAATTCTTGGAAAAAAGCTTCCACTACGGCCGGGGCAAAATTCAAACCAGCTGAACCTGAGGTGCAACAAAGAATCACAGGTTTTTTATTGGCAAGCACTAGGCCTAATCCAAAAAAACTTGCAGAGCGTTCATCTGAGATGGAATAGCAATGGATTTTGGGATGTCTCGCTAAAGCCAACATGAGTGGTGCGTTTCTCGAACCTGGGCAAATTACTGCTTCTTCCACTCCCATTTGGGATAGAATATCAACTAGTTCGACGATGCCTGCTGGAAATCCCATAGCAAAAAAAAGCCTCGTGAGAGGCTTTAAAAATTATCCAAGATATGTTTTTAGCGCTTTACTCCGGGAAGTATGACGCAGACGACGAATCGCCTTTTCTTTAATTTGTCTCACGCGCTCTCGAGTCAAATTGAATTTCTCGCCAATTTCCTCTAATGTCATCGCGTGTTCTCCATTTAATCCAAAATACAATGTAACCACATCGGCTTCTCTTTGCGTAAGCGTCGATAATGCTCTTTGAACTTCCCGACGTAAGGAATCATTAATTAAACCTGAATCTGGCTTATCCTCTGAATCATTTTCCAACACGTCTAAAAGTGAATTTTCTTCTCCTTGAACGAAGGGAGCATCCATAGATACGTGTCTACCAGAGATTTTAAGTGTATCGACTACCTCACCCGTTGAAATTTCTAACACTTCTGCTAATTCTTCTGGTGATGGCTCACGCTCAAATTTTTGTTCTAACTCAGAAAAAGTTTTTGAGATTTTATTCAATGAACCTACGCGGTTCAATGGAAGACGAACGATACGTGATTGTTCAGCTAACGCTTGTAAAATTGATTGTCGAATCCACCAAACTGCATACGAGATGAATTTAAATCCACGCGTTTCGTCAAATCTTTGTGCTGCTTTAATTAAACCTAGATTTCCCTCGTTGATTAAATCACCTAAGCTAAGTCCTTGATTTTGATATTGTTTGGCTACGGATACGACAAAACGTAAATTAGCTTTTGTTAGGCGCTCAAGGGATAATTGATCTCCTTCGCGGATTTTTTGTGCTAAAATAACCTCCTCATCTGGAGTCAATAAATCTACTTTTCCGATTTCCTGCAAGTACTTATCAAGCGATTGACTTTCCCTGTTGGTAATTTGTTTGCTAATTTTTAGCTGCCTCATAGTATATTACAACGGATTAAATGGGTTTATTGTTTCCAATAAACCCATAAACTTGATATCACTTTACTCAGATTTCTCTGAACTTTCTGGTTTAGGTAATAATGCCTTAGCTGAAAGACGGAATTTACCAGTCTTTTTGTCAACTTCAACTAATTTAACCTTAACCTTATCACCTTCTTTGAATACACCATCCATGGTATCTATTCGATCCCAAGAAATTTCTGAGATATGTAATAGTCCATCTTTTCCTGGTAGGAATTCAACGAAAGCTCCAAATGCTTGTATGTTCTTAACTTTTCCATCGTAGATTTCACCAACTTCAGGAATTGTTACGATACTTTTTACCATGCGAATGGCCATATCCATGGCAGCTCCATTTGCTGAGAAGATACTTACATATCCTCCATCTTCTTTTTCTTCAATGGTTACGGTAGCACCAGATTGTTTTTGAATATCTTGAACCACTTTTCCACCTGGCCCGATTACCGCACCGATTTGCTCTTTCATGATTTTAATCACGGTAGCTCTTGGAGTTTGTGGCTTATAATCATCTCTTACACTCGGAATCGCCTTTTTCATCTCATTTAAGATGTGAAGTCTACCCTCTCTCGCTTGAGATAATGCTTCTACTAAAACTTCATAAGATAAACCTTGCACTTTTATGTCCATTTGGCAAGCAGTGATACCATTTTCAGTACCCGTTACCTTAAAGTCCATATCACCCAAATGATCTTCGTCACCTAGAATATCAGATAAAACTGCATATTTTCCCGTTTTCGGATCTGAAATTAAACCCATGGCAATTCCTGATACAGGCGCCTTGATTTTAACCCCCGCATCCATTAATGCTAATGTTCCAGCACAAACTGTTGCCATTGACGATGAACCATTTGATTCTAAAATATCTGAAACCACACGTAAGGTGTATGGGAAATCTTCCATTTTAGGCAATACTTTTTTGATTGCACGCATAGCTAAATTACCATGTCCAACCTCTCGACGTCCTACTCCTCTATTTGGCTTTACTTCGCCCGTTGAGAATCCTGGAAAATTATAGTGTAACATAAACTTGTTATACCCTTGAGTCATGGCTTGATCAATAATTTGCTCATCCATTTTAGTTCCCAAAGTTACCGTAGTCAATGATTGTGTTTCACCACGAGTGAAAACGGCAGATCCGTGCGGAGTTGGTAAATAGTCCACTTCACAAGTGATTTGACGAATTTCGTTCAATTTACGACCATCTAAACGATAACGCTCTTGAAGGACTAATTGGCGAGCCGCCTCCTTTTCGATGTCATGTAAATATACTTTAGCTAAAGAAAGATTTACAGTATGGTCTTCATTTAACGTTGAGATGTATTCATCTACAATCGCTTTGAAACCCGCTTTTCTCTCTTCTTTTTTAGGGTTCGCTAATTTAGCTACTGCCAAATATTTATCGTAATAATTTTTCCATAATTCAGCACGTAATTCTTCGTTGTGCGTTTCATGGCTATACGTTCTCTTTTCCGTTTTTCCACAAGCCACTGTTAATTCATTCAATGCTTGGCATTGAATTTTAATGGCATCATGTGCAATGCGAAGTGCCTCAATCATTTCTGATTCAGAGATTTCATCTCCTTCACCTTCCACCATTAAGATATCGTTGGCATTTGCGGCAACGATTAATTCTAAAGAAGCACCAGCTAATTCACTGACACTTGGATTTACTTTATATTCTCCATTAATTTTAGCAACACGCACCTCAGAAATAGGTCCGTTAAATGGAATATCAGAAACCGCAAGTGCTGCTGCAGCCGCTAGGCCAACAAAAGCATCCGGTAGAACCTCAGAATCCGCTGAAATTAAATTGATCAATACCTGCACATCTGCATGGTAATCATCTGGAAATGTAGGACGTAATGCACGATCAACTAATCGTGAAATAAGAATTTCGTAATCAGAAAGGCGAGCCTCTCTTTTTAGAAAACTACCTGGAATACGTCCATTGGACGCAAATTTTTCTTGGTAATCAACAGATAATGGAAGGAAATCTACTCCCTCTTTGGCCTCTTTGTTGGCAACCACAGTGGCTAACAACATCATATTTCCTGATCGAACAACGACAGATCCATCCGCTTGCTTGGCTAATTTGCCAGTCTCAATTTGGATTTCCTTACCATTGGGCATCGAAATATTTTTTTGAATAATGTTAAATGACATACGTTTCTGAATAAATTCTCACGCAACCTTGCGTGTAATAAGCTTTGTTTGTCGACGACAAATGTTGATAAATGGCAAATAAAACAGGGCTCCAACTAAATGGAACCCTGAATATATTATTTACGAATACCTAATTCTAAAATAATAGCACGATATCTTGAGATATCGGTACGAGTTAAGTAATCAAGTAAACGACGGCGCTTACCTACTAATTTCAAAAGTCCTAAGCGTGTGCTATGGTCTTTTTTGTTCTTTTTAAGGTGCTCAGTCAAATAATTGATTCTGTACGTGAATAACGCAATTTGCGATTCAGAAGAACCAGTATCGATTTTTGACTTTGCTTTCCCTTTCGTTTCGAAAATCTCTTGTTTTTTCTCGGGTGACAAATACATCTTTTACCAGTTTTAAAGTTTTGAAAAATTAATTTGCAAAAGTACTAAAAATGAATGTTATATGCAAGTCTAATTCTGAAGCGCCTAGGAAACTCTTGTTTTCTGTATCCAGTTTTTTAAGCGCTGCCATGTAACATGGTAAAAATCTGATTCAAATAGTCTGGAATCGTTTAAGGAAATACGCAGAAAATATAGTCCAATAAGTCCTAGGATAGTATTTGAGGCCCATGCACCTATTTGTAAGATTAGTTTTCCCTCCTTGGCCATCTTATCGCCTTGTTGGGTTAAGATGTACATCAAGATGAAAAATGATACCGCCACAACCACTGGGATACCAAATCCACCTTTTTTTATGATGGCTCCTAAGGGTGCACCGATTAGAAACATAACCAAAATGGTTAAGGCATTGGTAAATTTATGATGCCATTCCAGGTTCGTTTTTTTCAATACGGTTTCTTTATCATCCAAGCTCACTAAATTTGTTTGGCCGAAAGTCAACATATTTTGTGTTTGTTGGAGCGCGATGTCATATGGGTCTTTATTTACTTTTTTAAGTCCTTTTGCTAGTCTTTCTTTGACCCATTTTGTATTTTCTAAAAGCATCAAAGATGGGGTAATGCTCTTTTTATGATACATGAAATTAGGGCCAGTGGATTTGGTGAAACCTAGTTTGATTACGTTAATCATTTTGTTTAAAGAATCAGAGTCGTTGGCCAGTTGCCAATTGTTTCGCATGATTTCGTGATGGGCAAATTGATTTTCTTCTGTTTTGTGTAAATCAAAAGCTTCCAATGACATCACTATTTTACTTTTTTTGAAACTATGCAAAGCCATATCGGTGGCATCTAAATTACTTCCTCGGTCTGCGTCTTCTAAATAATCCTTGCCATTAAATAGCTCAAATATCAAATATTTCTTCCCTAGAATGGTGTACATCTGAGCTGAATCTGCAAGGGTTACGTGTCTATTTCCATCATTATGCGTGTGATCGTAAATGATTAGGGACTTCAGCGTTTTGTTATCGGGGTATTTTTTGGCCACTTTGATAGCATAGCCTGGTAGATTTGTATAAAAAATGCCCTCTTTGATATTTAAGGTTGTTTTGGTCGTCTTGATGTCATACAATAGGCTCCATCCTTTTAAATTGGCCCATGGTAAAGCTACATTCGTAAACCAAAACATGAAAATACTTAAGCAAACACCGACGGTAAAAATGGGTCTTAGGATTCTGACGATTGAAATCCCCGCGCTTTTCAAGGCTGTTAATTCAAAATTTTCTCCTAATTTCCCAAAGGTCATTAGGGAGGACAATAACATGGCAAGAGGCAATGCAAGTGGAATGGTGATCAAGGAGAAATAGAAAAAAAGCTCCACATAGACAGTGGTTCCTAAATCTTTGCCAAACAAATCAGAAAAATAAAAAAGGACTAAGCGTAATAGAAATATAAAAATTACAACTAACAGGGTTAGAATAAATGGCCCCCAAAATGCCTTTAAAATTAATTTGTCAATTTTCTTTATCATTAACTGCCGACGATTTCTTTCAGTTTATCGGTTAAATAATCCCATAGTTCTGTGGCATCTTCATCACTTTTGAAAGTAGACGCGCTGTCATACACTTTTAGGTAAGTGGCATTAGTCAACTCGCTAACATCTAATTTTATTTCAATATAGGCTAATGCATCTCCCTTTTCTGGTTTATTGAATTCGAATTTGACAAATTTATTTTGTTTGCTATGGGTTAATGTGGCTAAATGATTTTCGTCATCCCAGAAAAAATTAAAAATATCTCCATTTTTTACGTTCACTTTTTCTGCAAACCATTGTTGGAGCCCCGAAGCCGTGCTAATATAAGGATAAAGTACTTTGGGTGAGGCTTTTATCTCGTATTCAAATTCAAAATGCGGTTGATCCATGTTCAGTTCATTTAGAGAGATAAGTATTTTTATTTCCTTTAAACAAAGGTATTATTTATACGTTAATTCCCAAATATGATTCAAAATTAATAAGTATTCATAAAATATTTGAGTTTCTAGAGGCTTTCAATTACCTTTGCATCCTGATTTGGCGGGGTAGCTCAGATGGTTAGAGCGTTGGATTCATAACCCAAAGGTCGGCAGTTCGATTCTGCTCCCCGCTACATTTAAAGGATGACCTTGGGTCATCCTTTTTTATTTTCTTATTTAATGCTTAATTTAAAGTCCTTTAATTAATGGATATGATTAAAAAACCCTCATTTGACGAGATATTCATGGATTTGGCGCAAAATTTAGCGCTTAGGTCTCATTGCACCAGAGCCCAAGTAGGTTGTGTGTTAACGAAAGATACTCGGATCATTTCCATCGGGTACAATGGACCTCCTTCTGGTACACACAACTGCGATGAGGATTTTAAAGATGAAGGAGGTTGCCCGAAAGATTCCAAGGGCTCTTGTTCGTTAGCCTTGCATGCTGAGCAAAACGCAATTTTATATGCTTCAAAAAATGGAGCTGGCATTGAGGGTTCTACGATTTATGTTACTTTATCTCCTTGTATTTCTTGTGCACGGATTATATACAGCATGAAAATCAAGAAAGTTATCTTTTTGAATTCATATGCAGCTTATAAAGGCCTTCCAACGGACGAGGGTGTAGAATTTTTAAGGAAGTTCGGGGTGGAAGTAGTTAAATATAATTAGGTAATAAAATTAGGTAATAGGTAATAAGTATTAGGTAATAAAAATGTTGATGCCTGATTAACGTTGACCGTTATTGTGATTTTGAAACCTTAGATTAAATATTCATTTATAGGTTTCAGTTATTTTTTATTTACCTAATTTTACCCTTATTAGACGTATTTAATTTACTTTTTAAAAACTCAGG
>SXXW01000041.1 GCA_005791165.1 Cytophagaceae bacterium
GGTACGTGTTATCTTGGTGGTAGGTTTCTTTGGATTGATTCCGCTATTGTACATTGGCAATTTTGTTTTTTGGGCTTATGTGATTTGCTGGATCGCAATTCCAGGGGAGATCAATGTAGAGGCTAAGTCTTATCGGAAGTTTTACCGTGATCCTGAAAAGAAGGTGATCGGAGGTGTGATGGCTGGAATTGCCGCGTATACGGGTTGGGACATAGGTTTACTACGCATATTAGCCGTTATTTCATTGTTCTTTTTCGGGTCTGGTGCTGTAGCCTATATTTTTATTTTGGCGATTACCCCTGAGGCTAAATCATTGACGGATAAAATGGAAATGACTGGGGAACCCATTACTTTAGAAAATATTGAAAGAAATATTAAAGAAACGGTCCAACCAGATTCAGCGGAGGAAAAACCCATTACTCGAATTTTACTTTTTCCTTTCCGTGCCTTTGCGGCTATTTTCTCGGCACTAAAACCTATATTAACTGGTGTTCGTTGGTTTACTCAATATCTTGTAGGCATCATTTTACTGATCATTGCAGCTGCGTTCATGATCGCTTTAGTTGCATTAACGACCGCAGGAATTTCAGGTTTTGATCATGGGCAGGTCGGTGTATCTTTTGGTGGCATATCTTTTGGTGAGGCAGTCCCCATCTTTTTATTGGCGCAAGATTTACCCGCTTGGGCTGTTTACGCAGCATATGCCGCCATCATTCCGATGATTTTGGGGATTGGAATTGGAGGGATCTCTTTATTGGCCAACCGTAAATTAACAAATAAGACTTATCAATATACGTCTACGTCCATCGCAATAATAGGTTGGATTGGTTTATTTGCCGCCTTTAGTATGGTCGGTCGAAATTTCCAGCGCACATCTTCTTTGAACCAAATTAAGGAAATTACTGCGGACTCATTCTACGTGTTTACCTTAAAGCGTGAATCTCAGGAGAATATCTGGGAGAAAATGCTGGGGAATACAATCATTGCAGATGAATTTTTAGATGAGGATGAGTTGCATGATTTTAATCGAAATGGTTTTTCACGCGCTTCTATAAGTTTAGAAGGTTATGATGGGAAGACGATTCAAGTCATCTCTTTTGCCAAATCGAATGGAAAAACACGCGCTGATGCAGAATTGAATGCTAAGTCCATCGATTATCAATGGGTACAAAAAGGTGATCAAATCGTGATGGATAGTCATTTTGGTTTAAAGAATTTCAAATTTCGAAACCAACGCATGCGCATAAAAGTGCTGATTCCCTATGGTGTTTCCTTCGAAATGACACGTGATTTTGCTTTGTATATTGAAAACCTATTGGATGCCGGATATTTTAAAAATGAAGAAAACGACCTGTTTGTTGGTTCCAAATGGGTATTTACTCCTAGTAAGGGATTGATTTGTTTGAACCGTGAGCCTCTTTCTAACAACGATTCCAATGATTCTGATTCAGAAGATTCTGATTTTTCTGAAAATCCTAAGCTACCTAATTCGGACGGATCTAAGAATAAAGAAGCAGATGATTTAAGTTTTTCAATTACCAGAACGTTACCAGCTTTTTCGAGTATTGAGTTATTGGAATCAGAAACGGCAGCTATTACAATTACTCAAGGTCCAATTTATCAAATCTCTTATAAATCGGCCGATCAAATGAATGACTTTTCTAGCTCAGCCAAGGTGGACCAAGGGGTACTAAAGTTTCCAAAAGTCCAATCAGGCCTTGAAATTACGATCCAAACGCCTAGCCTAAAGAAAATAAGCTTAGGTGGAAATAGCCGAACGACTTTAAGTGGATTTGATGTGGATAATTTAGACGTTATATTATCTGGTTTTCACAGTTTGACGTTAAATGGCAAATCGAAGCAACTCCAAGTATCGGTCAATGAATCCTCCGAGTTATTGGCGGGCAATTGGCAAACCCAACGAGCCTTCGTTGCCGTGTCAAACCAAGCTAAAATGGAGCTTAATGCCAGCGAATTAATCAAAGGGTTTAAAGGTGATCGTTCGGATGTCACGTTTAAACCTTATCCTAAATTAAATGTCCAATGGACTAAAAAAGGAAAAAAATAATAGCTCGTGCAACGAAAACAATCTTAAGTACATCTTGTAGACATTCTGGAAATTTTTAAAGGTTTAACCAATCATATCAACGAATTCGATCACATGAAAAAAATCATATCTCTTCTTTTAATAAATCTGCTCATTTGTTTTTCCAGTTTTTCATTTGGATATCCTCATAAATTATATCCAAACAAAGGCCTTAAGAAATCCACTTTTAAATTCACTTATATGAAATTCAAATTTTTATCTTTTATCCCTCTTGTGTTTTTGACCATTAATTTATTTGGATTTCAGAACCCCACCTCAAAAAACTTTCGAGTAAATGCTTTCCATTCCTTGGAAATTGGGAATGCTTTTGAAATTCATATTCAAAAAGGGAATGTGTATTCGCTTAGTGCATTGGGTCGTGATGAAGATTTGCAGGAAATTTTATTAAAACAAAATGGCAATAATTTGAACGTATACCGAGATACAAAATGGTCATGGGGTTGGAATAATAAGGAATCAAAAAAAGTTATTTTAAAAATTACAATGCCTAAGATAACAATGGGCGACTTCTCGGGAGCCGCTAAGGTTTTTATCAATGGATTTACTGATGAGGAGCAAGTCCGACTTTCATTTTCGGGAGCCTCTAAAGTTGACATAGGCGAAATAAATGCAGACAAACTGATTCTCGATTTCTCAGGTGCTTCTAAAGCTAAGATTTCTGGACATGTGGGCAAATTAGAAGTGGAAACGTCCGGAGCAAGCCAACTAATTTTGGATGAATTATATGCGCGTGATGTGGATGTAAATTCGAGTGGAGCAAGTCATATTCAAGTAAACGCACAAAAAACGTTGCAGGTAGATGCCTCAGGAGCAAGTAAAATAACCTATAAGGGCCGACCGAATATTAGCAAAGATGTTTCAGGGGCTTCTTTTGTTCAGCGGGCCGACTAAAAATTTCGTTCCCCAGCAGGAATGCGTGTCGGGATATCATTACCTTTTGGTGGAACCGGACAGGTGAATGTGGGATTGTAGGCGCAATAAGGAAAGTATGCCTGATTGAAATCCACCAAAATTGTTTTATCGTTTAGTTTATTTAATGGAATATCGACGTATCGACCGCCTCCATAGGTTTCTGTGGGGGCGGTTTTGTCTTTAAACGGGAGGAATAAATTACCATCGGCATGTTGAAATAGTTCCAAGGTAACTTCTGCCCCATTGATACTGGCCGTTATCGTTCCGAATTTCAACATATCTTCCTGACTTCCATCGGTCATATTGATTTTAATTTTTTCGATTTTCTCTGAACGTTGAACTTCGAATGAAATGATCCATTTTTGATTAAAAGCATAATAAGCTAAGCCCTTAAATATTTTTTTATCCTTGATCGGTGATTCATCCGAATCACGAAAAGTTTCATCTTTTAATTTGCGCGATTCCATCGTGGCCAATGAATCCTCATTTATTTTAGGGCCACTCATTTGATCTTTAGGAATACTTACATAGATAATTGCGAGTAAGATTATGAGTATTATCAAGGTCCATTTATTGAATTTCATCGGATTGCGTGTAATTTTGATTTTGAATCAGTAAAATTATAAAATAATTAACATGTTTACAGGAATAGTGGAGGCAATGACCACGCTTGAAAAAAAGCAAATTAATCAAAGCAATATTGATTTTTGGTTTTCCAGTCCCTTTACTGATGAACTTAAAATAGATCAATCCGTCGCGCACAATGGCGTTTGCTTAACCGTGGTCGAGATTCAAAATCAAAACTATCGGGTGACAGCCATCAACGAAACCTTGCAAAAAACAAATTTAGGGGATTTGCAGATAGGCCAAAAAGTTAATTTGGAGCGCTGCATGTTAGCTTCCGCCCGCTTTGATGGACATATTGTACAAGGACATGTGGATTTGACGGGTACTTGTACAGAGATTATAGACCAACAAGGGTCATGGGAGTTTCATTTTTCCTATCCAGCTGCAAGTGGCCAAATGACGGTGGAGAAAGGATCTATTTGTGTGAACGGGACGAGTTTAACTGTGGTCAATTCTGGTGCAAATCATTTTTCTGTGGCTATCATTCCGTATACTTATGAACATACTGTTTTTCACCAATTGGAAATAGGCAGTCGGGTCAACCTAGAATTTGATATTCTAGGGAAATACATTCAAAAAATGATGGCTAATCGATTAGGCTAATAAATGCTTAACAGCCTCATTCACTTTTTCAAATCCAAACTTAGACCAGACCAAGGCTTTTTGTTGGCTTATCTCGGCCAAACCTAAATTGCCTATACTCCCCAAGTGGCTGTGCTTCAGTTCTTTAGAAATGCTACCAAACTCCCCGCTTTCAATTTTTTTGCCTACGGTTTGATAAGCTTCACGGAAGGGAATTCCTGCCAATACTAATTTATTGACCTCCTCTACGGAGTACAATAAATCGTATTTCGGGTCATTCAAAATATTTTTTTTGACCTTAATTTCCTCCATCATAAATTGGGTTATCTGAAGGCAATCTAGCATTCCATCGATGGCGGGCATTAACAATTCTTTGGTCAATTGCATTTCGCGGTGATATCCGGAAGGTAAATTGCTCATCAGCAATTGCAAATCATTGGGTGCACCTTTTAGTTTATTGGCCTTGCCTCTTAATAATTCCGCTACATCCGGATTTTTTTTATGAGGCATTATCGAACTTCCTGTCGTTAACTCAGAAGGTAATTCAATGAATCCGAAATTTTGCGAATTGTATAAACAGACATCCATGGCAAGCCGACTCAGCGTTGTGGCTAATTGGGCAATGGCAGTCAATACATAAAATTCAGTTTTACCCCTAGACATTTGCGCATTCACAACGTTCACATGTGGAGCCTCAAAACCCAATAATTGGGTCGTCATTTCTCTATTTAAAGGGAAAGATGAACCATATCCTGCCCCTGAACCCAAAGGATTTTTATTGGCCAAACGAAAAGCGGCTTCTAATAGCTCCGCATCTTCCACCAAACATTCAGCATAAGCACCGAACCAAAGTCCAAAGGATGAAGGCATGGCGATTTGTAAATGAGTATATCCTGGGATTAAATCACCTTTGTGGGCCTCACTTTTTTTGATTAAAACATCAAATAAAGAAGAAACAGAATTGGCAATTTCCTCGATTTTTGCCCGCATGAATAATTTTAAATCCACTAAAACTTGGTCATTCCGAGATCTACCTGCATGAATTTTTTTTCCTGTGTCGCCTAATTTTTGCGTCAACAAGTACTCTATTTGGGAGTGGACATCCTCCATTCCTTCGTCGATCGAAAAAGTACCGGATTCAATGCCCATCAAAATGTGTTTCAATTCTTTCTCTAGCGTTGCTTGGTCTGAGGGACTCAACAAATTAACTGAGTCAGACGCTAACATTTTTATATGCGCTAAAGAACCGATGACGTCATAACGAGCCAAAATTAGATCATACGCTGGATCATTCCCAATCGTGAATTTTTCAATTTTAGCGTCTGTCGACTGATTTTCTTTTTGCCAAAGTTTTGCCACGTCTTTAAGAGTTTAATTGTTCGATTAAAGTTTGGTACGTCTGAATTCCCTGCTTTAGTTCATCCAATAATATATATTCATCTGCCGTATGTGATCTCCCTGAATGTCCTGGACCTATTTTTACGGAAGGGCAATGCAGCAAAGCCTGATCAGATAGGGTAGGAGAGCCAAAGGTTTGAATCCCTAATTTTTTAGCTGCCTGAACAATGGGATGATCGGAGTCTATTTTACTTGGTTTTAGCCTTAAGGACCTAGGTTTTAATTCGGCTTTCACCAATTTCTGTAAGGATTCTAAAACTTCTTCTAGGGTATAGCATTCATTGACCCGACAGTCAATACTAAATTCACAAATTTCTGGAATGACATTATGTTGTTTTCCTGCGTTAATTACCGTTACGGTTGTTTTCACGGGCCCTAATAAGTCTGAAATTTTAGGAAATTTGAATGCATTTATTTTTGAAATATCTTCGATAGCTAAATCGATGGCATTAATTCCCTCTTCCCGCGCCGCATGACCAGATTTTCCTTTAGATATAGCGTCTATCACCATGAGCCCTTTTTCAGCGATGGCCAATTGGCAATCAGTCGGTTCACCGATAATAGCCCAAGAAATCTTTGGAAATTCGTTGGAACTTAAAAGCGATTCGATGCCATTTGCCCCTGAAATTTCTTCTTCTCCTGTAGCCGCAATGACTAAATTAAAAGGCAGTTGGGCCTCATAAAAATAGCAAAAAGTTGAAATTAAACACACAAGACTAGCGCCTGCATCATTGCTTCCTAAACCTATTAATTTGCCATCTACTTCGGTAGCGGAAAAAGGATCTAAAGTCCATGAAGCATTAGCTTTCACGGTATCGTGATGCGAATTTAAAAGGATACTAGGTTTATTTGGGTCAAATAACAGATTGCTGGCCCATATATTATTATGCAGCCGCTTCGTTGGGATATTTTTTGACTTAAAAAAAAGTTCAATAATCAAAGCCGTCCCCTCCTCTTCCCGGCTCAAAGACGGACAGGCTATTAGTTGGCCTAATAGTTTTTTAGCATCCTGAAATTGAGTTTCACTATTCATGTTAAGCTGTTATTTGAGTGCCTTGGCTGGCATCATTCAAGTCATATGCATGACAAAGTCTGACTAATTTGACTCCTTTAGAAATGGCTAAAAGCGCATTTTCTAATTTAGGGATCATGCCCTCAGTCACAATTTCTTCCTTCTTTAACGCTGCAAAGAAGGTTTCATTGATCATAGGGATCACTGATGTGTCGTCTGTCGGCTCTTTAAGGACCCCTCTTTTTTCGAAGCAATAAACTAAATCTACATCAAAATCGCTACTTAAGCCTATGGCTATTGACTGGGCTAATGTATCGGCATTTGTGTTTAGTAATTGGCCTTCATCATTTGCCGTAATCGGGGCAAATATGGGGCTAAACCCTACATGTAATAAATCTTTAATTCCTTTTGTGTTTACATCTACAATGTCCCCCACAAATCCAAAGTCAATGGGAATCGGATTTCTTTTTTTCGCTTTGATCAATCCACCATCCGGGCCAGTTAAGCCCATGGCGTTGCAATTTTTGGATTGTAAATTGGCTACAATGGATTTGTTGATCCATCCGGCATAAACCATCGTGACGATTTGAAGACTTTTTTCATCGGTTACTCTTCTGCCTTCGACCATTTGGGTTTCAATACCGAGGTTTTTGGCCATTTGGGTCGCTATTTTACCACCTCCGTGCACTAAAATTTTAAATCCTGGGATGAGCGCAAAATTCGTTAAAAATGAATTTAGCGCATCTGGGTTGTCGATGATATTTCCACCTATTTTAATCACATGAAGTTTCATCTTTTCCATGATTGTTTAAAATAGATAAGGACTTTCTTCCCTCATGAGCGTTAAAATCATTTCCTTTAATACTACTTGTGCAGCCCAAACCCTATTTCCCGCTTGTTGGATGACAATCGAATGTTCGGAATCTAACACAGCATCTTCTACCACTACATTTCTTCTTACGGGTAAGCAGTGCATGAATTTAGCATTGTTGGTCAATTTCATTTTATCCAAAGTAACCATCCAAGCAGGATCAGAGGAAAGTATTTTTCCGTAATCTTGATAGGAGGACCAGTTTTTGGCGTAGATAAAATCAGCGCCTTCAAAGGCTTCTTTGGGATCGTAGCAAATCTTGGCGTCACCCGCAAATTCAGGAGCTAGTTCATAGCCCTTGGGGTGTGCGATCGTGAAGTCCACATCTGCATGATTCATCCATTCTGCAAAAGAATTGGGCACACATTGAGGCAAAGCTTTTACATGGGGCGCCCAAGTTAAAACCACTTTAGGCCTTTGTACTTTTTTATACTCATTGATCGTAATTAAATCCGTCAGGGATTGTAAGGGATGCCTAGTGGCTGATTCCAAACTGATCAAAGGTTTACCTGTATATTTTAAAAATTGGTTTAGCACTTTTTCTGAATAATCCTCTTCTCTATCTACTAAACCGGGAAAGCTTCTAACACCTACTATATCACAATATTGACCTACTACGGCGGCTGCTTCTGAAATATGCTCGGCTTTGTCGCCGTTCATTATCACACCCTCATTCATTTCCAATTGCCATGAATCTGCCCCCACATTCATAATCATCACTTCCATGCCTAGATTTTGAGCAGCTTTTTGTGTGGAAAGACGCGTTCTTAAACTTGAATTAAAAAATAATAAGCCTAAGGTTCTGTTTTTCCCCAGGTGTTTATCGGAATTAGGTGTTTTTTTCATCAATAATGCTTCATTGATGAGATTTTGAATATTGTATGCGTCTTTTATTGAAGTGAAGTTGTGCATAATTTTTTATGGTAGCTTGATCTTAAAAGCAATTAATTTAGCAAAATTACCAAAATATATCGAATGGAAAGGGGTTAACCCTATATTTCATTTAATCTTAAAAATTAACGGACACATTCCCAACCATACACTTGGATGGGTTCAGGGATGTTGATTTGCTTTTCACCTATTATTTTAAAATTATTTTTTTGTAAAACTTTTTGTGAATTTAGATTGAGGATAGGTGTTTCAGCTTTTATAATTTTCAAGTCCGGATCTTTAAAAGCCCAGTTTTTCAACGCCTCAACCGCTTCGGTGGCAAAACCAGAACCTCTGAATTTTTGGTCTATCATATAGCCTATTTCCGTACAGCCCTCGTTGTTTGGCATCCCCGACAATCCTATTCCCCCTATAGAGCAGGACTTTTCTTTGAGGATGATTTCCCAATTTGTGTACCATGTAAATTCCAAAGGAAATTTTTTAGTCATGGGTAGCCAAAAATCACATAAGGCCAAGGTTGTTTCATCTCGGTAAAACTTTTCTACTTCCCATGAGTTAGGTGAAAGGTTGAGAAATTTTTCAAGACTTTCTCTTCCTGAATGCTTCCAAATTTGGAGCATTTCATGGTCAAGCGGAATAAGTTTTAGCCTTGATGTTTGAATGGATATCATGAAAACAATGAATAGATTTTTTGATTGACCTACAAATTAACCAAATTGGTCGCAAAAAATATGAGTGTAATTATTAAAGGTAGAATTTTGTGAACGATTTAAAAACAATAGATTTTAAATCGAACGAATTGCCATAACAAACAAAATATGAAAAAATTAATCTTATTACTTTCTTTATTGGGGATTTTTGAAATATCAAATGCTCAGATACCAACTGGTTTAGGTGGTTTTTCAGGAGCCGCTCCTAAAAAAGAAGCTGTTGCCGCTCCAGTTGCGCCGAAAGGATCTGCTAAAATTGTGGGTTATCTTTTAGATTCCACGGATTCCAAACCCGTTGAATTTGCTTCCGTTGCTTTGATCAACAAAACGACAGGTAGACCAGTGGATGGAACGGTTGCTGACCAAGTAGGTAAATTTACAATTACGAAAGTTGCGGTTGGAAGTTACAAATTAGTGGCTTCATTCTTAGGTTATAACAGTATCACTATTCCGGTCGAAATTACTAGTAAAAATGACGATAAGGATTTAGGTGTGATCCGTATGGGTTCCAACACTCAAATGCTTGCTGAAGTAACTGTAGAAGGCCAAAGAGCCTTAATTGAAGAGAAAGTTGACAGAACCGTTTATAATGCAGAGAAAGATCAGACAAACCGTGGTGGTGACGCAACAGATGTTTTGAAAAAAGTTCCGATGTTATCTGTTGACCTAGACGGCAATCCTTCTTTGAGGGGGTCTTCCAATATCAAGGTGTTAATTAACAATAAGCCATCGACTATCTTGGCATCAAGCATCGCGGATGCCTTAAAGCAAATTCCAGCTGATATGATTAAGACAGTAGAGGTAATTACTTCTCCATCAGCAAGATATGATGCGGAGGGTAGTGCGGGTATCATTAACATTGTGACTAAGAAAAATACTTTACAAGGTTTAACTTTCTCATTTGATACTTCGGCAGGTGTTCGAGGTTCCAATTTATCGATGAATGGAAACTTCAGAAATAAAACGTGGGGAATGACATTGGGTGGATTTGGACGTTCTGAATATAATGTAAATGGTCATTCTGAATCGATGCAAACGACTTCAAATAATGGTATTTTAACGCGTAATTTTCAGACTTCTGATACAAGACGTTCTGGAATGTTTGGTAATTACCAATTGGGTTTTGATTGGGACATCAACAAATTCAACTCCATTACTGCTTCGTCTAGAATTGGTTTTAGAAATGGAAATAGCTGGGGAGATGGATTACGTCAAATTAGAAATGATAAATTATTTAGCTTAAGAAATACGAATTCATTGGATGAGTCGGCCAATATAGACTTGAATATAGACTATACTCATACTTTTACCAAACCACAAAAAGAGTTCAGTATTTTGGCATTGATGTCAAATAACAACCGTACAAATGATTTTTATAACGATATCATGAATCCGAATTCTTCGATGTCTCAAATCATGAATTCAATCAAAAACATAAATGGTTCTGTGAATAAAGAGGCTACTTTGCAATTAGATTATCAAACACCTATCACTAAAATGCAAATGATTGAATTTGGGGCTAAGATTATCGGTCGTCAAGTGAATTCTGATTATGCGTCTTTCTTGAATCCAACTGGTAATGATCCTTCAAACTACACAAAAGTCAACTTAGCGAATTTGCCAAGTAACGTGTTTGATTATAACCAAAATATTTTGGGTACTTATTTTTCGTATACCCTTAGTACAAAAAGTAAGTGGAGCATGAAGTTTGGTGGTCGTTACGAGTATACGGACATCGAGGCTAGTTTCTTGAAAAAAGAAGGTCAGAATTTAAGTATTCCTCCTTACGGTGTTTTAGTGCCAAGTTTCAATATGTCTAAGACGTTTAAGTCGGGTACATGGAGATTTAGTTTCAATCGCCGTATTCAAAGACCAGGTATTCAGAATTTGAATCCTAACGTAAATTCAACGAATCCTTTGAATATTTCGCAAGGAAATCCAAATTTGGCTCCTGAATTTGCGAATAATTATGAAATTAATTACAGCAAGTTCGTGAAGCAAACCTATATTTCTACTGCGCTTTTCGTTCGAAATAATACAGGAGCGATCAATCAAATTAGAACGGTTGTAGGTGATACGGTGAAAACAACATCCATGAATATTGGTGTTGAGAATGCGTATGGAATGAACATTAATATCAACATGAATCTGTCAAATAAATTGATGATCGGTGGTGGTGGTGACTTGTCTTACATGGTATTGAAAAATAATGTGCCAGATCCGTTAATGAATGCAAGCAATAAAGGTTTGCAATCTAACTTTAGGATTTTTGGAAATTACAACATAGGTAACGGTTGGGGTGCTCAGTTGTTCTCTTTCTATCGTCCTAATCAAATTTTATTACAAGGAACACAGGGCGGTTTTGGAATTTACAGTTTAAGCTTGAAGAAGGATTTCAAAAACAAGAAGGGAAGTATTGGTTTTGGAGCGGAGAATTTCTTGACGAATGGGATGACAATTCGTAGTGAAACAAAGACACCATTGATTACCCAACAAAGTACAAATGTGCTAAGAAATATGAACTTTAAGGTTAATTTATCTTACCGTTTTGGAAAAATGAGTTTCAATCCGACTAAGAGGAAAAAGTCAGTAAGCAATGATGACCAAAAAGATGGTGGTGGTGATGCTACTCCTGCACCTGCACAACCAATGATGCCTGGAATGGGTGGTGGTGATCGTGGAGGCCGTGGAGGCGGAGGCTACAGTGGTGGCGGTGGATTTGGAGGTCCAAGATAATAATAGATAGGTTGAAAAATAAATATTAGAGTTTTAGATTGTTTAAAAGAGAGAGACTTAATATCTCTCTTTTTTTTGCCTAAAATTTATTTATTACGCTCTATCGTATAGCTGATCAAGTCTTCCAATGATTTTCGGTAGCTAGATTCGGGAAATTTTTGCAATAGCACTTTGGCTTCCTTGGCATAATCATTCATACGCATATTGGCATATTGAAGCCCCCCAGTCGATTTAACAAAATCAATCACCTCCCGTACTTTTTTAGGATTCTCTGATTCGTTTTTAATAATTTGAATGATCTGCTTTTTGGTGGACCGTGTGGTATTTTGTAAAGCATAAATTAATGGCAAGGTCATCTTCTTTTCTTTGATATCGATTCCTAAGGGTTTGCCAATTTCAGCATCGCCATAGTCAAAAAGATCATCTTTAATTTGAAAAGCTATCCCTACTTTTTCGCCAAAATTTCGAGCTATTTCGGCATATTTTTCATCCGCGTCCGTGGATTGCACACCGATTGCACAGCAGGCTGAAATCAAGGTAGCTGTTTTTTTAGTTATGATGTCGAAATAGACCTCTTCTGTGATATCTAATTTTCTTGCTTTTTCAATTTGCAGTAATTCGCCCTCTGACATTTCCCTTACCGCGGTAGATACTGAAGTGAGTAGGTCAAAATCCTTGTTTTCTACAGAAAGTAAAAGGCCTTTTGAGAGAAGGTAATCGCCCACAAGCACGGCTATTTTATTTTTCCAAATCGCATTGATGGAGAAAAATCCTCTACGATAGTCTGAACTATCGACCACATCATCATGTACAAGTGTGGCTGTATGAAGTAATTCAATCAATGCCGCTCCTCGATAGGTTTTTTCATTGATGGTTCCCACACATCCTGCAGTCAAAAAAACAAACATGGGCCGAATCTGTTTCCCTTTTCGTTGGACAATGTAATTCATGATGGTATCCAAAAGCATGACTTTGGACTTCATGAATTGCCTGAATTTTCCTTCAAACTCCTTCATGGGTTCCGCAATAGGGGCCTGAATAGAGCTGATGGAATAGGACATAGGTTAAATCTTTTCTTAGGAAAAATTGAAATTGTGTAAATTTAATCACAATTTAGGATAATCCGTTTTACATCTTTAAATATTGCTGCCTTATGAGTAAGATTTTAGTACTTGCCGGTGGATCAGTTAAAGGAGCGTTTCAAGCTGGAGTCATGAAAGCTATTATGGAGCGAGGTTATCAACCTGATGCGGTGTATGGCGTTTCTGCTGGAAGCTTAAATGCGGCCTATTTTGTGAACCAATTAGGCTTGCAGGCAATTTCGGGTGAACCTATTTCATTCAAAGATGCATCCCAAGACTTGTGGGACTTTTGGGAATCAAGAATTACAAGCCCTGAAAGTTTATCTAAACCTTTTAATATTTTCCAATTAGGCCTTTCGGCACTGAGAAAAAAATTCAAAGGATTAGTTGATACTATGCCTTTACGCAATTTATTAATGGAGGTTTTATCGGTTCGTAATTTACATGCAAGTCCAATTGACTTGAAAATTGGGGCTGTCAATATTATAGACGGAACGATGTATTACGTGGATACCTCTGAAGAACATTTTCTTGACTATTTGATGGCCTCTTCGGCTGTGCCTATTTTGATGCCCGTTGTAAAGATCAATGGGGAAACACGAAGAAGCTTTTTGGACGGAGGTTTGCGCGATGTGTCACCCATTAAAAAAGCTGTTGACGATGGTGCAAGCCACATCGTATGCATTAGCTGCCACATGGAAACCATTGAAGGGGGACATTTTGATTCCGGGGATTTACTGGCATTAGTGGACCGAGTGATGGACATTGCCGTGAATGAAATTCTAAATGCCGATATTAAAGAGGTAATGATTTCCAATACGACTATTGACATTCAGTCGATCAGGCCACCCCAACCACTCACCATTGACATTCAAAATTTCAATAAAATGGATATCCGACGAATGCTTGAACTCGGATATCAAGTAGGCCAAGACATTAAGATTAATTGACCACAGCCGATTAAACCGACATGATGTCTTTTTCCTTATCGGCAAAAATAACATCTATTTTCGAGATAAATCCATCAGTCATTTTTTGAATCCGATCCTCCGACGATTTGATATCATCTTCAGAAACACCTTCGCCTTTGAGCTTTTTAATGCTATTATTTCCGTCTTGACGCGCATTTCTAACATTAATCTTAGCGACTTCAATTTCTTGTTTGACACGCTTCACTAAATCACGTCTTCTTTCTTCTGTTAAAGGAGGAATAGAAAGTCTGATTAATTCTCCATCATTCATGGGATTTAAGCCCAAGTTTGAATTGCGAATGGCTTTTTCAATCTCTCCAAAAATACCTTTTTCAAAAGGTTTAATCGCTATAGTTCTTGCATCAGGAGTTGTTAAAGAAGAGGCTCCAGTTAAGGGTGTCGGCATTCCATAATAATCAATCATGATACCTTCTAACATGGAAGTGCTGGCCTTCCCTGCTCGAATTTTTGATAATTCAATGTTTAAATGTTTGATGGCACCCTCCATGGTTTCTTGTGATGCCTCAATGTAAAACTCTAATTCTTCCATTTTTTAACTAATTAATGTTCCCACATCTTCTCCGGATACAAGCGCAGCTAAATTGCCTGTCTTGTTCATGTCAAAAACAATGATCGGAACTTTATTTTCTTGGCATAACGTAAATGCCGTTGTATCCATTATTTTCAAGCCTTTGCCAATAGCCTCGGCAAAACTTAAATGAGTATAGCGTGTGGCAGTCGGATCTTTCTCTGGATCAGCCGTATAAACGCCATCTACCCGAGTTCCTTTTAAAACTACATCCGCTTCTATTTCAATCGCCCTCAATGAGGCGGTTGAGTCTGTTGTAAAATAAGGGTTTCCAGTTCCCGCACCAAAAATAACAATCCTGCCTTTTTCTAAGTGACGCATCGCCCTTCTTCGAATGAAGGGTTCGCACACCGCTTCTACTTTGATGGCGGTCATCATGCGCGTATATAATCCTTGTTTTTCTAGCGATGCCTGAACGGCCATTCCATTAATTACAGTAGCTAACATTCCCATGTAATCACCTTGCACTCGATCAATCCCTGCTTTGGCAGCACTCGCCCCTCTAAATATATTTCCACCGCCTATCACGATAGCCACTTCAACGCCCAAATCATGTACCCGCTTTATTTCTTCTGCGTATTGACCAAGAATGACGGGATCTATTACCTCTGTGTCTGTCGACAATGATTCTCCAGAAAGTTTCAATAGGATTCTTTTGTATTTAGGGTCTTTCATTAGAAGAGGTTTTTAGGATAAAGATTCAGCAAATTTAGAAAAAATATTCTGCTATTTTAATCAGTCTCTAAGGTTTTCTCTTTTGCCAAAGGTAATTTCCACCAAGGCAAATAGGGATATGCATGATGTTCATAATGATAGCCAAAAAAATAACACGATATAAAAGCCCAAACATGATTTTTTGATTGACTTCGGGATTGTTGGACATTATCCTCTTCATGCGTTCCTCGATGTGGTAAATAGGTACCGAAATAAAATAGTTGCAACGTGCTTAAAATGGCCGGTAGCTCCCACATCAGAATTAAATTCCACATGGGGAACCAAAGTTTTAACATATTGTAGGTGATCGCCATCGCTAAAACTTGCTGCCATGTCACATATTGCCACATGAATTTAAACCACCAAATAAAGAAATTTCCTTGATGCACATCAGGGTCATTTTCTGTATTCACATGATTATGATGCATGTGATGCTTTGTTTTCAATTTTCCATATTGATTAAATGCAAACAGAATCGTACAAAATTTTCCCAAGGCATCATTGATTTTTGGGTATTTTGTACTGACCACTCCATGAATGGAATCATGCGAGGTGATAAATAGACCCGTGTATAAATGGGTTTGAAGTAAAATGAGTACATATACCCAAGGATTGGAAAAGCTTAATTCTAAAGTAATCCCGATATAAAGGTTTAAAAACCAACAACCGATGATCAACAAAGCCCACAAAATGCCCGTATTTCCTAATGACTTATTCATTTCTTTTTCAATGTTATTCATTGATTACCACAAAACTATGAAAATTGTTTCAGCATTTTAAGGAAATAGACCAACAAGAACCTTGTTAATTTAAGCAGGTCTTCTTTTTTGTAATTTGCTTACCTACCTCACAAGAAGCACATTTTTTTAATAGACAATATTGATGATACCACTGAATGCATCCCTGTGAATCCCCTGAATGTTTCATCTTTAGCCCATGCTCGTTGAAAATCCGTGTCACAAAATTGTTTTCAGCCCTTATTTCTCGCATCCATCGGAGGGCTTTTTCTGCGTATTTTGATTCGCTTTTGTAGGTTGAATAACAAATCAACATGGGAATCAGCGTGTTAATGCATATCGATTCAAAAGCCGATTGGCCAATCACCGAATGGTTTCCTCTTCCTTTTTTGCCAAAATGATAATGTTTTTGCCAATAGTCATTGAGCGGGGTCTCAAATAAAGTTTTGATCGTTTTCAAATCTTGCATTTCCAATAGCAATGAAATTAAACTACAATTTGACCGAATCAGCTCGGAAAATTGAGCAATTCGAACCGTAGGGAAATTAGGTGGCCGCATGCGTAGAAACTTCCAATCGGAATGATTTAAATAGGATTTTGGCCAGTCATGTTTCTTTTTTAAATGAATAAATTCTCTCCGTAATTCCCATTGATATTCATCTCGGATGTCTTCTTCCAACATACCCGCTAAGCCAAATAAGGAAGCTTCAATCCCATTATTTCGATCTCGGTACCGCAATATTAATTTTAAGGGCATCGATTGGGCCAGCCTAAACATCGGTTCCGCATTGACAGAAAACCCAAAACTCCTGGCTAGCGATTGGTAAAAAGTTTCCTCCCAATCCCCCTGGGTGCTGATTAACAATTGCTCGATTTGATTGACTTTTTTTGCTTGTCTTTCATGCAGGCATTGAGCTATCATCTTTTCTTTTAACGCATGATCCACCGATTCAAACATCGATCCACAGGGTAGTTGAGTCCTGATGACCGATTTATTTATTTCATAGGCTGCAAGCGTTTCTGGATTTACTTGGGTCGACAAACACAGGGAAGGGATCGATGCGCCATTTTGATATTTGATCTTTAAGTCATCATTCCAAACGACATGTAAAATGACATTTTCATATGACGGATCTTTTTGGTGTGCGTGCTGAATCCAGTCCGATGCATTAATGTGCAGCTCCACGGTTCCTACCCAGTCTAACTCATTGATTCTGATTTTAGCTTGTTGGAAATCTGCTCCCGCATTCGAATTTTCTATGCCAGGATGAATGACAGATACTTTATCGCCGGTAGACGTCAACAAATTTTGATGGTTGAATAATTGATTTTTCCACAAATACGAGATGAATAGTTCATTGACCATGACGCAATTTTTTTATGATCCGAAGGTAAATGAACTACCGATAATTTAACTGATAATCTAGATCAGGTAATTGATAAACTATTTTGTAGAAACGCGATACCTCGCGTCTGGTTTTTTGTATGCATCGTAAATAGACGCGAAGGATTGCATCTCTACAGATTGTGATTTTTAGACGCGAGGTATCAAGTCTCTATTATTTGGATTTATTGACCACATAAATGCCGGCCAATAAGACCAGCATGAATATGATTTGGGAAAAGTAAATGGCTTCGCCGTCGAAAAAACCCCATCCCACTGCTACAATTGGGATTAAATAGGTGACTGAACTCGCGATGACCGCTGTGGTCCATTTGATGATTTGATTGAATAACAACATGCCTAAGGCAGAACCTAAAAGACCTAAACCGATGCCAGATACTAATGGCCAAAGATGTTCGGAGTCCATTGGAACGCTGAAAAATCCAGAAAATGCCATAATTCCCAAGGCGACAGGCCCGATCATCATAAAAATTCCGGAAGTAGACGCTAGGGGATGCAAGCTAGATAATTTGGTTTTTACGATGTGCATGTTGATGCCATATAATAGTGTGGCAAGGACCACCCAAAGTGCATGCACATTAAAATCGATCTGAAACCCTTTGCCGGAAACCAGTAATCCGATGCAACCGATAAGACCGATTAAAATACCCAAAGTCTGTTTGATGATGAATTTTTGAGCAAAAAATAAAATGCCAATGATCAAGGCAAAGAGGGGAGTGAAAGCATTCAGCATGCCCGAAAGCGCACTAGAAAGATATTGGCCCGCCAGCGAAAAGAGGAGCGCTGGAAGCATATTTCCCGTTAATCCGGCCAATAACAACGGTTTCCATTGTTCAGGAGCAATGTCTTTTCTGCGTTGCCAGAAAAAGGGAATAAAAAATAGAGTTGCTGAAAAGATTCGTAAGGCACCCACTTGCATGGCTGAATAGCCAACGAGGCTTTTTTTGACTAATATAAATGAACTTCCCCAAATAAGAGAAAGCAATAATATCGCTAGAAAAACAAATAGCGTGGACTTAGTTTCAGTATTCTTCATGAATAATTAACGAACAAATTCAGGTTGGTAAAATTCAGAAACCTCCTGCAAAATAGCCTTGATTTCATCCAAGGACATAGAGGTAACCAGCCTGCTTCTAAAAGGTTTAAAATGATCCATCCCACGGAAATAATTCGCATAATGACGGCGCATTTCCACAATTCCTCCGTGATTTCCTTTCCAACGAATCGAAAAGTCTAAATGCGATTCACATACGTTTATACGTTCTTGGATGGTTGGAGTTGGCAAATGATTTCCAGTAGCCACAAAATGTTTGATCTCTTTAAAAATCCAGGGATAGCCAATCGACGCACGGCCAATCATCACCCCGTCCACCCCATATCTATTTTTATATTCCAACGCCTTCTCTGGGGAATCAATATCTCCATTTCCAAAAATTGGAATTTTAATGCGGGGATTCTCTTTTACTTTTGAAATCAATCGCCAGTCGGCCTCTCCCTTATACATCTGAACGCGAGTACGTCCATGAACGGTAAGCGCCTGAATGCCAATATCTTGAAGACGCTCTGCCACATCTTCGATGTTTTTTGTGGAATCATCCCAGCCTAATCTTGTCTTTACGGTAACCGGTAAATGGGTCGATTTGACCACGGCAGAAGTCATGGCCACCATTTTAGGAATATCTTGCAATAAGGCTGCTCCAGCACCTTTGCAGGCGACTTGCTTGACAGGGCAACCGTAATTTATGTCGATTAAATCGGGTCCCGCTTGGGTCGCGATCTCGGTACAGGCCGCCATCGTTTCAATGGAACTACCAAATAATTGAATGCCAATCGGCCTTTCGTATTCAAAAATATCTAATTTCTGAACGCTCTTAGCCGCATCTCGGATTAGTCCTTCGGAGGAAATAAATTCAGTATACATCATATCAACCCCATTTGCCTTGCAAACGGCTCGGAATGGGGGATCCGATACATCCTCCATCGGTGCCAAAAGCAATGGGAAATCTCCTAATTCGATGTTACCTATTTTGACCATTCTGTTTAAAAATTGCTTAAATTTACGACCATTATGGAAGAAAACTATCATCTGGGGCCAAACGCTTGGCTTTCTCTTACCTCAAAATTAGTAACTCTTTTTGGATTTTTCCTCTTAGGAAGCTTTTTTGGGCAGTTTTTTGGCCTTTTAGCTGTTGTTTATATTATTGGATTTCCTACGGCCAACATAGAGCAATTTCAGAAAATGATCATGGATTTCATGGTTCATCCGGAGAAATATGAGAATGCGTTTCAAGGTATGATGGCCTTGCAGTGGTTTACAGCCTTATTTACTTTCGTTCTTGGCTCATGGGCCTACCTTCATTACATTGAAAAACGTTCGATCTCAGAACTGAATGTGGGCGAAACCCCAAATTGGAAAATATTTTTATGGACTATTTTGACCATTTTAGTTTCAATGCCTTTCTTAGAATATGTCATTCAGTTAAATCAAAATTTGATTTTACCTGCTGGTTTTGAGGAGTTAGAATCTTGGATGAAGACTTCAGAACAAAACATGGCCCAATTGACAAAATTTCTATTGAACTTTACTTCACCTACTGATTTTGCTATCGCGATTGCGGTGATTGGTTGTATGGCTGCATTAGGAGAAGAAATATTCTTTAGGGGCGTGGTCCAGTCGCTTTTTGAGCGCTACATTGGAAATGTGCATGTGGCCATTTGGGTTTCGGCTGCCATTTTTAGCTTTATTCACATGCAGTTTTACGGATTTTTCCCGAGGCTTTTCTTAGGCGCCTTTTTTGGATATTTATATGTGTGGTTTAGAACTATTTGGGTGCCGATTGCCGCGCACTTTTTTAATAATGCTTGGACGCTTTTGATGCATTATTTATACCAACAAAAACAAATTCAAATCAATCCAGAAGAGATGGGAGCCATGGTTCCTTGGTGGTCAGCGCTATTATCGGTTGCCCTTGTGGCCTTTTACATAAAACGATTATATACCTATAAAACGGATTAGGATGGAGGATTGGAAAATCATAGGACAATCGAGAACTGGAATCGATTTAGAAGTACAGAAAGGTTTGTTGGAAGAAATTTATCAAATCCCCGCCGTGGTTGTCAATAAAAAATTCAGTGCCTATGATTTAGGGAGTTGGGAATTGTATGTGCATAAAGATAATTTTGAGCAGGCCGACCTAATTTTAAACAAGCAATAATATGGGTTTGAAAGAGATGAGTAATTTACAGCAGAGAGTCATTGCAGCGATTGTTGCCGTGCCATTTTTGCTCTTTTGCGTGCTTTATAGCGATTACACTTTCTTAGCTCTTTTTCTTTTTATTGGCATTTGTGCCCAACTAGAATTTTACAAATTACTCGGAAGTTTTGGGGGTAATTTGCCACTCACTTTTTACGGAACTTTTTGCGGGGTGGTACTTCATTTATTGACTTTTTTCATTGAAAAAGGAGAAATTGGCTACCAAAATTATTACATCCTTTCGCCCTTGTGTGCGCTGATTTTTTTCATAAAACTCTACAAAGCTAAAGACGAAAAGCCCTTTAAAAACATCGCATATACATTTTTAGGCATTATTTATGTAGCCTTGCCCTTTGCGCTTTTAACGGTATTGGCCTTCATTCAAAATGAGACCTATGATCCAAATATTGTTTTGGGTTGCTTGTTTTTGTTATGGGCGAGTGATTCAGGAGCTTATTTTGCAGGAACGAAATTTGGCAAAACGAAATTGTTTGAGCGAGTTTCTCCAAAAAAATCGTGGGAAGGTAGCGTGGGGGGATTAATTGCAGCGATGGGGGTCGCTTATATTATTTCCTTGTATTACACCAATTATGCTCCTTGGCAATGGTTCTCCATTGGATTCATTATCGTGGTGGCTGGAACCTATGGTGATTTAGTAGAATCCTTATTTAAGCGAAGTATGAATATTAAGGATTCCGCGGATACGATCCCTGGACATGGCGGATTTTTAGATCGATTTGATGGATTGCTTTTATCTATCCCATTTATCATTACCTTTTTGAAATTATTTTCCTAAATATGCGTTTAACGAATTTTAATATTTAGCTCTGTATAAATTTTGTTTAATTTGCAAGATGTTTAAACCCGCACTTATTTTCGCGATTTTATTTTGTTTGACGATGGGGAAGTCATTTTCTCAGGGGCAGGATAAAACGATATTATTCCAAGTGCAAATTGTGGCCAACAATGGATCTGAGTTTTTGCCCATGGCTAATGTATATAATCCAAAAGCGGGTAGGGGAGCATTAAGTGATAATTTTGGCCGAGCAGATTTATTGGTTTTTCCGGGCGATAGCCTTGTTTTTACTTATATAGGCTATAAAAAACAATATTACATCATTCCTAAATCGGAAAATCAGGTCCAACAAAAAATCATCTCCATGGATGAAGATTCTAAGATGTTGGCCGAAGTAAAGGTATTTCCGCATGCGTCAGAAGAAGAATTTAAACAAGCATTCCTGAACATGCGCTTGCGGGATGAGCGCCAAAGAGCCATTTTGGCCAATAATCTAGAACAGTATAAGTTGAACGTCTACGCACTCCAAGCAGGCTTGGGGGCGGCGTCCAACTTCCGAAATTTCTCCGATATGATGACTTCAGCACAGTCCAATAAGTCCTTTTACGCGAGTCCTCTATTATCCCTGACTAATCCCTTCGCTTGGATGAGCTTTATACAATCCGTTAAAAACGGTGATTTGAAAAAGAAAGATTGGAAGAAGGCGTATGAATTTATGCCGAAAGAAAATATTTCTCGACAAATGTTTTTACGGGATAATTCGAATAATTAAAGCTTCTCAATTTATCATCCCCAATCTATTTTTTTCTATCCACTCCATTGGTGTCATCTTATATTCAGCTTTGAAGGCCGCATAGAACCTTGATTTATTTTTAAAGCCACAAACAGCCGAAATTCCTTCTATGGACATTTGCAAATGCATATTCTCCTTAAATAGCTGAATCGCATGATTTACGCGAAATCGATTTTTATATTCTGGATAGGGAGTTTTTAACTGATTGTTGAAAAGGCCCGATACCCTCAAATGTGGAATATTTAACTCTCTAGAGAGGTCATGCAATGTAAATTGGGGATTTAAATAAGGCTTTTTCGTTTCAAAATAGGTAATTATAAGATCCAAGTCTGATTTCTTAGTTAACTCGACCACCACCTCGTTATTCAAATTTGAGCTAATCGTCTTTCTCTTAAGCCTTAATTTATCTAAAAACGAAAATGGTTCCTTATCATTATACAACCAGTTAGGTACAAGTGTAAATCGTCAGCAAAAAGTGGACCGATAGAGGTTATTTCTTAGGGAGTGTTTCCAAACAATTATTAAATAACAAAATGGAAACAAGAAAAAAACAAACAGCAGAAAATTACATCAAAGACATTCGTCGAAAGACACGA
>SXXW01000042.1 GCA_005791165.1 Cytophagaceae bacterium
TAGTCAATGATTAAAATTTAACCAAACAAAATAATTAAAAATCATATCCAAAAGTCAAATAGGTAATTGGAGGTTTAACCTCACCATTATCGATACCAAAGGCGTAATCAAATTTGATGAAGTAGCCTAACAAATTAGCCCTTGTACCAACCCCGTATCCAAACAAAAATGGATTTCTGAAATCCGTAACGGTCGCCTTAAAAGGATTTGTGCCGCCACCATAAATGTTGGTGTTAAACCCATTCGTCCGAGAAAAAGGATTGGTTCCGGTCCAAGCACTTCCGATATCGGTAAATCCAATAAACTGAAATGAATTCATGAATCTAGATTTCGAAAAATCTGCACTCAATAACGACTTAAGAGGAATCCGAAGTTCTAAATTGACCAATAAATGACTATTTCCAGACAACTTATTCATATTAAATCCTCTCAAGGAAGTAGCAAAATCACTCATAAATACATCCCTTTGCGCGATACCTTGCATACCTAAAGGGTTTTCTTTATTTCTAGAATCTGTGTTAATAAATAACCAATTATCCATGCCACCTAATATGGTTTGTCGGGCCGCCGCACCCAAAGCATGAGAAGCTGAAATCCTTCCTGCCAATAAAAAAGTATTGGACAGTTTAAGGTATTGTCGCGCATCTATTTTAAATCGAGTAAATCCTAAACCATTGGTTAATCCCAATTGGTTTTCTGCTGACACATTCATCCTAAATCCAGTTCTTAGGTTCTCAGCCCAATGAATCGTATTGTCAAAAGTGTACTCCAATTTTGTTCCACCATAAGTAGCTAAATCTTCTGGGGTGGCTAAGTTAAATTGATCGAAAGCCCGATTAGATGTAAATATCCCAGAAAAAGACAATTTATTTGACAGATCAAATGGATAAACGGCTTTAATTTCCAGGCGATTAAATCTAATTTTTTGGGAATACGTTTCGGTCTGTTGATCTAATACCTTACGATCAAACCTAACAAACCAGTCAATTTTATTAGCTAAATAGGCATACTCCCCCCATAAATCAGTATTCTTTAAATTCGATGTAACAAAAATTCCTGTTCTCACTAAATGATTTTCTAATAAATCATTCATCTTAACCTCAAAAGAATACCCTAAACCCCTAACAGGATCTACTCGGAAATTTCCTTCCGAATTATTAACGACAAAAGAATTTTGATATTCAATGGGGCCCGTCAATTTTCCAGGCTCCTTGCGAAGTCTAAGACTCGCCTGGCGTTCTAATCGTGCTTTTTTCAATTCTGCATTTCGCCTATCCCGTGCAGTTAAACTCTGGTTTAAGGTACTATCTACAACCGTATCTTGAAAAGTAGATTCCGAATTTTGATTGTAATCTAATGTTGGAATCCATTGGCTGGTCTGAAGATTCAAAATCACATCCGTTGGAAAATACTGTAATTTATCAGTCATATTATCCCGACTTTTAAATACAATTTTATCCTTTACCCAATCAAAACTATCCCAAGTACCGGCACGAATGGGAGTAAATGAAAACTTATCCGTATTGATGTGATAAGAAACCAATTCGTTTCCAGAATATTGTTTCACTAAAAGATAAATTAAACTATCTGAAACAGCTCTTACATTGAAATAATCACCTTTATGCGAAAAGACTCTTTGTACTTTTGAAGGCTCATCAGCACTCCATTTATATAATGACTTTACCCCCTCCTTTACTGAATTATTTTGCAAAGTATCATCATACCGTTCAGAAACATAATAAACATCCCCTGTGGTACCCACCCAATGCGCTTCGGATTCATCATAAATATCCTGAGTAATTGGAGAAAAACGATTTCGTTTTAAGTCATAAATCCCCACATCCACTTGCCCATTTCGTAGCGTGCGAACTAACATTCTTTGCGCATTACTAGATAATTCAAAATCTAAAAATTGCCAATCGCCTAGACTCTTTTTTGCTTCCATTCGAATGGAATTTCTTTTCTCTGTTAAAGGAGCAAAAGTTTGAAGCCAAGATTTACCTTCATTTTGGTATAAAACAGACAGGCTATTCGTTTTTGACCAAAAAACAAGAGGTCCTCTCCCATTCGAAATTCTCAGTGGATCCTTTAAGCCAGTTTTAAAAACCTCCGTTATCCTTTTAGTCTTCAAATTCATGAGTTGAATTCTAAATTTACCTGACTCATCGATTACATAAGCCATCCAAATCCCATCTGAACTAACTTTAAAGTCACGTAAAACTTCTACCCGATCCAATTCCTTTTGAATTAATTCAGTGGCTCCCTGAGTTGCCACAGTATTAACCTCATACTGCTTTGATTCAGACAAATAAAACTCATACCATTCCTTCAAAAATTTAGCATATGGTCTTCGCAATGTACTCGAAATACTAGATTGATCATTGCGAATGATACGGGTTAAATTCAAAATATTGCCAACAGGCTGCTTCCCATATGTTTTAGCAATATAATTCCAAATAGATTGCCCTAATAATTCAGCTTCTTTCCCCCTAGCTAAGGAAGGTTTTCTTACTTTATTTGATGAAACTACTTGATACATATATTGATTCATCTCAGGCGAATCACCCAAAGCAACATAGGCTGAAATACCTGATAAATACCATTCAGGAAGGCTTAGCAACAAAGAATTTTGTAAAACATCTTTAATACTACCCCCATAAAGCATATCATGAACATATACTTTAGAAATTTCTTTGCTTAAATTTTTTCGAAAGTTTGTTAAATCTTCACTAAAGGAAATTTCAAATCTGAATTTGGATAAATTTTCATTTTCAACTTCAGCCGGATCATTTAAACTGATTCCGCTATTTGACTGCAATAATTCCGATTGTGACGGATAAACAAAAATTTTAGTTTTTTGAAATGGGGTATAACTGAGTAATTGAGTAATCCTCTGAAAATCACTCTCCGCAAATTGAATAGTCGTCCTTGCTAAATTTTCATTTTTCCCAAAATAATAAACCTCGAAATTTTGACTAGAAAAAAACTGCCAAACATATTTTTGATATTGAATTCGCGTCTTGTCAAATGATCTTTGGGATGGAAAAAAATCTTGCGCGACTAGACTAGTGCATAAGTTCACCAATAACAAAACCAATAAGTGTTTAAATATAAGGCGCATTTGAGAAAACTCAGAAAATCAAATTTAACGATTTAAATGGAAAATAAATGATTAAATCTTCGAATTGATGCATCTGGATGAACCATTTTTTTTCCTTGTAGTTCACCCACAAATTCATCGGCGAAATATGGAATTAAAGAAACACCTTTAGAACCAAATCCATTAAAAATACCTATTGGTTTTGATGGATGTATACCTACAAATGGCCGCCTATCCTGTGTAGCAGGCCTAATGCCAACCATTTTCTCTATTTCAGTATAATCGCCCACTTTGAATTGGGCCAATTTATCTTTCAGTTCCTCATAGCCAGAAGCTGTGGGCTCTGGCCCAAATTCATCCCAGCGATAAGTAGCGCCTACTTTAAATGTATTATTTCCAATAGGCAATAAAAATCCATTTTTATTTAAAATGAAAGATGAATCTGCTTGAACCGTTTGAATTTTAAGCAATTCGCCCTTGGCCGGTAAAAAATTCAAACAAGACCACAGTGGGTTTTTCATCCCATGAAATCCTTCACAAAAGATGACCTGAGAAAAATCGGAAATATCTGTTTGAACGTCAACAAACTCTTTATTAAAAAACACACCCATCTCACGAAAAAAAAATTGAGATGAACGTAATAAATGGGGCACATCGACCCAACCCGCATTTTTTACCCATACTCCATCCGCTTTCCAATCCAAAAATTCATTGTCTATGTCCTCTCGCCTGGTGTTCAGCCAATATGCCATTTCTACATTTGCAAATGGTCTGAATAATGGCATTGGGAAAAAGAAGGAAGCGTTTACCTTTTTTTCTAGCGCTTGGTAAAATGGAAATAAGTAGGTGAAAATTTCATTGGCTAGCCAAGTTGGCTCTAATTTTCGACCCGTAACTGGATTAAAAATACCGCCTGCAGCATTTGAAGAAGTGAAATGTGTTTGACTGGAATCCCATATTTGGAATTCAATATTTTGTTGATGTAAATGATGTGCCAATATTGTGCCGGCCAAACCATGGCCCACAATCAAAACCGATTTATTTGATTTCACCTTGAACTCTTCGTACGTGTTCTAAAACAAACTCTACTTGTTCATCCATACTTTTAAATGAGGTGTCAAGATCAATCGCGTCAACTGCCCGCTTTAGAGGTCCTTCACTTCGATTCGAATCTATTTCATCGCGCTTTCGCAAATTTTCAACAATCTCCTCTAATGGCAAATCCTCTCCTTTTTGCAAAAGTTCCAATTTGCGACGCTGAGCTCGAATATGAGGTTCAGCAGTCATAAATATTTTCAATTCCGCTTTCGGAAAAACAACCGTACCTATATCACGTCCATCCATTACAATCCCTTTTTTCTCCCCCATTTTTTGTTGGAGCACAACCATCGCATGTCGAACAATTGGCAGCGCGCTTACTTGGCTAACCATATCAGAAATGAACATCATTCTTATTTCGCTCTCGACATTTTCGCCATTCAAATAAGTGTCTGATGACTGTTTAATTGGATTAAAAACAAAAGTTATTTCAATTTGCTTTAACGCATCCGCAACTTGATCCAAATCTGATAAAGAAATATTATTGCGATGAAAATACAAGGCCACTGCTCGATACATGGCACCGGAATCGACAAACGCATAATGCAAAACAGCGGCTACATGACGAGCCGTTGTGCTTTTTCCACAAGAAGAAAATCCGTCAAGCGCAATGACTATTTTTTTTGACATAATTTAATAAACGCGTTAATGGCCTCAAAACAAGCTTCTGGAGCCTCATATTGCCCCTGATGACCAACACCTTGTAAAATTACTAATTTATGTTGGGCTTTATCTTGTAAAACCTCTTTAATTAAATCCGTAGAAATTAATGCGTCATCGCTTCCCTGTATAAATAAAAACGGGATTTTAGTTTTGTCTAAAAACAATTGATAATCAGGCCTATTTTTCATCGCCAAAGACGAAGCAATTAAGCCACTCGAAGGCATATCTTGATATCGAGCAATCAAATTATTTCTTAATTCAACATGAGTTTCGGCAAATTTTGGCGCAAATAAATTTGGCACAAATGGGCCTAAAAAATCTTTAACAGGGTGTTTTTTAAGAAAATCAATGGTTCGTTGGCGCCCGATTTTTTTCTCTTCTGTATCCGCAAATGGACTCGAATGAAGCATCACCACTTGATGAATTTCACTAGGAAATAATTCTGCCATAGCCAGTGCCACATAGCCCCCCATCGAGTGACCTACTAAAATGAATTTAGTTTCAAGAGGTAAATTTGACATGATTTTAGTGGAATAATCCTTCATGTCCATACAATCCGTCCAAGTAGAATAGTCAACTATAATGTATTCAAAAGGCCAAGAAAACAAGGGTAAAAAATCTGACCATACGCGGTGGTCTTCTCCAAATCCGTGTAGAAAAACGAATTTAGTTGGCATGTCAATAATACGTATTTAACAATCCCAAGAGTGTAAAAAGCAATCCAATAAAAGCGGAAATACCTCCAATTAAACCTAGCCCAAACACACTAAGAACAATACCAATCACTAATAAAGTTACACCGATTTTCAATCGAGGTTCCCAATGACTAGCACCCGATTTTTTTTCAGCCAACTTATTTTGAGCCTTAAAATTCCGAATAGTCTGAACCAATTGCTTGTGGTATACCTTTTTTTGGAATTTCTTACCTTGTATTGAATTAAGATTCCTTGAGGAAGATTGACTATAATGATTTTCAATGGATTGATTTGTAGATGCAATCACCAACGATTGGGAAGGTGAAATCAGAGATGATCGAATTAGTAAAACCTGAGAGCGACTGGCTAATAATTGAGGTTCTTGCTTATCAGCATAAACATTTCGAGCTACATCATTAGAAAAGTAACCTTTAGAGCGTGAGCAAGCGTTAATAGCTAATACTAAAAGTGAAAAGATTAAAATTTTAATTTTAAGCGACATGATCAATTTGATGGAAAACTGTGCGTTCAAACTTAGTTTTTGCATATGTTAAGTCGACCTTGAAATCCTTCAAATTTTCTTGAGATGGAATTTCATACATCGCATCATTCATGATGGCTTCCATAATCGATCTTAAACCTCTGGCACCTAATTTAAATTGCATCGCCTGTTCTACTAGGTAACTCAATGCCTCTTTAGTAAAGCTTAATTTAACCCCCTCCATATCAAAAAGCTTACTATATTGCTTCACAAGCGCATTTTTAGGTTCAGTCAAAATGGACATTAAGGCCGTACTATCTAAAGGATTTAAATAAGTAATCACAGGAAGTCTACCTAATAACTCAGGAATCAAACCAAATGATTTTAAATCTTGGGCCGAAACATATTTCATGATTTGATCTTGTTCAAAAGACTTATGAAAGGTATCATCTCCTGAGAAACCAATAGGTCGAGCATTTAATCTTTTGGCAATATGGCGCCCAATTCCATCAAAAGCACCTCCACAAATAAATAAGATATTTTCTGTGTTGACAGCAATCATTTTTTGATCCGGATGTTTCCTTCCTCCTTGCGGGGGAACATTTACAATGGAACCTTCCAATAATTTCAAAAGTGCTTGCTGAACTCCTTCGCCAGAAACATCGCGAGTAATGGATGGATTATCTGATTTTCTAGCAATTTTATCAATCTCGTCGATGAATACAATGCCACATTCCGCTTTAGCCACATCGTAATTAGCCGCCTGTAATAGTCGGGTTAAAATAGTCTCTACATCCTCTCCTACGTACCCAGCCTCCGTAATTACGGTTGCATCAGCGATACAAAAAGGCACCTGAAGTCTTTGGGCTAATGTTCTAGCCAAATATGTTTTTCCGGTACCGGTCTCCCCTACCATTAATATATTTGACTTCTCAATCTTCACCTCGTCATTTGAAGCTGGTTGCATCAAACGTTTATAATGATTGTATACGGCTACTGAAAGATGTTTTTTTGCTTCATCTTGCCCGATCACATATTCATCCAAGTACGCTTTTAGGTCTTTGGGTTTTACTAATTCGAACTTTTTATCAGACGTTTTTTCCTTACCTTCTGACCCTAATTCCTCTTTAACAACTTCGTATCCTTGTTGTAAGCAATTGTTACAAATATGACCTTCTATTCCGGACAATAACATGCCCACTTCATTTTTGGAACGACCACAAAAAGAGCAATTAATTTTTTTAGTTGCCATGAATTAGACAGTCCTAGTTAAAATTTCATCAATCAATCCGTAAGCCTTAGCTTCTTCTGATTTCATCCAATAATCTCGATCAGAATCTTTTTCAATTTCTTCAAATGACTTACCTGAATGTTTAGCTAAAATTTCATACAATTCTTGGCGTATCTTAACAATCTCTCTGGCTGTAATTTCGATGTCACGTGACTGTCCTTGCGCTCCACCAGATGGTTGGTGAATCATGATTCTCGCATGTTCCAACGCTGAACGTTTTCCAGCAGCACCACCTGCCAACAAAACAGCACCCATCGAGGCGGCTAATGAAGTACAAACGGTAGAAACATCTGGACGGATATAATTCATGGTATCATAAATACCTAAACCTGCATAAACGGATCCTCCTGGGCTATTGATGTACATCACAATGTCTTTTTTGGCGTCCGTAGATTCCATAAAAAGCAATTGGGCCACAATGATATTGGCCATATAATCATCCACAGGCACGCCCATAAATATAATGCGATCCATGATTAAGCGTGAGAAAACATCAATTTGAGCAAACCGCATTGGTCGCTCTTCAATGATGTACTGCGTCATATCTTCTATTTGATGAATAGGGCGATCGCCAATATTATTCATGTATTGGTCAACAGCAAGGCCATTTAAACCTCTATGATGCACGGCATACTTACGAAACTCTTCTCCAGATAAATCCTTAGGAATCATGATATTTATATTTAAGATTCAAATTTACAATTTTTCGAGTTAAAATTGATATGCACTAAACCGAAAAACCATTATGTTAGTTCACAGAAAACCCCGCAAAAACGGGGCTTCTTAAAAAAATCTTTTTTATGATTAAAGTGCGGCAGCTATTGCTTTAAATTTATCCACATCTATTTTACTTATTTTGAAAGAAATATTCTCAACAATCGCATTGGACACCTTATCCGCAAACGCTTGATTATATAAGTTCATGAAATTATCTGATTTAGACTTATCACTTAAATAGCCCATCGCAATTTTTTCAATCATTTCTTCAATTCCTGGCTGATCTGATGATAAATAACCACCAAATTGTTGGCGCACCATATCTTTAGCTTTTTCTACCACCTCTGCATATTCTACTTTAACTTCAAATTTATCCGCTACACTGTTCTTAATTAAATTCCAACGAATGTCCTTTTTCACATTGTCAAAATCTTTTTCTATATCATCAGCCGTAAATTTACCCTCGTTGATACGAATAAGCCATGTCTTTAAAAATGCATCTGGTAGGTCTATTTTTATTTGTTCCAATAAAGCCTTCTCCGCATCTATTTTCAACAAATAATTAGCCTCCCTCTTATAATTCTCATCCACTATTTTAACCAACTCTTCTCTAAACGTTTTTTCATCAGTAGCCTTTCCAGCACCTAACACTTTATCAAAAAATTCTACATTTAATTCTGAAAGAATTTGGCGAGTAATATCTTCCACCACATAAGTAACTTCTCCTTTTAAATCAGCAACCTCATCTTCCTTCTTTCCTGTAGCTAATGCCAACGATTTATCATCCACAAACACCTTATCGATGTCAAATTTCAAACTATCGTCTTTTTTGGCACCCAAGAATATTTTCTTAGACTTATCCTTAATGGCATGCAATGGAATAGCTGACTTCTCCACCCAATCTCCTTGTGTAAATGTCCCAAAAACTAAATCACGATCTTCCACCGTATCTGGATGCGTTTGCTCACCAAATTGCTTTTTAAGATTTTCAATCGTCTCTTCTATTTCCTTTTTCTCAGCCTTGATTTCGTAAGAAGTTAAGGATTTGATTTTTGACAAGTCAACAGTGAAATCACCATGGAATCCTAAATCATAGTGAAAGGTGAATTCTGTATCTTTTTCCCAGTCGATGGAATCCGTTTCCTCAATCGCAGGAAGTGGCTCGCCGACTAAATTCAATTTATTTTCTTTGATATAATCGCTTACTGTATGACCTAATAAATGATTGATTTCCTCGACAAGAACGGATTGGCCATATAATTTTTTGACTAAAGCAGTTGGAACCATGCCAGGACGGAATCCCTTAATGCTCGCCTTCTTGCGATAATCCTTTAATTTGGCGTCAACTTTTTCTTGATAATCGGCCTCTGATACAACAACTGTCAAACGACCTTGTAAATCATTTGCGTGGTTGAGTGAAATATTCATATGATTATATTTTAAATTTCTATTAAAAAAGCCCCCAAAACCTTAAGAGTGTTGAGGGCTTGCCATTGGTACGGGCGAAGGGACTCGAACCCCCATGCCTCGCGGCGCCAGATCCTAAGTCTGGTATGTCTACCAATTCCACCACGCCCGCGTAATTTGGAGTGCAAAGGTAATTAGCAAAAATAACTATTCCAAAATGATTGTTATATTTATGAATAAAGAAAAATCTGAATTAAATTTGATTAACAAAACCACTCCAAAATGGAATCTGAAGAAATAAATCCTCGTTGGGGTAAATGGTACATTGGCCTAATTGCATTTCTCATTTCGGTGATTCTTATATTCATCATTATTTCCAATCAATTTCAATAAAATATGGAATATTTAGATTGGGTCGTTTTGATTTTAACTATTGGCGGAATTGTCGCTTATGGCAGTTGGCAAGGAAAACAAGCCAAACAATCACTAAAAGGCTTTTTATTGGCCGACCGGGAATTACCTTGGTACCACATATTATTGTCGGTGATGGCCACACAGGCTTCAGCCATCACTTTTCTATCCGCTCCGGGCCAAGCCTACACCGATGGCATGCGCTTTGTCCAATTTTACTTGGGGCTACCTATCGCCATGATTGTTTTATCGGTCACCTTTATACCGCATTATTACCAATTAAAAGTTTATACCGCGTATCAATTTTTAGAAAAAAGATTTGATTCAAAAACACGAATTTTAACAAGTTTATTGTTTTTAATTCCACGGGCATTATCGACCGGAGTAACCATTGCAGCTCCTTCCATTATTTTATCCACTTTATTAGGCTGGGACTTAACCTGGACCAATGCCATTACAGCGGCCATCGTGACTACTTATTGCATCCTTGGAGGATCTAAGGCCATATCCTATACGCAAATGTTGCAAATGTCGGTGGTATTAGCGGGCATGGTCATGGCTGGAGTACTGATTATTTATAAACTACCAGAAGAGATTGGGTTAAAAGAATCCCTACATATAGCCGGAAAAATGGGTAAGATTAATTTGATTGATTGGAAGTTCGATTTAAACAATCGATATAATATTTGGTCAGGAATTATCGGTGGATTCTTTTTGCAGTTGTCTTATTTTGGAACTGATCAGAGCCAAGTAGGCCGATATTTAACGGGCCAATCAGCCTCAGAAAGTAAAAAAGGATTACTCTTAAACGGGTTTCTTAAAATCCCGATGCAATTTTTCATCTTGCTCGTTGGGATTTTAGTTTTCGTTTTTTACCAGTTCAATGAACCACCCATGTTCTTTAATAGGAACTCAGAAGCAAAGTGGGTCGCGACGAAAGGGCATGAAAAATTTGAAACAGAAAAATCAGCCATCTTTCAGGCTAAAAAGGATTTAGATATCCAATTAGTTCGTTCGCTCGACAATCCAGGGGAAACCTCTAAAATCAAAAATGAAATACAAAATTTACAGGTAAGGCAAGATGAAGTTAGGAAAGAAGCGGTGGCATTCGTCAACAAAAATGAGCAAAAAATAGAGCCTCAGGATACTAATTACATATTTTTGCGATTTATTATAGACCAATTACCCATTGGAATAGTTGGATTTTTAATCGCCATGATTTTGTTGGCCTCCATGGGATCAATGGCATCGGCATTTGGCTCGTTGACCTCGACCAGTATGGTGGATATTTATCAACGGTTTTTAAATAAAAATTCGACCAACAAGCATTATTGGATTGTATCGAAATTGATAACGTTAGGCTGGGGAATTTTATGTTTAATCGTAGCACAGTTTGCCGTTAACATGGGAAGCTTGATCGAGGTGGTCAACATCCTCGGCTCGTGGTTTTATGGGACTATTTTAGGTGTATTTCTTTGTGCGTTTTACTTGCCTAAAACAAAAGGAAACCATGTTTTTTGGGCGGCTTTGTTGGCAGAAGCATTTGTTATTTACGCTTGGAAAGTCGATTTGATGGCATTTTTGTGGTTAAATGTCCTAGGGTGCTTATTGGTCATGATCTTTTCGCTAATTTTACAAAACATTAGCAGCCTTTATCAAAGAATATCATCTCCAAATAATTAATGCTTTTTAATTCCATATCTTTTTTGATTTTCCTTCCCATTGTTTATGGGCTTTATTGGTGGATTCAATCTTGGGAAAATTTCAAACAGACGATATCTGTTCAAAATATATTACTACTCATTGCCAGTTATTTCTTTTATGCTTATTGGAACATTTGGTTCTTAGGCTTATTGATTTTTTCTACTTCTCTAGATTATTTTTCTGGACTTAAAATTGAAAGTTCTGCTACGAACCAGCATAAAAAAATATGGTTTTGGCTTAGTATTTGTATCAATTTAGGCCTACTCGGATTATTCAAATACTTTAATTTCATTTCTATTAATCTGAGTGAATTGTTTGAAAATTTTGGTTGGACTTACCAACCCATGCTATTATTAATCGCATTGCCCATTGGCATTTCTTTTTATACCTTTCATGGCTTATCGTATGTCATTGATATTTATCATGATAAAATTAAGGCCGAAAAGAATATCTTGAACTATAGCTTATTCGTATGCTTCTTCCCTTTATTGGTGGCAGGGCCTATTGAGCGAGCGCAACATCTTATCCCGCAATTGGTACAAAGAAAAGTTTTTAGTCGGGCTAAAACTATTAATGGTTTACAACAAATGCTATGGGGATTTTTTAAAAAAATTGTGATCGCCGATAATTGTGCCGTTTTTGTCAATCAAATTTTTTCTGATTATGAAAATTTAAATAGTTCAAGTTTATTCATTGGAGCTATTTTCTTCTCCTTTCAGATTTATGGTGATTTTTCCGGATATACTGACATTGCTTTAGGTGCCGCAAGACTTTTTGGGATTGAATTATTTAATAACTTCTCATACCCCTATTTTTCAAAAAGCATCAATGAGTTTTGGAAACGTTGGCATATATCTTTAACCTCATGGTTTAGGGATTATATCTATATTCCCATGGGAGGTAATCGAGTAAACCTGATCAGAAAAATTATAAATACGATTGTTGTGTTTCTAATTAGCGGATTTTGGCATGGAGCCAATTGGACTTATATTAGTTGGGGCTTCTTAAATTCCATTTTCATCTTACCCAAAACATTGTCGCAAAAAACACTATCGATTGATTCAAATAAAATAGCGAATAAGGTAATTGGCGCTATTAAAATGCTATTAACCTTTTTGACCGTCAGTATTTTGTGGGTTTTCTTTAGATCAAAAACCGTATATGATGCTTCAAAATATTTACAGAACCTTGTATTTAAATGGAATTCGATTCTTCCTGATTTCAATGGTCGAAAAAATGCATTAGTGCTATCCTTTATCATTTTTGTTTTTATGATTTTCGAATGGATCGGAAAAAGTCATAATTGCCCTTTGGTATTTACGAATTCATTCAAAAACAAATGGCTTAAATGGGGATTTTATTATGCGATCATATTTTGCATATTGTATTTCTATAGAGGAAACGATCAATTCATATATTTTCAATTTTAAATAGATGAAACATTTAGCTCGAGATATTTCCAAGTTTTTAGTGATATTTTTAATCCTCTTTCATCTATATCCAGAATATAAATATTGGACAAATAAATATAAAGAAGAAGTCAATGGAGGTGAAGTTTATCAGGCGATTGAAAAAAGCAAAAAGAGGGGAAAAAAGAAAAAATTGATATTGGGAGATAGTGTGACTAAGCAATTTTCTGAATCAGATATTGACACCAATATATATTTAAATTTAGCTTCCAATCAAGCTATTTCACTGGTTGGACAATTTTGCCTTTTGACCAACTATATTCAAACAAAAAATGAAATAGATACCTTGTATTTAATCTATCATCCACTCAGTTTTTCCAATAATCTAGATAATTCATTCACATTTCATTATTTCGAAAAACCCTTTTATGGGAATGAATATATACCATTATTTACAGAGGAAGTTAAATCTCAGATAGAGAAAATACCCTTCCATTACTTAGCAAAATACCATCCAGTATTGACGAGTAATTGGTCGCCCACATTTTCAAATGACGAAAAGAACAAGTCCTTTATTTCAAATATTTCGAGGATATATCTAGAGAAAATAGTACTACTCTGCAAGGCTAAAAATATTCGATTATTAATAGTATCTCCGCCAATCAATCAAAAATTCAAAAACGAATTTTTAGCTATTAAAAAATCAACCAAAAATTTACACCTGAAATCATATTTTGAAAATTTGAAGTATTATCCTGAATCCAATTTTTTTCCTGATCACATCCATTTAAACAAAAACGGATTAAATTACTTTTCATTTCAAGAGCTTCTAACTAATTCAACACCGAAATAGAGAATTTGACGGGTACTACCGGCTTTTCATCATACGACTTTTCGGATTTAATGGAATCTACTATAGCCATTCCCTTCGTGACCATTCCGAAAACGACATAATTTTTATAGAAAGGGGCTGCCTGTTCAGAATCTGTCACGATAAAAAATTCAGTCGGCGATGAAGACTTCTCGGGATTTCCTTCATCATATCGAGCCATGGCAATAGTTCCTCTTACCGGCTTTAGTCCATCTATATATTCAGCAGGCAATAAATAACCTAATCGGTCCAAAAACTCTCCTCCCCCTTGGATACCTGAATCATAAATATTTCGGTAAAAATAACGATCATCAAAATATCCCATTTTAACCAAGCGAATAAAATTAATTCGATGCAAGGGAGTTCTAGAGTCTAATTCAATTTCAAAATCTCCCAAACGAGTTGTGAATAGGACTTTTGACTCTTTATTTTCTTGGGCCAATGAATTGAGTTGGCCCGCAACACCTTCAGGCTTTAATTTCCAATCTGGCTTACAACTGCCCATAAGAATCACCAATAGCATCAAACTAATTAATCGAATCATTCTTTTATACTTATTTATTGGTAGTAAAATTAAAACAAAAAAGGGAACCGAAGTTCCCTTTTTTTTCAAAAATAGCATCTTGATTTAAGCATGATTTACTTTCTTTCCTAAGAAATATAAACCAATAAAAGCAACGATTAAGATCGCTGGGAAAATCAACATATTTGACAAAGTTGCTTGGCCTGCAGCTAAATCAGCAGCATCACCCACTAAACCATTACTTAAGGCAACCGTTTTGTTTGAATCAATCCAGCCACCGATGATCGGTTGGAACATAGACGAAGAAAACATTCCAATTCCACCTAAAATAGAAAGTCCTAAAGCTCCCGTTTGAGGCATTGTCTCGCCTACAAAACCAAGCATGTTTGGCCAGAAATAACAGATTCCTAATGCATAGAAAACAGCAGCTACATATAACATAGAACCGTCCATTGTGCTCATCATATAGATACCGATTACACCAAATACGGCTGAACCTAATAAAACTCCAACGGTATTTAATTGCTTAATGATGGGTCCTGCAAAGTAACGGCCAACCGCCATTAAACCCGTAACCAAAGCTAATATTAACATAGGACTAGCACCTGCTTTAGCCAAAATAGGGCCAACCCATTGCTGAGGGCCGAATTCGGAAATTGCAGTCAAAGCCATACACGCTGCCATAAATAAATACAAAGGATTTAACATCGCTTTGAAATTATCTAATGTAGTGTTTTCAGCTATACGAGGCTTAGGGAAAGCTTGACCAAAGAATAAATAAGCATAAATAACAGTAGGGATAATAATCACCCATACTTGAGTTTGCCAAGCCATTCCTGAATCCGTCATAAATTTAGAAATCAAAGAACCGATAACGATTCCTCCTGGAAACCACATGTGAAAACGATTCAATTTACTATTGAAATCTAGTCCAGAATAAGAATCTGCAATCATTGGATTACAAGCCGCTTCCGTACATCCATTTCCTAATCCGATCAATAGAGTAGAAATTAATAATGTGTTGTAATCAACGGCATAAATTGTCATCAAAATACCAACTGCGTGAGCAATTAAAGCAATTTGCATAATCAATTTTGGACCAATGGCAGAGTAGAATACACCGCCTAAAATCATAGAAATTGGAAAACCTAGGAACCACATTTGGTTAATGTGACCTAATTGCTCATTAGATAAACTTAATTCAGTTCCTAATTGGGGTAAAATACCTGCTCGAATACTAAATGAAAAGGCAGTCGTGATAAGTGCAAAGCAACTTGCCAAGAATAGGCGATTTGCATTAATGGATTGACTCATAGTTGTTTGGATTTAGTTAAAGGTTTAAAAAATAGGTTTTCTTTAAAAAATTAAAAATGAAATAGAAAAAATTATGTCAAAAAAACAAAAAGATTTTCATTTTTTATTCAAAAATTCTCATTTTTTTATAAAATTCAGTAAATTCAAACTCGAATTATGGGCAATTTGATGAAATTAAGCCCTATTTTTGTGTAATTATAAATCTATTTTTAATTATGATACAAGGTGGTACTTCTACGCAGGCAAAAAGCCGACAAGGTAGAAAAATTAAGATGGGGATGATCGGTGGAAGTTTAGAGGCATTCATAGGTGCAGTTCACCGTCGGGGTGCTCAATTAGACGGTGAAATCGAATTAGTTTGTGGTGCATTTAGTTCAAGCGCACAAAAATCAAAAGAAACAGGAGAGGCATTATATTTAGATCCTGCTCGCGTATATGAGAGCTATGAAGAAATGATATTAAAAGAAAAGGAGCTTCCAGAGGGAGATCGAATGGACTTTGTTACCATTGTCACTCCTAATCATTTGCATTTCCCTGCCGCAAAAATGGCTTTGGAAAATGGATTTCATGTCGTATCTGATAAACCAGCTACTTTAAACTTATCAGAAGCAAAAGAATTAAAAAAAATAATCGAAAAATCAGGATTGATCTATGCCTTAACCCATAATTATACCGCCTATCCGATGATCAAAGAAGCCAAGGCGCTTGTGGACGCTGGTGAATTAGGCGAAATTAGAAAGGTAATTGTTGAATATCCTCAAGGTTGGCTCATTGATTTAGTCGAAGCCACTGGTCAAAAACAAGCTACTTGGAGAACCGATCCAGAACGTTGTGGAGCAGCAGGAGCGATTGGAGATATTGGAACTCATGCAGAGAATCTAGTTGAATATATCACAGGTTTAGAAATAGACGAACTTTGCGCTGACCTAACTATATTTGTCGAAGGGCGCAAATTAGATGATGATGGTAATATTTTAATTCATTATAGTAATGGTGCTAGAGGTGTTTTACATTGTTCTCAAATTTGCAATGGAGAAGAAAATGATTTAAACATCCGTATTTATGGAAGCAAAGCGGGTCTCGTTTGGCATCAAATGGATCCCAATACCATGATTTTGAAATCAAGAGATGGAGGTAGCCGAAATATCCGCACGGCTGTGGGCCAATTAAGTGATGCGGCAAATGCGCATTGTCGCCAACCCGCTGGTCATCCAGAAGGATATGTGGAGACATTTGCCAATATTTACCGAAATTTTGCTTTTGCTTTACGAGCGAGATGGGAAGGTAAACCACAAAATCCTTTGTACGATTTCCCAGGTATAGAGGAAGGAATCAAAGGAATGGCTTTTATTTCCAATGTGGTTAAATCAGCGCAAGACAATAAAAACAAGTGGATTAAATTTGAAATTTAAGAAATAACAACAATCATGAATAAAATTAAAATTGGAATTGTAGGTACAGGATTTATTGGACCCGCTCATATTGAAGCATTAAGACGTTTACCTAATGTGGAAGTAGCTGCTTTATGTGAGGTAACCATTGAATTAGCAGAGGCTAAGGCGAAACAATTAGGAATATCGCGTTGGTATACGTTTGAAGATTTATTGAAGCAAGACGACATTCAAAGCGTCCATATTTGCACACCTAATTTTTTGCATTATTGGCAGTCAAAAGCGGCTTTATTAGCAGGAAAACATGTGATTTGTGAAAAACCTTTAGCCACAGATCTACACGAAGCAGAGGAATTAGTCGCTATTGCCGCCAAATCAGGTTTAGTGAATGCCGTACATTTCAATTTACGCTATTATCCTTTGGTGCGCCAAATGAAAACGATGCGCGAAAAAGGGGATTTAGGCGAAGTTTATTCGATTATAGGTTCATATTTACAAGATTGGTTATTCTATGCGACGGATTACAATTGGCGTTTAGAACCTGATAAGTCAGGGGATTCCCGTGCTATTGCCGATATAGGTTCTCATTTATTAGATGTCATAGAATACATCACAGGATTAAAAACGGTAGAAGTAATGGCTGATTTCAATACGGTTCATAAATTCAGAAAAAAGCCATTGAAGCCAGTAGAAACGTATTCGGGCAAAATGTTACAACCTGAAGATTATGCGGATGTGCCGATCAACACAGAAGATCATGCCAATGTATTATTGCGCTTCGACAATGGAAATAGAGGTTCCGTGACCGTTTCTCAAGTTTCAGCAGGACGCAAAAACCAATTGAAATTAGAGATTTCAGGATCAAATAAAACATTTGCATTCAATTCTGAATCACCGAATGAAATGTGGATTGGTAATCGCGATCAAGCAAACCAAGTGCTCATGCGCGATCCGTCGTTAGCCTACCCGGAAGCTACCGCCTTAATGACATTCCCTGGAGGACATAATGAAGGATTTTCAGATACATCCAAACAATTATTCAAAGAAGTATACGCGGCCATCGAAGAGGGCAAGCAACCGGAAAATCCGAAATTCCCAACTTTTGCGGACGGATACCGTGAATTATTAATTTGTGAAAGAATTTTAGATAGTACACGCAAGCAAGCTTGGGTGAAAATATAAACCTTATTATTATGCAAACGATTAAAGGACCAGCTATTTTTCTGGCACAATTCATGGGGGATGAAGCCCCGTTTAATACATTAGATGGCATTACTACATGGGCGGCCTCACTTGGATACAAAGGAGTTCAAATTCCTTCTTGGGACGGACGCTGCATAGATTTGCAAAAAGCGGCTGAATCAAAAACCTATTGTGATGAACTGAAAGGAATGTTGGCTGCCAAAGGCTTACAAATAACAGAACTGTCATCCCATTTACAAGGACAATTAGTGGCCGTTAATCCAGCATATGATTTAGGATTTGACTCTTTTGCTCCAGATTCAGTTAAGGGGAATCCCAAGGCTAGAACGGAATGGGCGATCCAACAATTAAAATATGCAGCACAGGCATCTAAAAACTTAGGATTAACTGCGCATGCAACCTTCTCGGGTTCATTAATGTGGCACACCGTTTATCCATGGCCACAAAGACCAGCAGGTTTAGTAGAGCAAGGATTTAAAGAATTAGGTCGCCGCTGGTTACCGATCTTAAATGCATTCGACGAAGCGGGTGTAGACCTTTGCTACGAAATTCATCCAGGTGAAGATTTGCATGATGGAATAACGTTTGAAATGTTTTTAGATGAGGTGAAAGGACATAAGCGTGCTAATTTATTGTATGACCCTTCCCATTTTGTTTTGCAAGCTTTAGACTACAAACAATACATTGATTTTTACCACGAACGCATCAAAATGTTCCACGTAAAAGATGCTGAGTTTAACCCAACGGGCAAACAAGGTGTATATGGAGGATTTCAATCTTGGATCAATCGGGCGGGTAGATTCCGTTCATTGGGAGATGGCCAAGTGGATTTCAAAAGCATCTTCTCTAAACTTACTCAATACGGATATGATGGTTGGGCTGTTTTAGAATGGGAATGCTGCATTAAAGACCCTGTTCAAGGAGCTACAGAAGGAGCGCCATTTATTGCAAGTCACATCATCAAAGCAACTGAAAAAGTATTTGACGATTTTGCAGGAACAGGTGCAGATGAGGAATTTAACAAAAAGATTTTAGGACTTTAATTCCCGAAAATTTAAAATAAAAACGCTAACATTTTGAGTTTCTCAAATATGTTAGCGTTTTTTTATACTTACAAAAAAAATTAAAAACGGTGACTGACAGTCGCTGAAATAAAGTAATCAGCAAAAGCTGCGTCGCCGTGTCTTAATCCAGAAGGGTCTTTTAAATCAAATGCACTTTTAATTCGGTTTCGAACAATGGCTAGAGGCATCGTTAATGAAAACATATTTTTTGACTTAGAATAGGAAATTCCGGGTTCAATCGAAATAATGTAACCTGGACGTCTAAAACCATCACTTTTACCTAAAAGATCATTGGAAGGAATTCCTTCCATTCTTCCGCCTAACATAACTTGAAATCCTTTGTTAGGAATCAAATCGTATGCAACACCTACCCTAGCAGCAAATTGATCTGCCACTGAATGATACCGAATCATCAAATCTGTGATGGGTTTATCAGAAGCAAACTGTTCTGTTTCGTTCACATTTTGTGGACTTAAGAGATAAAAACCATTGTAATACAACAATGATTTTGTACCTAATAACTTGTAGCCTTGAACCTCCAAATTATATCCAATCGCTCCATCCCCTAATTGAATGGATTGGTCTACGGGTTTTTCCAAGGTATAATCAGAACCATCCACTTTCCGGCGATGCACCACGTCTTTTACATTTGAATTTCCCGTAGGTAATTTAACTCCTAGCCCCAACATAACATTCGATTTGGGGTGTTTCAATGGATCTAAAATCCAATAATTAGCAGTTAGACGAGCATCTCCAATTCCAACAGATTTTGTTTCAAATCGATTCCTTCCTGGATTTACCGTTACCGAGTTCCCATAATGTTCATACAAAGAGGTTCGGTCGTTATAAGAAAATGGTAAGTTGGCACTCACCGACAAGCGACCCGTCACTGAATAACTAATTCCTAAGTCTGCACTTTGTGTATTGTTGATCACGTTCGTGCCCTCCGTTTCCCTTTGTGGCTGATATTCTGTACCCACGAAATGTTTATACGAATGAAGGCTGCGCATCCCTAAGGAAACTTGCCATTGACCTGGAGACATTAATGTGTTTGAATTGAGTCCAGATCCTACGGCGCAACTCATGTGACGAACTGCTATACAGCCCTGGCCTTTACCTAGAGAAGGAATTAGACCTATTAAAAATAATATAAATAACTTTTTCATTTTGCTTAATATTTTAAATACGAGTGTTAGTTAAGAATATACAATCCTAAACTTTAAAAAATTGTATCAAAAAAATTATGCTTTCCTAGGAGGCGAATACACATCTGATTGAAAATTTATAGTTGATAAAACCAGATGCTGATTAATTAATCTTTTTAATGGCCATTCAATGATATAAAAAACCCAAGATTCTACTCGTTCACAATATTCAGAAACTAGCGTTACGATTAACTTCTTACTCGCAGGTGCTGAAGAATTTTCATCGCTCATAAATTCGTTCATCTTCTCTGCTAATTGCAAAAATCGATCTCGAGCATATGGATCAGCATCCATATTGATCTGCACATCTACTTCTTTACTTATTTTATGATCTGAAGTAGGAAAATCTTGTTTCCCTACAATTGCCCTTTCAGGTGATTGCCAATCATTTTGATAAGGCATCGAAATATTAACATATACTTCATTCGTATCCCCATTCAAAGTTGAATTTCGCTCTAAGACAAAATAATGCAATGCAAATCCTCCAGCCTGAAATAGCAGAACTAACATAGAGAAAATGGCAAATATTTTTTTCATAGATTAATAATAGAGCAAAATTAGCTTATTTTTCAATGACGGTTCCTAATTCTTGAGATATATTTTTTTGAACTTCTTTAAGCCGGATGAAATTGACCAGTAAATCATTCATGTCATTCGGATCACCTTGAAAGTTGGCCATCAAGTCCAATGATTCTTGCAATCGTTGATCATTGTACACTTTACGTAATCTCAGCACATTTTTATAAGCTAAATCTTCTAGCATTTCTGCCTCATTCGTCACTTTAATTTCATGGCGATCTTTCCAAGTGGACGATAAATTATGCTTCTCTGAAGAGCAATCAATCGCAAATCGTTGAATTTCTTCGTCGGTGTGATGTAAATAAAATTCAGGTTTTAGGCTATTGCTATTTTTAAATTCCGTTTTACATATTTCCATCAACTTATTAAACAAAGGCATTTGGAATAAAACCCCATCTAATTCCTCCAATAAATACTGCGTAACAGAAACACCTGGCGCTTTTTCTGGATTTATTTCCAGGTGACCGAAATTGACCAACAAACGAATGCATTCCGATTCCTGGTAAAAAGCTAAATTTTGATACGATTCAACACCCGTTTCTGAAACAGGCTCAATCAAATTTTGGACTTCCGTATACGCTTGGCCCGAAATGGGTGAAGTACCTGTTGGCGAATTGCCCCCTCCTCTTTGCTTTAAATTCTTTAAATGAATTTTATTCATTTCGGCCAACAACACATCTTCTTCCAAGCGCATCAAAGATGATGTTTTCTGAATAAATAGACTTCGCTGAATAGCATCAGGAATCTTAGAAATGCTCAGCACCATTTCCTTAATCAATTCAGATCTTTTAAACGGATCATCACCGGCCTCTTGCAAAAATAAATTGGCCTGAAATGAAATAATGTCTTTAGATTCTTTTTTGATGTACTCAACAAAAGCCTCTGAGCCAATTTTTCGAACATAACTATCAGGATCTTGACCTTCCGGGAAAACGACTAAATTAACTTGCAAACCCTCTTCTAAAATAAGGTCCATTCCTCTTAATGCTGCTTTTATCCCAGCAGAATCTCCATCATACAGAACGGTAATATGTTGGGTAAAGCGCCCAATTAATTTTATTTGTTCAATGGTCAAGGAAGTACCTGAAGAAGCAACCACATTTTTTATGCCCGCCTGATGCAATGAAATCACATCGGTATATCCTTCAACCAGGTAGCACACGTCCAACCTCCTTAATTCGTTTTTAGCTTGATGTATTCCATAAAGACTCGATGATTTATGGTAGACCTCCGTCTCAGGGGAATTAAGGTATTTTGCCTGGCTAGACTTTGCATCATTTCTTAAAATACGCGCACCAAAAGCAATTATTTTACCCGAAACATTGTGAATAGGGAAAATAACCCGATTTCTAAATCGGTCATATACTTTACCCTCATCGTTTTTCTGTGTCACCAAACCCGCCTTCTCAATAATCTCTTGAGAGAATCCTTGCTTTAGCGCAGATTTCAATAATGCATCCCAAGCCTCTGGACTATATCCTAAATCAAAAGCTTGTAATGTTGAATCTGAAAAACCTCTTTCTTTAAAATATGGCAAGGCAATAGACTTCCCTTCCTCCGTATCATACAATTGCTTTTTGAAAAATTCTTTGGCATAATCCAGCATGATGAACAAACTTTCACGCTCATTTTGACGCAAAATCTGATCATCCGTCATCTCCTCTTCTTGGATATCGATGCCATATTTTTTTGCCAAATGCCTAAGAGCTTCCCCATAGCCTAGCCCTTCAATATCCATGACAAATCGAACCGAATCACCGGCTTTGCCACAACCAAAACATTTATAAATTCCTTTGCTGGGGGAAATCGAAAAAGATGGAGTTTTTTCACCGTGAAAAGGGCAGCAAGCCCAATAATTAGCTCCCTTTTTTTTAACGGTCACATAATCCCCGATGACCTCAGCCACCGCTGCTGCTTGCTTAATTCGCTCGACAGTTTCGGGATCAATGCGCATATTACAAAAGTAAACCAGCTAAAGTAGCAGATAAATAAGAAGCTAAAGTTCCGGCAATTAAGGCTTTAAAGCCTAATTTAGCCAAGTCTGATCGGCGAGATGGGGCTAACTCCCCTATTCCGCCAATTTGAATGGCCACGGAAGAAAAATTAGCAAAGCCACAAAGTGCAAAACTAGTAATGGCAATGGTTTTGGGGCTCAACGTATCTTTGATTTTAACCATATCCAAGTAAGCCACAAACTCATTAACAACCATTTTCTTTCCCATTAAAGCACCTGCCACTTCTATATCAACGGCCGGAACTCCCATGGCAAATGCAAATACTGAAAATACTTTGCCCAAAATTAAATTCATCGATAAGGTTGGCATATTAATTAATCCACCCAATTGGCCCAAGCCTAAATCCACCAAAGCTATCAAAGCAATAAAACCGATCAACATAGCGATCACATTCATTCCTACTTTTAACCCTTCGCTCGCGCCGGCTGCAATCGCATCCACCAAATTAGCATGCGTTTTTTCAATGGACAGTTTTACTTCACCCTCCGTTTCCGACTTTTCAGTTTCCGGAAATATGATTTTTGAAATGACTAAAGCACCTGGGGCAGCCATTAAACTGGCGGCCAATAAATATGCCGCAGGAACTCCTAAGGATATATAAACAGCCATAACTCCACCTGCGATACAAGCAAAAGAACCTGTCATGGAAGCCATTAACTCCGATTTGGTCATATTTTTTAAATAAGGCTTAATCATGATTTGAGCCTCCACCTGTCCTACAAAAGTGGATGCCACATTTGATAAGGCCTCCGCACCACTCACGCCCATCAACCAATGAACTCCTTTTCCCATGGTCGAAACAATGCGTTGTAAAATACCCAAATGATAAAACATGTTCACTAACACGGCCACAAAAATGATGGTGGGAACTACTTTGAAAAAGAAAATATAATCATTGCCAGGACCAAAGGCCTTCGTCATTAAATCACGATCAACGAGCGAGCCAAAAACAAAAAGTGCACCTTTATCCGCTTGGCCCAACAGCGTATTGATACTATCACCAAGCCACTGAAAAAGAGATTGCCCCACAGCAGTCTTTAGAATAAAAACAGCTAAGAGAACTTGCAATAATAAACCCACCCCCACGGTTCGATAATTAATGGCTTTGCGATTATTCGACATTAAAAAAGCAACTCCTAAAATCAGCACAATGCCCAAAAGGCCAGTAAATCGTTCCATCTATATCAATTTCGTTGGTGTATTTTTTATTCCTTACTTGTTAAATTTAAGGTATAATTCTCAAATGGAACTAAATCCACTAAATCGTCCTCTTTTAAATGATAAAATTCTTGATGAATATTAAAGGGCTCATCGCTTTCCACCTTCCAGTAATCCCCATCTTCTTGCATCTCATACGAATTTACCGTATCACGCAAATTCCAATTTAAAATGGTTATTGCCAAGTTTTTTGCCCGCGAATTAACCAACTCAAATAATGATTCTATTCGTCGATCAAAACTTCGCACCATGACATCCGCGGAACCACCATAAACTTTTGGATCTGCATTATTATGGAAATAAAAAATCCGGGTGTGCTCCAAGTAATTCCCTACAATGGATTTGATGTAAATATTCTCCGATAAACCGGGTCTTTGTGGCCTTAAACAACAAATTCCACGAACAATTAACAAGATGGGAACCCCAGCCTTAGATGCTTTATAAAGCGCTTCCATAGTAAGCGTGTCTTGTAATGAGTTAATTTTCCAACAAATTCCTGCAGGTAATCCAGCCTTATGATTGTCGACCTCATGCTGAATCATCTCAATCAAACGGTTTCGCATGTCACGAGGAGCCGTAATTAAATGTTCATAATGCGTAGGCATTGAATGCCCCGTAATTACATTGAAGAACTCGGCAATATCTTGCGTGATTCGGATGTCGGTTGTCAATAAACCTAAATCTGTATATAATTTAGCCGTATCCTCATTGTAATTCCCAGAAGATAAATGCGCATAACTCATCACATGCGTACCCTCATTCCGAATCACTTGCAATAATTTAGTATGCGTCTTTAAGCCTGGTATTCCATAAATCACAAAGCAACCCGCTTTTTGAAGCCTAGTGGCCTCACGAATATTATTCTCTTCATCAAAACGCGCCTTCACTTCAAAGAGAACCGAAACGTGTTTGCCTTGTTCAGCTGCACGCAATAAGGCACTCGCAATTCTCGAATTTTTTGAAATACGGTATAAGGTAATTTTAATCGCCAACACATGGGGATCATCTGCCGCTTGTTCTAATAGCTGTATAACCGGCTCAAAATTATTGTAGGGATGATGCAATAGGATATCCCCACGCTTCATGGTCTCAAAAATATCGCCAATTTGAACGGACTTCAAACCTAAAGGAGGCACAACGGGCGGGTTTACCGCCATTTGACCTTTGAATTCCGAATGCTTTAATATCTGCCAAAAAGAAGTAAAGTCTAAAATCGCAGTCTTAACAAAGATATCTGACTTTTCTAAAGACCAGCGTTTCAACATCTCTCCGAGCAAAAATTCAGAATGTTCCTGCTCCACCTCTACGCGTGTCACTCGGCCTAGTCGTCGGTCTTTAATTTTCTTTTTTATCTCGTCAACAAAATCCGTTTCCGTGTCCTCATGCTCCACTAAATCAAAATCCCCATTACGAGTAATCCTAAAAAGGGTCATGGATTCTATTTCTACATTTCGGTAAAGGACTTGTAATTGTTGGCGTATTAATTCTTCAATCGGCAAAAAGACAATTTTATCCTCCCGCTCAATCACATAAAACCGAGCTAAATTAAGTGGTATTTGAACAAACGATATTTTACGATCACGCTCAGATTTCCCCTTACCTCCTTTTTTTTCAGGCCCTCCAATGGTTACAACCCCAAAAATCAAGGTCTTCGCCAACAAACTTGGAAATGTGTGTGTATGGTCAAAAACCATAGGCGTCAACATCGGATATATCGTTCGATTAAAATAGGTTTCTACTTCCGTCTGTTCTGCTGTGTTCAAATCAGAAAAAGAAGCTAAAAGCAAACCATTTTCTGAAAATAATGGAAGGATCTCATCCACAAATAATCGATGCTTTTCCTGGCTAAATTCTTGAGCCGATGAAATAAGCATTTGCTTAAACGGAACTTCACGTAAGCCTGAATAATCCGTTCGCTCCTTCCCAAAATCAATGTAATTATACAAGGAACCAATTCTAATGGTAAAAAACTCATCCAAATTAGAAGCTGTAATGGCTAAAAATTTCAATCGATCAAAAAGGGACTTCGTCTTATCTCGCGCTTGGTCTAATACTCTTTCATCAAACTTAAGCCAAGAAAGATCACGAGAAATAAACTTTGCCTTTAACTGAATCTCATGCGATTTTTGCATGGATTTATCCGATTTCCAAGTAGGACCCTTAGAAGCCAATAAATTGATTTTCCAATTTTTAGGCCTCAAGAAAGACAAAAGATTCCCAGTTTGAGAATCTTTGTCATTCGAATTCGAATCCGTATTTTGATCTGTTTGTACCATTTTTTCTATTTGGTTGACACTTGTTGATTTTTAATCGCCTCATAGTCAGATCCTAATCTGCCTACTTCGGTCATCAAAAACTTTTGAAGTTCCAAATTAAATATTTGCTTTTCGTCCGGGGTTAAGGAATCGTAAAGATTTTTCAGCTCTACATTGATCAGCTTACGCTCTTGTTCAGAATCCGCATGAATACTCCTTAAATGAAAAGATTTAAAATCAAAAATCATTTCCTAAACGTCAACATTTGCGTATTTAGCATTTTTCTCAATAAAATCTCTACGCGGAGCCACTTCGTCTCCCATCAACATAGAAAACAACAAATCAGCCTCAATTGCAGATTCTACATTGACTTGCTTCAATGTTCTGGATTCAGGATTCATGGTTGTTTCCCATAATTGCTCCGCATTCATCTCTCCTAAACCTTTATAGCGCTGAACACCCACATTGTCCTCTTTTCCTCCTCCAGCTAATTCCTGTATCGCTTGATCTTTTTGCAATTCAGTCCAAACATAACGTACATTTTGACCTTTTTTAATTTGATATAATGGAGGTTGAGCGATATAAATACACCCTCTATCCACTAATTCGCGCATATACCTAAAGAAGAAAGTCAAGATTAACGTACGAATATGACTACCATCAATATCAGCATCGGTCATGATAATCACCTTATGATATCTCAATTTATCCATGTTTAACGCCCGCTCATCTCCATCTTTTCCAAAGGAAACTCCTAGCGCCGTAATCATATTCTTAATCTCCTCATTCTCATAAATGCGGTATTCCTGCGCTTTCTCTACATTCAAAATCTTTCCTCTCAATGGCAAAATAGCCTGAAAAGCACGATTTCTACCCTGCTTCGCCGTTCCACCCGCAGAATCTCCCTCGACTAGATAAATCTCGCAAGTCTCTGGATCTGAATCCGAACAATCGGCCAACTTACCCGGCAATGAGTTCGAACCCAAAATGGTTTTTCTTTGAACCATTTCCCTCGCTTTTCTAGCCGCGTGACGCGCCTGAGCCGCCAATATCACCTTAGCCACAATTTGGCGAGCCTCTCTTGGATGCTCTTCTAACCATGATTCTAACATGTCCGACATCGCCGATGAAACTGCTCCCGACACTTCACCATTCCCTAATTTTGTTTTGGTTTGACCCTCAAACTGAGGCTCAGCCACCTTAACAGAAATAACAGCTGTCAATCCTTCACGGAAGTCATCACCCGCAATATCAATTTTCAATTTCTCTAAAGCACCCGACTTGTCCGCATAATTTTTCAAAGTCCTTGTTAATGCTCCTCTAAATCCAGCTACGTGTGTTCCTCCTTCAATTGTATTGATGTTGTTCACATAGGAAACCACATTTTCTGAATAGGACGTATTGTACATCATGGCCACCTGAACTGGCACTCCATTCTTATCCCCCTCCATATAAATAGGCTCAGACAACAATGGCTCGCGAGTAGCATCTAAATACATCACAAACTCACGCAAACCACCCTCTGAGAAAAAGTCATCAGAACGAGGTTCCCCATTTTCATCCAACTCACGCATATCCTTTAACTCGATATGGATACCCGCATTCAAAAACGAAAGCTCGCGTAAACGACCCGCTACCGTCTCATACTTATATTCAGTCACCGTAAAAATAGTATCATCTGGCTTAAATAAAACAGATGTACCCGTACGATCCGTAGTTCCCACTTCCTTAACCGGATATTGCGGAACCCCTATTTTGTATTCTTGTTGGTATATTTTTCCATCCCGACTATACACCGTCACCTTCAAATCCGTAGACAAGGCATTCACACAAGATACACCCACCCCATGCAAACCTCCTGAAACTTTATATGTATCCTTATCAAACTTACCCCCCGCATGTAAAACCGTCATAACAACCTCTAAAGCAGAACGCTTTTCCTTGGTATGCATGCCCGTTGGGATACCCCGACCATTATCCTCGACCAATATCGAGTTATCCGTATTAATCGTCACTTTAATATTATCGCAATGACCCGCTAACGCTTCGTCAATGGAATTATCCACAACCTCCCAAATCAAATGATGAAGACCTTTAAATCCTGTATCTCCAATATACATAGATGGCCTCTTGCGAACCGCCTCTAATCCCTCTAAAACCTGAATATTATCTGCACCATAATTTGCCCGATCTTCGGCTGATAACTCTTGTGCTTCTGACATAATTTATTTATAAATGGTTAAATGGACTTCAATCCCTAATGAATCTACATCCGTAAAAATTTTAGAATTTAATGTTTAAAAATAAGGATTTATCTGCTTAAAAACTAATAAATCAGTTAAAAAAATTAGTGCTTAAAGTGACGAATTCCGGTCATCACCATAGCCATATTATTTGCATCACAATAATCAATAGAATCCTGATCCTTGATCGACCCACCCGGCTGTGTAACCGCAACCACTCCTGCATTTCCAGCAATCTCCACACAATCCGGAAAAGGAAAAAATGCATCCGACGCCATGACGGAACCTTTCAAATCAAAACCAAACTCTTTTGCTTTATCTATCGCTTGCTTTAACGCATCCACTCGAGATGTTTGACCCACACCTGAAGCCAACAATTGTCCATCGTTGGCTAATATAATCGTATTCGATTTGGTGTGTTTACAAATCTTAAGCGCAAAGGCCAATGCGCGCTTTTGCTCATCCGTAGGTACGATTTTAGTCGCGGTCTTGAAATCACTTACTCCCTCCATCACCAAATCCTTATCTTGTTCCAATACTCCATTGAGCAATGTTTTGAACATTTTCTTTGGAAAATCTACTTGGTTACGCTTCAACAAAATTCTGTTTTTCTTGGTTTGCAAAATAGCTAAAGCCTCCGCCGTAAAGGACGGGGCAATTAATATCTCGCAAAATAAGGGGTTAATAGATTCCGCAGCCGATTGATCTACTTCTCGATTCGTAGCTAATACACCTCCAAAAGCGGAAATCGGATCGCAAGACAAAGCTTTATCATATGCTTCCCTTACCGATTTACCCGTCGCCACTCCACAAGCATTCATGTGCTTTATAATTACAAAAGCTGTTTCTTCAAATTCATCCAATAAGGATAAACAAGCATCCACGTCAACTAAATTATTATAAGACAATTCCTTGCCATGTAATTTATCAAACAAAGCATTCAAATCCCCGTAGAAAGTACCTTGTTGGTGTGGATTCTCCCCATACCTCAAAGAGCTAGATGCCAAACTTGTGTAGTTAGCTAAATCCGCCGACTCACCCGCAAAATAACGCTGAATAGCACCATCATAATGCGAAGAGACATAAAACGCCTTTTGAGCAAAATTCCGACGCTGGTCTAAGGTTGTAGCTCCCCCATTTGCACTTAATATCAACTCAACTTCCCCATATTGCTCACGAGAACTCACAATCAACACATCGTTGAAGTTTTTCGCAGCCCCCCGAATTAACGAAATACCACCAATGTCAATTTTTTCAATAATATCTTCATCAGACGCACCCGAGGCAACCGTCTCCTCAAAAGGATACAAATCCACCATCACTAAATCCAAGGCAGGTATTTCAAATTGCTTCGCAACCTCCACATCAGAAGGTAAATCCCTCCGATATAAAATTCCGCCAAAAACTTTCGGGTGCAATGTTTTAACGCGCCCTCCAAAAATGGAAGGATAGCCTGTTAAATCTTCAACGGCAATAACTGGAATGCCTAATTTTTCAATAAAAGACTGAGTACCTCCCGTTGAATAAAGCGTAACGCCTTGTTGGTGAAGCAATCGAATAATGGGTTCTAAACCATCTTTATAATAAACAGATATGAGGGCAGATTGTATTTTTTTTAAGGACATTTGAATTGTAAAAATGAAATATAAATTTACAAAAAATGTCACAAAAAAGGTAGCTTTCCTGAATTTTTAAATTAGAAAAACTACCGATTTTAAGCCGACGAACAATTATTACTTTTTGTTAAAATTTTGTAATCTCAACAAAGCCTCTAAATAATAATAATCCGCATAAATCAAGGGCACGTCTATCTCGGAATTTAATCCTTTTGCCCCAACACAATGCTTGATCAGGAAGTTGTTATTTTCTCCTAAGGCTGCTCGGTATGCAGGACTAGACAAAGATTCCATCATCGTAACTGCATCATTGTAATATCTTTTTCCCTTAGCCCCTGAATATTTACTTAATTCCAATAATGCCGAAGCTGTAATCGCACCCGCTGAGGCATCTCTTTCCTCCGTTGGAATATTAGGCGCATTAAAGTCCCAATACGGAATTTTATCCTTGGGTAAATTCGGATGATTCAAATAAAAATCAGTGATTTTTTGAGCAAAATCTAGGTATTTTTGATCCTTCGTTTCACGATACATGGCTACATATCCATAAATGGCCCAAGCATGTCCACGAGACCAAGTTGTTTCATCCTGATATCCCTGATGCTGTTTTTTAACCAAAACTTTACCTTCAGGATCGTAACAAATCACATGGTAAGAAGAATAATCAGGTCTAAAATGATTCTTGATCGTATTATCCGCATGGGTGATGGCGATGTCATGAAAACGCTGATCTCCCGTCTCACGTGAAGCCCAAAATAACAATTCCAAATTCATCATGTTGTCGATGATCACTGGATATTTATACCCTCCCTTAAAACTATTCCATGATTTAATTAAGCCGATCTTAGGATCAAATCGAGTAGCTAGGGATTTAGCGGACTGAATTAAAACTTTTTTATACGCTGGATCTTTCGTTAAACGCAATCCATTCCCAAAGGAATCAAACATCATAAAACCTAAGTCATGCGTTCCCGTATTATACTGCTCTTTTCTAACAGCTTCGGTCCACAAACGTGCTGCTTTTGCCCATTTGGGATCTTTTGTTTTTTCAAATAAATACCAAAGACCGCCAGGAAAAAATCCTGAGCACCACCAACTTGAAGGTAAATTGCGGTAAGTCCCATCAGGCTTAGCCGAATGTATGGTTACTGAAGTATCTGGATGATCTGCCAACATCCGAAGGTATTGTTGGCCTGCCAAAGCAAATTGCTTATTAATATCAATTTTCTGAGCAAAGGCTCCTGAACTTAGCAAAGCAAAAACGAAAATTAATTTTTTCATTGAAATAGGTTTTGTTTAAAATTTAAAATGCCAAACGGTTCATGCTATATGTAAACCAATCGACACTTGAATAGGCCTAAAAATATTTTTGAACCTGGCACGAAAATAACAAAAATTACCGCCCCATCCAACCGCCATCCACGGTCAAAATAGTTCCATGCACATAGTTAGCCGCCTCTGAAGCTAAAAAGACAACCGGACCTTTGAAATCTTTCGCATCACCCCAACGACCCGCCGGAATTCTCCCTAAGATAGAAGCACTTCGTTCCTTGTCTTCACGCAAAGCCGAGGTATTGTCTGTGGAGATGTATCCTGGTGCAATCGCATTCACATTAATTCCCTTTCCTGCCCATTCATTGGCCAAAGCCATGGTTAATCTGGCAATCCCTCCTTTACTCGCTGCGTAACTTGGCACATTGATACCCCCTTGAAAACTTAATAAGGAGGCCGTAAAAATGATTTTTCCAGATCCCGCTTTTAGCATAGTCCGACCGATTTCCCTACTCAAAATAAATTGGGAAGACAAATTCACCTCTAATACCTCATCCCAATATTCATCCGAATGTTCCGCCGCTGGATCGCGCAAAATTGTCCCTGCATTATTAACCAAAATGTCCACCTTAGGATAATCCCTCAACACGGACTTGATAAATTCATATAAAGACTCCCGGTCTGAAAAGTCGGCCTGATAGGCCTTAAAATTTCTCCCTAATGCTCTCACAGCCTTTTCAATAGCAGAACCATTTAACTCCAATGAAGCTGAAACTCCAATAATATCCGCTCCCGCCTCTGCTAGGCCAATGGCCATTTCCATGCCAATTCCACGTTTGCAGCCCGTTACAATAGCTACCTTACCCTTTAAATCAAATAAATTCTGCATCGTTTATTGTTTATTTACAAAGTATTTAAAATATGTTTTTTACTCATTTTTTTAACAATATTAGCCGGGTGAATTATACAAAACACTAATTTGCAAAACCAAAAATTAATTAAAGATGCAAAACAAATCCATGAATCCGACCATGGCTCTCAAAAATGAGCATGAGGATATTCCCGGAAATCCATCCATTTCGAAGAGCAGTATCACCAAATTAAATGATCGGAGCAATGGAAAACCGCTCCGAGCACTAAGCGAAGATGAATTTAATTTTTGGAAAAAAAACGGTTTTATTATCGTGAAAAATGCCATTAGCAAAGAAGCTGCCGCACGTACGGCAAAAGCAATTTGGGATTTTGAGGAAAAAGATCCAGACCAACCCGAAACTTGGTACACTGAGCCTAGAGCCGAAATGCAAATGAAGGAACTCATCGGGTCTGGAATGGTTGAAATGTATAATCATCCATTATTATGGGAAAACAGGCAATCTCAACGGGTTTATGATGCCTTTGTGGATGTTTGGGGCGTGGAAGATTTATGGGTGACGATCGATCGTTGCAACTTGAATTTTCCTGTGCAAGCCGATAAACCATTCAAGGGATTTATTCATTGGGATTATGATCCAGAGACAAAACCCGTTAATGTGCAAGGAGTATTAGCCTTAGCAGACCAAACGGATGAAAATATGGGTGGCTTTCAATGCATTCCAGAATTGTACCGATCATACGACACATGGAAAAAAACTCAACCTGAAGACCGAGATCGTTTTAAACCAGACACGACAGGCTTCCAATTGCATAAAGTAAAATTAGAAGCAGGGGATTTATTGATTTTCAATTCTTTGTTGGCCCATGGCATCAGACCTAATTTGACGTCCGATAAAGTTCGCGTAGCCCAGTATATTTCCATGATGCCCGCGGAGCAAAATAATGAGGCGTTGAAACAATGGCGCGTCAACTCATGGCAACATAAAATCGCGCCGGAAGGTTACGCCTTTCCGGGTGATCCGAGGCAATTAGAAAAATCCCAGCCTGTTGCCGTACTTAGCGACTTAGGAGAAAAATTACTGGGTTTGAAAGATCACGAGAAGTCGAACTTTTCGGATTAACTCTATTTTTAACTCCCTCAAAAGCAATCAACCAAGAATGGCCACCCCATATGATCGCTGGATAGGAACAATCAAAGTCTGTATTTGAAATATATGTTTTGGTCAAATGGCCTTTGACATCTTTTTTTACCAAACCAATCTGCTTAAAATATCGATCACCCATTTGTTTAATCTCCGCAAAAACTAAAGCAGTTTCCCCCTTTGGATTGGAGGCGAGCTGGGGCATCCGAACTTTATCTCCTTTTAAATGAAGGATCATTCTTTTAGATGATTGATAAGCCCATTTCACACCGGATGATCCTTCCGCACCCGTGTACCAAGTGGCTTCTAGTCCTTTCGCACCAAGAACTAATGATGGACCCGCATGAGGACAAGCATCAACTACCCAATGATCTTCGTAAAGAGGTACTGGCGTTGTATACGTTTTGCCAAAATCGTTTGAATGTAAATATCCCATGTCGCGCTCTCCTTGATCGTTTAAATCGCGGTAAATCACATCCACATTTCCTTTTAAGTCAGTAACCGCATCAATGCGACAACATTCACAGGTTTTAGTGTCAATCACTTTCATATCCCCAAAACCATTTCCGGGACTTGTGTCAGCCGTTACTAGCGTTCTACCTTTGGGTCCTAATTTAACATCGAGCCAATAAGCCCTCACTTCTCCATTGGGTAGTGAAATAATTTTACCAAATGAATGGCTTAATCCAGCCGCGGTATCTTTGTGAATGTGTTGTGGTTTTTGCCAAACCCCATTTATCTCCATCGCATACAATAAATCTCCATTAAATCGAGAAGCCGCAGTAGGGCGATTCATCTCATACAAAAGAATGCAAGTTCCGTCAGCTTTATAGGCCAGTTTAGGCATTCCCTCCGCGTGGGTTGATGCTTTTTTATCCATAGGGACCTGCTCAGCAGGCCCCTGATTGACTTTTCTGAAAAATAAAACCCCATTGGCCGACTTCTCTACCCAAGATAGAACGACATCGCCGTTTGATTTCAATGCAAAAGAGGGGTCCAACGCCTGATTAGAAGGATTAGACACCGTTTGCGCGAAAGAGACCTGCGCAAAGAAAACGAGCAAAAAGGTTAGTTTTTTCATTTTTTAAATAGTTGGAATACGTCGATTTGTACACCGGCAACCACTGTGCGAGGAGCCGCGGGCGTATATGTTGATTTATCTGTAGCATTATTTCCACGTGTCGCCGTAGTGGCATATAAGGAATCACCTAGATTCAAGATGTTGGTGAAGAATTGATACGCTTTGTAGGTATATCCTACACGTAAATTGAAAACAGAAACGCCTTCGAAGCTTACTTTGTTCACTTGATCTTGGAACCAAGGCCCAATTTTTTGCCATTCTAAGGCAATACGTGCTCCCTTGTATTTGTACGTTACCTCTGAGTTTGCGATGAAGTTAGGCGCTTGTGGCATCTCTTTTCCATTCACATTTTTCAATGCGTCTGACGCCCGCGTACTTAATACAAAGTCCACAAACGTATGTTTTGCATTCGTTCCTCCAAAGCGGAAGTTCCAAGAATCGTTCGGGCGGATCGTGATTTGGTACTCAATTCCTTCGTGCAAAGTCTTTCCGGCCGACTGATAATCCGTCGTATTATCCGGTTGACGAATCCCTAATAACTCATTATTTCCTTCTAAGCGATAGAACGTATAATCAAAGAAGACTTTATTTTGCCAAAGCGAAGCCCAACCTCCCACTTCGTAATTCGAAAACACAGCTGGGTCAATGCTTAAATAGAATTTCTCTCCTGTTGCGGCCACTTGTGCCGCCGGTCTCGCGCGGAATACCGCTGAAAGGGCAGGTGGCGAGAAGCCTTTGGAGAAATTACCATAGAAACCTAGGGCTGAGGAAGCCTCATACGTAATTCCTAACTTAGGTGAGAATTGCTTGTAGCTTTTGGTACCCGTCGAATTGTCGATGAAGTTGGTATAGTCAAAGGACATTTGATCGAAACGACCTCCTAAAGAAAGACGTAATTTCTCTAAGGGTTGCAGGTCAAATTGCGCATAAGCCGCTTTGTTCCAAATCACCGCCGAATAATTGCCTAAGAACGTAGATGGCAAGACTTGGGTAATCGTGAATTTCTCCACCGATTTCTTGTCTGGTCGAAGCGTCGCGGCTAAGTTAATTTTGTAAGCCCAATAATCATTAGGCGAGCGATCTAACAAAAATCCTGCAACTATTTTTGAGTTCAAGAATTCAAAATTTTGGGTGTGCTGACCCATCAAGCCAAAGCTTTTGAAACTGTTCTGATTCACTTGTCCTGAAGCCATTAGCGCTGGACTAGTCCAAGAAATCGAATAGGATGGGTTTTGGCCTAAGGCATTATCCCGGTAAAATGCAGTCAAACTCGAGTTAGCGTTCGCCGACCATTTATGCTCTAAGGTTAAACGGGAACGAGATGAGAAAGATGAACGGTAAGTAAAATCCGCAGGGCTTTTATAGCTACGAGAATAAAAACCCGTACTGTCGATGTTTCCACCCGTCTGCGAGAAATAATCGTTATAGGCAAAAGAAGCCCAAAGTTTCGTCTTAGGCGTAAATTGATAATCTAAACGTACGTTGATCGAAGACTTGTCGAAGTCGGAATTAGAGGCCCATGATCCTTTTTGACGCGCCAAATAACCCCCTGTCATAACGGACCATTTCTTTCCTAATTGGGCCCCAGCCGTAAATTGAATTCGCTTATATCCCCACTCGTCTACCTGAAAACCAAACTGTGCCGTAGGAATACCAGGAGCGGTTTTTGTGATTAAGTTAATCGCTCCACCCACGGCCTCAGGGCCATATAAAGAAGAGGCTGGGCCTTTGATTACTTCGACTGAGTTCAATCCTTGTAGATTCGATTCAATTAAGGCATTGTGATTAAATACCCCCAAAGGACGCAATGCAAGCCCATCTTCCAAATACAAAAAATACGCAGATGTTCCGAAAGGCTGGCGTATCCCCATCCCGTGTTGTTCATTTCGGTAGTCCAACATCACCACGCCCGGAACCTTATTAATTATCTCCGTTAATTGAAGTGCCTTTGTATCTTGAATCAATGCGGATCCAATCTTGTGAATCGCTACCGGCGTTTCCGCACGTGTGGCTGCTTGGCGTGAAGCGGTCACCACTACGGATTCGAGTGTGTATGTTGCCTCCTCTAAAAATACGATTTCTTCCTTTCCGCTTATTTTCTTGGCTTTAAAACCTAGCGCGCTAATCGCAAAATCACCTTGTTCTTTCAACTGGATTTCACCTCGTTCATTCGAAAACGCGACGGTTTTTTGACCGTTTTTTACGCTGGCGCCAATGATAGGTTCGTTCGTGACAGCATTCAATACTTTAATAACAGGTACTTGGGCATGTGCGATGGCCGCAACAAAAAGCAGCATCGCTACAAATAATGATTTCATAAATAAATAATTAATTAAAATGAGAAATACCCACGACGTAATGCCGCAGGAATAGAATCAAGAAAATTAATTAGACTTGGGGTGGGTGAAAGAAGCCCTTGGCCGAGAAATTCGGATGGATTTCTGAAATTGGAAAATTATTTTCAAGCACAGTGCGCTCGAAATAGCGTGCCTTGAAAAGACTTGGAATAGTTTGAAAACTTAGCACTACCTCAGGCATTTTATTTAATCGCTCTGAGTTGGATTTTTGCTCCTTTTCCTCAGCAGCTTTTAATTGTTTAGATAAATAACATTGTCCATTACAGTCCAACATCGGTTTATCACGGTTTACGCAAAGGTTTTTGGCAATGAAATCACGGTTCACTCGATAATATGCGACAGCCGACCACTGATTCATCAGGGGTATTTGCATAGCCATAAATAATAAAAGAGCAATAATGCGATTCACAATGCAAAGGTATTGAATTAAATAGTGATGTCAGCAAGACATAAAAATTAATTTTACTTATCCTTTTCAGATAAATGAACCGCTGAATCGTTGATTTCAAATGAGTACTTTTTCAACATTTCCATCATCGCTGAACCGGCCAATAAAGTAGGTCCGTACCCATGAGCCGCAAAAGGAGAAATCGGTCTGAAATAATAAAATGCGGGATCCCAAGCTAAACCGGTTCCCACACAAGTTCCTTCTACTTGCCCTTGCGCATTGACTCGAGAATTGACCGCATTCCAAGCTAATATGGCTGAGGGGGCATAAATCTTAGGATCGAGCCAACCTTTATTGACGGCATTCGCGATGACATACGCATAAATGGCCGTGGCAGAAGTTTCTAAATAGGAATCGTTTTTATCTAATAATTGATGCCAAAACCCAGTACCATCTTGCAAACTCATCAAGCCTTTTAAATGGTTTTTCAATTGGCCCAACATGAACCTCCGACCTGGATGGTTGGCAGGTAAATACATCAACATTTCTGAAGTCGTCAACAAAGCCCAACCATTCGCCCGAGCCCAATGAAATTCTGGATGCGCCTCCGCTCCTTCTAAATAACCATGCATAAAAACATTCAATGAAGGATTAAACATCCGCTTTTGATAGGCTGAAAATTGCTTAAATGACTCGTCAAAATACTTTTCATCCTTAGACGCAATGCCCAACTGGAGCAATGCCGGTATCGCCATATACACATCATCCAGCCACATCGTATTTTTCAAGGGCCGAATGCGAACCAAAGTGCCATCGGGCAAACGATGCTCTTCCTTCAAAATAAAATCAGAGGCGCGCTGTGTCACATATGACATGTCCGACGAAAAACCTGATTTTTTCGCCTTCAAAACAGCCATGGCCATGGCACCGATATCATCTAAGGCTTTGGGTTGAATTAAACCTTTCAAGGTATGTGCTTTTGCCTTATTTGTTTCATCAAATTTCCGAGCAGATTCAAGAGTGGATGAAATTAAATTCAAGCGCTTGAAAACATAATCTCGGTATTTTGTCTCACCGGTCAATTGGTACAGGTTCAACATCCCTGAATAAGTTACGCCCCATTCATAGGAAATAGGTCTAAAATCTCCCTTCGCGAAAACCACTTGGTCTGAATATCTAAGTTCAGGCGTCCATGGTCTACCAGAACTTTTATCCACAAAATTAGAAGGCGTTGCTTTATCTAAATATTCAAATACCCGATCGATCGTTTTTTGAATGTCAGAAACCGAAGGTACACCATAAGGCGTGGGATAATCAGGCTTTAATGCATGCAAGGGCGCTGTGGCATCTGAAGCAGTGGTAATATTTTTTTGAGCCTGAACCCAAAAACTAAAAAAAAGAAAAACAAAAATCATTTTTTTCATACCCAGATTTCATTTACCTAATCCAAATTTAGAACATTTTTTTTAAATCATTTTTGGTCACTTTTCCCATGGCATTTCGAGGTAATTCTTCGATAAATTGATACAGTCTAGGAACCTTATACCCTGGTAAACGCTCACGTAACCAAGTATTTATTTCTTCTTTTGTAATTGCATTTTTTAAGACTAAAACGGCGGCAACCACTTCGCCCCATTCGTCGTCAGGCAAACCCACGACCCCGCAATCTTCGATATCCGGGTGGACGCGCAAAACCTCTTCAATCTCTAAAGCTGAAAGTTTATACCCACCTGACTTGATAATATCCACGGAACTACGTCCTAAAATTTTATAATATCCACCATCTAAGTGGGCTACGTCTCCAGTTTTAAACCAACCGTCTTCCGTGAAGGTTTCTAAGGTCGCCGTGGGTTTATTCCAATACGATTGGAAAACATTAGGCCCCTTGATTTGTATTTCTCCAGGTTCTAATTCTTCTTTAATTTCTTCATTATCCCCCATCAAACGCACCAAAACTCCGGGCAATGGAAGACCGACATGCCCTGGTCTTCTTTCTCCATGAAATGGATTGCTGATGGCCATGGCTATTTCGGTCATCCCATATCGCTCTAAGAGCCAATGGCCACTGATGGTATGCCATTTTTCCATAACAGAAACGGGTAAAGCAGCAGATCCAGATACCATTAGGCGAAATTTAAGCAACATGTCATATATGACGTGTTGGTCTGAAGCCGACAAGGTATCCCAATGCGATATAAGTTTAAAATATATGGTTGGCACCGCCATAAAAACAGTTAATTCGCCAGATTGCAATCGGCTAAAAACTTCGACTGCATTGAACTTGGGCATAAATTCGCAGGTGGCTCCCTCCGACAAACTACAACCGATCACATTAATAATTCCATGAATGTGATGTAATGGCAAAATACAAAGTGTGCGATCCGTCGCTTTCCACTCCCAAGCACGCACCAGGCAATTGATTTGAAAATCAATATTTCCATGTGTGGTCACCACGCCTTTCGGCAGCGAAGTGGTTCCAGAAGTATACAATATCATGGCGGGTCGGTCAGAAGAAACCTCAGGCAAACTCATTTCCTGTGGGGTCACTTCTTCATGAACCAAATGGTATTTCAATTGGCTTTCTCGAACATACGAAAATAATACTTCTTGAAAATCGGTATCAATAACCACCTGAGAAGTCCCGGTGTCCTCCAAAACATATTGCAAAGAGGCGATCGGATAAGTGACACATAAGGGAACGGCCACTCCACCGGCTTTCCATATTCCCCATTGGACGGCTACATAATGAAAACCGGGTTGGACCATAAAAGCCACTCGAGCGCCATCTAAGTCAGTTGCCCCAAACAAAAATCGATACGCCCATTGGTTGGACGCATCGATCAATTGTTGGTAAGTATACTCCCCATTAGGGTCTAAAATCGCAACCGAGTTAGCAAATAAATGTGCACTCGAAGTAATTTTTGGCATATTATAATTTTGCTTCTATTCCGATAATCTGTACAACGGTTTGAGCTACAGCTGCTTTGGGATTAACCGCTACAAAATACAAATCTTGTAATCCAGTTGTTGCTTGAATGTCCACTTTAATCGCTGGCATTGGTGCACCACGGCGCATGCCGCCACCACCGCCACCAGCTTGCGCGGGAGTAGACGGAGCCACGACTGGTGTTCCTAGAGGAGCGCCTTTTTGAGCAGCATTTGGATTAGCAGCCGGTGGAGGTCCACCAAAACCTCCTTGTGATACTTCGATAAATTTAGTTTTACCAATCACCGGACCTGTAGGAGAACCCACGTGCACTTCAATCACTCCACCGGAAGCATTAGATCTACCAGGCGCTGTCGCTGTAATATCCAAAGTTTTGATACCTGTTAAATCGATCGACTTAAAACCAACATATGGATTTTGACCCACCATATTGGTCGAGCGAGAAGGCGTGATTAATTGCTCAATACCCGATTGTACATCTGCCTTCTCAGGATTCAAAAATGGGTGACGCAATAAAACCCACTTTTCTGATTGTACAGGAGCCATCTTTTTGTTTCCCTTATCTAAATAAGTGGCACGAACGACAAAAACGCCTTTCGTAGTGGCTTGATCTTGAGGGATTGTTGGCGAAAGATCACCTTTCAATCCGATTGAATTATTTGCTTTGGGATCAGATAGACTCATGATATAGGTCACCATGGTTTTGGCATCTGCTTTTGAAATTTGTGGATGTGCAGCCATGGCATGATCACCCCAAACACCATTTCCACCTGCAATAATTTTATTAGACAATTGGTCAATCATGTTTTGGCCTTTATATTTCTCAGCCACTTCTTGGTAGCTAGGCCCTACAGAGCGTACATTTTTAATGTGACAAGATTTACAGTCACTTTGATTGATCAAACGCAAACCCGCGGAAGCAAACAAATCACTGTCGGCCTTGCGATGAGACTGTGCCATTTCAATCGGATCATATCCAGAAGGAATATAATCAATCGTGGCAGCTACGGCATCTTCTTTAATTCCATTTCCTAAAACACCGTCTTCCTTGTCTTTTACAGTCACCTGATAATTGATTTTTTGTCCAGGGAAATAAAAAGATTTATTGGCCGAATTTAAAACAATATCTACTTCGGGTGCTTCATTACCCACTAAAACTTCAAGCGCGTTTGTGTTGCTTGTACCTTTAGCATCCGTGGCTTTTAATGTTACTTGGTAAGTACCAGGATTTGTCAAAACCAATTCAGGACTTGCTCCTTTTAATGTTTTAACTAGAGTTCCTAATTTTTTAACGGTCCAAGTATAGGTTAATGCATCGCCATCAAAATCTTTGGTGCCTTCGGAGGACAAGTTCGTTTTAAAAGGAGCCGCGCCCTTTAATTTAGATGCGGATATTTCTACTTGAGGTTTACGGTTGCCTCCTTGGTATTCAACTTTGACTAAACGTGCATTGTCGTTTCCTTTGAACCAGGCAGACCCATATTCCAAAACATATAAATCACCGTCTGGACTAAAGCTCATGTCGATGGCAGAACCAAAAGATTGGCTTGGAAGGAAGCGCTCCATGGACTTATAATTACCTTTTTCGTCCATGGTTACGGCCATGATCCAACCGCGCATAAATTCAACAATTAACCATTTCCCTTCATAATAGGCAGGAAAAGGTCTTTTTGCCGTTGGGAAGTCTGAACGATGGTACACAGGTCCGCCTGTTGCACTTCTGCCTGCGGCTCCCATCAATGGAAACTCTTCAGAATTAGCATAAGGGTACCATAGGAAAGCGTTTTGTGCGGGAGGCAATTCACGTAAACCTGTATTATTAGGTGAATCATTGATGGGCTTCGCCGGATTGAACTTAGGCCCCATCGCTAAAGTCTCGAAATTAAAGTCGGTATATGGAATGTTATTCCCTATAAAATAAGGCCAACCGAAAAACCCTGGACCCTTTGCTTGATTAAATTCGTCATATCCTCGAGGTCCTTTAGGTCCATCTACAGAGGCATCTGGGCCTACTTCACCCCAATAAATAAATCCTGTTTTTGAGTCAACACTCACACGCCAAGGATTTCTGTGACCCATGGTATAAATTTCAGGCTTTGTTTTTGGTGTTCCTACGGGGAACAAATTTCCTTTGGGAATTGAGTAAGTACCATCTTTTTCAGGATGAATACGTAAGATTTTTCCGCGCAAATCGTTGGTTGAAGCAGCACCTCTTTGATCATCCCAATAGGCTTGGCCTGGACGTTCGTCGATTGGTGAATAACCCTCATTATTACTATTACTTGTGTTATTTCCTACGGTTAAAAATAAATTTCCTGATTTATCAAAAGTCATTCCACCGCCAGTATGGCAGCATTCCTCGCGTTGAACTGGAACATCTAAGATGATTTTTTGTTGGTCTACTAATAACTCCTCTCCCTTTAACTCGATACGAGACAATACGTGTTTCTTCTCCGTGGGATGTGCGTAATACACATAGAGCCAATGATTTTCTTTAAAATTTGGATCTAGAATTATGCCTTGTAAACCTTCTTCTGCCTCGCGAACGGTTCCGATGCGGTTGGTATATTTCGTGTTTACATTAATATGAGCAAGCACTTTAGTTTGCTTGGTCTTAGGATCAAATTGCTTTACGTCACCCTTCCGTTCGGCCAATAAAATTCGGCCATCAGGTAAAAAAGTCATCATCATGGGCTCGTCCAACTTCTCAGCTAGTACTGTTTTGACAAATCGGTTTTCGTCAGGGGCTTGAGCAAAGGAACTTGATATTTGTAAAAAACACAAGCAAGCTAATAGAGAGTAAATTTTGTTCATAAAACAGGTTGATTTAATTATTTAACAAAAATGATACAATAATCGATCAATTAAAAATTTAGCATTTATATTGCTACCAAATTTGAAGATCTGTCGACAAATTTGTTTCTAACTAACCTTACAAACTATGAAATTGTTTCTTCTACTCATTTTATTGCCGTTTCATTCCGTATTTAGCCAAGCGAAAACGGATCAAAAAGAAATTGAACTTGTCTTACAAACACAAGTAAGCTTGTGGAATAAGGGGGATATATCAGGGTTCATGGAATACTACGAAAAATCGGAAGACCTGAAGTTTATTGGCAAAAATGGCGTCACTAGTGGTTGGAAAGCCACATTACAAAGATACCTGACCACGTATCCGGATCAGGAAACGATGGGAAATTTAACCTTTGACATCAAGGAAATAGACGTAACGGCGGGTAAAACAGCCTGGATTTTAGGAAAATGGCAATTGGCACGCCCAAAAAAAGGAGATGTCGGTGGATATTTCACCATTTTAATGAAGAAAATAAAGGGCCGTTGGCTCATCGTCAGAGACCATACCAGTTAAGTTAAACCCGTGAAAAAACGTAAAACATTTCGCTAGCAATTTGTTTGGAACGTTCGTCGTATTTTGCGGACTCAAGATCTGTATCATCAAATTCCTTTGGATCCTCGTACCGAACGGGGATTCTTTCCTCGGCGCCAGGAATAAAAGGACAATTCTCATCTGCATGTGAGCAAGTCATAATCGTTGCAAAATTACCGTGGGGATTAATGACATCGTCATATAATTTTGAAAAGACAATGATGGGTCTAGTGTCCTTATCTTGTAAAATAAAATAGATGGGATTTGAGTGACCATGCTTGGAAATAATGAAACCTGAACGTTTCAAAGAACGAATGGTTCTTTCATTGCATGCCGTGACTTCGACACCACCTGAGTAGCAAAAAGCGGGAATTTCAAAGTAATCGGCAGCGGTTTGCGCCCAGATTTGGGAAAACTGTGACCTTCTAGAATTATGGGTGCAAATGAAATTAAGTCGGATGGGCTGGCCCTTTTCACGCTTTGATTTGATGTAATCGATTAATTCCTGAAGCAAAGATTTACGTTCATCACTTATTGACAGGGATAAAATTGATTCTAAATTTGCGTTTAAAGTATCATTCATTGCATAATCAATTAACAGCATCCTGAACCTGGGGCACAGGAACTAGTTGTAGCTATTTCGGATAAATTTATTTTTTCTTTTTGGGAAACCGGTGGCATGCAACAAGCGGCAGCATCTTCTAAGGCATAATGTGGATCATTAAATTCAGCATCTTCATGAAAGTAATAAACTTCCCACTGAACACCATCAGGATCTGTGGCCCAAAATTTATCTTGTACCGCGTAACAGCAAGATGTACCAATTTCCTCCTTGGATACTAATCCTTGGGCACGTGCTTTTTCCAATAAATTAGACATTTCCTCAAATGTTTCCACTTGAAAACCTAGGTGACCAAAATTTGATTGAACACGATCTGAATTTTCAATAAATGAAATAATTAAAGAAGGCTTATCTAAAATATACTTTGCGTATCCTGGCTTTACCTTGTTAGCCGGCTGGCCAAAAAAAGTTGAATAAAAATTCACAGAAGCCGCTAGATTGCTGACATAAAGTGATACATGCATACGTGGAAAGCTCATAATTAACAGCAGTTAGATTTTTGTGTGACATAATAATCGTCAAAGAATGCTCCAAATAAGTGGCTAAATTCAGCCCATTTTTCTGGATTAATGCAATAGCAAATTGACACCCCTTCGATTGTACCTTGAATAAATCCGATTTCTTTTAATTCACGTAAATGTTGGGAAATAGTCGCTTGGGCTAGTCCCAGTTCTTGAACCAAATCCCCATTGATGCAAGAACTTGATTTCACTAAATACTGTAATATGGCAATTCGGGCCGGATGCCCTAAAACTTTAGCCATTTGCGCCATGGCATTTTGTTCCATTGAAAACAAATCGGTTTTGGTAATCCCCATATCGTATTATTATATTGCAATATTACGATAAAAGGTTTTGATTTACAAAATCATATTACAAAAAAAATTAAAATTGAATGAAAAGCACTACTTAATGATCTCCCTTCCTCTTGAGTAATACGCCACCAGCAGCTTCTTTGATGATATTCGTAAAAATGAACGCATTCGCATCATATTCCAGAACTAAATTTCGTAAATGCCGAACCTCGAAACGGGTCATAATGGTGTACAAAATATCGGTCGGATGACTCACATCAAAACTATCTTTCATGAAACCTCGCTCTCCTTTATATACGGTAATCCCCTTCCCCATCTGCATAGCAACGGCCTTTTTTATTTCTTCATGGTTTTTGGAAATAATCGTCACCCCGATGTATTCCTCTAAACCTTCGACGACATAATCGATGCTCCGAGTGGCGATGAAATAAGTCAGCATCGCATAAAGTGCGGTTACCATGCCTAATCCAATGGCTGCAATTAAAAATAAGATGACATTGATACCTAAAATAATTTCAGAAATAGTGAAACCAGACCGCTTCAAAGTATATAAAGCCAACACTTCAATCCCGTCGATGGCACAACCCCCTCGCATGCCTAAACCAATGCCTAAACCCAAAAAGACTCCTCCAAAGATTGAAATCAATAATTTATCAGATGTAATGACTGGGTAAGGAATAAAAGTTAGGGCTAAGGCCAAACCTATCACGGCTAGTAAAGTTCGAATGGCAAAACTTTTACTAATTAAATAGCCGCCCATGATGATAAATGGGACATTACAAAGGATCACCAACACGGTGATCGGAATATGATAGGTTTCATGAATTAAAAGTGCAACACCCGTTACACCCCCATCCAAAAAGTGATTGGGGACCAAAAAACTCTCTAGGGCAAATCCGGCGAACAAAATGCCTGCGACAGCATAGAAAAAGTCTTGAACATTATCTTTGATTGAATGAGTACTCATGAATATTTTGATTTAATAATTTGTAAGTGTTTTTCTTTTTGCTCTCCTCTTAATGTTCGAGCCGTTTCTGTAAAATAATGATGATTCTCTAAGAACTTAATTTGTATTTGATCCCAAACAGATTCTTCATTGACCACATTTCTAGCTTTTAATTCGTTGAATAATTGATCGCCAATGATAAAGAAATCATCCCGACCTAAATAATCTAAATCCGCATCGGCAATAATTTCTTCCAGTAAACTTTGTGGTTTTTGAGGGATTTTAGTGGCCCTAATCATGCCGCAAATCAATTCTATTTCAAGTAGCGTAAAACCAATATGAAACAAATGATCCTTTGCGTATTGACACGAAATCTCCTCATGTCCATCGGCCTGAACTAAAAAACCCGTATCATGAAAAAGTGCAGCCACCATCACCAACTCTAAATCATGTTCTCCTATTCCTTCTGATAAGGCAATTTTTCGGGCACTTGTAAATACATCGAGCGTATGAGAAATTGAATGATAGTATAAATCAGGAGATAAATTGACGAGCATCTCACCAATCACCAATTCATATACTTCCAACACCTTTGGGGTACAAAAACATTTTGAGAGGGCATAAATCTGAACCTCATTTTCTTTTCCTTTTACCTTAATGGCATCTAACTTTTGAAAATCAAAAAGTCCGGAAGCATCTACATCAGAGACAACGGATTCAGAAACCAGTATTTGGCCTGGGCCGGCATTTGAACATAGCCTTGCAGCTAAATTAACCGCATCTCCAATCACCGTGTAATTCATTTGGTCCTTGGAACCTATATTTCCGGCAATGGCCTTTCCTCGATTGATTCCGATGCCAATTTCAATGGGATCCATTCCCTTTTCCTTTCGAAGTTCATTAAAATCGATGAGCAATTTCTGCATTTCAATGGCGGTCAACAAAGCCCTTTTGGTATCATCATGGCCATAAATAGGTGCACCATAAATAACCATTAGGGCGTCACCAATAATCTTATCCAAGGTACCGTTGTACTTGAAAACCACTTCGATCATCAAGTCAAAATATTCATTCAACGTTTTGACTACATCGATTGGATCCATGCGCTCACTCATATTGGTGAAACCACGGATGTCTGTAAATAAAGTTGTGAGCGTTAATTCCTGGCCCCCAAGATTCAATAAATCTTCATTTTCTAAAATCTTGTCGACAATCTGTTTCGAAACGTATTTTTTGAAAGTGCTCTTAATTTTATCTAGGTAAGAGATATCCTCCATGGCAATGACCGTGCCGATTTGCTCTCCTAAATCATCGATCAAAGGCGAGATCGTCAGATTCACATGAACAGATTCTACACCTACTTTGATTAAAAAGTTTTGTTCCGAATAAACTCTGACTTCTTGTTCTACTTTTTCTAACAGGCTTAATAAATCAGGATCCTTTTCAAAAACAATTTGATAATGATTGCCAATACATTCCTCGGCTGAAATGTGTGCGATTTTGACCGCCGTTTTATTGACGTAATCAATTTCTCCAAACAAATTTGTGGTAATAACACCCGTATGAATCGACTCCATGATGTTATCATTAAATCGTTTCGATTCCAAAAGTGTATCCAACAAAAACGTATTGTTATAAGCCACGCTAGCCTGAACTGATATGGCTGAAAGCATGGCCGCGTCCTCAACGGAGAAATCAGATTTACCATTTCTAAGCTCTTTATCAAAAATAATTATCGAACCCAGCAATTGATTTTTCCCCGTAATAGGTGCAGCAAGGGCAAAGGATTTCTCTAATTTTTCTAACAGATTAGTCTCAATAGGAATACAAGCGTGCTTCTCCTTTTGAGTTGCTAAGGTATTCAAAAAGCCCCTTTTTTTATTAAAGATTATCTTAGATAGGACTTTTTCATCCAAATTAAAAACGGCCTTGGGGACAAATAAATCCGAGTTCTTTTCTTCAATTAAAACAAAACCACAGGAAGCATCTAGAATTCCACAGGTACGAATTAAAATATCTTGCAATAAATCATCCACGTCCTCATGTTCAATCAGCGTGTTAGTGATTTCAAGCAAAGTCTCTAATTCGAGCTGTTTGAATGCAATATTATTCATGTTTATATGCTATTCGCATAAAAAATTTATGAAATTAATGACCGCAAATTATTGCGTTATTTTTTTAAAAGAATTCAATTCCACTTTAGCCATAAAATAACTCCTCTTAAAAACTCAAGAGGGGTTATTTTTGAATGAAATTAAAAATCAGCTAAAGCTTCTTCTTTCGTTGCGTACACGGAAGAGTACTTCGTCAAACCCATAATCTTAAAAGTCTTGTCGACGATAGGAGCCAGATTATAATATCCTAATTTACCATCTACTTCTTGTAATTTTTCAATAATTTCAATCAAGATAGACACCCCAATACTGTTGACCACTTTAGTTTGGGCCATATCTAATAAAAATCGAGTCTTTCCATTGGCTATGTTTTCGTAGCAAATGCCTGAAATCATTTCCCCTCCTTCATTATTCAAATACCCCTCAGTTGTTAAAATTACTAAATCGTTCTCTTCTTGTATGCTTATGTTAAATTGGCTCATGATTCTTTCTTTTTTGTCATTGTTACAGTTGTACCTTCTTTTGTGGATTCAAACTCTACGGTATCCATTAATTCTTTTATAAGTTGTAAACCCCAGCCACGCTTGCGTTCATCGGTGCCCAACTTATTTTCAATTTTTGGAATTTGAACTTTTGATTTATCAAATCCAATTCCTTGATCAATCACTTTAATTACTAATGTGTCTTCTTCCAAGATAAAATGGATGAATACATTGTTTTGAGCCTGAGAGTGCTCAAACGCATTTATACATGCCTCAATAAGCGCCATGCTAATTTCGGCAGCTTTATCTTCGCTCAAATCCATGTGTTTGGCGACCACCTCAGCCGTATTGATAGCCACTAATTCCATGTTGGCTATAATCGGAAGTTTTAATTCAATCTTCGGTTTATCCATTTTTTCATATTTGTTAATTAGCTCATTTATTTTTTTTGATTATTACAAACGTTATATCATCTGGGTTATGCAAACCCTCCAACCATTTATCTGCCTCTAATATAAAAGAATTTTTAATTTCATCCGCAGATTTAGATCCTATCGCTTCTAAATGGCATTTTACTCGATCATAATCATACATCTCCCCAGCAAGATTGGGTGCTTCAGGCAAACCGTCAGATAATTGAATCACCACATCTCCCGGCTCAAAATCCCTTTCAATCAGGTCAAAATCTTCATTTCCCAACCCCCCCAAAGGCAAATTTGTTTGTAAGATCTCTTCCACGTTTTTAGTGGCGGCTTTGTATAAAAATATGGGTGGCATAGCAGCAGACGTCATCCGTATTTTATCATCCTTAATCTCAATAATATTTAAGCTCATCCTTAATGTACCTAAATCGATCTTGCGAATTACCTGATTTAATTTTTTAAGAATTAAGTTTATTTTAGTCTCTGTAATACTAATTAAACTAGCCTTCGTCACGGAAACCATCATACCTGAGGCTACCCCATGACCAGTTGCATCTCCACAAATGGATAAAATCGTATTATCTGGCTGAACAATGAAGTCATAATAATCGCCACCCACCTCTGTGGAAGATCGGATAAAAGTAGCTATTTCAATATCATTGCTTTTTGGCAATATTTTGGGCAAAAAGCCTATTTGCATTTTTTGGGCAGCTTCTAATTCTTTTGTTTTCCGAGTCTCTTCGATTTTAGCAAATTTACGCTTTTGAGCGCTTGATTGAACCATCAATAGGACAAAAATCGCCAAAACAAACAAAACACAAATACCACCAATCAATAGCTTTGTTTTCTCTTTTTGCTCATCCAATGCATCATTTTTATCCTGCTCGACAAGCGCATAATTCTGTGCCTGATTAACCTGTTTTTCACTGTAAAGGCTATCGCGTAAATCATTTGCTTTCTTTAAATACAAAAATGCTTGGCTATCTTGCCCCAGACTTCTGTAGACTTTAGATAGAAGCTTATAATTATTTAGAGCTCCTAACGTATAAGAATACTTTTTAGAAAGCTCATTAAATAAGTTACCATATTTCAAACTAGAGTCTGGCATATTGAGTTTATAATAAGCCTCCGACATGCCATAATATGATTCCAATGCACCTTTTAATCTACTAGTATATAACTGAATGGGAATTGCTTTGTGATAAGCCTTGATCGCTTTTTCAAAATTTCCCAATTGTATATTTATATTTCCCTCTAATATATATGGGTATCCCCATTGTTCTAAATAGGGATATTTATTATTGATTTTTTGTCCAATGATGAGAAATTTTTGTGCTTTGTCAAATTCATTGATTAATAAATATATATCGACTAAATGTATCACTCTCTGCCTAGTAGTATTTGTCAATTCGGAATTTTTGACAGAGTTTAAACTCAACAAATCCTGATCTATTTTATTTAAATACTCTAAGCACTTGTCTTTATTCCCTAAATGCGCATATATATAAGCAATTTGATAATTTATATCATTGTAAGGATTTGAAAAATAAAAAGCAGATTTTTCTGTAAGAGCCGTTTTATATCCCTTATCTAAATTAATTTTTCTATATTTTAAAGCATCAAATGCATGGTAAAGTGCAGAAGTATAGTTTCCCGAATAAATATTCTCTGCATTAGCAAATAATAAATTAATTTGTTCAAGCAGTTCGGTTGAATTAACTTCTTTGGCTTCAATTTCAGCCTTCTTAAGAAAAATTACTGCTGAATCTAGTTTACTTTGAACTAAATTGACAGCCAAACTAATGTAGATTTTTGCCTTTGCCGATTTATCACTTGTTTTCTCGATTTTAAGCAATGAATCCTTAACACTTACTTTAGATTGGGCATGTAATACATTCATGCTTCCCACAAATGCTAACAATAAAATAAAGAATGATTTAATAAAGTTCTTCATAGATTTAATTCGTACGTTCTATAAACATTCTTTTCGTTTTATAATATTGATCAAACGTGCTTAATAACCACTATCGTAATATCGTCAGGGGTTGTTTGGCCTGCCAACCAATCACTTCCTAATACCACCAAAGCATCTTTTATTTCTTCAGCAGATTTTTCTGCACTAGCTAAAATACAATCTTCAACAGCCTGATAACCCAATTGATCCCCTTTTAAATTAGGAGCTTCCGGTAAGCCATCCGAGGCGATGACAAAAATATCACCTTTTGAAAATGAGCGTTCTTCCATATCAAAAGTAGCTCCATACAATCCACCTAGAGGCAAACCACTGATTTGTATTTCTTCAATCTTCTTCGCCTTGGCTATATACAAATAACAAGGTGGCATAGCCGCTGAACTAAGTTTCAATTTGTTCTTTTTGAAATGAACGATATTTAAACTCATTCTTAAAATCCCCAAATCCACTTTTTTAACAAGTCGGTTTAAGTCATACAGCATTTTATTCGGTTCATCTAAAGGAAGACCAATTAAACCGGCTTTAGTGATGGACACCAACATACCCGCTGCCGTTCCATGTCCGGTCGCGTCGCCACAAACGGCGACCAAACTACCATCCGGTTGGGGATGAAAATCATAATAATCACCACCTACTTCCGATGAAGTTTGCAAATAACTGGCTATATCTAAGCCTTCCACCTTAGGCAAGGTTTTAGGCAACATTCTATTTTGCAGATCCTTAGCCGCCTCTAATTCAGCTATTCTGCGCTCATCCTCTGCCTTACCTCTTGATTTTTTGGCTTGGTATTTTCCAAACAAAATAAACAGATACACCAATAAACCCAGGTAAACCAGGTAGGCAAAAATAGTTCTATACCAGGGTGGGGAAATTTTAAATTTAACACTAGTTTCATCGCTCACATGACCAGATGCATCCATAGCTCTAACGTGAAAGGTATAAGTGCCTTCACTTAAATTGGTATATTCTTTTTTGAAATCCTTGGTATATTCAGTCCATGTATCATCCTGGTTTTCGAGCCAATAACTAAACGTTGTCTTGTTTTCTGTTCCAAATAAAGGATAAGCCACCTCAAATACCAGGTTGTTTTGAGAAAAAGGAAGAGTTTCAGGTACAATGGGAACAGGCTCACCATTGGAAGAGATCGATCGAATTAAGGCTTTAAATTGTTGGGCTGGTTCTTTTAAAGCCAAAGCAGGAACGTAGCGATATAATTTGCTTTCCTGCGAACCAAACCAAATAACCTCATCATCACCACTTCCTTCTGGTAAAACATTGTAACTTAACTCATCTAAATCCACTTTATAAAAAGGGTATTTTTCAAATGTAAATCCTTTTTTTAAGTCAAAATAAGTTTTGAAAAGTCCTTTTTTGCAGATGAGCCAACCATACCCTGAATCTTTATTATAAGTGTAACTCCATAATTCATCCGAAACCATTTCGTTTAAACTGAAGCCTGAATCTCTAAGTTTTTGAGCTTTGGTATCCACAATAAAAACATTATTGGACGAATCACAAGTGGCTAAAATGTTATCTTTTAAATAAACAATTCCTTTCTGCTGCTTGGTTTTAGCAAATGACTTATCTTGAGGTAGAGAAGTAAAAGTTCCTTGTCCAGATACATCATATTTGAACATGACAATTCCCTTCCGAGTGGAAATCAATATTTTTCCTGGCTCAAGTTCTGAAACATTAGAACCACGATATTGATCACCTCCAATAATTTTAATTTGCTTCCAAACCTTGCCATTAAATTGATGTAGTAAAAGTCCATAAGCACTATTACTACTAAATAAAAGGGAAGGATTTAACTTGGATTGGATAGATTTATTGCTTCTATAGGTATCTGAAATTTTAATCTTCTTCCCATTTAAAACGGCGTTAATCGAATAATTATTGGTACATACAATTTGATCATTAAATAAAGTCAAAGAACCCCCTAACTCTTTAACATCCAAAGACTTAAATACCGAAGTTTCAGTAATTGACTTTTTAGGGATAAATTGGAATAAATCTTTTCCTGTTCGAATGATTAATTTTCCCTTGTGCCTAATGATATCAGATACTCTACCTACAATTCCATTTAAGGAAGAAAAATTAGTCAAAGAAGGATCAAAAGAGATTTTAGTGGCTCCTGAATTTGCCCCCCAAATATCTCCTACTCGATCTTGCATGACAAACGAGAAGCCAGGTTCAGCTAAACCAGAACTTATGCCAACCTCCGCGTTTGTGCTTAAATCTTGATTTAGAAATAATATGCCCTTATTCATCGTAATAATGGCAATCTTGCCATTGCGCATGACTTTATCATTAATATAACCCAAACCCTCAATGACGAATTTGTTGGCATACGGATTATTCACAGGCAGGAATTCGCCTTTCTTCGTCATCCTGATTAATCCGATGTTTCGAGAAACCAACAGGTGATCCCCGTTGTCCAATTGGTAATTTGCTTCAATCCGATTTTGAGCAAATAATTTTTCTGAACCTTTGATGACCGAAAATCCATTTTTAGCAGAATACTTAAATAATCCCTTGCCCCATATCCTTAAATAAACCCCATCCGGCGAACCTAGCATAATATGAATATCATCCTTAAACTTATATGAACGCAAGTACTTTTTATCCTTAAATAAATAAACCGCATTCTCTGTTTGAAAAAATAAAGTATCTTGATGGACCTTTAAACTCCAAAAGGTAGAAGTAACCTCATCCTTTTTGGGTAGTTTATCGGAAAGTGATATATACTCATTTTGACCAAATTTATTTTTTTCCAAATAGCCAAAATTAACTCCCGCAAAGCCTAAGTAAATCGTATTTTTTGAATCTATTTCCGCATCACGAACAAAAGCACTCATCGGCTTTCCATTCTGTAATACCCGTCTAACCCTTTGTCCATCAAATTCGATTAAACCGTTTCTAACGTTGCCGACATAAATGACCCCTTCCTTATCTTGCATTACTACATAATTACCAAACGCGGACCTCAGAAAATCTCTTTTGTAATGCGAAATGAAAAAATTGCCTTGCTCTAAATCTTTAGAATTAGTATTTTGCGACACAACAAAAAATGGTAGAAATAACAGTAATGCAATGACGGATTTCATCAGATATTATTTTAAATAGGTATTTATAGAACTTATCGATTTTACCACTCAATGAATTTAGATTCTTTAAGAAACTAATTCTTGAATATACTAAAAATAATGATACAAAATAACCATGACGGTAGTGTATATATGTATTAACAGGATAAACGATTATTATTTTATCTAAATTTAATTTTGATAAAACTTTCTTAATCTTGCCAGTAGCATTTTATGCAAAAACTGAAATAAATTTTCAATATTTCGAACCATCTAGTCAGAAAGCTAATCACCTATGTTAATTATCCCGATAATTCAAAGCTGGCTTCCGGGTTCCTAATAAGGACTTATATTGGAAATCTATTCCGCGTCTTTTGTTCCATTCTTCGGTAGCCTCTTGAATCATTTTGGGATTTTTAAATAGGTCAATGGCTGATAAGGCAATCGTTTTTGCTGCGACCATCATCCCTTTTCGACCTATGCTAGTACCGCCGGAGGCGACTGCTTGCCAACTATGTGCCGAGGTTCCTGGCACCCATGTAGCTGTTCCCAACCCGATGGTTGGCACCACCCATGACACATCCCCCACATCCGTGGACCCACCCGAACTCGGATCAGGTCGATTTAACAACACTTGATTCGTTGTATTTAAATCCACGGCCTCCATCCCGGGGGTTTGTTGGAGTTGCTTCGCAAAAGCAGTCTCAGTCGGAGAAAGCACGTACCCGCCAACCGCCTTTAAATTAGCCGCCATTACTTGTGCTAAATGTTCATTCGGTAAAATCTCATACACACCGCTGATCAGTTCCACTTCAAATTTAGTTCCAGTTCCTAACGCAGCTCCTTCAGCTGCTTTTTCTACCCGATCCCACACATCAAAAACGATATTTCGGTTTGGAGAGCGAATGTAATAATATACCTCCGCAAAATCGGGAACAATATTAGGAGCCTTTCCTCCATTGGTGATGACATAATGAATTCTTGTAGACGCCGGCACATGTTCGCGCATCATATTAACCATGTAATCCATGGCTTCCACCGCATCTAACGCAGAACGCCCTCTTTCAGGTGATGCTGCCGCATGAGACGATAATCCATAAAAACGAAATTTACCTGCTTTGTTGGCCAGCGATGAAGAGGCCGCCACCGTGTTTTCATCATTGGGATGCCAATGCAACATGACATCTGATTGGGCAAATAAACCTGCTCGGACCATATAAACTTTCCCAGCACCCCCTTCTTCAGCAGGACAACCGTATAATTTAATGGTACCTTTTTGACCCGTTTCTTTCATCCAATCTTTAACCGCAATGGCCGCTGCCACAGAACCCGTTCCAAACAAATGATGGCCACAAGCATGTCCAGAATTACCCCCAAATGAACGTTTTACAGGAATTGTATCCTGTGATAATCCCGGTAATGCATCATATTCTGCCATGATTCCAATGACAGGTTTGCCCTGCCCAAAAGTCGCCACAAAGGCCGTCGGTATATCAGCAACCCCCGCTTCTATCGTAAATCCAGCTTGTTTTAAAGTTTCCTGAAGCAGCAATGAACTTTGCTTTTCCTTATAACCCACCTCGGCTAAACTCCATATTTTTTGTGCTATTTGACCATAAGTAGTCTCCAATTTACTGATGCGAGCGATGGCTTTTTTCTTATCAAGAACCTGAGCATTAGCGATGAATGAACTAAATGCCAACAGGCATACAACTATATTTTTACGAATCATGAATTTAAAATTAATGAGAATAATTTGGGACAATATATTTGAATTTAGCAGGAAGAATTTTAAAATCAAAAGTATTCGACTCCAAAACTTCGCCATCCACTTGCGCACTTAGGGCCCGATTGCATTGTATACGGGTCGATTGAATCGTAGAAAATTCCAAAAAAGAATAGTTCACATGCTTGCCCTTTTGAATTAAGGGCATATAGAAAAGACGCTTAATAATAGCTATGGGATTACACAACATCATATTTAATGCTCCATCTTGAATGGAGGCCATTGGAAAAAAATGAAATCCACCCCCTGCCCTAGATGAATTAAAAACCATGCATAAAAAAACTTTCTTAGAAATTTGTTGGCCCGCACGTTCAAAAGAAATTTCGTACGATTTAAATTTAAATAGCTGGGGGATAGCCGCTAAATAATACCCTAACGCACCGCCAATAAAACGAATGGCTTGCATTGATTTCAACACATCCCCCTCAATACCAATCCCGACCCCATTTAAAAAAATCATTTGATTAACCTGGCCAGCATCTAAGTTCTCTATGTGACCATTCAAAATATGGTTCAAATGTTCTGTTTTTGAAATTTTACCAAAAATTTTCCAATAAAAATCATTTCCCGTACCCCCCTGAAACAAACCTATAGGAATAGAGCAATCTGGGTATTTATTCACAAAATAGTTAAAGGTACCATCTCCCCCCATGACCCATACTTCATCAAAATTTTGTAAGTCCGAAGGCCATTGTTGATGAAATAATTGAATGGACCAAAGAGGCATTTTTTCACCTACTTCTGTCAAAATCCATTCATAATAAGCTTTTATTGCAACGGTATCTTTTTGAGGATTTATTAAAAAAGAAATCTTTTTAAGGTCAATGTTCGTTTTCATTTAGGCATTAATGTAATTCTTAAGATGCTCAATCGTTTCCAAATGGTTTTTAATCGTTGACCGTATTAAATCATTAATCGAAATGATCCCCATTAATTCTCCTTGCTCAACGACCGGCAAATATCGAATATTTTTTTCTGACATAATCATCATACACGTTTCAAGACTAGTCGTTCGATCGATCCATGGCAAATCTGTCGTCATGATTTCAGCGACCGAAGTATCAGATGAGTTCTTGTCCAATAAAACAACCTTACGCGCATAATCTCGTTCAGTCAAAATACCTACATATTTACCCTGATCTAACACCACAACTGAACCTATGTTTTTTTCTTGCATAATTTGCAAGGCCGAAATGATCTTGGACTCCGGACTGACCGATACCACATAAGACCCTTTTTGCGCGAGTATGTCAATGACTTTTTTCATGGCTTTAGATTTAATTATATTGGAATTATTTAAATTAATAAAAATATATTACAATAAAATATATTTAAAAATTAAAATCTAAAGACTGAATAAAATCATGCATTGATTTGTATCTAGAAAGAAAACAATAAATTTAGGCGTAAATAATTGAAATCAACATGCAAGCCAACGTAAAAACCGCCATTATCACAGGAGCATCCAAGGGAATTGGACGTGCGCTAGCCTTATTACTAGCAAAAAATAATTTCCAATTATCCATCGTCGCGAGAAGCCAAGGTGAATTAAAGGATTTAGCAGCCGAAATAACCGAAATTGGACATCGACCTTTATACTTCGTGGGAGATGTTTCAGATGAAGCGTTTGTCCAACAAACCATCGATAAAACGGCGCATACATTTCAAAAAATAGATTTCTTAATCAATAATGCGGGTACTGGGACTTTTGGCCCAACCGAGTCTTTTTCAGGCCAATCCTGGGATACCATTTTTGACACCAATGTAAAAGGAACCTTTCTTTTCTCAAAAGCAGTTTTACCTTTTATGAAGGAAGCAAAAAAAGGGCACATTATATCCGTGGCTTCTGATGTGGCAAAACGTGTTTTTGATGGGGGAGCCTTGTATTGTTCATCTAAATATGCCCAACATGCATTTACGGAAGCACTTAGAAAAGAAGTTAGAAGAGATGGCATAAAAGTGTCTACCGTGTATTCAGGCTTAGTGGATACGATGTTTCACCCAGAACCTCAAGGGTCAGAAGCACATAAAGAATGGTTAACTTGCGACGATATGGCAGAAAGTATTTTTTACATTATGAATCAACCCGCGCATGTGGTCATTGACGAATTAATGATTCACCCACTTTCCCAAGAATACTAAAAAAAGGGAATTCGATGTCATAAAATACCTAAAATTAAATGGTAAACATTCGAATTGATTCATTAATGATCGCAAAGTAATTGTAGCACAAAAGAATTTACCGCTAAATAAAAAAATCCTGGTCAATGGCCAGGATTTTTTTGAATTCTCCAATTTACTTCATCAAAATGTTCTAAACTCTATAACATATCCCAAAAGTTAATGTATAATTATGATACAATAAATTATTTGTAATTTTTTTATACAATTTCATGAATAGATTTCCTTAAAAGATGTTAATTCTAATCATTCTTTTTAATTTCAAGGGATAAAAAATATTAACATGACTCAATCAAAAAATATTCGTGTAATGGTAGTAGGATGTGGCAATATGGGCGCCTCACACGCAAAAGCTTATCATACCATTCCAGGATTTGAAATATGTGGGCTCGTTTCCACAGGCACAAGTAAGGAAAAACTAAATCAGGAATTAGGCGGTGGCCAAGCATTGTATTCTGATTATTATGAAGCGCTTAAGGACTCAAAACCCGATGCCGTTTGTATTTCAACCTACCCAGATACCCATGAGGCTTTTTCAATCGCTGCGTTGGAGGCCGGTTGCCATGTATTTTTAGAAAAACCAATTGCAGATTCATTAGCCGGAGCAGAGAATGTGGCAAAGGCTGTGTTGAAATCAGGTAAAAAATTAGTCGTAGGTTATATTTTACGTCATCATCCATCTTGGATTAAGTTCATAGAAATCACAAAAAACCTGGGCAAGCCTTTGGTAATGCGGATGAATTTAAACCAACAAAGTCACGGTTACATGTGGGATGTGCATCGTAATTTAATGAAGAGTTTAAGCCCGATTGTTGATTGTGGAGTTCATTATATTGACGTTATGTGCCAAATGACTCGCTCGAAACCTGTCCGAGTCTCGGCCATTGGTGCTAGATTAACAGAAGATATACCGGCAGGGAATTACAATTATGGTCAACTTCAAATTTATTTTGAAGATGGATCAGTAGGTTGGTACGAGGCGGGTTGGGGTCCCATGATTTCCCAAACAGCTTATTTTGTCAAGGATGTTTTTGGACCCAAAGGTTCCGTTTCCATCGTGGCTAAAGAAGCAGGTGGTGAAGGCAAATCTTCCTCCATCGAAGCTCATACAAAAACAGAATCTCTTCGCGTTCACTGGGCAGATTTAGATGCCAAAAATGAATTTAGCCGAGAGGATGACTGGGTCAACCTAACCGACGAGCCAAATCACCAGGAATTATGTGATCGCGAGCAACTATTTTTCTTAAAAGCTATTCAAGAAAATGTGGATTTAAAGGATCATTTAGATGACGCCGTAAACAGCCTTCGCATTGCTTTTGCTTGCGATGAATCGATCAAAAAGGGTACTATGATTCAGCTTTAATCAATTAAATTGATTAAAGCTGAATGCTTTTATTTTAAATAGGTGCTCAACCAGTTGCCAACTTCCTGATAATGAAACTTCGAATTTTCAGGATTTAAAATCCAATGATTTTCGGTTGGAAAAACAATCAATTTACTTGGAATCTTTAAGCGCTGATGGATGCTCCAATTTTCTAAGGTATTATTGATCGGCACTCGGAAGTCATTCTCCCCTACGGTCATTAGCATCGGCGTTTTGAAATTAGCTGCATAACGCATTGGATTTTGTTCTTTCCACGTTTTTGTGGGTACCCAAGGCGCACCCCCATTCATCAATTCACGACCCCAAATCACATCCGAAGTACCCCATTGCGCCTCCGAATTGACTAAACCCGCATGCGCAATCAAGCATTTGAAATGTGAAGTGGTCGCCTGCATCCAGTTGGCAAAGTGTCCCCCATAAGAAGCTCCCCCAGCGGCTTGACGCGTCCCATCAATATATGAAAAGCGCTTAATCGCATCCGCAGCAGCCTCTAAAATCTCATTCCCTGGTCCGCGAAATGGATCAAATTGTATATCCTGAGTAAACTTCTCGCCATATCCTGTGGAACCCGTATAATCCGTCATGATCAACACATAGCCCGGTGCACCTAAAATATGTGCATTCCAGCGATATCCAAAATTGTCCTTAATCGAAATCGCGGGTCCCCCATGCATTAATACAAACAATGGATATTTTTTATTCGGATCAAAGCCCGCTGGTTTCAGTACAAAGCTTCTCACTTTTTTACCCCGACTAGTTACCGTCCAAATTACTTCTGGCCTCGGAATGTCTAAAGATGAAAGAACTTGATCATTACTTTTTGAGATGGGTATTTGTTGGCCGCCAACAAATGTAAATACTTCTGGGGGCGCTCCTAAATGTTGGTATGTAAAGGCAAAATTTCCTCCACTCGCCGGTGAAATAGCTGTATAAGAACCCATTTGGCCACCTAATACCGGAATGGTTTCACCAGAACCGATTGAAATTTTAATGATTCTATCCACGCCCTGATCTTCAATACTAGCCAAAACTTCAGATCCATGAACTTTGAAATCATTCATAGGCCGGTCTAGTTTGGCTGCCAACTCCATTTTACCGTTCATCGCGGGCCATGAATATCTAAACATTCGATTTATGTAGTAGAGCTTATTTCCATTTTCAGATCCTGTCGTAATTAAATAACGTCCATCACTTGAAAAATCAACCGTGGCATAATCAATTCCATCGGAGGTTAATTGGGTTTCTTTACCCCCTAGAAGATTGACTTGAAATAAATTTGACGTGGACGATTGATATGCAGTCGTATTATAATCAGTACTTGCAGCAAAAACGATAGATTTATTGTCTGGTGCAAATGAAAATGAACCCAAATTAAAACCTTGAGATTTTACTAGGGAAACATCTTTGAATAAATTAACGGGTTGAGAACCACTTAGGAATAAATCCATCGCGAAAATGTGCGCTTGTTTCTCGTCCAGCCATGAGTCCCAATAACGAACAGGAAATGAGGTATAAACGCGTGCTTTCGCTTTGATTTTTTTCTTATCATCCGCCATTTTCCTACTTAAAGAATCTGTAAATGCGGAAGGAAATACGCTAGATGTGAAGGCTAACCAACGGCCATCCGAGGATATTTTTGCAGCAGAAACACCTGTAGATATAGATGTTATTCTTTGCGCTTCGCCCCCATTTAATGGCAATGAATATAATTGGGGTGCTTCGTCGCCCTCTCTTTTGGCTGTAAAGTAAATTTTATCTCCTGAAGGTGACCAAAAATAATTATCCTCCCCGCTTTTGGAAGAAGTAATTCTTCTGGGACTTGTTTTTCCATCGGTATGGGCCAACCATAAATCCGTTGTTTGTTCGTCCAAATTATACGAAGTTTCTATTTGGCTGTAGACAACCGATTTACCATCAGGCGAAATGGAAGGGGCTCCTACTTTTTTAAGTTTGACCATTATTCCATGAGTCAATGGTTTAGAAACTTGATTTTGACCGAATGAAATATGAATAAATAAAAAGAGACCGCAGATTATAAGTAAAAATTTCCTCATGTTGGTAGTTTTAAAGTTATAAATCTATTAATTTAATTATTCATTAACATTAAAAAATATGAAGAAAAAGTTATCGTTGTTTGTCTTGTCTGTTGGAATATTTTTTTCAAACGCCACTACAGCCCAAAATTTCAAGTTTATCGACAAGTCGAATATGAACTTATCCGTAAAACCAGGGGATGATTTTGTCGAATATTCGAATGGAATATGGGTAAAAAATCACCCAATTCCTGCCAAAGAAACCCGCTGGGGTAGTTTTAATGAAATTAGGGATTTTAATATCAAAGCGGTTAAACTCATTTTAGAAGAAACTGTGGCCAAACAAAAATCGCTAGCGAAAGGGTCTGTAGAAAGAAGAGTTGCTGATTTTTATGCGGCGGCAATGGATAGCTTACGAATTGAATCCTTGGGATTTGATCCCATTAAATCAGACTTAAAAAAGGTACAAGATATTCAAACTAGAGAAGATTTATTGAGAGAAATAGCTCGATTTAAAACGCAGGGCCTAGGTTCTCCATTCTTTGGGTCTTATGTTGGCCAAGATCGAAAAAATGTAAAAAAGATGGTGCCCCAATTTGGCCAAGGGGGGACTTCATTACCCGATCGTGATTATTATTTAAAGACGGATGCTCGTACCTTGAAGATTCAGGAAGCATTTAAAAAATATATTTCAACCTTATTTGAGTTGATTGGCACACCTACCAATCAAGCCAAATCCAATGCGGAACAAATTTTCTTATTAGAGAAAAGGCTTGCCACTGCACAAATGGCGCGTGTTGAAATGCGTGATCCATACAAAACCTACAATAAATTTTCATTAGCTGATTTTCAAAAGCAAACGCCAAACATAAATTGGAATGAGCAATTCAAATTATTGGGCATTCCATCTCAAGATTCCATCTTAGTTAGCGCACCTAAATTTTTAGTTGAAGTAAACAATACGTTAACCGATACGCCCATTGAAAATTTAAAATCCTATTTAACTTGGAATATTTTAAAAGGGTCAGCATCCTATTTAAGTAGTCCATTTGTGAAAGCTAGTTTTGACTATGCGAAATTCTTAAGTGGTCAAGAGACCCAAACTCCTCGTTGGCAACGCATGTCCACATTAACGGATGGAACGATTGGTGAACTTTTGGGTCAATTATATGTGGCAAAACACTTTAAACCAGAGGCAAAAGAACGCATGAAAGAATTATTAGTTAACATGCGAACTGCCTTTGCTAATCGAATAAATCGACTTGAATGGATGTCAGATCTGACTAAAAAGAAAGCGCTAGACAAATTAAATGCGTTTACTCCAAAGGTTGGATACCCAGATAAATGGAAAAATTATGATGGGCTGGAAATAAATGCAGATTCATTTTATCAAAACATGAAGAATGCTAGTATTTGGGCATATAATGATAACATAAATCAATTAGGAAAACCGGTGGACCGGACAAAATGGGGCATGACTCCGCCGACGGTCAATGCTTATTATAGTCCGACTATGAATGAAATTGTCTTTCCAGCAGGTATTTTACAATTCCCATTTTTCTCTGCAGATGCGGATGATGCAATCAATTATGGAGGAATCGCAGCAGTTATTGGCCATGAAATGTCACATGGATTTGATGATTCAGGAAGCCAATACGATAATGATGGGACGCTAAGAAACTGGTGGACGCCTGAAGATTTGTCTAAATTTAAAGCTAAAACGGTGCAGTTGGCAGCTCAATATGACCAATATACGGTGGTAGACACGATACATGTCAACGGAAAGTTTACATTAGGTGAAAACATAGGAGATTTAGGAGGATTGAATATTGCTTATGAGGCGTTTAAAATGACAAAACAGGGACAATCTAAAAAGAAAATTGATGGGTTGACACCAGACCAACGATTCTTTTTGGCATGGGCGCAGGTTTGGAGAGGATCATCTAGACCAGAAATGGCGGCTCAAATGATTAAAACAGATCCTCACTCGCCTGGCCAATATAGAACTATTGGTACTCCAGTTAATATGGATGCTTGGTATGAAGCATTTAACGTAAAACCAGGAGATAAATTATACAAGAAACCTGAGGACCGAATTAAAATTTGGTAAACGAATCATTCAATGGTTTAGGCTATTTTCAAGCAATGGCATAAACCTTTTGAATTGCATCCAGATAAAGGCATAAAGAACAGGTAATTCTTGTCAAATTGCATGTATGCTACAGATGCACCGATTAAATTAATATTAGCATCTCGTTTAATAGCCCAATAGCAAACCCATAAAAAAAGGTGACTCTTCGAGTCACCTTTTTTCTATTCGACACAATCCTAAAGGACCTATCTAACTCTTATTTTCCAATCGCAGGATTCGTTTGAATTTCTGTCAATGGAATTCCGTAAATGTAACGAGGATCAGATGGTTGAATCACCGCTCCAGCGCCAAATGAATTTAATGGCTCACCACGGCGAAGAACATCATTTGCACGGAAACCTTCCGCAATGAATTCAATTCTACGTTCCATTAAAATGGCTTTAATTAAGTCCGCCTTTGAAAGTGTACCAAATTCATAACTCGCATCCGAACGTTTGTGAACGGCAGTTAGTAGTGCTAAAGCACGTGTTGCGTTACCCGCTTCCGCTTCTGCTTCCGCTAAGTTTAACAAAACTTCTGCATACCGAATGTTCGGAACATAGTCAATATAAGGATTCACTCCACTGAATTTAATGCTCGATGGAAAATTAGCTACCGCTGTTTTAGCTACCGTTAATTTCGTCTTACGATCATCGCTAGCCCGAAATTGTGCTTGGTTATAAACACCCGTAGCTCCTATATTTAAATAATATTCAACATTTCCTGCATTGAAGTAGTAGCCCAATTGGTTTTGAGTACCCGGAGCGTTTGTTGCGTCCATCGGAAAAGAGAATATAGATTCAGTTGTCGTATAAGGTGCTTTGAACACGGCAGATACATCAGCCTGCAAGGCATTTGCCACACGAGCAGAAGATCTAAATGGTGCAGCCGCAGAAACAATTTTATTCGCTTCCGTGATTACACCTGCGTAATCTGCTTTGGCTAATAATACTCTTGTCTTTAAAGCGATCGCCGAATTCTTGTGTGCACGTGTTGTGTTTAACAAGGCAGATGCATAAGAATCAGGTAATTCAGCTTCAGCTTCATTCAAATCTTTTAAAATTTGATCATAAATCTGTGCCACTGAACTACGCGCTAAGGCATTGTTTGCAGAAGAAGTTTCTCCTTTTAAACGCAATGGCAATCCAGCAGAAGCTCCCTTATCTAAAATGAAAGGTTTTGCAAAATACTGTACCAAAGAGAAATACGTTAAAGCACGTAAGAACTTAGCTTCTCCTCTATAATTAGCAGCTAAAGCAGCTGGAACTGCGGTAGGATTGGCAGCTAAACCTTCTAAGAATAAATTAGCACGGTTGATCGTGGAGTAACCTACCACCCAGAAGTTGGCCAAATACGAATCCGAAGGATCTTGGTTTCCTTGGTAAGTAGAATAACCCGTTACCGAGTTCGTCGTACGGTTAACCCAATCCTCTCCACGGATATCGTTATAAATTAAATAACGACCTCCAAATAAACTTCCCGATTTAGCTGAACCATAAAGTCCGTTAACCTGGGATAAAACACGAGCCGGTGTATTAAATACCGTCGCATCAGACAAATCTAATTCAGGAACTGCGTTCAAGAATTCCTTATTACAAGAAGAAACCGTCATCGCTAAGGCGATAGACAAGATTCCAATTTTGTTTGTGAATAATTTCATTTTCTTATCTCCTTTAAAATTATAAACCTATGTTAAGACCAATTGTAAATGACCTAGCTTGTGGAATTGAGTTACGCTCAATACCTGAGGCTAAGTTTGTATCTCCATTGGTTGAGATTTCTGGGTCAACACCCGCATACTCCGTCCATAAAAAAGCATTGTTTGCCTGTGCATACACACGAAGACTATTAATACCTAATTTAGTCAAGTTGGCAGGAATCTTATATCCCAAAGTAGCCGTTTGCAAACGAATAAAATCTCCTTTTTGAATATTGGCATCAATTAAGAAAGATGAACCATTCGACACGTTATCTCCATAAACAGCACGAGGAATGTCAGTAATTTGACCTTCTTTAGTCCAAGAATTTAATACATCCACAGAATTGTTCCATACACGTTGGTCACGTAAACCAGCCTGAGAACCATTGTAAATCAAATTACCTCCAGAGAAAGTAAAGTTCATTCCAAGATCAAAACCTGCATAACGGAAGGTATTATTAAATCCACCGTAGAAAGTTGGCATCGTGTTTCCTAAGATTTGTTGCTCTGAAGAAACAGATACTGTACGCGTTCCATCTAACAAAGTCCAAGCATCTGCACCACCTAAGTGTAGGTATTGTACTTTAACACCATCTTTTCTGATGTATATACGACGCCCGTTAGCTGGATTAACTCCACCCGTCTTAACTCCGTAAATTTGTGCAGCTGAATAACCCACTTTCGTAATGGAAGTAGTCTCCAAACCAGATGTTGCCGTTAAAATAGGTGTATTCGCATCTACTAGGGAAGTAACCATATTTTCATTCGTTGCAAAATTAACGTTCGTGGTCCAAGTGAATCCTCCATTGTTAATTGGCGTCGCTGTGATAGCTAATTCATATCCTCGGTTATACATGGAACCTACGTTAGCCAAAATTGAGTTTCCAGGAATACCTTTTGAAGGTGCTTGTGGAACGTTCAAAATCAAGTTATTGATATCCTTGTTGTAGTAATTGGCCTCTATTGAAATGCGATCGTTTAAGAAACTAATATCGATACCAAAGTTGGTCTGCTCACTAGTCTCCCATTTCAAATCCTTATTTCCTGCTTGGTTAAACGCCAATGTTGGCGCAGCACCATACAAACCAGAACCAAAAGTAGAATAAGAACCATAAGCATTAGGAACGTTACCGTTACCCACTTTACCCCATGATGCTTTCAAACGAAGGTTAGAAATTTTGTTACCTAGGCTGGTATTTTTAAAGAACTTCTCTTCAGAAACAGTCCAACCGGCTGATACTCCACCGAAGTCACCCCAACGATTATCCGCAGAAAGTGCAGAGTTACCATCACGACGGTAATTTCCACTTAAGAAATATTTACCTGCATAATTATAACTTAAACTTCCTAAATAAGCCTCATAAGAAACCTGGTAAATTCCGTTACCCGCAGCTAAATTAGTTCCAAAATTTCCTTGGAAATCAGTAAAGAAAAAGTCAGCTAATCCTTGACGCTGAGCTCCCCAGTTTAACACGCGTGTTTTTTGAGAATCCGAACCTAAAACTGCTGAGATGTTGTGTTTTTCGCCCAACTTCACATTGTATTGTAGCGTGTTAATTAAGTTCCAGTTGTCAGAACGGGCAGTATTGTTGTAAGCATCTCCACTCGCAGCCCAACCATCTCCATTGTATGGATTGAAGAAACGAACATTTTCTGTGTTTCTACGATCCCATGAATAACTTGTTCTAAAATTCAGACCCTCTGTGATCTTGATTTCAGCACCTAAATTTGCAATTAAACGGGTGTTTTCAGAAGTAATTTTATCTAAATCACGTACAACCGCTGGATTAGGAAACTGTGCCGGAAGTAAGTTGTTCATACGACCCACGGTGTTGTTCTCTAAGTTATAATTACCATCAGGTAAATAGGCTGGCAAGTTAGGTACTTGAGCCACCGCTATCCGACCTAAACCTGACGTATTAAATGCACCACCTGGATTTGATCCCGACATAGGTGCCATATTATACGTATTTGAATAATTGAAATTAGTTGTAAACTTCAACCAGTTTGTTGCTTGGTGATCCATATTGAAACGACCAGAACGACGTTGGAAGCTATTGCTACGTAAAAAACCTTCTTGGTCTGAAAATCCAGCAGAGAAATAATAAGAAGTCTTATCGGTTCCCCCAGTAATTGTCATATTATGATTTTGAGAAAAGGCTGTTTGGTAAACCACTTTGGACCAATCTGTATCGATCAAAGATCCATCAGGATTGTAATTTGGCAAGAAAGATTGGTTAGCCGAATTTCTTTGAGTCGCAGATACGGCATTTGGATTCAATTTCAATGCATTTCCAATGGCCATATTTTTATGGTACATATATTGCTCAGCATTTAAAACATCTGGCAAACGAACCGCATCACTTACACCAGCCCATGAATCAATCGATACCTTAGCTTTTCCTGATTTTCCACGTTTCGTGGTAATCAATAAAACCCCAGCACCTGCACGAGAACCATAAATAGCTGCAGAAGCAGCATCTTTCAATACGTCAATAGACTCAATATCCGATGGATTAATATCTGCCAAAGGGTTATTGGTCGTCGAGTTAGCAGAAACGTTATCCGTCGAAATAGGTATCCCGTCAATAACAACTAAAGGAAATGAGCTAAGCGATAATGAACTTAAACCACGTACGCGAATCACAGGAGGATTGTTCAACAAACCATTAGGTTGTGTAATGTTCACACCGGCTGCTTGGCCCGTTAACCCTTGTGAAAAACTTTGTACCGGACGCTCGGCGATAGCAGTTGCTTTAATCGTAGAGGCAGCACCCGTAAATTCTACACGCTTTTTGGTACCATAACCAACTACAACTACTTCAGAAAGTTGGGTATTGTCAACCGACAATTTAACATCAACCACAGAACGGTTACCGACTGTAACTGTTTGAGTATTATAGCCTACAAAGCTAAATACCAATGAAGCTCCTTCTCCCACGGAAATGGAATAAGAACCATCTACACTTGATGTGGTCCCTTTATTGGAACCCTTAGTGCTAATACTGACACCAGGTAATCCGCCACCATCTTCTGAAGAAGTGACCTTTCCTGTTACTGTTCTGTTTTGAGCAAATAACGAGCTAACACTAGCTGCTACTAAAACCCAAATTAGTAAGAGTTTTTTCATGTTTGTTTATTTAAATGAATGTTAAGAGCAAAATTAAAAAATTATATTTTGTTAAACTGACTTTTTTGCAAATTTAATTTACTTTTAGTGAAGAAAGTATTACTATAGTTGAAATTTGTGGCTCAAAAGCGCTAGAAACGAAACAAGAAATTTAAAATTGAATTCTAATTAGATCTTTAACAAAGTAAAAACATAAATTGTTTACAAAAGCTTAATATTCGATAATGGAAAAATGCAAAAAGGCGACCCAATCGAGTCGCCTTTTTACAAAATTCAATTTTGCTATGAATAGCAAATAAATTAATTTTTATCCCAGAACAATTTAGTCGTTACTACATCACCACCGATGGCAGAAGCCGCCGCAGTGTAAGAAGTTCCATTTAAAGTTTGCTCTGTATTAGGATAAGTTAAACGATTAGGGAATCCTGACTTAGCGTTTACTGGCGCTGTAATTACAGGATAATCTAAACGACGTAACTCAGTCCAAGTCTCATATGATCGGTTGTATGAAGCAATCCATTTTTGTGTACCAATCTTTTGCTTCCAGTTTCCTGCAGCAGTTGAATAAGCCACATCAGTTTGCCCTAAATATGCAGCTGCTTGTGCAGGAGTACCTCCCCAATAGATAATTGAGGCAGTAATCGCATTATTATAGTGTTGCTCGGCAGTACCTGCTACATTAAATCCTCTTTCTTTTGCCTCAGCACGTAAGAATTCAGTTTCAACATAATCAGCTAACACATATGGAGCATCAGCAGCAATTACCTTAGCACCTGCGCGAGAAAAATCAACATACGTATTTACCTTTCCTACTACACCACCCGCGTAGTTACCTGCATTGTTTGCGGAGAAATAAGCTGTTTTACGTGGATCATTCCAATCCGCTAATTTAACCATCAAATCTCTTGCAGCGATGTAATCTTGACGACCACCCAACACGATATCTACGTGTAAGGGGTTTTGATTCGGAGAAGCTGATAAGTAAGTAAACAAACCATTATCAGAAGCTGCATTAATTGCACCAGCGTCAGAAGCCTCAACTGCTGATTTTGCAGCACTTGCATTTTCGTCTGCTACAATCATCGCTAATTTCATACGCAAGGTATTAGCAAACTTAACCCATTTGCTAACGGATCCTTTATATACAACATCCTCAGATGATGTAAATCCAGAAGCATTCGCATCAAGTTTTGCAATATCCGCATTTAAACGAGTGATCAAATCGGCTGAAACCGTTTTAGCATCATCGTATTTAGGGAATAAAATAGCTGCATTAAGCGCTTCTTTGTAAGGAATATTGCCGAAAGTATTCACTAAAATACCGAAGGTGTATACTTCCATAATATCCAAAATAGCTAATTTATTCGCTTTCTCTTTTGGAAGTAAAGAAGCATCTGCGCCAATTAAACGAGAAGACTCACGTAAGTCAGCCAAAACGTCACGGTACATTGCATTCCACCAAGTATTAGGGATCGCACGTGTAGCGAAATCATATTGAGCCTCATCTTGATATACCGCCATAGCCCATTGACTAGTGGTAAAACGGAACACGTTTGTGTTCACACTCGCAGTAGCTAAGTTTCCTGCTAGAGACTTAACCGCATTAGAGAACAAAGTAGGTGCTGGAATTGCAGCAGGCTTCTTAGTCTCAACATTTAAGGATGCTAAATCCTCCGTACAAGCTGATGCAATAAACAAAAGCGGTACAAAAACTAAAAATATTCTTTTCATCTGTATATAATTAAGGATGATTAAAACAATAATTTCACATTGAATCCAATCGAACGCGTCGTTGGATATGCACCTGATTGATACCCTTGCACGTTTCCAGCCGAAAGGTTCTCTTCAGGATCGGAGTCAGGAATGTTTTTGTGAATAATCCACAAATTACGTCCGTACAATGATAAATCTACCCCTTTGATTCCACCTAGCTTTGCAACAACTGCACGAGGTAACGAATAAGTGATGTTTGCTTCACGTAATTTTACGTAGCTCGCATCGTAAACAAATTGATGTTGAGGGTTGTAAGCATATCCATAAGTTCCATACTCATTCTCAACACGTTTTGTATTTTTCGAACCATCCGCTAAAACACCTGGCATAATGATACCACCACCTTCAGCGATTGTTGAACGAGAAGGATTTCCTTTGTCATTCAATAAAGCTGATTCGGCTAATACACCCGTTGCAGCACCATAATACTGATCTAACGAGAATACAGAACCACCAGACTTCACATCGACTAAGAAACTTAATGTAACGTTCTTATAACGGAACGAGTTATTAATACCACCGATCCAGTTAGGATTAACATTACCGATCACATTAGTAGTCGTTGTAGTCATATCGTAACGGCCATTTGATTTCACTAATTTTTCGCCATTCACATACTTCCAAGTTCTACCTTTTAAGATACCATAAGGCTCACCAACTGTCGCATTTAACGTAACACCCCCTTGAAAAGATGCCAATTGTAAGTTTAAGCTTTCATTATAAAGGCTCAATACTTTATTGCGGTTACGAGTGAAGTTGACATTTACATTCCAAGCAAAATCTGGAGTCTTAATAGGAGAACCATAAACGCTTAATTCAATACCATTGTTTTCGATGTTACCCGCATTAACATATGTCGAATTGTAACCCGTTGCTGTCGTAACAGACGCAGGCATAATTTGATCCAATGTATTGGTTTGATAGTAAGTCAGATCAAAACCAAAGCGATTTTGTAAAAACGACATTTCTAAACCGATCTCTTTTGAGATAGTTTGCTCTGGTCTCAAACTTGGATTGTTCTGTGTTCCAGGAACGGAGAATAAAATAGTAGAACCAAATGGAGCTGGTTGATCATATACATTCGAGATTGACCCCCAAGGTGCATCATTACCTACTGTTGCATAGTTTGCGCGTAATTTACCAGAAGTTAACCAAGGTAAATCTTCAATGTGGTGAGAGAATAACCAACTCGCCGAACCTGCATAATACAAATAAGCATTGTTAGCAACCGGTAACGTAGATGACTTATCTTGACGAACTGTTCCGTCTAAGGTTAAGAAATCTTTGTAGGTTAATGTAGCACCACCGAATAAACCGAATACTTCACGAGGATTGTATGATTCAGATGGAGCAGAAACAGTTCCTTTCGAGTTAGCGATTGAATATAAACCAGGAACGATTAGACCACCATTTGTAATCGCATAAATCGAGCGATTCAAAGACTTACGTAAGTTCAAACCTGCTAAGGCTTTCAAATTTAAATCCTTCGTTAGGTTTTTGTCGAAATTAGCAATTAAATCATAGTTGATTTCCTCAAAGTGACGATCATAACGAGAATACTCTGGAATATCAGTCGAACCTACAGCAATGCGCTCCTCTTGGAATTCATCATATGTATCCATCGTGATACGACCCATTATGTTTAAGTAATCTGTTGCTTTGTAGTTCAACATGGCATTACCAAACATACGTGTACGAGTATCGTTCTCATTGTTTTGGTAACGAGTCCAATAGTAGTTATCTGTGTAGATCGGCTTTAAACCTGCTGCTGATGAAGGATCTGACCAGTTCCATGTTATGTTTTTCTGGTTACGGAAATACGCATCGCGTTGCTCATAAATATCTACGTTGGTTTGATACCACTGACGGAAGTTTTGATTCACGTTCAATCCATCATACCCTGTACCATAACGACCTAAACCTGCTACCACTGACACGTTAGCCGAAGCAGATGCAGTTAATTTAGGAGAAATAGCATAAGTACCTGAAAGGTTCATTATATTCTTAGTAACCTTAGAGTTAGGTAAAGTTCCACGATCTTCGTTCCGCGTAAATCCTAATTTGAAACTACCTTTATCGGTCGCTCCATCTAAAGAGATGTTTGTGTTATTTGAAATAGCCGTTTCGTAGAATTTTTCAGGAGTATTTGCCGCAGCAACCCAAGGCTTCGCTTTTAGGTAGTTAGGACCCGCAGGATCAAAAGCATCCCAATGGTAAACCATCAAGCTAGGATCAAACTTCGTTCCATAGGAAGCATCTTCAGAAGTGGGAACAACTAAATCATCTTTCCCATCTCCATTTGCATCGAAAAAGAAGAAACCATCTTTTTGATATGGATCCGAATAACCTGCACCATATTGATTTTGATATTTAGGAAAAGTAGTGCGATCAATAGTACCTACTGATAAACCTGTATTGATGGTTAAACCCAGACCTTTCTTCGCTTTTTTAGAAGTGATCATGATCACCCCATTGGAAGCACGAGAACCGTAAAGAGCCGTAGCCGCAGCACCTTTCAATACAGTCATCGTTTCAATATCGTCTGGGTTAATATCCGCAGCTGCATTACCATAATCATAACCACCACGACCTGTACGTTGGTTAGAAGTGTTTGTTACTGAGTTATCAATAGGAACACCATCCACAACAAATAAAGCTTGGTTATTACCAGTCAAGGACTTAGAACCACGGATTACTACGTTAGTAGATCCACCGATCGCATTACCCTGTGTGATCTGCACACCCGATACTTTACCAGAAAGTTGTGAAAATGCGTTACCTGAACGAACCCGAGTAAGTTCATCTCCTTTGATCTGCTGAGCAGCATAAGGCAATGAATTCTTTGTACGAGTTAAACCTAATGCAGTTACAATCACTTCATTTAACTCAGACGCATCTGAAGCCAAAGTAACATTGATCATGGATTGAGATCCTACATTAATTGTTTGAGGCTTATAGCCAACAAAACTAAAAACGAGCGCATCTGAATTACTTACCATAATTTTGTAAGAACCGTCAGATGATGACGTAGTACCACGAGCGGTACCTTTTAGGCTGACACTAACTCCCGGAAGAGCTGAACCATCCTCAGAAGAAGTAACCTTTCCAGTTACTTGCCTTGTTTGAGCTAGAGATGAACTGAATGCAGCCATCACTAATACCCATACGAGTAAGAGTTTTTTCATGTTGATTAGTTTATTTAATGAAAAAATAATTTTAAAAGTTTTCGAAATTATAAATTTTTCTATATAAGACAAAAAAAAGAATAAAAAAATAGCTTGTGTAATCAGAAAAAACATAAAAATTAAATCTCAGGTATCTGACAACTTTGTATTTTTTCAAGTCAGCAGATAAATAATTCTGTCTTTTCGAACGGATAAGTCATGAAGTTCAATTCATACCTTGATCAACAATTTTAGATACTAGGTTGAATTCAGATGATGATAAAACAAAGTTAATTGTAGTTTGACTTCCTGCTGAAATCCAACAAAGCCAACTATTTTCTTGAATCTCCACTAAATAAATAATCTAATACAGCTGGGATGTATCCTATGTAATATAAAGGAGCGAAAACCCTAAAAAAGAAAGGGGGCAAGCTATTGCTTACCCCCTTATTCCGTCATGAATATGACTAAAAGATTACTTCCAACTTGGATTTTGAACCAATTTAGGATTTGCATTCGTTAATGTTTCCGTGATTGGGAATGTCCACTCACGCGATGTAGGCGTTAACGAACACTTATCAATAGGAGACTGTGAAGGAATGCCGCATGTACTTCCTCTTCTTAAAGTTCTCGTTGTGCGCTTTAAGTCAAAGAAGCGGTGGCCTTCGCCGACAAACTCTCTTCTTCTTTCATCTGCAATTGCATTAACTAAAGTAGCACCAGTTAAATCCTCATTAACATAGCCACTAATTCTAGCTGTTCTCAAAGTATTTAAATCCCTCATCGCTAATGCATCCTGCGGCGTGCTAGAAAGTGCAAACGCCTCAGCTCTGATTAAATACAACTCAGCTGTTTTCATGGCAACAAAATTTGCATTACCGTTAGAAACACCGCCTTTACCTCTGTACTTGGTTAAAGCTAATGCTTGAGGAACTTCTGTAGTTGGGTTGACACTCGCAAAATAAGCACCGTAACGGATGTCATTGCTACGAATCAAACCACTTGTACCAGCTCTCGTTGCAATTTCTAAGGCTGGACGGAAATAACTTCTGTTGTTCGTTGCAAAAAATGCAACAAATGTAGGGCCACTTTGACCTGCGTCAAATTGCACATTCCAGATAATTTCTCCAGCTGCTGCTTCTGAGTACATCCCATTAAACGTTGTTTGATTGCTTACTAAAGCTGGCGCAATGGCAATACCGGCAGTGGAAGCCGCAATCGCATCTGCATACAAACCTGCGTAAAGAGAAACTCTTGCCTTTAAAAGGTGCGCTGCTGCGAGACCCATTTTGGGTCTAATTGCCGCAAAACCTTGATTTACATTTTTATCAACATCAGCAAGCAGTGTTTGTGCTGCATTGATATCAGCAAAAAGCTCATCGTAGTAAACTTTATTCGATAATCTCACAGGCTTTGCCTCAGAAGAAATTTCAAAAGTCTTACTGTAATTTAAGGCTAATGTAGTTGTACTATTACGATCATAATTTTCTGCAAAATATTTGAATAAATCAAAATGCGCTAAAGCTCTAATCGCATGCGCTTGACCTTTAATTCGATTGGCCGTCTTTTTATTCGCAGGCGTTGTAAACTTATCTACATCACGCAAAACAATGTTAGCAACCGAAATCACTTTGTACATCGCATTGTAAATATTCGTGATTTGAGCGGTATTTTGCTGAAATTGGAAGTTTGACATATCTCTTGAATTTGCCAACGTTTGAATCGTTTCATACAAGTTATCACTCATTACATCCGGCATAATGGCCGCACCACTACCTGTTCCACTTCCAGACCCATAATAATCATTAGCTCTGAAGTTAGCATAGGCACCATCTAATACCTGCTCTAATTGTCCCATATTAGTTGGGTTGTTAACAGCATCCAGCGTGAATTCTGGTGCAAGATTCACATACGTGTCTTGACAGCTTTGTAACGTAAATGCAGCTAAAAATAGCAATGCAGCACTACGCTTAAATATGTTATTTATCATAATTTCTGTGTTTATATAATTAAAACCCAATGTTTAAACCGAACGTTGTTTGTACTAAAGAAGGGTACTGAGCGCCCGTTAAAGAAGTTCCAGTAGCTTCTGGATCAAAACCTCTAAAGACAGTTGATGTCCATAAATTTTGTCCTTGAACAAAAACGCGTGCAGCTCTAACTTTAATTTTCTTTAAGGTAGCTGCTTTGAAAGTATACCCTAAGGTTACATTACGCAGTCTCCAGAAACTAGCATCATCAATTAATCTAGATGTTTGCGCTCTGTACGGATTTCCTGGTCTTGGAACGTCAGTGATTTTATTCGTTGGCGTCCACTCATTAAGCATCGAAATATGCATATTATCGAAATAATACGTTGGGTTAATAATGTTATTCAAATCATTATTATACATTTCTCTTCCCAAAAAGAAGTTGGCCTGCGCACTTAAATCAAAACCAGCATAAGTAATTCTCGTTGTTATACCACCGAATAAAGGGGCATCAGAAGTACCATATTTGATCTTGTCAGCTACATTGAACGTTTGTGTTTTTGTGCCATCTAGCTTTGTGTACAAAGCATTTCCAGTTTCTGGATCTACACCTGCATAAGGAACAAGGAATAAAGTATTGATCGGGCTACCTTTGGCTAACACAGTAACTCCAGAAATAACATTATCCTGAGGTAATTCCATGATTTCATTCTTATTGTATGAAATATTAGCACCTATGTTCCATGTGAATGATGATGTTTTAATCAAATCAGAGTTTAAAGAAACTTCAATACCTCTATTTCTAACTTGACCAAAATTACTTTGTATCGTTGTGAAACCACCCGCCGAAGGGTCTACTGGTAAGTTGTAAAACTGATCAGTGGTGTTTCTGTTATAAACCTCAACAGTACCATTAATTCTGTTTCTCATTACAGAGAAATCAACACCAATGTTGGCTGTAGAGTTAATCTCCCAAGTTAAACGAGGATTACCCGCTACGCTTGGTGACCAAGCTCCAATACCTGCATATGAAGTTCTTCCAAATTGAGGAATTGGATATAAATCAGCACCATTATTACCCGTGGTACCAAAACTTGCTCTCAACTTAAGGTTGTCGATAAATGTAATGTTACGGATGAAAGCTTCTTCACTCGCTAACCACACAAGGCCTACTGATCCAAAGTTTGCCCATTTATTATCCAACCCGAAACGAGAAGATCCATCTCGTCTAGCAACAACATTTAAGAAATACTTACCATCATACCCATAATTAACAGTTGCAAATAAAGACATCAATCCATATTCGTTTCCATTACCTGATACAGCTGGTATGTAATTGGGTGTAGTGGCTGATCCTGGAGTTATACCTGCTTCGTTGGTAAATCCATTCGTAAATCCATACCCCGTAAATCCAAATGATCTGAAGTCATTTTTAATCAATTCACCAAATACCCCAGTACTCACTTCATGCTTTCCAAAGGTTGCATTGTAGTTTAATGAGGTCGTTCCAGTATAACGGAAATTTCTGTTCATTGATCTTGTCAAGATACCCTGACGAGCAATACCTCCAGAAACCTTCGGATCTACGAAGTCGGCATTTTCATTTTGCGTATAATCTACCCCCCAGTTTGTTCTTAGGAACATGCCTTTAACAGCAGGAATGTGATACTCTAAATAAGAAGTAGCCACACCTTTAATCTGTTTGTTATAGTTATAATTCAAAAATAACTCCATCGCGCCATTCGGCTGACCTGAACCCAATTGACCCGTATTTGGACCACCAGATTCATTATAACTTCCATTAGGAAGCATTGCCACCTCGTAAGGATTACTCCAACGAATCGCATTCAAAGGTGAACTTAAAAAGGTATTCGCTTCCGAAGTATTTGTTCTATTTGAAAAACCACCTTGAATTCCTAAACCAAATTTAAAATTCTTAACCGTATTATCAACGTTCGCTCTTGCTGTATAACGCTTCAGACCCGTCGTATTGACGATACCTTGCTGATCGAGGTACGCTAGAGAAGCATAAAACTTACTTGCTTCAGTTCCACCATTGGCAGAAATTTGGTGTTGCTCGGTTCTGGCGGTACGGAATAATTCATCTCGCCAACTAAAATTGATTTTTTTCAATGAATCACTTTCAGCTTTTGACCATTCATACGGATTGCCTCTTTGAAGCTCATATTTAATCTTCTCTTCGCTGTTCATAACAATAAGGCGATCCTCAGGCATTTTACTTTGACCTATTTGATAATCGTAGTTTATTTGAACTTGACCAGCTTTACCTCTTTTAGACGTTATGACAAATACTCCGTTAGCTCCTCTAGAACCATAAATACCAGTAGAAACCGCATCTTTTAACACTTCAATGCCGTCAAAATCACCTTGGTTCATTGTTTGAAAATCTGCAGCAGAAATTTCAACTCCATCTAAAATAAACAATGGCGTATTTACTCCATTGATTGAACCGTTACCTCTAATTCTCACAACGGCTTGTTGGCCCGGTTGACCTCCATTTGCCATTACAGAAACACCTGTAGCAGCGCCCTGTAAAGCTTGGTCAAATGAACCAAATGTTTGTTTTGCTACTTCCTTGGATGAAATAGTTGCAGTAGCACCTGAAAAAGTCCTCTTCTGCACAGAACTGTAACCTGTTACAACCACCTCAGATAACTGACGTGAATCCGAAGATAACACGACGTTAATAGCCGATTGGTTACCTACTGAAATTTCTTGAGAATTTAATCCTACAAAGGAGAATACCAATGTAGTTGAATTTGGCACTGAAATGGAGTAGACTCCTTCAGCATTTGTTTGCGTTCCTTTGGTAGTTCCTTTAATCGAAACTGAAACGCCTGGTAAATTCGAGCCATCTTCGGCCGAAGTCACCTTTCCTGTTATTTTTCTTTCCTGAGCAATTAAGCTGGTGAGGGTAAAGAAAGCCAACAGGAAAGTCATGAGTAATTTTTTTTTCATGTACTTTTTTGTTAAGGGTTTAAATTTATTTGGAATCAAAAAAAAATAATTCCGAAAATTAGGGAATTATTAATAAACCAACAATTTATCACCAAATTATTGACGGCATATTGTGATTTATCAAAATTTTACAGCGTAACTCTGGATATATAGAATTGTTTTATTGGCTTGCACAAAAACCAAAATAAAATTCCAAAGAAGTAATGAAAATCATAAAATGGTTAAGATTAAACCATCATTAATTTAATCACAAGATTTGATTTAACAAGAGTACGCCTAGTAAACCGACCACCGAGACAATGGATTCCATGACTGACCATGACCGAATCGTCTCTGATATACTTAAATTAAAATATTCTTTAAAGAGCCAAAAACCCCCATCATTCACATGAGAAAACATCAAACTCCCCGCACCAATACTCAAGACCATTAAGTTGGGATCCACTCCTCCTCCAGCGACCAAAGGATATATCATTCCCGCGGCCGTTAACCCCGCAATGGTTGCTGAACCCACACAAACGCGAATAATCGCCGCCATCAACCAGCCCAATACCAAGGGTGGAATAGGCAATGCCCCTAAATAACCGGCAATTTCCTTGCTAACGCCAGAAACCAATAAAACTTCTTTGAGCGTTCCAGCCCCCGCGATGATCAAAAGAATCATCCCCACATCCTTTACCGCTTCAGCATATATGTTCATGATATCCTCCATCTTTTTGCCCATGCGCAATCCTAAACTGTAGGTGGCAAAGCAGATAGCGACCAACATCACCATGGCTGGATCTGCGATTAATTTAAATACTTGGCCCAACACCGTAGTCTTATCAATATACACTTCAGCAATGGTGGTAAATACCAATAAAAATACGGGCAACAAGGCCGTCACAAAACTGGATAATTTATTAGGCAACTCATTTTCGGGTAATGATTTCATCGAAAATGTCCCTAAAGATTTGATGGGCCGATTGACCAATGTCTTCGCAAAAATAGGCCCTGCTAATATGATGGCTGGAATAGCGATGACGATTCCATACATCAAGGTTAAGCCCATGTTCGCCTGAAATTGTGCCACCAATGCAGCTGGAGAAGGATGCGGAGGTAAAAACCCATGCGCCACAGATAGCGATGCCATCATGGGAACTCCAGTCACTAAGGGATGTAACTTATACTGATGCACTAAGGCAAACACCAATGGAATCATTAATACAAATCCCACATTATAAAAAAGAGGAATACCGATGATAAAACCTGTGAACATTAAGCCCCAAGCCATGTTTTTTTGACCAAAAATATTAATCAATGTCCCGGAAATTTGTTGGGCCGCGCCACTTTCCGCCACCAACTTACCCAACATCGCACCTAAAACGATAATCGTAACCAAAGAACCTAATGTATCTCCTAAACCTTTTTGGATTGTTTTGGCTAAGTCAGGAAGCGGAATTCCCAACATCACACCTGCCGATAAACTGATTAATAAGAAAGCAACAAATGAATTGACCTTCAAATAAGTAATCAAAAAAACCAACAGTAAAATACAAATAATGACGATGAGAATTGACATAGGTTATATTTAGGTATTAAGTAATAGGTAATAAGTATAAAGTAAAAAGTAATAGGTTATTAATAAATGTTAGCTTAAGAGTAATTATAAGATAATTCGAATATAAATAATATTGCGTTAAATGCTATTATCACATTAACTAATACTTAATACCTCTTACCTAATAACTATTACTTGATAGCTATTACCTAATTTTACCTATTACCTAAAACTCACCATACGTCTCCTCCAGGTATTTTTGCATCACCAAAATATCCTCTTTGCTCGTTAGATCCGGTACATTTTCAGCTAATGGAATGGCGTAAAAGCCTTTTCCAGTTCCCTCACCAAACATAGCCACCGACGTAGGCAATTCTTTTTCATTGCGAATAGGATGAAAAGGTGTGGCAGCTAAATAAGGTAAAAAAGTACTCGCCTCAAAGACAAAAATATTCATGCTGACACCCAATCGGCCCAATTGAGCCATCAGCTCATCCGCTTGTTCTTGCGTAGGCTTTTCAATGATCTCCAGTAAATATCCATCCGAATCAGTCCTTATTAAAGCAAAAGCCGAAATCCGCTCCGCAGGATACAATAAACTATCGCGGTGATAGGAAATTAATGCCTGCGTTTCAGTGGATGACCATAACATTTTCAGTGCATTTACACTATATAAATTATCTGAATTGCAAACGATTACGCGGTCCTTTTGCCAAGAATCATGTTGCATTAATGCCTGATAAACCGCATCCGCAGTTCCAGCAGGCTTCTCTCGATCCGATGGAATTTGTTGGCGCGCAAAGACAATTTGCAAACCCCAACACGCATCCTTGGACATCAGCGATTCACAATATTCCTGAGAAACAGAATCCGTCGGATGAAGCAATAACATCACCTCTTCGATTCCCGCCAAATGTGCGTTGTATAATTGATAATCAATTAATGTCTTCCCATTTTTTCCTACTTGAATCATCCCTTTGGTGACTGAATTTGCCTGGGCAACCAAGGAAGGATCTAAATCCGAACCCCCTTCAGCCATTGCTTTCTTCATCCTTGAGGCCATCCCTCCTGCTAATATTAATAAACGCTTTTTCATATTATATTAAAAAAATAAACTTTCTGATTCAGACTTCGTGCCCTGGTCTACTCGTATGATATAGGCCTTACCCCCTTCTTTTTCAATGGCCTCCACTACTTTTTCTGGATTTTCGGGCGCATAGGCAAACATACAACCACCTCCACCGGAACCATTAATCTTAGCTCCCAATGCACCCGAATCTAGCGATGCTTGAATCATTCGATCGATTTTAGGAGTAGAAATTCGCTTGTGTTCACGTAAATTTTGTTGATGCTGATTCAATAAATCTCCTAAGGTTTGATCGCTCCAGTCAGCCTCTCCTTCAAACATAGCTTTGGCGGCCAACAAAATATCCCGGTCATCTATATTCGCACTAATTAAAATATATTCATCCGCTGTGATCAAATTCTTGTGCGCATTCAAATCTGAAAGCGTCGCAGAAGACAAATCAAAACTCGGATCCTTCTCCTTAATTTTATTTACGCCTCCCAAGGTCCCAAATTTTACTCGGGACAAAATCGCCAACGTATCTTTTGCCTCCAAAGAATCCCCTAACACAAAGGTCCCCAAATCTCGGGCATAGGTCTTAATCGAAATCTCGGGTTGGCTTGCTAGGTAAATCACATTCCCCACCGCCGTTGAATATTGATCCATCATTCCACCAGGTTCCGTAAATTCCAAAACCTCCGCCTCATAAGTGATTTCGCCAATTTGCTTTTGCGTATATCCCAAACCGTACATGTCATTGAGGAATTTAACCCAAGAAACTAAAAGCGCTGAGGAACTTGATGTGCCAGAATTAATCGGGATATTTCCACGAACCTCCATCTCAAACCCACGCGTTAACTCATGGCCTTTTCGATGCAAAACATTCAAAACGCTTTTAAAATAATCTCTTTCTTTGGAATATTCTAAAGGAAAATTGACTTCAAATTCTTCTGTTTTTTGCACATCGGGCAATGAAAAATGAATCACGTTATCAGCTCTGAATTGGCCTTTAATCTGTATTCTTTTCGAAATTGCAGCTGCGATAACAGGTAAACCTAAGTAATCTTGATGTTCACCAAATAAACAAATTCGGCCCGGCGTGGATACGATCATAAAATTGAATTCCCATGGAAATCACGAAATTAGAAAAAATTTTTACCTTTGACACGAAAAATAAGCAAATAATGATAACTAAAAGAATACCATCTGTAGATTATTTTCGAGGATTTATCTTGTTTTTGTTAGCTGCCGAAAGCACTGGCTTGTATAGCCGATTAGGAAAAATCTTTCCTGAATCATTTATATTAACCCAATTTAATCATGCGGAATGGCAGGGGCTGCACTTTTGGGATTTAATCCAACCCGGATTTATGATGATTGCAGGTTCCGCTTTATATTTTTCCACGTATAAACGAATCGACCAAGGAGCTACGTATGCCCAACTATGGCCCAAAGTATTAAAAAGATCTGTTTTGCTCTTTCTTTGTGGTACGGGTTTACATTGCTTAGGAAGAGAGAAATTGGTTTTTGAGCTGTGGAATGTGTTGACCCAATTATCTTTTACGACCATCGTAGCTTTCTTTTTATTGCGCTTTTCGATCCCATTGCAATTAGCCGCTTCATTATTCTTATTGCTTCTCGCCCATTCATTGTATGTGTTCACCGACATTCCTGGATTCAATGAACCTTATGTCCGAGATAAAAATTTTGGATCATTCATGGACATGGTCTTAATGGGTAAATTAAGTGGGGGGCATTGGATAGCCATTAATTGCATCCCAACCGCAGCACATACGATTTGGGGGGCTTTATTGGGCCGAATTATTCATCGGTCTACTTCGCCAAAAGATCTTTTAAAAACGTTAATTGGCTTGGGGATTTTAGGTGTGATTGTCGGATATGGCCTTGACATGGCGGGAATACCCATCATCAAAAGAACCGCCACGCTTTCATTTACCATCGCTTCTGCCGGTTGGATTTCTCTTATGATGGCAGCCTTTTATTATAATTGGTCCCATGATAAACCCAAAATCTCAGTCCCCGATTACATCCTCTCCTACGGCAAAAATTCCATTTTTATTTATTTGTTTTTCGAATCGATTGGCCCAGAATGGCTAAGAGGAGCTACTTTCACGTTTGTGGGTGGATTTTTAGAAAAAATAAGTATCTACGGAATGGTTGCCGAAGCGATCAACGCGCTCGTTGTCTTGTACCTAATTACTCGGCTTGCGGTTTGGTTAGATAAAAAGAAAATTTACTTTTCGCTGTAAACAGGCGTTTTAGCCTTGATGGTTGTTGATGTAGTCTAATTTATACGCCCAAGTATCCGCAATATTTCGCGCCTTTAATTTGGCATCTTCTGTTTTTGGACCTTCAAAATGCTCATCTAATGTGACATAAAATAGCTCAAGCCAACGCGCAAAATGGGCGGGGGTCAATGGAATTTTCTGATTAATTTCTAAGTGGGGACGCATCGGGGCACCCTGGTAATTTTTACCATCCATCAACAACATCTCCCAGAAATCATACATTTTTGGCAGATGTTTAGAAAAATCCACATGGGCCACATCCATAAATACGTGACCCACCAAATCATCTGAAGGCATTTTGGCATAAAATGCATCCACAAAATTCTGAATATCCGCCTTGGTTTCTATGTCCTTTTTCATCAGCGCGTCTTGACACGAGCTAAAAGATGTTGGCCTACTTTAGCACCTTGTATAGCTCCCTCGATTAAGGCTGGCATAAAATGAATCCCTCCATACAAACGAGAAACCGACGCCTCATCTGATGCCTGAATAAATGATTTGAATTTTCTTGGGGGTAAACCATAAGGTATTTCCGTAGAATCCTCAAAGGCGACATTGGCCCCATATAAGTTTGTCAAAACCTCCGCTGCAGCCCTCGAAATGGTGCTATGCCCTGAAGTATATTCTGGAAAAGGGGGTGTTTGCAACACAGGAACCCATGATTTATCGATACTCGCATTAATAATCGTTTCTGGCCTAATGCGAATAGACCTATATTTTTCATCCCAACACGCGATAAATCCATCAAAGATTCCAATGGAGGTAAGAGCTAATGCCTCTGCCGTTTCTAGGTAGGATTTGTGTAATTGGCGAGATACTTGGCCCACGATGCCCAACCAATGTCCACCGGGTGACATTTTCTTAGTGGCAAACATCGCATGCCCCGTAATGTTCATTTTAAACGGATTGCAATCCCAAAAATTGGCAATGTTTCGTTGCTCCTCCGTTAAGTTCTTAACCGTTTCATAAGACTCCATGACCTCTTTGTAATAAGGACTTCCCTTGGTTAAATCAAATTTAGAGGGAGATGGTGCTCTAAATTGGGATGCTGAATCTAAAGTAATGGGACGAATTTTAGTCCAATAGGGTTCTACAGCATCCATATAGGCAGGCGGTGTAGGAGTCCAAGTTCCTGGTAAATTGGTTACCGTAAACCGCAAACCCCTTGTTTGTTTGTAATTATCCTTTGCCGCATAGCGCATCACTGCCGCAGCGACTGAATCTCCGTAGGCAATAGACCTTTCGTAAACGTCTGAGGGTATCCCTATTTTCTGATAATCTTCTTCTAATTTCTTATCAAACTCCTTGTACATGTCTTGGGCAAAAGTCAATTTTTTCCCCACGGCCAAATAGGCTCTGGTAGATGCCAAAGGAAAACAATATTCCAAACCCTTTTCCGGTTGGGGTATTTTCTCAAAGCCATTTAATTGGCCCACCAACGATTTGAATTTTTTATCCCCTGGAATAGCTGCCTCATACCCTGCGATACCTGCATACATATAAATACGCGCGGAAACGGGTGGGGCAAAAATATCATGAATAATGCTCTCGGTCAACATCAACTCTGCCCTGATTAAAAACTCAGGGTTTGCCGCGTCCTTTTGAAAATTTGGATTTGATTTCTGACAAGCACCCAATAAAATGCTAACAAAAATAAAGAGAAGAACTTTTTTCATATCAGAGTTTAATTCGAGCAAATGTACGCAAAAACAGAAAAAAATATTGACCTTAATCAGTTTGGCTGCTTGCTACTATTTTTTCTGCAGCTTTTCGGCCTGATGACAAAGCCGCTTGCAACGATGGGAAAAGCGTGTAATCCCCCGCTAACATTATATTTTCCTCTTCCGCTTTTTGACAAACTTCAGCAAAACATCCCAATTTATATAAAGAATGAGGAATTGAAAAAGATTTCAAGAATATAAAATCGTTCGGTGAAAGATCTAAAACCCGCGCTAATTCTCGTGCCACTTCTTCGTCGGCAAGATCCATCTGCAAACTAGTCGCAGAAATCAAATGCTTTCCCTCGGGGGCTAAGACAGGATTTACTTGGCTCAAGCAAGAAAAATGCAACAATGGACTTGAATGTAATGGCATCAAATGAATGAGAGGCAATGCAGTCTCAAGACTTTTGTCCATGCTGAAATAAAAGGTCTTGGAACCAAAATGAGCCTGTGGTGGAAAATCAATTTTCAATAATTCACAGGCTTGCTTGGGATCTGTCGCTAAGATAAGTTGGTCAAAATGAAGTGTATCCCCATTATTTAATTGGAGCATTTTACCCTTAATCTCAGTGACCCAAACCCCAGTTCTTATTTTTTCGTCAGGGATTCCTGCAGCTAAATCTAAAGCGATAGCACCCATGCCCTGTTTAGGTATTGCGGCTTTTCCCTCTAAAAACTGCTTCATATAATAGAAAAACAAGGAGTTCGGGGGGCTCAATGAAACATCTAAAAAGATGCCAGCAAAAAAAGGCCTTAAAAAATTGCGCTGAAATTTTTCTGAAAAACGATATCGCGAAATAAGTTCAGAAGTAGTTTCTGCGTCTGAATTTATCGGTAAAATCGAACCTTGTGTTTTTAACCAAATCCAGGCCAACTTCAAAAAATCAAAAATAGTAGCCCCCGCCGCAGTGATGTTTTTTAAAAATAAAAGTGGAGATTTTAATGGATTGATAAAGGGTTTGAATTTTCCCTCGTTGAGCACATAAGCGCCCGATTGAAAATAAGATAAATCCCATTTAGATATTTGAAGACTTCGTTGGACTTCCGGATACGCGGTCTGTAAAACTTGGAAACCGTGATCTAAGGTATACCCTTGAAATTCTTCACTTTGGACTCTACCGCCTAATGACATTGATTTTTCAATTAAAATAAAATCAAGCCCTTTGTTTTGTAAAATATGCGCTGCTTGCAGACCTGCAATTCCGCCGCCAACGATCACAATTGAATTCATATTAAGTTTATATTTTCATAAACATTTTAAACTTACAAAAGTTTGAAGTGTTTTTACTAATTTGCAGATTAAATGGTAGCTCGGAATGAACTTTAGTATTAAGGAGGAAAGCAATTATCAATACATTGATGAAGGAAAAGGTGAAATACTACTTTTACTTCATGGATTGTTTGGCGCCTTAAGCAACTGGGAAGGCGTAATTAATCTGTTTAGCCAAAAGTACAGAGTCATCATTCCACTCATGCCAATCCACGATATGCCCATTAAAGAGGCGGGTTGTGAAGGCCTAACCGTTTTTCTCGAAGAATTTGTCGCATTCAAAAAACTAGAAACCTTTAGCTTAATCGGAAATTCCTTAGGGGGTCACGTAGCTTTGATTTATACATTAAAACATGCGCATAAAGTAGAAAGGCTTATTTTAACGGGTTCTTCCGGTTTATTTGAGAATTCTATGGGAGGGACTTATCCGAAACGAGGCGATTACGAATTTATTAAGGAGCGGATTGAATATACGTTTTATGATCCTAAAACGGCTACCAAGGAATTGGTCGACGAAGTATTTGAGATCATTAATAGCATCCCAAAAGTATTGCGCATTATTGCCATTGCTAAATCAGCCCAGCGAAATAACATGGCCAAAGATATTGTGCGCATAAATACCCCAACACTTTTGATTTGGGGGTTAAATGACACGATTACACCCCCTCATGTAGGTCATGAATTCAATCAATTAATTCCAGGATCTGAATTGCATTTCATTGATAAATGTTGCCACGCACCCATGATGGAACAACCCGATGAGTTTAATCGCATTTTGTCAACATGGTTAGAAAATAATCCCATTGCGTCATGATGGCACTCACATTTTTATCCTTTGATTTACCCACCATTTCCATTCAAGATTCGGTGCAAAAATCCTTGAAAATCATGCACTCCAATAACATGAACGTTATTTCTGTGCTTGACAAGAAACAATGGATCGGAAATATCACCGAGGAAATGTTAATGAAAGCCACGCATCCGGATGGTAAAATTGACCAATTTCAGCATGAACTTAATCAGGTAAAAATAGAAACAGAAGAGGATATTTTAGCGAGTCTTCCTTTTTTTGAGGAAAGTGGATTTTGGGTCATTCCTGTGGTGGATGAACAAATGAAATACCAAGGATATTTGCCTTGGCAATCCGTAGCTAAAACCTTATTTTACACCGGATTTAATGCTCAAAATGGGGGAATTATTCGCATTGTCTTTCATACCCAAAGAGATTCCATGAACGTGATTGCCAAAATAATTGAAGAAAATAAAGGTTTAATCACCCGAAGCTATTTAACGAAGTCGACCAAAGAAGATCACGTATGGCCTGAGTTGATTTTACAAATCCAAACAGACCAATTTTCAGCCATTGTAAAAAGTTTAGAGCGACACGAAATTCATATTGAAAAAGCGTTCATGTTTGGTAACCAAGAAGAAGTGGACCAAACGCGCTTTGATTTGTTACTGAAATATTTAAATCCCTAAGCTTTGAATTTCCCATTAGCCATTCACGGAAAGGAGTTTTCGGCTGACATGAAGCCTGTGATGGAAAAATTATGGGTAGATATCTCAGCAAAAAACGAACAGATTCAAATTTCAGAAAGCTTTCATGCTCACTTAAAAGAGCATGGATTTCAATTAGATAAATTCCAAAGCTATTCAACTAATCAAGGCCCTGAAAATGTTCAAATGGCTTGGAGCATCGGTGGAGATGGAACATTTTTAGAGACTTTAAGTCACGTGGGCGGCAAGGAAATACCCATTTTGGGAATTAATACTGGCCGTTTAGGTTTCTTGGCCACTCTTTCTCCCGAAGAAGTTTCCCAAGCTTTGCAGCATGTTTTATCGAATGAATATACCATCGAAGACCGATGTTTAGTCGCGGTGGATGCCGAAATAGATTTATTTCATGGCAAAGATTTTGGCTTAAATGAGGTCGGAATCATGAAGACAGATTCGTCTTCCATGATTCAAATTAAAACTTTTTTGGACGGTAATTTTTTAAATACCTACTGGGCCGATGGCATTATTGTATCCACAGCTACAGGATCTACGGGTTATTCACTTTCCGTGGGCGGACCTATTGTCATCCCTACTTCGGATTCACTGATCATAGCGCCAGTAAGCCCACATAATTTAAATGTGCGTCCCTTAATTGTTTCTAGTGACTCAGTTTTAAAATTTGAAGTGAGCAGTCGAAGTCAAAATTTCCTCATTTCCATCGATTCAAGATCTCGAGTGATCGATAGCAAAATATCCATTGAAGTCAAAAAGGCTGCATTTTCAGGTAAAATCGTCAAAATCCCTGGCGACGATTTTCTTCAAACACTCCGCAATAAATTGAATTGGGGATTGGATGTGAGGAATTGAAAATGTAGAGACGCGATACCTCGCGTCTAATTTGAATTTACATAAATCATCATGTTGTAAAAAAAAGACGCGATTATCGCGTCTCTACAACAGACGTTTCAACTCATTCAACTTCAGCAGCGCCTCAATCGGCGAAAGCGTATTAACATCCAAAGCATTTAATTGATCCTGCACTTTTTGCAAACCCTCCGGAATTTCGGCGCCAAATAAACTCATTTGGAAATTTGCTTTTGGCATCTCCTTCAAGCGCTCCACATGATCATCCAAGGAATGATCTTTTTCTAAATTTTGTAAAATTTCATGGGCCCTTAAGACTAATGAATTGGGCATGCCGGCCATTTGGGCTACATGAATACCAAAACTATGCGCCGAACCACCCGGCAATAATTTGCGAAGAAAAACAATTTTATTACCCACTTCTTTGACCGACACATGGTAGTTTTTTATGCGAGGAAAGTCTTCGGCCAACTGGTTTAATTCATGGTAATGGGTGGCAAATAATGTCTTAGCACTGTTTTTGGGATGATTATGTAGATGCTCGGCAATCGCCCAGGCCATCGATACGCCATCGTAAGTCGAGGTACCCCGACCGATTTCATCCAACAACACCAAAGACCGACTAGATAAATTATTTAAAATAGCAGCGGTCTCCGTCATCTCCACCATGAAGGTGGACTCGCCTTTGGACAAGTTATCCGAAGCACCCACCCGAGTAAATACCTTATCGACTAAACCGATATTAGCCGAATCTGCAGGAACAAAAGAACCCATTTGGGCCAATAAAACAATCAGGGCAGTCTGCCGCAAAAGTGCCGATTTTCCCGCCATATTTGGTCCGGTAATCATCATGATTTGCTGGGTTTCATGATCCAAAAACACATCATTCGGAACGTATTCCTCCCCAGCGGCCAAAGACATTTCGATCACAGGATGTCGCCCTGCAATAATCTCAATCGTATCCCCTTCATTTAAAACAGGCCTTACATACTTATTTTTTTGAGCGACTACCGCAAAACTGGTCAACACATCTAAGGTAGCCAAGCCGGTCGCATTAATCTGAATGAGTTCCAAATACCCCAAAGCCTCCCGCACCAATTCATTGAAAATGCCCAACTCAATCGACGCGATTTTATCCTCCGCCGTTAAAATCTTCTCCTCATAAATTTTCAACTCCTCAGTAATGTAGCGCTCCGCATTCACCAAGGTTTGCTTCCGTATCCAGTCGGCCGGCACGCGATCTTTGTGTGCATGCGTCACTTCCAAATAATACCCAAAAACCCGATTATAAGAAATTTTCAAGGAACTAATGCCCGTACGTTCAATTTCACGCTTCTGCATGGAAGCCAAATATTCCTTGCCGTTGGATGACAATAAATGTAATTCGTCCAATTCAGGCAAAAAGCCCGTTTTGATAATTCCCCCCTGATGAATCAACATAGGCGCATCTTCCCGCAAAGCCTCTTCTATTTTCTGAACCAGTTTAAGGCAGGGATTTAAATGGTCCGCCCATTTCGCCAAATAAGTAGAGGACTGATTAGCCAACAATTCCTTAATCTCGGGGATTTGTTGGAGCGCCCGTTTCAATTGCAACAACTCCCGCGGATTGACCCGAGTGGCAGCCACTTTGGAAATCAAACGTTCCAAATCTCCCACAGGCTTCAAAAAATGGACTAAAGAATCCAATAAATCAGCAGAGGAAATAAGCCCAGCGACCCCCTCTTGGCGTTCATTAATGGCCTTCAACTCTTTTAAAGGAAGGACCATCCACTTTCTCAATAAGCGAGCGCCCATGGGCGTGAGCGTTTGATCCATCAACTGGATCAATGGCACACCACCCTCTTGAACCGAATGAATTAACTCCAAATTCCGAATGGTAAATCGGTCCAACCACACATATTTATCTTCCTCTATTCGCTGGATGGCAGAAATATGACCGACTTGATTATGCTCCGTTTCTGCCAAATAATGTAAAATAACCCCAGCGGCAATCACACCGAGCGGCATATCTTCAATCCCAAAACCTTTTAAATTTTGAGTCTTAAAATGCTGAGTCATTAATGGATACGCAAACTCATGTGTAAAAATCCATTCCTCCAACGTAAACGAATGGAAGGCATCTCCAAAATGCTCCAAATAATGCGCTCGATATTTTTTAGGATATAAAATTTCTGAAGGCATGAAGCTTTGCACCATCTTCTGAATGTAAGCCAAAGACCCCTGAGAACACATAAATTCGCCCGTGGAAATGTCTAAAAAAGCGAGGCCAAACAAGGCTTCTTTCTCCGAATAGGACAAAGCCGCCACATAGTTATTACGCTTATGGTCAAGCACTTGGTCATTAAAAGAAACCCCCGGAGTCACTAATTCCGTCACTCCCCTTTTTACAATTCCTTTGGCGGAAGCCGGATCTTCTAATTGGTCACAAATCGCCACACGCTGGCCCGCTCGAACTAATTTTGGCAAATAAGTATCCAAGGAATGATGTGGAAATCCCGCCAAATGATCATCCGCGTTTCCATTATTTCGGCGGGTCAAAACGATCCCTAAAATCTTGGACGCTTTCACCGCATCTTCCCCAAAAGTCTCATAGAAATCCCCCACTCGAAACAATAATATTGCTCCAGGATATTTAGCCTTGATCTGATTAAACTGTCGGGACAATGGAGTTTCCCCTTTTTTCAAAGGTTCTTCCCCATTTTTTGTATTTTTTGCCAAAATAATTACGGGTAATGAAAGCAAAAATAACTCAAATTTTATACTTTTACCATTCTTTAAACCTATAGAAAAATAATGATCAATAATTCAATTTACATTCAATCGCAACAAGAGGTTTTTGATGTAGTCATTGTGGGTTCAGGAGCAGGAGGAGGAATGGCTGCACATACATTAACGAAGGCTGGCGCTAAAGTTTGTGTGTTAGAGGCAGGCCAACCCTTTGATCCGGCTGACCCTAAGAACATCACCCAATTAAAATGGCCTTACGAATCCCCTCGAAGAGGAACTGGAACGACTAGAGCCTTTGGAGATTTCGATGCTGCGTATGGCGGCTGGGAAATTGACGGAGAACCATATACGCGTAAAAACGGCACTAAATTTGACTGGTTTCGTGCGCGTATGGTCGGAGGAAGAACCAATCACTGGGGACGTATTTCCTTGCGTTTTGGCCCGGACGATTTCAAAAGAAAAAGCATTGATGGTTTAGGAGATGACTGGCCGATTGGCTACGATGACATGAAGCCATTTTATGATAAAATAGATAAAATGTTAGGGGTTTTTGGGACCAACGAAGGACTTAGAAATGATCCAGATGGATTTTTCTTGCCGCCGCCTAAACCGCGTTTGCATGAATTGATGATCAAGAAGGCCAATAAGGCTTTGGGAATTCCCACCTACCCTTCTCGCTTATCCATCTTAACAAAACCGATAAACAGCGAGCGTGGCTCATGTTTTTACTGTGCACAATGTAACCGTGGATGTTCAGCTTATGCTGACTTTTCTTCTTCATCTGTGTTGGTAAAACCAGCCATGGCGACTGGAAATTTAACCTTGTTGCCATTTGCGATGGCCAGAGAAGTCATGACAGATGCAGCTACAGGTTTAGCGACTGGCGTTTCTTATGTTCACACAGGTACTTTGCAAGAATATTCTGTGCGAGGAAAAATCGTCATGTTAGCTGCATCTGCAGGTGAAACAGCCCGATTATTATTAAATTCAAAGAGTTCTCGTTTCCCAGATGGCATTGCAAATTCGAGTGGGGTGGTTGGTAAATACATCAACGACTCAACGGGTGCTTCACGTTCCGCCATCATTCCTAAATTATTTGACCGTAAGGTGTACAATGAAGATGGTGTGGGTGGATTGCACGTCTACACGCCATGGTGGGGTGACAATACTAAATTAGATTTCCCGCGTGGATACCACATTGAGTATGGTGGAGGAATGGGCATGCCGAATTACGGTTTTGGCTGGGGAATTGAAGGATTAAATGGAAAAGAAAAATATACGCGAGATGGACTTCGTAAAGCTGCCGGAGGATACGGTGCGACTTTGAAAGAAGATTATCGCCGCTATTATGGTTCTTATGTAGGTTTTGCTGGACGTGGGGAACCTGTGCCAAGAGAAGATAATTATTGTGAAATCGATCCAAATGTTGTGGACAAATACGGCATACCGGTTGTTCGCTTTAACTACAAATGGAGTGATTACGAGATCAAGCAAGCGAAACACATGCAAGATACCTTTGAGCAAATCATTCAGGAAATGGGTGGCGAAGCCTTAGGTAAAAAACCGGGGGCAGATAAAAACTATGGCCTAGAAGATCCAGGAAGAATTATTCATGAAGTGGGAACCGCTCGAATGGGAAATGATCCTAAAAGTTCGGTCGTTAATTCCAATTGCCAAGCGCATGATGTCAAGAATTTATTTTTAGCAGATTCTTCTCCATTTGTATCGCAAGGAGATAAAAATGCGACTTGGACCATTTTAGCCTTATCGCTTAGAACTTCAGAATATATTATAGACCAAAGAAAAAAAGCCAATTTATAAGATGAAAAGAAGAGATTATTTAAAAAATATCGGTTTAAGTTCCTTAGGATTAGCCGTTTTAAATCCGGATGCAAGAGCGATGGAGCAATTGGAAAATGCCAATGGCGTTCCTAAAGCCGCAGCCTTAAAAATTCCAGGTGGAAGAACCAAAGATGAAGCGGAAAGAGATGCTAAATTAATGGCGGAAGTGTTTTTAAATAAACACGAATTAGACACCATTACCATCCTTTCGGACATCATCATTCCGGCAGATAAAAAATCAGGAAGTGCGTCGCAGTCGGGTGTAACAGGTTTTATCGAGTTTATCGTGAAAGATAAGCCCGAGTTTAAAACGCCTGTTCGCGGAGGATTGAGGTGGTTAGATAGCGAATCCAATCGTCGCTTTTCTAAGTTGTTTACGCAGATCACACCTGCTCAGCGAATCAATATCGTAGATGATATTGCTTATCCTGAAAAAGCGAAAAAGGAATTCTCTCAAGGGGTTAGCTTTTTTACGTTGATGCGTAATTTAACAGCCACTGGATTTTATACCTCTAGAATTGGTATTGATGATTTAGGGTATAAAGGAAATACACCTAATGAGTGGAAAGGTGTTCCAGCGGATGTATTAAAGCAATATGGTTTGAGTTATGATGACTAATTCTTCGGAAAGAGTCATTATTCCTACCATTTTTAAACATATTCCTCAACTCGTGGCGGGTGTCAGCACTCGCCACGGAGGAAAAAGTACAGCGGCGTATCAGACGCTAAATTTGGGCATACATACGGATGATCATCCGGACATGGTCCAACAAAATCTTTCTCTTTTTTGTCGTGATTTAGGTATTTTCCCTCAGGCGCTTGCGCGGTCCTATCAGGTTCATGGAGATGTTATTTGGGAAACCAAAGAACCTGGATATGCCTCAGGATACGATGCCATTATCGCACATAAACCAGGTATTTTTGCGGGAGTTGGCATAGCGGATTGTTGCCCTATTTTACTGGCGGACCCAGTCCGACAAACCAGCGCTGCGATCCATGCAGGCTGGAAAGGAACCGTCGCTCAAATCGTTTCCAAAACTGCCTCCGCGATGATTTCCCAAGGTTCTAATCCAGCCGACATCCTAGCTTACATTGGGCCATGTATTAGTTTAGCCCATTTTGAAGTGGGGGATGAAGTAGCAGAAAAGTTTGATTGTAAGGAGAAGCGGGGTGCTCGTTGGCATGTAGATTTAAAAGCGACTAACGAAACTCAGTTAAGAAACGTAGGAATTTCCCAAATTGAAATTTCGGACTATTGCACCATCGAAAACAACAACCTTTTCTTTTCCCATCGCAAGGAGAAAGGAGTCACCGGTCGTATGCTGGCCATCATCGGCTTTCGGTAGGGTGTCCAGGCAAATTTAATTAAGAACTTAGGGGATAATAATTCAATCATGAGCCGAATAAAAAATTAATCGGCTCATCATGTACATGTACGTCGTCAAACTAAAGTGGACTTTTCCTTAAGGAGTGTTTCGTGTTTTTGTGAATGTATAATTTCTTTTTTTTCTGTGCAATCTTTGGCTGTTTTTATTTTCTCATAGTTCAATCTTCTTTGTTTTAAAGTTTCCA
>SXXW01000009.1 GCA_005791165.1 Cytophagaceae bacterium
GTATTCGGACTCTAGCTTTTATTTTATTCGTTTAGATGACCCAGCAGCAAAACGAATAGAGGAAGTGAAAGCCACTCCAGGTGAATTAAAATCAACGGATTATGCTTGGTCTATTTTTCATTATGAGCCAGAAACCTATAATTTAATTCAATCGGGAAGACAATGGCTAGGCGATGCATTTTATGGCTCAAATAACAAAACTGTCCAATATTCGCTGGCTGATTATAAGCAAGGAATTAATTCAAAATTAAGAGGTCGGTTTTATTCTAGCTCAGTCCAAGAAGGCATATTTTCATTTGATGTGGCAGGTAACACGATTGAAAACTTGAAAATCCCGGCTATTTCAGGGGGACGATATGATAATAAAGCGAATTTTCTAGATCTCGATAGGTGGTTGACACCCCAAATAAAGGATAATCTATGGAGCTGGACAATTAATTATAAAAACACAACAGGAACAGGATATCTCGACTTTTTATCACTTCAGTACCCTCGAGTTTTCAATGCCAAGCATGAAAATCCGCTCTATTTATTGCCTAATACAGCGGACTCTAGTTTTTCTATCTCATTGATCAATGCAAATGCAGCCACTCAAATTTGGCTTCGGAATGGAACGAATTATTGGTCAAAAATGATAAACTATTCATCTAATTTAAAATTGAATGTCAAACCAGAAAGCCAATTATTGCTTTTTGATAGCCAAAAAGCAATATCTCCGACTTTTATAAAACTGTTACCTAATCAAAATATTAATAAAGAAATCGGATATGAACTGCTTATTATATCGAGCCCAGCACTGAAAGAAGCGGCAAATACATTAGCAAAATATAAAATTAGTTCCCAAAAAATTGCTACAAAAGTGGTTGACACAGAACAAATCTACTATGAATATTCCGGTGGAAAACAAGATGTTACGGCTATTCGCGATTTTATTTATCGGCAATACAAAAGCCCAAATTCCACCTTAAAATATGTGATTCTTTTGGGTGATGCATCCATTGACTATAAAGGTAAATCGACCGTGTCAACTGAAATCGAAAAAAATTGCTTTGTGCCCACTTACCAAAGTATAGAATCATTTAGGCCATTATTGAGCTACTCGTCGGATGATTATTTTGGTTTACTAAATCCGGAAGAGGGTGATTGGCTGGAAGGTGAAAAAACAAATAAAAAGACACTCCAAGTGGCTATTGGCAGAATTCCGGCAAAAAATCCCAGTGAGGCTAATTTCTTTGTGAACAAATTAATTGCCTATATTGAATCAAAAAAGACTCATCGCTTCAAACCTGAGGTACTCGCATGGGTGGCCGATGATGGAGATGCTAATATTCACATGCAAGATGCAGAAGATTTTTCGAATCTAATGATCAAAGAAGCCAATGATGTGAGCATAATAAAGCTTTATTTAGATCAATTTGAACAGGAAATAGCGGGCGGAATATATACCTCTAAAAAAGCCAAAGATGCCGTAATTTCTTTATTTAATTCAGAGGCGGATTTTATACATTTCATTGGACATGGATCAGAAAGTGGCTGGACAGATGAAAAAATACTGACTAATAATGATTTAATCGGCCTGACGAATTTGAAACACTTGCCTTTTTTATTGACCGCAACTTGCCAATTTGGCCGTTTTGATGATCCAAACCAATTATCAGGAGCGGAAATTTCATTAATGTCCACAAAGGGGGGAGCAATTGGACTCATTAGTACCACAAGACCCGTTTTTCAAAGTAGTAACTACCTTTTTGGCCAATCGTTTTATAAAAACTTAATTGACCATAAAACCCAAGCAAAATATCGAGTGGGAGATTTATTTAAAGACACTAAAAATAATAGCCAAACGGGTGTGATTAATCGAAATATCAGTTTATTGGGTGACCCTACCCTAGAATTACCCTGGACAGGCCAATCCATGACCATAAAGACAGATACGATAAACCCTGGTTCAGGGAAAGTCCTTGAGGGCCAATTGGCGACAAATAGTTCAACGATTTCAAGTGCGCAAATAAGGGCAAACCTTTATTCTTCACCTGTTAAGAAAAAGACTTTAGGCACAAAAACATATGCCTATGAGTATTTTGTTGAAGGCGATTTAATTTGGACATCAAATATTCAAATGAATGGAAGTGGGTTTTCGGTGAGTCAAAAATCAATGCCAAGCACCAATGGACCTTTAACTTGCAAAATAATAGGTCAGTCAAACTCAGGAGAAAAAATCAATGGATTCAAATCTCTCCCCGTTTTGATTTCCAATCCTGCTTTTTTGGATTCAAAACCTCCTAGCATTTCCGTGCTGGAACCTGAATCAAACAAATTCCAAACGATGAATAGCAGTTTTGAATTAAAAATTAAAATAGAAGATGATAACTCACTTCGTTGGGAGAATGCCAAAAACGAATTTGCCGAGCTTATCGTGAATGATACCCTCAAAATTAAATTATTAGATTATTTTATCCCCGATGTGGGTTTTCCTCAAAAAGGAATATTTATATATCCCTTTAAAAACTTAAAATCAGGAAATTATACTTTTAAAGTGAATTGTTGGGATGGAAATTATAACCAGCAAAAACTAATTTTTGAAATGAAAGTAATAAATTCTGAAGCTAGTCGTTTAGAATGGGTAGTATTTCCTAACCCCATGAGTCGTCGATTGCAATTTAAGGCAATTGGCCAAATACCTTGGGATATTTATCAATATGATCTAAGAATTTTTAATATTTTAGGTCAGCAACTTTTGATAAAAAAAGGGAATGTTACCTATTTTTCAAATGTGGACTTTGAATTAAGCATAGATTGGAGTGAGGAAGAATTAGCTAAATTAATTGGCGAATCAGTGTTTAAATTAGAATTATTGCCAAGTAAAAACAATGAAACTATTTTGATCAGTGGAAAAATCACGACCCTAAAATAAATTTTATAAAATATTTTACATTTTTAAACACTAAATACTTTAAAAATACTTATTTTTGACCTTAAATAATTTGCAATTACTAGACAATCTAATATTTAATAACCGATGACGACAAAAATTTCTATTCTCCAAAGATCATTACTATCCGCAATAGCGCTTTTAGTATGTAACTTCGCAATAGGTCAAACTTTGGTTTCAGGTCAGTTGAATTCTGGTAGAATTCCAACGCCAACCATGTTATTCATGAATGTAACACCAGATGCACGCTCTGCGGCGATGGGTGATGCGGGAGTAGCCATTTCTTCAGATGTAAATGCGATTTATTGGAATCCTGCAAAATTAGCTTCAGCTGATAAAGATTTGGGATTTGCAATTTCATATACTCCATGGTTACGTAACCTAGTGAATGATATGGCACTTTATAATATCGCAGGATATAAGAAAACAGCTAAAGGTCAGGCGTTCGGATTTTCGATCAATTATTTTGACCAAGGACTTTTTCAAGCTACAACAGCTTCAGGAACAAGTGCAGGTAATTTTAACTCAAAGGAATATGCATTGACAGTATCTCATGCTAGAAAATTGTCAAATACGTTGGCATTAGGCTTAAACTTAAAATACATTAATTCCAATCTATTAGGAAACTATCAAGGCGCGGGTACATCTGCGATGCAACCGGCTCAAACGGTAGCTGCTGATTTGTCACTTTATTGGAATAATACTTCTGAAAAGAACTGGAATTATACTTATGGGTTAATGTTGTCTAATATCTCTGGAAAAGTTTCCTATGGTGGCTTGGACAAGAACTTTATCCCGACAAACTTAAGAGCTGGTATTGCTGCGATTAAAAATATAGATGATAAAAATAGATTAACGTTTACATTAGATTTAAATAAATTGATGGTTCCTACACCAACAGTAAAGGATCCAACGGGTTCTAATTCATCTGCAATAGGTGGAATCTTTGGTTCATTGTTTGATGCAGAAGATGGATTTGGAGAAGAATTAAAAGAATTTACTACTTCATTAGGTGCTGAATATTTATTTAATAATACTTTTGCTTTACGTGGTGGATTTTTCAACGAAACCGAAATGAAAGGAAATCGTAAATATTTCACTTTTGGAGTAGGACTTAAATTGGATCAAAAATATGGCTTTGACTTTGCTTACTTAGTTCCTACAGGAACAAGCAGCCCATTGGCAAATACATTAAGAGTAACTTTATTAGCAGCGATCAACAACGATACTCCTAAGAAATAATTAAAAAATATTTTTTTTATTGCAAATGACATTCATAATTGAATGTCATTTGTTTTTTATAACGACCTATTTAGATGTTGGACAGAAGTAAAGCCCCCGGAGCATTCCCTATTGAAAAGATAAAATTTCCTTCTGCACTTAAATACTCTTTAAGAAATGGTATAGTCGTAAATTCGGTCAACCTAGGTGAGCAACCCGTATTCAAATTTGAGCTAAGTACAAAGGCCGGCGGAATACATAGCGATGTTGCGGGTTTAGCAAGTTTAACGGCCCAATTAATGAAGCGAGGCACAAGTAAGCATGATGCTTTACATATTCATCAATCGTTTGACTTTCATGGTGCATTCTGGGATATCCAAGCTACATTAGATCAAGCTACGTTTACCGTCTATGGATTAGTTAAACATTTCGGCGCATTAATGCCATACGTTGCCGATATGATTCAAATGTGTATTTTCCCTGAGCTAGAATTCCAAAAAGAATTGGAAATTGAAATTCAGAAAAATAAATTAAACTGGGAAAAAACGGCGTATAGTGCAAGCCAATTAATGCGAAAGAATCTTTATGGGGATGATCCTTACGGACGAGCTGCAACTCCAGAGTCTTTAGCATTATTGAATGTAAACGATCTGATTAGATTTTACAAAAAAACTTGGGCCAGCCAAACACCCAGTATTTTTCTATCAGGAAAAATATCAATTGAAGAAATCGAAATTTTAGATAATGCGCTGGGCGAACTTGTTTTTAACACAAAAGAACAAATATTAGTCCCGGATCCGATTTTCATGGAACCAAGCTCCATAAAAGATACAAGAGAAGATGCCTTGCAAAGTTCCATCAGATTAGGTATAAAGTCCATTAACAGGAAAAATAAAGATTATTTCAAATTTAGTGTAATGAACACACTTCTTGGCGGATTTTTTGGCTCAAGACTTCAAAAAAATATACGAGAGGAGAAGGGTTTCACCTATGGGATATCGTCCTCTTTAGTTCCTATGTACCGTTCAGGTTATTGGGCAGTAGGTACAGATGTTAAAAATGAAAATGTAGCAGAAACGATATCAGAAGTAAAAAAAGAGATGCAAATTCTAAGAGATGAATTAGTTTCTGAAGAAGAATTATCACTGGTCAAAAACTATTTAATGGGGAGCTTTACCGGAGAATTAACTCAAGCATTTGACATCGCAGAAAAAGTAAAAATAATTGAATTAGAAGGGTTGGATGCCGATTATTATGACCAATTTCAAGATCAAATTTTTTCTTGCACCCCAAATGAAATAAGGGATCTAGCTAATAAATACCTAGATCCCTCAAAATTAACTGAAGTCGTTGTGGGTGGACACTAAAAGCGAGCGAGCTCTTTAAATTCCCCTACTCTAGCCTCTAAATCGGAAGCCGTCACTTCAAAAAGTCGTTCCGTCCCAAATTTCTCCACACAGAATGATGCCATTGCAGAGCCATAAACAATAGCCTTGCGCATATTTTCAAAGGATATATCATCGGTTTGTGCTAGGTAACCTATGAATCCGCCAACAAAAGTGTCTCCAGCACCTGTAGGGTCAAAAACTTCCTCTAAAGGTAATGCTGGGCAATAAAACATCTTAGTATCTTGGAACAATAAAGCTCCATGTTCTCCCTTTTTGATGATTAACGTTTTTGGCCCCATTTCCATAATCAATTTTGCGGCTGTCCTTAAAGAATACTGACCTGATAATTGGCGCGCCTCTTCGTCATTGATACACAAGACGTCGACCAATTTAAGTACTTTCTTTAAATCATCCATTGCCACATCCATCCAAAAATTCATGGTATCCATCACCACAAGCTTGGGTCGATTCTTTAATCCTTGAATAGCCTCAATTTGAACTTGGGGCGTTAAATTACCCAACATCAAATATTCACAATCTTGGTAACTAGTTGGAATCATGGGTTTGAAATCCGCTAAAACATTTAAATCCGTAACCAAGGTGTCACGTGAATTCATATTATTATGATATTTGCCAGCCCAAAAAAATGACTTCTCCCCTTTTTTAATTTGCAATCCTTCCAAATTAATTCCTTTTGAAATCAAAGAATCCATGTATTCTTGTGGAAAATCATCCCCTACCACGGCAACTACATTAACCTGAGGTAGAAAAAAAGCTGCTGATAAAGCAATATAAGTACAAGAGCCGCCGATAATTTTATCGGTTTTTCCATAAGGGGTTTCTAGGGCGTCGAACGCAACGGTTCCAATTGTTAATAAGCTCATTTTACATGTATTTAGCCTACTTTAGGACAACGACTAAAGGGCTGGTTAGGATTAAATAAATAACGGTAAGTAATAAATGTTTTATCATTAGTCGCTCCCAATTGGGAAACAAAACGCATCATTTTGGGATTAAAATCGCCGACCCAATTCATGTCCATGGTTGTATATGGATAGAAAGGATTTTCTCTGGCAGCCGTTCTAAAACGCAAGGCAATGGCAGATTCAACTCCCTTTCCTTGATGCTCAGGGACCACACCAAAAATAACCCCACAAGTTCTAGTTAGCACGCCCCTACTTTTTAAAAGTAAAAACTTTATCTTTCCCCATGTATCCAATTTACCATGTAAATGTTTGACAATTTGATTCAAATCGGGGATGACAATAAAAAATGCAACGGGTTCATCATTTTCTGAATAGGCAAACCAAAGTAATTGTTCGTCAATGATGGGCTTCATTTGCTTCACTAATTTCTGAGCTTGTTCGGAAGACATTTCACTGACACCCGGAAATTTTGCCCATGCCGCATTATAAATGATTTTAAAATCTTCCGCATATTTAGCTAGATTTGACTTTTCGATATGCTTAAAATTATAATTTGGGTTTTGATAAATTCGCTGAGCCTTTTCCTCAATTCCCTCGGTTACATTAGCTCCCTGGATTGAAGAGACGTAAACATACTGTTGGAAATAATCTTTAAACCCATAATTTTCAAAAAATGAAATATAATATGGCTTCGTCCATGGCATCTTGTAGGTGGGTTCGAATTCCCATCCTTTGATCATCAATCCCCAAAAGCTATCACGCTCCCCAAAATTAATGGGACCATCCATGCCCTCAAACCCTTTTTCTTTTAGCCAGTTCTTGCATGCATCAAACAAAATTAGTGCTGCATTTTCATTATCAATCACCTCAAAAAATCCCATGCCGGCCATTTTTAGATTACTCTTATCCGGCTCTTTATTTTCATAAAAAGCGGCTACGCGACCGATGGGTTTTTGATTTTCATCAAATAAAATCCATCGAATGGCATCTCCTTTTTTAAAATGAATATTCTTATTTGGGTCAAAAATAACTTCAATATCCTGATCTAAAGGTCTTATCCAATTCGGGTCACTCGCATACAAAGAAACAGGGAATTCCAAAAACATTCGCTTAAGACCCTTATCTTCTCCTACTTCTTTTAAATTCATGTAATCAATCAAATGAATTCACAAAGATAATATTTTTTGAGTCCAATCTCCCCTAGACTTTTAATTGATTCGGCAACCCAATAATAGTTTTGGTGATTTAAAAGAATCGCAGTAATTTTAATGCCTTATATAAAATCCTATGTAAGGACAGAAATAGTCTAGATGCAGCCATTAAAATTATATAATACACTCAGCCGTGAAAAAGAAGTTTTTGTAGCGATTAATGCGCCGCATGTGGGTTTATATGTATGTGGACCTACCGTTTACAATTATGTACATTTAGGAAATCTTAGAACATTTACATCATTCGATATACTATATAGATACCTTAGCCACATAGGCTATAAGGTTAGATATGTAAGAAATATCACCGATGTAGGGCATTTAGTTGGCGATGGAGACGAAGGAGAGGACAAGATTGGGAAAATGGCCAAATTGGAAAAGTTAGAGCCCATGGAAATTGTTCATCGATATACGCAAGATTTTCACCACGTCCTTCAAACATTCAATCTATTACCTCCTAGCATAGAACCTTCTGCCACAGGTCATATCGTTGAGCAAATAGAGACCACTCAAAACCTTTTAAATAAAGGTTTGGCCTATGAATCGAATGGCTCCATTTATTTCGATATTGAAACCTATAATAAACAAGGTGGCAATTATGGAAATTTATCAGGCAGGATTTTAGACGATTTACTCACTGAGACAAGAGATTTAGACGGTGTTGGAGAGAAAAAAAGTCCTTTGGACTTTGCTCTTTGGAAAAAAGCATCACCAGAACATATCATGCGATGGAATTCTCCTTGGGGAGAAGGGTTCCCTGGTTGGCACCTCGAATGTACCTGCATGAGCCATAAATATTTAGGCAATACATTTGACATTCATGGGGGTGGAATGGACTTAAAATTCCCACATCATGAGTGTGAAATTGCACAGGCCAAAGCGGCCTATGGTGAAGTTCCCGTCCGGTATTGGATGCATACTAATATGCTGACCGTTAATGGTCAAAAAATGAGTAAATCCTTGGGTAATTCCTTTTTACCGAAAGAATTAATTACTGGAAATCACCCATTACTAGAGCAGGCTTACAGTCCCATGACCGTTCGCTTTTTTATGCTACAATCGCAGTATCGAAGTACGTTAGATTTTTCAAATGAAGCCTTAAAAGCTTCACAGAAAGGCTATAAGCGCATAGCAAATGGGTTGAGAATCATTAAAAAAATGGAATATCCTAAGGGCATTCCTACGCGGGTCGACTCCGATCAAGAGGCAGACATTTTAACTTCCATTCAGGGTTGTTACGATGGGATGAATGACGACTTAAACACCGCTGTGACTATTGCGCATTTATTTAATTTATTGAAAAAAATAAATCAATTACATACAGAAACGCTCGCATTTGAATCCATAAACCCAGAAACATTTGAGGTTTTAAAATCAAATTATATTTTGTTTTTAGAAGAAGTATTAGGCTTGACCATGGAAACCCCAGAAAATTCAGACATGTTAATTGACGGATTATTATCTTTATATAAAGAGTTTAAGGACCAACGAAAATATGATAA